>NZ_CABDUX010000001.1:1310334-1965501 GCF_901411515.1 Raoultibacter phocaeensis
AACGCAACTCTCGAACACGCTCGACATGCTCGACCGCGGTCAGCTCAAGTTATCCATGGACATGAAGCTGCCGCACGATGTGAAAGGCACGCTTTACCAGGTGGCGAGCTTGCTTGCCCTCTCACTCATATCGGCGGGATTGTTCGTAGGTTCGAGCATCGTGTGCACCACCCCTATGCGGCCGCAGATATTTGATGTACCGCTTTTGGGTGCGCTTGGCTACCTTGGAGCCTTCGTGCTCGGCGTGTACGTGATCATCCGCGCCGTCACGATCCGCCATCAACAGGTGAACGATGAGAAGATCAAATAGCGGACGCCGATAAGCGCACCCTGGCGATTCGGCGCACAAGCTCCGGCCATCTTGCAGGGGGCTGCTACGAACCTTAGCCAGTAGTCTCGCAGGGGCGTGCCGCGATCCTTAGGCAGCCACTCGCAGGGGCGTGCCGCGATCCTTAGGCAGCCACTCGCAGGGGCGCGTCGCGTCCCTCCCAGTCCGTTCCCTGAGGTTTTGTCGGGAAACGACCCTCGGATGCAGGCGAACCGTCACTTTGCGACGCGAAGGCGCCCTCGGAAGCCCCCGTCGGAGCCGGATTGTTCGCCCCGGCAAACCGCGATCAGGCGATTTAGCGGCGCACAATGCCTCTCGGACTCCCGAGGCGCCGCCGATATTTCGCAAAGCGACGGTTCGCCTGCACCGGAAGGCCGTTTTCGCGCAGAAAAGCATTATCGATAAAAACCTTCCGCTGCGGATAGAACCGCCTCGCTGCGGATCGGCGGGGATGTCGACCCACGCCCGACCACGCCTTTTCGAGTCAATCGCCGAGCTTCCAAAAAAGGTTTTATCTTTTGGGCGGCGGGCGACGTCCGCCATCCAAAACCGGCAGACCGAAAGTTTCCCAGGCTCTCGCTTCGGGATCTTTTTCGGTTCGACGATTCAAGGAATGCCGTCGCGAACAGGTTCGAGCGAAGAAGCGTCGCCGAAAGCGCCGCGGCACAGTGATGCATGCAATGAGGAAAGCTTTATCGGACTAGAGCGGAAAAGCTGAGCGGCAGCTTATCAACCCCTACAAAAAGCGTCGGCAATAAAGTATGCCATTCGCGATATTCAAGCTTCAATTGACCTTGACAATTGTTGGGGGGGGGTGGCATTATTGCGATTATATCTATGACCTCGCAGGTCATGGAACGTGTCCGAACCATGCAAACCCGTCGAAAGGCGGCGGCGCAAAGCTATAGGGGCCCACCCGCGGAGGCGGCCAGCCAGTTGCAGGTCTACGGAAGGTTCTCCCTTCGAATCGGACCCGTGCACCTCGCCGGCCGAATCCTCGCGATTCGGCCGTTTTGCGTTTGGATGCCGGAACCGCAAGGGAAAGGAGTCGGGAAATGGCAATGACCCAGCAAGCCTCAAGCACGACGAAGGAGGCGAGATCGAGAAAGCTGCTGTCGCTGTTCATGGCGCTGGTCATGGCTGCGACGCTCATGATCCCCCAAGCGGCGTGGGCCGACGAGCCCGAGGGCGCGCCCGCCCAATCCGAGCAGGACCAGACGGCTCCCGTTGAAGGCACGGGCGACGTGGCGACCGGGACGACCGCGCCCGAGCAGCCGACTCAGCCCGAGCAGCAGCCGGCAGCGCCCGAGCAGCCACAGGCTCCGGCACCCGAACAGCAACAGGCTGTTCCCGAAGCCGAAGGCGAAGGCGGCAACGTGGCGGCACCCGTCTCGACGCTCGAAGCGCTCGACACCCTCCAGGTCGTCGGGCCCGTTCAGAGCGCCGATCCCGCCAAGCCCGACAACGAAAAGAAATTCTACAACGTGCTCTACGCGAACGGCAAGAACGTCGTCGTCGAGCCCGCAACCGAAGGGCTCAAGGTGACCGTCGACGGCACGGCGTACAGCTTCGCCAACAACTCGGCTTCGTACTTCAAGGGTGCGACCGACGGCCTGACCATCTTCGCGGGTGGGGACAGCGCTGCGACCGGCGATTCCTCGATCACCGTGAAAGGCGGCGCGAAGGTCGGCGCCATCTTCGCAGGCGGCAACAAGGCCGACTACGCGGGGACGGCGACCGTCGTCGTCGAAGAGGGAGCCGAAGCCGGCACCATCTACGGCGGCGGCCTGACCCCCGCAGGCGACAAGACGGGCACCGCGAAGACCACCGCTTCGACCGTTACCGTAAACGGCAAGGCCGGCATCGTCTACGCCGGCGGCATGGCATCGGTCGGCCCGACGATTAACGAGGTCGTGACGTTCAGCGCGGACAAGCCTGCAGAAACCACCGCGAAGAACTTCGTCGGCTCCTCGAAGGTCACCATCAACGGCGAGGCGGCGTGCTACTTCGGCGGAAGCTACTCCTACGGCGGCGTCGGCACGGTCTCGTGCGAGCTGAACGGAACGCTCACCGGATCGTACAGCGCCATCGCGGGCACCAACGGCTTCCGCGGCGACGCGTCGATGACCGTCGGTGCGAACGGGAAGATCACTGGCCTCCTCTACATGTCGATGCGCGGCTACATCGGCGATACGAGCCTCGTTAACAACGGGAGCATCGGCGTTCTCACGCTCCTGCCCGATGGCGCAAACGTTTCCACCTACGGAAACACCGACGTGGTCAACGCGGGCACCATCGCGCGCGCCCACCTCGATTGCGGGTGCGGGAAGGAAGCGGTTTCGGGGAGCGCCGTCACCCCGTATCCCGAGACGATCACCGTAGACGGCACCGTGCGGATTCGCACCACGACGATCGACGAGAAAAACGGCAACGTTGAAAATACGGCCAAGACATCGACCCTCCCCGAGGGCACCGCGCTGTCGCTCTTGAACGGTGCTACGTACGACGGCTATTCGGTCATGATCGGCGAGAAGGGCTATGCCGATTTCGCCGCCGCAGCTCAAGCGGCGCAAGCGGGCGACACGGTAACGCTTACTGTCGATCAAACGTCCGAACCCGTCACGTTTGCAAACAATGTGACCGTCGATCTCGGCGGCCACACGTTGACGATCGCGGGCGAATCGGCTGCTACCGCTTACGGCGTACAGTTCGCGGGGGAGGGCGAAAACGTTCTCAAGAACGGCACGCTTCTCGATGAGCGCAGCAACGGTAACCAGACGGCAGGTTGGAAGACCGTTCATGTAGCGAACAAGGCGAACCTCGCTACCCAAGATGTCGCCATCAAGGCTTATAAGCCCGATACGGCTTATAACTACAATTACCTGATTTATGCAGGCGGAAAAGACGACACGAATGCGAAAGCTCTCTCGCTTGGCGCGGGCACCGAGCTTTCAAACCTCGATAACGCGTCGAACACGAGCGAGACGTACGGTGCAGTCGGCATCTCGCTTATCGGAACGACCACGAACGCAGCAACAGTTGCCGACAAGGTCAAACTTACGATCGCAGAAGGCGTTTCTATCAATACGATGGGCTACGCCATTGCCGGAAACGGTACCTATCATGGAACCGAAATCACCATCGACGGCGGCACGATCACCAGCACCGGCTCCGCCGCGATCTACCATCCGCAGGCTGGCACGCTGACGCTTAACGGCGGTACCCTCGAGGGTACGACGGGCATCCAATTCTGCTCCGGCGAAGGTACGGTCAACACCGAGTTCCAGTTCAACGGCGGAACGGTCAAAGGCGTTGGCGTCGATGAGCGCGCAATCAAGACAGGCGACGGACTCGTCAGCGACGGATCCGCGCTCTCGCTTGTGAACCGCGGCTATCCGGGTGGCACGCCTTCGATCACCATCAACGGCGGCACGTTCACGTCGGCTAACAACGATGCGGTCCTCGCGTACACGTGGGAAAAAGGTGCGGGCGACGCGTACGAGGCGACCGAGTGGGCTCAGGCGGCGGAGAAAATCTCCATCACCGGCGGCACCTACTCGAGCGACGTGAGCGCGTACGTTGCCGAAGGCTATAACTGCACGCAAGACGATGACGCCTATACCGTTGCTGCTAAACCGATGGTTGCCGAAATCGTCGGCGGCGATCAGTTTTCGAGCCTCGCAAAGGCGATCGATGCAGCAGGACCAACTGACACGGTGAAACTCCTCGACAACATTACTCAGTCCGACGGCATCGAGATTTCCAAAGATGTTACGATCGATCTCGACGGCAAGACGTTTACGGTAACCGACGGCAGCAATATCAACAATCGCGGCATCAAGCTTTTAAGCGGGCATCTGACTATTACAAACGGTACGATGGTCGCCGAAGGCGAGCCGACTGGCGTTCAGGCTTCCGATGCTTCTTCCGGTACCGGGTTGTACGGTACGCTCCGCTTGGAGGGCGGCACGCTCGACATGGAGAGCGTGACGCTCAAGAACGGAAGGCCGTGGGGGCTGAACGTCAAGCTCAGCGGTGCTGCGAGGGCGAACTTGACGAATGTCGTAATCGAATCAGAGTACGGTGGCGGCATCGAGGTGGCGCATCCCGAGGCGGAGGCAGTCCTTAACGATTGCGCGTTTACCCAAAAGCATTACTTCGATTGGACAAGCACCTGCGTAAGCGTGAGCAACGGCGGAAAAGCGATTGTCAACGGAGGAACGTACGTTTCCGATGGATGGGCGCTGTATGTGTTTTCTTCGGGAGGCACGCTCGACGTAAACGACGGTACATTCCAGGGAGCTAAGGGCGTCCTTAAAGCAGACCTCGATGCGACATCTTATCCTGAGGGCGCGGTTGTCGTTTCCCTTAAGGGAGGGGACTATACGGGCGCTATCGGCGAGGGCGGCAACGGTACGAACAAATCCATAGCTATCACCGGTGGAACGTATACCGAGGACCCGGCAGCGTACGTTGCAGAAGGGTACGATTGCGCTGAGGCTGAAGGAAAGTTCCACGTTTCATCGCATAAAGTTGCGCAGGTTGGCGATACGGCCTACGAAACTCTCCAAGCAGCCTTCGATGCAGCGACCGAGGGCAAAACCGTCGTGCTGCTCGACAACGTCGATCTTGGGGCTACGGCAGCAACCGTTGCGACGGGTGCTACGACGAATCTCGACCTAGCAGGTAAAAAGGTGACGGGTAGCGCCAAGCAGACGGTTCTTGTCCAAGGCGGGCTGACCATCACGGACTCCGCAACCAGCGGCACAATCGAAAACACCAATACGAGTGCGAACGCAGCCGTTTTCGTACCCGGGGGCAAAATTGTTCTCGAAAAGGGTTCCATTAACGGCGCAACGCGTGGCGTCTGGCTTTTCGGTCCAGCAGCCAGCCTTTCAATGACGGGAGGCAGCGTTGAGGGAGCGTCGAAGATCGGCGTACAGGTATCCGGCAAATCCGGAGCCGAAACTTCTGCAGTAATCTCCGGCGGCACCGTGGTCGGTGGCAAGCAGTCCATCGCCATCTACGGTTGCCAGGGTGCTGACGACAATACGCTTCCTGCCGCGAGCTATCCTGCGACTGTCGAGATCACGGGCAATGCGGTCATCGAGTCTCCCAATGGGGGAGCCGATTTGGCTGAAGCAACCGTTACGGTCTTTGGCAAAGGTGCTGTACTCGAGGTATCCGGCGGTACCGTTAAGCACGATTCGAAATTCGGGGCGATCAGCGGAAACGGATTTGCCAAAAACTACGGCACGAGCATCGCCGTTTCCGGTGGCGTAATTCAGGCTACCGGACCCGACGGCCCCGCTGTCTATCATCCGCAGGTTGGCGAACTCACCATCACCGGTGGTGAAATCTCCGGCGCTACGGGCGTCGAAATGCGTGCAGGTACGCTTTATGCGTCCGACAATGCGACCATTCAGGGCTCCGGCGAGTTCAGCACCAAGAGCAACACAAACGGCGGCGCCACCAACGGCGTCGGCATCGCCGTAGCTCAGCACATCACCAAGCAGCCCGTCGAGGTGCATGTTTCGGCCGGCACCGTCTCGGGCGGCACGTACGCCTTCTACGAGGGCAACCCGGAAGGGAACGGCGCCGAGGACATCGCCAAGGTCTCCCTCGACATCGCGGGCGGATCATTCTCCGCAACTTCGGAGGAAGCCGGCGCTGAAGCCGTCTACAGTGCGGACTGCACTGGCTTCATCACCGGCGGCTCCTACTCGAGCGATGTGACCGCGTACTGCGAAGGCGAATATCAGTGCGTGCAGGATGGCGACGTCTACAAGGTGAGCGAGAAACCCAAGGTCGCCGAAGTCAAAGGCATACAGTACGCCAATCTCGACGCGGCGATTGTTGCAGCCGGGGACGGCGATACGGTGACGATGATCAACGATGCCGTGATCGACGCTTCGCAGATCAAGATGAACACCAAGGACGACTCGCCGTTCTACGCCGAGGTCGACAGCAAGAGCATCACGCTCGACCTCGCGGGCAGGGCGATCACCTTCGATCAGTCGAAATGCGATATAACAAACCGCGTTACGACGGCAGACGCGTTCACCGACGAGCGCGGCCTGATCTACATTGCCGCAGGTGCCGGCCTGACCGTGAAAGATAGCGGCGAAGGCGGAATCATCAAGTCCACGTCTCCTGCGGGGGATACGTACTCGCTTCTGTCGCTCATCCAGAACTACGGCGTATTCACGATGGAAAGCGGAACGATCACGGGTGCCGAGCGAGTCTACTACCTCGCCACCATGTACGGCTCCGCCTCCCATACCACCATCGAAGGCGGCACGCTCGACAACCAGTGGGGCACTGAAACCGACGGGGGCATCTGCCTCTCGGGCAACGGCACCACCACGTATGCGGGCTACCGGCTCGACATAACGGGCGGCACGCTCAAGGGCGGCGAGCAGACGCTGTACCTCCCGAGTGCGGGCACCACGAACATCTCCGGCACGCCTGTGCTCGAAGGTACCGGCCGCGCGATTGAAATAAGGGCTGGCCAGCTGACGATCGACGGCGGTACGTTCACTGCCACGGCTCCCCGCCTGCAGAACGCGACGGCCACCTCGGGCGGAACCGGTGCCTATACGGGCGCCATCGTCGCGGTCAAGCACAAGGGCACGAGCGACAAAGCATACAAGGGTGCCGTAAACGTGACGATCAACGGCGGCACGTTCACGAACGCCAACGGCGATGCGATCGCCGCGAAAAACGAGATCGTTGACCAAGCGATCGCAGCAGCCAACAACATCGAATTCACGATCGCCGGCGGTTACTTCTCTGGCGGCATCAACAACGGCAATCTCGTCGGTCCCAGCGCAGCGCAAGGCGTTGACAAGCTGAGCGTTTCGGGCGGCTACTTCACGGCCGATCCGAGCGCGTACCTTGCGGCCAAGAAGGTCGTGCTTCCAAGCGATACGGCCGGCTACCCGAACATGGTTGCAGAAAGCAAGGCTACGACCGATGCGAAACCAGTTGTGACCGAGCCGACCGTAACGGTCGATCCCGATGCAGATCTCGGTGACGAGACGGCGAAGCAAGAGATCGTCGACAAGGTCGCAGAAACGCAGGTTGAAGGCCTCAACGCGTACGCGAACGAAGCGGCCGAGAACCTGACGCAGACGACGGTCGACAGTGCCAAGGAAGCGCTCAAGCAAGAGGTTTCCGTCGGCCAGACCGATACCATCACCGTCTTCGTCCAAACGTACGTGGAGATCAAGCCAAAGGCGTTTGTCGAAGATTCTGCGAGCAGCACCAAAGCGCTTACGGTCGACATCACGCCCAAGTCGCGCGTAGTGGCGTCGACGGCGACTGACGCCAAGGACATCAAGACCGATAACACGGCTGGAGATAAGAACGCCGTCGTGGTCGACGAGCAGACGCTCAACGTGACCAGCTCCACGGTCATCTCCGTGCCGCTGCCCTCCGGTTTTGTCAACGCGACGACGGATCCTGTATTTGCGAAGCATCTTAAGAGCGCCGATCTCGCGTATGTGTATCAAGCGGTTGTAAGCGGCGATGCTACCGCCGGCTTTGCCGCCACGTTCACGAACCCCAACGGGTTCAGCGAGTTCACGCTTACCACCGCTGATGAAAGCGTTGCTTCGATCGGCGGGACCAACTACACGACGTTGCAGGCTGCCGTTAACGCAGTAACCGACGGCCAGACCATCAAGCTCCTGAAGAACGCTGCGGGCGCGACCGTTTCCAAGGCCGTCTCGTTCACGCTTGACGCGGGCGGCTTCACCCCCGGCGACATCGTAGCCGGTTCTGGGTTCGTGCTGGCGGTTGAGAACGGCCTCTACACGGTGACGGCGGTCGTCCCCGTAACCGGTGTCACGCTCGACAAGACGAACCTCGAGCTTACCGAGGGCGGCACTGCGACCCTCGTAGCAACGGTGGCGCCTGATAATGCAACCGACAAGAGGGTGACGTGGACGTCTTCCAACGAGGCAGCGGCCACGGTGTCGGCAAGCGGCGTAGTCACCGCCGTCAAGGCAGGTACGGCAACCATTACGGCGAAAGCCGGCGATAAGACGGCCACGTGCGCTGTCACCGTCAATGCCAAGGACGTGCCGAAGCCTCCCGCGCAGGCTTCGCGCCTCGGCGGTGCCGACCGCTACAAGACGATGGCGCTCATCTCGCAGACCGCTTTCCCCGAAAACGGCTCCTGCTCGACGGTCATCGTCGCGCGCGGCGACAACTTCCCCGACGCTTTGGCCGCCGCAGGCCTCGCGGGCGTCACGGGCGGACAGGTGCTCCTCACCGAGACCGGTACGCTCACGGCCGAGACCAAGGCCGAGATCAAGCGCCTCGGGGCTCAGAAGGCCTACGTGATCGGCGACACCTACTCGGTCACGGCGCGCACGTTCAACGAGATCAAGGCAATCACTGGCAGTGCCGAGCGCCTCGGCGGAGCCGACCGCATGGACACCGCCCTCAAGATCTACCAGGCGGGCAAGGGCGGCTGGGGAACGACGGCTATCGTGGCCACGGGCAAGAAGGCCGCCGACTCGCTTTCGGTGTCGCCGATATCCTACGCGGCGAAGGCTCCGATCTTCCTCGCCGACAACGACGGCAATTTGTCCGCCGCCGCACTCGATGCGATTGCGAAGGGCGGGTTCACTAAGGTCCTCGTGCTCGGCGACAAGTACTCGGTGTCCAACTCCGCGTTCAACAAGGTGAAGGCGCTTGTCTCCAACACCGAGCGCATCGGCGGGGCCGACCGCTACGAGACTTCGCGGCTCACGGCCCAGCAGGCTCTGAAGAACGGATTCGGCTGCGAAGTCGTCTCGCTTACGGCGGGCCGCGAGGGCAAGTATGCTGACGCCCTCGTTGCCTCGTCGCTCAGCGGCAAGTCGTTCTCGGTGCTGCTGCTCGTCGATGACGGCGCGACCACGTGTATCGACAAGGTGCTTGCCCCCAACAAGGCGCAGGTCGAGAACGCCTACGTTCTCGGCGACAAGTACACCGTGTCCAACGAGCTGTTCGCAGCCATCGAGAAGGCCGTCAAGTAGTTAAAAGCGGGCAAGCCAGCCCGTCCGGCTCCGGGACCCCCGCTTCGGCGGGGGTCCCTTCGGCGGTCGTACGGCCGCCTCTCACCCATTCCCGCACGGGATCCAAGTACCGTGCGCTCTGCTTCACCGAAGAGGCCCGGGGACGACGGTTTCCGGGCCTCGGTTCTCTCGGGTAACGTAACGCTCGATGTATCGGAGCGTTCGCTCATGGTGCCTTTTAGCCAAACCGTTCGCACCCATTCCCTAGAGCGTATGCACATATTTTTGCTTTACACCGTAAAGAAAGCACGCTATCATGCACTTTACACAGTAAAGTAAACGCAACGCAAGGAGGAGCAATGGGAGGAACTGGATTTTCCAGGCGAGACTTCCTGAAAGGGGCCGGCGCGGTCGGGCTTGCATCGGGGGCACTCGGCATCTTCGGAGGTGCGGGACTCGCGTTCGCCGACGATGCCGCCGCGGCATCAGAGGAGGCAGCGAACATCTATCAGACCATCATGCCGGGGGAAACGAATCTGCTGCCGCTCAAAAAGGCGGAGTGCCCTGGCCCGCGGGGACCTATCGCGTTCGAGGATCGCGAGATCGCCTCGTCGGAAGTTATCGCAACCGAGGAATGCGAAGTGCTCGTGGTCGGCGCGGGTATTGCAGGACTTACCGCAGCGCTCAAAGCGGCCGAAGAGGGTGCCAGTGTCATCTGCATCGAGAAGATGACCGCTGGTCGCGGCTGCTTCGAGTGCTTCGGCGCGTACGATGCCCAAGCGCAGAAAGATGCCGGAGTCGAGGTCGATCCCGCGCAGCTGCTCGACGAGATCTACCGCTCCGCCTACTGGCGCACGCGCCCCGAGCCCGCGCGTACCTACGTATTCCGTTCGGGCGAGGCGACCGATTTCTGGCAGCAGATGCTCGACAAGGGCGAAAACGGCTTCGTCATCACCAAGGTCGAACAAGCCCCCAACACCAACGGTATGCCGCTGATCGATTCCGAGCTCGGGTTCTACGACAGTCCGTCACTGCCACCCGACGCCGGTGTTCGCTCGGGACTTTCGGGCATATACGTATGCAAGGAAATGGCCGAGGTGGCTACTCGCTACGACAACCTCGACATCCGTTACAGCACGCCCGCCGTGCAGCTTACCCGTGAAGACGGCGGACGGGTCACGGGAGTCATCGCAAAAAGCGCCGACGGGTACGTGCAGATCAACGCCTCGAAAGGCGTAATCCTTGCGACGGGCAGCTACGATGCCAACCCCGAGATGATGGAGGCGTGGGTGCGCCCCGAAGACTACGCGACTTCGAGCTGGTGGAATCCCGGCTGGGGAACCACGGGCGACGGCCATATGATGGGCCTCAAGGTGGGGGCCGACATGGATTCGCTGCCGCATCCCGTTATGAACTTTCGCTGGGGCAATCCCGATTCGTTCTACGATGCTCGCGTGTGGACGGCTATTTGGCTCGCCATCAACGTGAACGGCAAGGGCGCGCGTTACGTGAACGAAGATTTGCCGTTCCAGGCGGTCTCCAACGCGCAGAACGCGCAACCTGGGTACGGTGCTAACTGTTGGCAGATATTCGACGACGGTATGCTCGGCGCAACCGAAGAAGAAGCAGCGGGCGCGAAAGCCGCCATGGAGGAGTTCATCGAGAAAGGATGGGCGTTTTCCGCGTCGAGTCCTCGTGAGCTCGCCGAAAAATGCGGCATCGATGCCGACGGCCTCGAGCAGACCATTGCCACATGGAACGAATACTGGGATGCCAAGAAGGATAGGGATTTCAATCGCTTTATGGAATCGACCGCTCCGTTTGCAGGCGAGACGATATACGCGCTCACTACGAACAGCTGCATTCTCGCTACGGGGGGCGGGCTGACCATCGATGGAAACTGCCGCGTGCTCGATACCGACGACGAGGTCATCGAGGGGCTCTATGCCGTCGGTAACGTGTCGGGCAGTTTCTTCGCAGGAAATTACCCGCGCCATATCCCTGGAACCTCGATCGGCCGTGCGGTCACGTTCGGCTTTGTGGCGGCCGAACACGCCGTGAAAGGAGCGTAACCCATGCAGTCCGTTAAACGCTATCCCCTTGCAGCGGTAATGATCGCTGCTATTGTGCTCTGCCTTATCCTCGGCCTTGCAGCCTGCGCCCCGCAAAGCTCAGACGAGCCGGCTTCCTCCCAAACTCCCTCGTCCTCGACACAGACGGCGGGCGTTGCGGGCGAATACGTTTCCGACGAGCAATGCCTGAGCTGCCATGGTGCCAGCTACGAATCCCTTGCCGAAACCACGTCGAATTTAGGCGATTGGAATCCCCACAACTCGATCCACGGCGGCTACAACTCCTGTCAGAACTGCCACGCGAAGGATAAGGAAATCACCGACAACTACTGCAGCCACTGCCATGCCTATGCACCCGATCAGGCGCAAGCGTAGTCGGCTGTAAGCATAATGCGGTGCGAGCGAATCGATGGCCGCCGGAAGCGTGTTTCCGGCGGCCTCGTCGTTGCTGCTCAGGTGAGGCGTCGCGAAAAGAGCAAGGTGCCCCAAGCCGATAGCAGGCGGCAGCTCGTCTCGGCTGAAAGCCAGACCTTTGAACGGAACCGTCCAGAGCACGATACGCTCGTACAAAAATCGTGCCATATGGCACGGTTCGTGACCGAGGATAATATCCTCATATGTGAGACATAAGCCTCTGATCAGGCATTACTCATAGATGCCTTCGCTTGTTTGAACGCAGAGAAGGCAGCGGGACCGAAATTGTGCCATATGGCACGATTGTTGCGAAGCTCTGCCAGTGAGAAACGGGCCGAGGATCCGAGGACCCGAGGGCCCGGGGCCCGAGCACGAGCGATCATGGCAGCGACTTCTAGCATCTCGAATACGCGAGGTGTAAACAAGCTGCAAGCTCTGCCTGGTCGTCGAAGGCCGGAGGTTATTGCTCCTCTTTTGCAATCCTCATCTTTGGGCTTCCGGTGATGATTGTGCCGCATGCTTTACATATTAACGATAACATGTATCATTAAGAGGTAAACATGCAGATGAAAGACGTGATTGTAAGATCACACCGAAAGGAAGGGATGAGCGATGGACCAAAAAGTCTACGAGCTTCTGAACGATCAGATCAACAAGGAACTGTACTCGGCGTACCTCTACCTGTCGTTTGCCGACTACTACGAGGACGAGGGCCTCAAGGGATTTGCCAACTGGTACATGATCCAGGCTGCCGAAGAGTGCGACCATGCGCTGATCTTCCGCAACTACCTGCTCGACAACAGCTGCAAGGTAAAGCTCAAGGCCATCGATCAGCCCGACAAGGAGTTTGCGGCCTACCTCGAGCCGCTCGAGGCCGCGCTTGAGCACGAGAAGTACGTGACCGCGCTCATCAACGACATCTACAGCGCCGCGCACGACGTGAAGGATTACCGTACGATGAAATTCCTCGATTGGTTCATAGACGAGCAGCTCGAGGAAGAGGCGACCGCCGACGATATGATCACGCGCATGAAGCTGTTCGGCCAGGATACCAAGGCGCTCTACGAGCTCGATCAGGAGTACGCAGCTCGCACCTATACTGTGCCGAGCCCGCTCGCCGCTGCGGAATAGAGGTAGTCTCGGGCGGAGCAAGCGAAGCCGCCTTGAGAATCGCTTGCTCCGCAAGGTAAGCGATTGTGTAGGGCAAGGCTGAGACGACGGATGCAACGTGCGGACATACGAATGGCGAAGGTAGTTTTCAGGAAGCCGGCGATCTTCGAACGCCGGCTTCCTTCGCGTGCAGAGTATGGGAGTCGTTTTAGATGCTGCCTTCATCACGTAAAGATGAACGCGACCAGAAATGCTGCGGCGGCTACCCACATGAGCGGCTTGACTTGGCGGGCTCTGCCTTGGACGACCATGATGATGCAGTAGGAAATGAAGCCGAATCCGATGCCGTTGGCGATCGAGTACGTAAGCGGGATGCCTGCGATCGTGATGAACGCGGGGAAGGCCGACGAGATGTCCGACCAGTCGATTTCGCCGATTTCGGTCATCATGAGGTAGCCGACGACGACGAGGGCTCCGCACGTGGCAGCTCCGCTCACCATGCCGACTAAGGGAGCGAGAAACGCGCAGAGCAGAAACGCGATCCCGATCACGATGTTCGAGAGGCCGGTGCGCGCTCCTGCTGCTGCGCCGGACACCGACTCGACGAACGAGGTAATGGAGCTCGCACCGATGAAACCGCCGACCGCTGCAGCGGTCGAGTCAACCGTGAGGATCGGCTTGATGTCTTCCACATTGCCTCTCTCATCGACGAATTTGGCGCGGCTGCCCACGGCCACCACGGTTCCCATCGTGTCAAAGAAATCGCTCATGAGCAGGCTGAATACAAACAGAAGCAAAATTGGTTGCAAGAACACTTCCACAAGGGCGATCATGCCGTCGGGCGTAGTCTGGAAGGGCGCTGCGAACGCCGAGAAGTCCGGGAAGAACGAAAAGTCGCCGCCCAGCGGTGTCACGCCGAGCGGAATGCCCACGATCGTCGCCACGACGATAGAGATGAGCAAGCCCGCCTTGAGTTTGAGCGCCGTGAGGATGACAGCTACAACGATGGATACGACGCCAACAATTGCGGCTGGGCTCGTAAGGTCGCCGAGTGCGAGCAGCGTCGATTCGTCGGAGGCGATGAACCCGCCTCCTTTGAGTCCGATGAACGCGATGAACAGGCCGATGCCGATGCCGATGGCTCGTCTGAGTGCAACGGGGATAGCGTCCATGACAGCTTGTCGCAGTCCGCAGAGCACGAGCAGCAAGATGAGAATGCCTTCGAGAAAAATGACCGCCATCGCTACGCGCCAATCGACACCGAGGCCGAGACACAGCGAATAGGCTACGATCGCGTTGATGCCCATTCCTGAAGCGAGCGCGATGGGCCGGTTGGCGAACAGGCCCATCGCGACCGTCATGATTGCGGCACCGAAGCACGTAGCCGTGAGGGCGGCGTTGAATGGAATGCCTGCCGCTTCCATCATCGCCGGATTCACCGCGATGATGTAGGACATGGCGAGAAAGGTCGTAAGGCCGCCGATTATTTCCGTAGAAATCGTACTGCCCCGTTCTGAAATTTTGAAGAACTTATCCACCGTAAATCACCCTTTGCAAGAAGTCCCCAACAACAACGCTCCTATTATAGGGAAGCCGATACCTTTATGGGAGGAATTTTTGCTTTTCGCGGGTTGATGGCAAAGCGAAGATGCTCAGCGCGGGCTAAAGCTGTCCAAGGTAATCCCAGAAAGCCCGGGCGGAAGATGAAAGCACCGAGCCTTTGCGCTTGATGGCGTAGGTGCCGAAGGCATCGTCGCGGCCCATGTCCACGGCGATAAGAACGCGCTGTTCTTTCTCGTCTTCGAGCACATTCGGGGGGAACCCGAAGTAAAATGCCTGTTGCTCATCGGCGCTTCGCACGAGTAAATCGACGTCTGATGTGGTCATGAGAATGGTGGGGCAAACGTCTGCCGCCTCGCATGCTTCCATAAAATACCGATGCAGATGGTTTCGCTTGCCGAACGTGATGAACGGTTTCCCATCGAGATCGGCAAGGCTGAGACGATCGCGCGAAGCAAGGGCGTCGCCGATCGGCACATGGACAAACACCCCGGTTTCCACGACGAGTGCGATATCGAACTCCGAAAGGTATCGCGGAGCGGATCCGACTAGGCTTATGTCGGATTCCCCGGAGCGGATCATGCCGATGGCCTCCTCGGTGGTAACCTCTTCGGCCGAGAGCATGATTTCGGGGTGTTTGGCCCGAAACGCATCGACGGTACGCTCGGGCAGCGATAGGGCGGTTCCGTGGGAGAACGCTACGGAAAGCGCGTAGGTAAGAGGCGCTTCCCCGGAAGCTACGGTATAGCGCTGTTCGAGTTCTTTGTACGCCTGGAGGACCGGTGCCGCATCGTTGAGGAAATCCGTGCCGAACTCGGTGAGTTCGAGGTGGTGTTCCCGATTGGCGAGCAGCTTCGCGCCCAGTTCGTGCTCGAGGTTTCGCACGGCTTTGCTGAGCGCTTGACGCGACAGGTACAATTCGTCGGCGGCCTTGGTGAAGCTTTTTCGCTGCGCGACGGCAACGAAATAGTCGATCTGCCGAATTTCCACGGTCCCTCCCAGAAGCCGTTTCGTATCGATCACGCTAGCATACCTCATTTCTCTTTGGTTTTGATACCCAACGGCAGGGGATAAGCAAAATTAGGTTGCAGGGGCGTAACGCGAAACTGCTTTTCTGCACGCTGATCGGCGCGTACGATACAAAACGGAGGACGAAGGCGCCCGAGGATCCGAATTACAGAGTTCTGCATGGGATTGATTCGGCGTCTGAGGAACAGAATCGCTCAGCCGTGCAAGAGGTCGATGCGGCGTCCGAACCGGATCGCACAACTGCGCAGGATGGTGACTTCGGGCGGCAAGACCCGTTCTCCGATACGGATGGTCCACGATCAGGGAGGAATACCATGGGAAAGAATCGGGAATTTTCGCGGCGCGACTTTTTGAAGTTCGGTGCGGTTGGTGCTGCAGGAGCTGCGGCTGCGGGGCTTGCGGGCTGCTCGCCTGCGAAAGGCGCAAGCGAGCCGGCACAGGGCTCGGCGGCGGTCGAGGCTGGCGGTACTGTCAATTCGTCGGATGCGGTGCTCGCTCTAACCGACGCGATGCCGAAGTGGTCGTTCATGATCCCGCCCGAGCCGATCGCCGATGATCAGATCGCCGAGACGGTCGAAAACGACATCATCGTCGTAGGCGGCGGCATGGCGGGCTTCACGACGGCGGTGTCGGCTGCGGAAAGCGGAGCGAAGGTAACGCTGTTCTCGGCGGCAAGCGCTCCTATTTCGCGCGGCGGCTCGAACTATTCTAAGAACTCGAAGGTCATGAAAGAGCTCGGCATCGAGCCGTTCGATCCGGTGCCGTTTTACTACAACGAGATGCGAGCGGCTTCGTTCGCCATTGACCAGCGTAAATGGATGCGTGGCTACAACGAATCCGAAGTGGCTATGGATTGGCTGATCGACATCGCCCACGAAAGCGGCCTTGAGGTCATCATGGAGCGCGATAACACGTTCGATCATGGACCGAACTATGCCCATGCGTTTTCCACGCTCGGAAACAGCGCCATGGTGTCGACGGGGCAGCAGGGTGCCGTAGAAGCGCTTGAAGCGAAAGCCAAGGAATACGGCGTGGAGATCATCTACGATACGAAAGCCGAGCAGCTCATCCGCGAGGACGACAACAAAGGTCGCGTCACGGGTGTCATCGCCTCGAAGATGTCCGACGGCAGCTACGTGAAGTTCGTCGCGAAGCAGGCGGTTGTGCTTGCTACGGGCGACTTTTCGAGCAACAAGGAGATGCTTGCCGCGTACTGCCCGATGGTGCTTCCGCTTGTGGGCTATGAGCAGGGCGAAATCGACTACAATACGAGTTTCAATCTCACGGGCATCTACGGTGGCGACGGCCAGAAGATGGGTCTGTGGGTTGGGGCTGCGTGGCAGCACGCCTATCCGAACGCGCCGATGATGCAGGGTGCGTGGGGCGGCAGCCACGAACCGTGCGGGTTCCACATGGGCCTCAACGTGAACATGAACACCGAGCGCTATCAGCGCGAGGACATCTCCGCTCCCTACAGCTCGAACCACCTGCTTTCTCAGCCGCAGCACATCGCATTCGGCATTTGGACGGCCAACTATCCGCAGGCGATTCTCGACAAGGGCCACGAGTGGTATACCTTCGGCATGGACTACACGCTACCGCCGCTCACCCCCGACGAGCTGGTGGCCATGTGGGACGCGGGTGCCGAAGACGGATCGTATTACAAAGCCGATACGCTCGACGATCTCGCGCAGCAGCTCGGCTTAGATGCCCAGAAGCTCAAGGACGTCGTTGCCCGCTACAACGAACTGTGTGACAAGGGCGTTGACGAAGACTTCTACAAGAACCCCGACTTCCTCGTGAAGATCGACGAGGCGGGACCGTTTTATGCAGCGCAGAACTACGCCATGTTCATGACTGTCATGGGCGGCTTGCGCACGAGCGTCGATATGGAAGTGTGCGACGAGAACGACAAGCCGATACCCGGCCTGTTCAATGTCGGTGCCATGGTAGGGGATATGTATGCGAACACCTATAATTTCGCAATTCCCGGCAACAGCTACGGCATCAACTGCTTAACGTTCGGGTATCTGCTCGGGCGCGATCTCGCCGCCGGGAAGTTCTCGTAGGGCAATAATCGAAGAAGCAGTAGTGCTGTGTGAGGGCAACCTTGAAGTTGAGGGTAAGGTGGCGTACTGCCCCGTCTACATGGCCGCCTTTCTCTAACGGTCTCCGAAGCGGCCGGCACCGCTTCGGAGACATGACTCTATTCGCTTCTCAGCGCCTCGACCGGATCCTTGCGGCTTGCGGCACGCGAGGGGATGAGGCCCGCCAAGAACGTGAGTGCCATACTGATCGCCACGAGGATGAGCGCGGCCTGCCACGGCAGCGATGCCACATCCTTTACGTCGAAGAGCGAGTATACGATGGCGTTTGCGGGAATGCAGGCGAGCGCGGTCACGCCGATGCCGATGGCGCCTGCCACAAATCCTACGATGAGCGTTTCAGCGTTGAACACGCGGCTGATATCGCCTTTGCTTGCGCCGATGGAGCGCAGGATGCCGATCTCCTTCTTGCGCTCGAGCACGCTGATATAGGTGATAACTCCGATCATGATGGACGATACCACAAGCGAGATGGCTACGAACGCTACGAGCACGTAACTGATCATGTTGATGATGTCGGTTACCGAGCTCATGAGCGCCCCCACGAAGTCGGTGTAGGTGATCACCCGGTCTTCTTCGCCGTCGGCTTTCATCTTCTCGTTGTAGCCGTCGAGGATGTCGATGATCTTCGCTTTGCTCTCGAAATCGATGGGGTAGATGTCGATGCCGGAGGGCTTGTCGAAACTTGCGTATCCGAGCTTCTTCAGGTTGTTGTCGTACGAGTGCTCCTCGACGCGCATAAGCGACATCATGAGTTCGGTGAGCTCGGTTTCGTCCATGTTCATCTGGAAGGCTTCCTTGAACGCCTCCTCGTCGATGTGCATGGCGTTGGCCATGTTGGAAGCCATCTGGTTCATCGACTGCTGCAGCGCCGAAGTTACCTGGGATTGTAGCGACTGGGCCATGAGGTTCATGTACGTGGTCATAGTGGTCTGCACGTAGCTTTGCAGCGCAGTGGCAACCTGGGCCTCGAGCTGGTCGGTGTCCACCATGCCCTGCATAGCACCCGCGATCTGCGCTTGCACTTCGGGGCTTGCGAGGAACTGCTCGGCGGTCATGGGATTGTAATCGGGGTTGGGTATGGGCGCACCTGTCGGGTCGTCGGGATTGGCTATCATCGGCGGCACCTGGGTAGCGTATTGTTGCAAGTACGCGGCGTAGCCTTGCATGATCTGAGCCATCAGGCTCGCCACCTGGTCGGTGGGAATCTGGATGTTCATCGAATCGATGATCGACCCCATGTCGGGCTGCGGTGCATCGGGCAGATTCGCGGCAGCGCTCTGCAAATCGAGCGAGTTCGACATGTCGACGGCCAATGCGCTCTCGTCGATGACGAACGCCGATTGGAGCGCATCGCCGTCGATGGTGAACAGCGAGTTCATGTCGAAGCCGTTGTCGGCTTCCTCGTCTTCTTCAGTAAACGACTTGCCCGAGAACACGTCGATGGTCGGATCGGCAAGCTGGTCTTTTACGATCTGCGTATCGGCGGATTGCTCGATCACATGGTCAGTCAGATCCGATGTGTAGTAGATGCCGGTCGAAAGCGCGGTGATCGTGGCATCGGGCTTCGGCATCACAATGCCGCTGATTTTGATGTTTTCGCCGTCCCCGACGATCTTCTTCATGTACTCCGTGTCGTCGGTCTTGTCTTTCCAGACGCCGTATTCTTCGTCGTATTGGTAGTACTCGGTTGGGTTGACCAGCTTGAACGTCACATCGAGAATATCTTCGTACGAAACTGCTAAGCGGTCTTCGGGCACTTCCACATCCTCTTCGGCCGCGAACTTCTTCACCATATCGGCGAGCTCGTCGGGGTCGCGCAACCCGAGCGTGTAAAGCAGAAAGTCGCTCACGTTGCCGTTTCCGGTAAGCACGACCACCAGTTCGTCGTAGTTTTGGGGCCACGCGCCCGCCACCACGTCGTACTGTTCTTCGATGAGGCGACGGTCGTCGGACATCTCGTAGAACGTGTCGGTGCTCATAGACATCGACATGAGGCTGTTTGAGCTGGCGGATGAACCGAGGCCGAGGGCCGAGAACGATTTGTCGGGATTCACCTGGCGCACGCCATCTTCGGTATCGGAACTGAAGATCTGCGGCGTCACGTCGTAGGAGTACTGGATGGAGTTCACGTACTGCTCGATATCGCTTTCGCCGCTATCGAGGTACTCTTTGAGCGATGCCAGGTCGTTGCTGCCGATGCTCGAGAACATGCGCGTGATCATCTTGGTCTCGTGTATCTGGCCTTCGGCGTCGCCCGCATCGTCGTCTTGGGTCACGCCCGCTGCCGAGCCCATCATCATGGATGTCAGATCGAGACCCGTGCTCTGGATTTGCAACGGGTACTGCGAAAGCGTGTCCTCCTCGACGCTTTTGATGTAGTTGTTCACGCCGTTGGCGAGCGCGAGGATGGCGGCGATGCCGATGATGCCAATGGAGCCCGCGAACGCCGTCATGAGCGTGCGGCCCTTCTTGGTCATGAGGTTGTTGAACGAAAGCGAAAGTGCCGTAAGAAACGACATCGACGTGCGGCGCGGGGCCTTCTCGCTCTGATGCTCTTCGATTTCCTCGGGTGTGGGATTGTACGGATCGCTGTCGGAGGTGATTACGCCGTCGGAGAGATTTACGATGCGGGTGGCGTACTCTTCGGCGAGCTCGGGGTTGTGCGTGACCATGATGACCAGACGATCGTTTGCGATCTCGGTCAGAAGCGCCATGATCTGTACGCTCGTTTTGGAGTCGAGTGCACCGGTGGGTTCGTCAGCAAGCAGGATCTCGGGGTCGTTGATGAGCGCGCGTGCGATGGCAACGCGCTGCATCTGGCCGCCCGAAAGCTGGCTCGGCTTCTTGTCCATGTGGTCGCCGAGACCGACCTTTTTTAGGGCTTCCGTGGCGCGCTCGCGTCGTTCGGTGCGCGAAACGCCCGAAAGCGTCAGGGCAAGCTCCACGTTGGCGAGTACTGTTTGGTGGGGAATCAGGTTGTAGCTTTGGAACACGAAGCCGATGCGGTTGTTGCGGTAGGTGTCCCAATCGCGGTCTTTGTACTGTTCGGTTGAAATGCCGTCGATGACGAGGTTGCCCGAGTCGTAGTGGTCGAGGCCGCCGACGATGTTGAGCATCGTCGTTTTGCCCGATCCCGAGGGACCGAGCACGGCCACGAACTCGTTATCGCGAAACGAAATCGAGATATCGTCGAGGGCGACCTGTGAAAAGCTCGCCGTAGTATACGACTTGCGGATGTCGATGAGTTGGAGCATGGATATGCCTTTCCGGCTGTGCGCACTCGTATATGGTCAACCGGCCTTACAGCCGGATTCGTTGTTCGGGAATTGAATTCCTCAAGAACTTGGATTTCATCCTAAACCGAACAGTTTAGTAGCTAAACTACTTTTACTCATGAGTGGTAAAACTACACAGAACCGTAGCCTTTTTGTAACCGAACCGCTGCTTTTCTTCAGCGGTTCGTGTGGACTGCGGCGAAGTGCGTGCGTGCCTCTGGCCTACACGGATTGTCGGGCGAAAAACACGGATTAGGCGCAAAAACCGTGTTTTTCGCCCGACAATTTTCCTAGCCTGTCCGCTGTACGTTCGAAACGCGATCGAAAGTTGGGGGCGAGGCGCTCTACCGTGCAGCACACCGCGACAGGAGCCGACCGACCGTGCGAGAGGCCGCCAACGCTCATCGCCCGAGCAACGGTTTGGTTGAGCGAAGTAACAAAATGAACGTTAGGTGTTTAGGTTCACACGGAAACGGGCTATAATCAACGCGTCCGACAGTGTTTCAAATAACGCAGATTTATAAACAAAGACTATCTTCGCCAAGTTAGTGTCTGAGGCTTTAAATCCTGCAAACATCCGCGCAAGCGGAGGCTGGTAGGCTTAAGGGTAAGCCAAGCGTACTGTCGGTATTCCTTTCGGCAAGGCCGGGCTTTAGCGAGCCCGGCCTTGTTGTGCGGGGCGAAAACGATGGACGAGTGTCGGGGGCTTGATGCTGAAGAGGGAAAACGGGGAAGAGACTGTGCAGTCGGACCACACTGCAGCGCTGCGCGAAAAGTTCGGACTGCGCCGTTGCGTCGGTTGCGGCGAGGTTGTTCTGTACCGCTCGCGCGAACTCACCGAAGCTGATGAGCGTGACGTTGCCGCCCTCCGCGGGCTTGGCATTGCCACCGTGTACGATCTGCGCAAGCAGGCGGAGCGCGACCTCTCGCCTGAACCCGAGCTCGTGTGCGAGGCCTTTGAGGTCCAAACCTGTCCCGTCGATCTGCAAAACGATAAGAACCGCACGCGTGCGACCATCGCCCCCAACGTGAAAGCAGCCTACGGGAAACCCGGCCAGCGCATGGTCGATCTGTACGGCATCATGGCTGCCCATGCCGACGCGGTGTACTCGATCGTCCATTCGATCGCCGCTGCCCAAGCGCCCGTGCTCGTGCACTGCGCAAACGGCAAGGACCGCGTCGGCGTCGTGTGCGCGAGCGTGCAGAAGCTTTGCGGCGTGCCGTACGGGCAGATCGTCGAAGACTACCTGATTACCAACGCGTGCAACGACGCAATCAACCGGCGCGACCTCAGACGCTACGCGGGCATCATGCAGCCCGAGGAAGTCGAGGTGCTCGCTGCCATGTTCGAAGCACGCGTCGAGTACCTCGAGGCGTTCTTCTGCGCCATCGACGAACGCTACGGCTCGTTCGAGGCTTGGATGGGCGCGTAGTTTTTTCCATGCGCTTGGCCGCCGCAGCGTTCGTTTCTGTGCGTTCGGCTGATGCAACGTTCGCTTTCTGCGGTGAGCCGATCCGCGCCTGTCCGCCCGAAGCCACCCGAAGTCGCCTGGTGCCCTCGAAGCGCGCACGGCTTGCAAAGCGCAGGTAACGCAAGGGTAAAAGCTCGCCGCTCGACGTTCGAAAAGGCGTACACTTTCCAAAACACGTACAACGAGCACGGGAAAGGGGTGCGGCGGTGCAAAATGCGCTTGTGTGGGCTGCGGCAGGGACCGGGTTCACGTTTCTCATGACGACGATCGGTGCGGCGGCAGTGTTTCTTTTCCGCAAGAAAGATAGCCTCACCTTTCAACGCCTCTTCCTCGGATTTGCCGCCGGCGTCATGATCGCGGCTTCGGTGTGGTCGCTTCTGATTCCCGCTATCGAATCGGCCGAAGAGGCGGGTCAGATCGGCTGGATCCCCGCAGCAGGCGGATTCGCGCTCGGCGTGGCATTTCTCATGGGGCTCCATGCGCTCTTGCCGCATCTGCATCCCGGGCAGAAAGATCCCGAGGGCCTTCCCTCCAAATGGAACCGTCCGACGCTTTTGTTCACGGCCGTTACGTTGCACAACATACCCGAGGGCATGAGCGTGGGCCTCTTGTTCGCGATGGCGGCGCAGCAGGGCGGCGATCCTGCCATGTTCGGCATGGCCGTTGCGCTCGCCATCGGCATCGGCATCCAGAACGTGCCCGAAGGCGCTGCGGTTTCGTTGCCGCTTTTGCAGGAGGGCATGAGTGCCCCGAAATCGTTCGCAATGGGTGCGCTTTCGGGATTGGCCGAACCGGTTTTCGGTATTCTTGTGGTGTTATTCGCCGGGATCATAGCTCCGTACATGCCGTGGATGCTTGCTTTCTCTGCAGGCGCTATGATGTACGTTGTGGTTGAGGAGCTTATCCCCGAGGCGCACTTGGGCGACCGTTCGAACGTCGGCACGCTGGGCGTGATGATCGGATTCCTCGTCATGATGATCCTCGATGTGGCATTGGGCTAGCACTACCGGGAAAGGAAGCGCATGGAAGATTTTGAGTTCGTATCGCCGACGCAGTTCGTGTTCGGACATGGAGTTGAGAAGCAGGTCGGAGCCAAGCTTGCCGAGCGGGGTGCGAAGAGGGTGCTGCTTCATTTCGGCGGCCAGAGCGCCGTTGCGAGCGGGCTTATCGATCGAATCAAGGCTGCGCTCGACGATGCGGGCATCGAGCAGGTTGAGCTCGGCGGTGTGCGTCCTAATCCCGAGATCACGCTCGTGCGCGAAGGCATTGCGCTGTGCAAGGAGCACGATATCGACTGGGTGCTCGCCGTGGGTGGCGGATCGGTCATCGATTCGGCGAAGGCCATCGCCGTGGGTGCGCACTACGACGGCGATGTATGGGATTTCTTCGAGACGAAACGGCAGACCGATGACGTGCTTCCGATCGCGGTCGTGCTCACCATCCCCGCCGCGGGCAGCGAAGCGTCCAAGAACATGGTCGTCTCCAACGACGAGCTCGGCCTCAAATCGGGCTATCCTAACAATGCGCAGCGTCCGAAGCTCGCGTTCATGAACCCCGAGCTTACGTTTACGCTTCCGCCGTACCAAACGGCGGCGGGCCTCACCGACATGTTCTGCCATCTGCTCGAGCGTTTCTTCGACGACGTGGGTGCGGTTCCCGTGACCGACAACCTCAACCTTTCACTCATGAGAACCGTTCGTGCCGAAGCTCCGTGCGTGCTCGCTGAAACCGACAACTACGATGCGCGTGCAAACGTCATGTGGGCAGGTATGCTCTGCCACCAGGGTCTCGCGGGCGTCGGTCGCCATGAGGATTGGGCGACCCACGGACTCGAGCACGAGCTCTCAGCGCTCGACCCCGACATTACGCACGGCGCAGGCCTTGCCGTCATGTTCCCTGCTTGGATGGAGTACGTCTATTCCGAGAACCCCGCCCGTTTCGCGTTCTATGGCCGCGAGGTGTTCGGCCTTGCATCGACGGGTAGCGCAGAAGACGATGCGCTTTCGGCCATCGATGAAACGCGCAGCTTCTTCGCCTCGCTCGGCATGCCGACGACGCTTTGCGAGCTTGGCATCGAGGAGGATGATATCGAGCGCATGATTCCCACGCTCAAAGAGAACAAAGGCGAGCCGTTCGGCAGCTTTAAGAAGCTGACCATGGACGATGCGCGCGAAATATACCGGTTGGCGTTGTAACGGAGGTAGCTATAGGGCAGCCCGCAGCGGTCGAATCGTATTTGCAGGCCCTCGAATTCAAGAAGAAGAACTTCGGCGGATGCGACGAGGAAGATGCTCTCGCAAAGATCCACGAGCTTGCGGCGCTGTATCAAGCGGAGCTCGATCGGCTCGAGAAACGCATGCGGGCAGCCGAGGAGCGTGCCGCCGATTACGAGCGGCGCCAGGCAGAAGTTCGTCAGCTCATGACCGCGGCGCAGAACATGAAGGACACCATGCTTGCAAAGGCCGATGAGGAAGCGCGCCAGAAAACCGTTCGGGCCGAGCGAGAAGCCCAGAAGCTCATCGATAACGCGGCAGCCGATGCGGAAGACATTCTTGCAAAGGCAACCGCCGATTCCATCGTGATCATGTCGAACGCAAAGGACGAAGCCGCTCGATTGCGATCCGAGTCGGAAAGCGAACGTGCCCGTGCACGCGACGAAGCCGAGCGGGAAGCCGAAGAATCCAAGCGCGTGCTGCGGGAATCGATCTCCGCGCTTCTCGAAACGCAGGTGAAGGTGAAAGCCGATGTGAAAAGCCATACCGACACTGCGTATGCGAAAGCCAAAGTCGCCAACGACAACCTCACGCAGATCGTGGAGTTGCTCGCCGAGCTCAAGGAGAGCGCCTCACTGTAGCGCATGTGCCCGACCAGGCTGCTGGAATGCGGATGGCCTTGGCCGGTGCGCTCCGCCGGAAGCGGCGGGCGCTCATGCGAGCTTAATCGGTGTTCGTATCCGAGATGCGCGGTGCGATAACGCTGCGATGTTTCACGTGAAACATTTGTTCGTGTTTGTGGATGGCTCGATGCATTTCTTGGCGGAACGCGCTTGCGATGCGCTTGGTCGGTAGGCTCGCGTTAGTCCTTGTTGTTGCCCAAAATGGCGTTCACGATTGCCGAGACGATGCTGATGACGATGCTCGCCACGAAAGCGCTGCCGAACGTTTCAATCTCAACGCCCGATTGGAAAATGCCGTTTGCAAGCCATGCGGCGATATAGAGCATGAGGGTGTTCACGACAAGATAGAAGATGCCGAGCGTAAGTACTGATATTGGCAAGCTCAACACCTGCATGAGCGGTTTTATGCTGATGTTGATGAGCGAGAGGATCAGGCCGAAGATGGCGATCGAGACCCATGCCTCGTTGCCGCCGACGGTATCCATGCCGGGAACGAGCCAAACAGCGACGCCGACGGCGATAGCGGTGACGAGCCAGCGAATGATGAACCTCATGAAAACCTCCTCCGATATGATCGTTTGTAGTATGCCATCGCGGTCCAGCAACAAGGGCGTTCGGTTTTCTTCCCGTTACCTCATGATCGGGGTTTACCCGCGCAACCGAAAGGGCGTGGGTCCGAATGCCCTTGTTCCAAAAGGGCGTGGGTCATAAGGCCTTGGACCGAAAGGGCGTGGGACCGAAAACCCTTGGGTGAAAGCCTTTGTGCGAAAGGCTGCGGCAGGGGTTTTTATTCCGAAGTTCCGAGATCTCGGCACAAAATCCGAGGTTGGGGGTGCGGCAGGATTCTTGGACTGCTCAGGCCGCCAGCCCGAGCCTCCTGCGGCGGCCCTCGATGGTCTCGCAGGTGGCCTTCTTCCCGTTCTCCCTGAACGTCTTGAGGCGGCCGTCATTGTACCACGTGATGTAGCGCGCGACGGCCTCGAATATCTCGGCGACGGGCGCCCCCGCGCGCACGAGCGAATGGAACGCCTCGACCTTCGCCCGGCCGAAGAAGCCCTCGCACGCCGCGTTGTCGGGGCTGTGCCCCTTGCGCGACATCGAGCGCACGAGGCCGGCCCCCTCGCACAGCGCGATCCACCCCTTCCAGCGGTAGTGCCCGCCGCGGTCGGAGTGGATGACGGGACGCTGGCCCTCCCGAAGCGTCGCTATCGCGTCGGCGAGCGTGGAGTTCGCGAGCTCGGCGTTGGGGCTCTCCGAGGCGCGCCAGGCGACGACCTTGCCGTCGAAGCAGTCGACGACGGCGGACAGGTAGCACTTGCCGTCGCGCCCCCGCATCTCGGTGATGTCGGTGAGCCACAGCTCGTTGGGCGCGTCCGCCGAGAAGTCGTGCCTCCCGTGCTCGCCGAGCAGCAGGTTCCCGGGCGCGTCCGACACCTCGCCCGCGTACGAGCTCCATCTCTTCTCCGACCTGGAGCACCGGGCGACGAGCCCCTGGCGCGCCATCGACTCGCGCACCCTGCGCTCGGGCGCGCGGACGCCGCCGGCCTCCAGCGCCGCCTTGAGGCGGCGGTAGCCGTAGATCCCGCCGTTCTCCGCGAAGGCCGCGGCCACGGCCCCGTCGAAGCCCCCGTCCGTCATGCCGGACGGGCTATCGAGCCTCGCCCGGTGGTAGAGGTAGGTGCTCTTCGAGATTCCCAAGAACGTCGAGATCCGGGCCAGGGAGCACCCGCAGTCCCGCCTCAGCCTCTCGCCTAACCCGACGAGCCGCCTCTTCGACAGGCTCGCCGGGCTTGCGGCTTTTGGGTCGCGCATCAGCTCCTTGTAGACGCTCACCTCGAAGAGCGCCTCCTCGAGCTCGGCCCGGAGGGCCTCGATCCGCCTGTCGTCCGATCCCGCCGCCTGCCCCATGCCCGGCTTCGCCCCCTCGTCCTCGCGCGGCGCGCCCTCCGCGCCGGTCTCGGACATGATAGCGCTTTTGCGGGCCTTCCTGCTCCAGACCGATATTATGCTCGCTTCGGCGATGCCGAGGCGGCGGGCGATGTGCGCGGGCTTCTCCCCGAGGCCGTAGAGGCGGACGGCCTCCGCCTTGGTGGCCTCGGGGTAGCGGGAGTGGGGCGCGTGCTCGGCGCGCCCCTTCACCCTGGGCATCTCCGCCGGCAGGGAGCCCTCCTCGGCCTGCTCCAGCCACCGCCTCAGCGACTCCCTGGACGGGGTCCCCCATTTCCGCTCGGCGGCGCGGGGCGTGAGCCCCTCGGCCCACATCGTCTCGACGTAGCGGACCTTCTCCCTTTCCGTGTACATGCGGCTCCCTCCTCGCGGCCCCCGCGGGGGCCGCTCGATCGGTCGTGGACCGCCTGCCGGCGGTCCAGCTTCCTGCCGCACCTCCGGTTTGACAATTATGCAATATCCTATATTTATATTTCGGAGGTTGAAAAATTTCCGACCAGGCATTTCTTCAGCCTCGCATTCGGATTTTAATAGGTATCTCCTTGCACAATTGTCAAACCTCCAATTTTGTGCCCGATTTGACGAACTCCGGAACACAAACGTCGTAGATTGCGGCCTGTTGTCGTAGATGGCGGGCCGTCGCTGCGGTTGAGCGCACGAGACGAAGCAGTGCTTTTTGTGGCGTGTAGAGTCGATGAATCGTGAATTGGATTGTGCCCTCATAAGGAAAAGACGCAAGGGAGCCGTCCGCTTATCACGAAAAAAAGGAGCCGCCTCGGATAGCGTGGTGCAGTGCGTGCTTTTATGCCACAATAGCCGACATGGATGATAAGAAAAGCAAACAGCGGCGCAAGGCGCAGGCAAACGCCAAGGGCCCGCGGAATCACGCAAAGCCGCCGGCCGCAAAGCAGCCCGGTGCCAAGTCGCGCGCTGCGAACCCGAACGCCGCCAAGACGCCAGCCTTCAAGCAACCCGGCGCCAAGCCGTCGGCAACAAAACCGTCCGCCGCAAAGCGGCCTGGCGCGAACGCTTGCAGCTCGCATCCTAACGAGGGCGGATCCCGAGGTGGCCGGAACCGTGCGCCGCGTACTGAAGCTGCGCGATGCGAGCCGCGCCGCCACCCGTTCTGCCCGGTGGAACACGCATGCGGCGCGTGTCAGCTGCTCAGCGTTCCCTACGAGCGCCAGCTGGCCGACAAGCAAGCGACGATGATCGAGTTGTTCTCCGATGTGGCTGGTGAAGCGGCTGTCATGCATCCCATCATCGGGATGGACGAGCCGTTCTTCTACCGCAACAAGGTGGTTTCGCCCTATGCTCCCGGCAGGCGCATCAAACCGCGGGCGACCGGCAACGCGGGTGCGAAAAACGCCAAAGGTGCAGCCAGCCGAGACGGCCGACGCGTTTCGAAGCAGGCGCCGACGCATGAGATCCTTTGCGGAATGTACGCCGCGGGGTCGCATCGGATCATTGCATCCGACTCGTGCTTCATCGAAAACAAAACGGCCAAGAAGATCATCCTTGCCATCAAAGACCTTATGCCGGCTTATCGCATCGAACCGTATCGCGAGGATGCGAACACGGGGTTTCTGCGCCACGCTATCGTCCGCGTCGGCCATACGAGCGGCGAGGTGCTCGTGACGCTCGTGACGAACGGACGGCAGTTCCCCGGGTCGAAGGGGCTAGTGCGCGACCTCGTGAAACGCTGCCCCGAAATCACTTCGATCGTACAGAACGTCAACACGCGGCAAACCAACGTGATCCTCGGAACCGACGAGCTGCGCCTCTACGGCCCGGGCTTCATCCTCGATAAGCTTTGCAATCTGAGCTTCCGCATTTCTTCTCAGTCGTTCTATCAGGTGAATTCGGCCCAGACCGAAGTGCTGTACCGCCGTGCGATCGAGCTTGCGCACCTGAGCGGAAAAGAAACGGTGATCGATGCGTACTGCGGTACGGGCACGATCGGGCTCGTGGCGGCCAAAGGTATCGATGGCAAAAGCTGCGCGGCGCACGTCATCGGCGTCGACGAGACGCCGTCCGCCATCCGCGACGCGCGGGCGAACGCAATGCATAACGGCATCGAAAACGCCACGTTCGTCGCCGACGATGCCGGTTCGTTCATGCGCAAACTCGCTCAAGGCGAAGCGCCCCTTCCGAAATCGACGAGCGCCGATTCAGCCATCACCGATCAAGGGGCGGGCGACCAGCACGGAACCGTGGTGCTCATGGATCCCCCGCGCTCAGGCGCGTCGGAAGACTTCCTCGATGCGCTCGTCGCGCTTGCGCCTGATCGGGTGGTTTACATCTCGTGTAACCCCCAGACCCAGGCGCGCGACGTAGCCTATATGGTTAAGCGGGGGTATGCGGTCGAGGCGATGCAGCCTGTGGACATGTTCCCCCACACCGAGCACATAGAGAATATCGTGGTATGCTGCAACCATGCGTAAAATGGTCAGGGTATGGTGGGCGGTGTGGAAGGCGTTGCGATGGCGGAAGGCGAAGCGGGCGCTGAACGACGGGCGAACGAGTTGATCGATTCAGGCGGCGAGGGCCGCGGAGATGCCGTGGAGGGCTTCGTGCTCAATGCGGTCATGGACAACATGAGTTCGAACGTCTATATCACCGATCCCAAAACCGATCGGATCCTCTTCATGAATCAGAAGATGAAAGAGGATTTCGGAATCGAACACCCCGAAGGTGCGGTGTGCTGGCAGATCCTGCAGAAGGATCTGCGCGAGCGCTGCCTGTTCTGCCCGATCGACGAGCTTTCGCGCCCCGATGCGCCGTCGGTTATTCAATGGGAAGAGGAGAACGCGCTCACGGGCCGAACGTACACCAATTACGACAGCCTGATCACATGGCTTGACGGATCGCTCGTTCATCTACAGCAATCGATCGACACGACCGACTGGAAAACCGCCAACATCGACGAACTGACCGATATGATGACCCGCCGTGCAGGCAAATCGGCTTTGCGTGCGACGCTGAACAAAGCAGCTGAAGAAAACAGGATCGTATCGGTGTGCCTGTACGACATCAACCATCTCAAAAATGTGAACGACCGCTATGGCCATGCCGAAGGAGACCGGCTTATCCGCACCGTTTCGCGTGCTGCATCGAAGGCGTTTAGGAAAGACGATTTCGGGTTCCGCTTGAGCGGCGATGAGTTCGTCGGAGTCATTCACGCCGACGCAGCGGAGACAAAACGCCGCATCGACGATGCCCTCGCCGAACTTGCCGCGGTATCGCGTACGCAGGCGTATCCGTACCTCGTGGGGTTCTGCTACGGCATTGTCGAAGTGCTGCCGGGAAGCGACCTCACCTCGACCGAGATTATCGCCCGCGCCGATCAGCGTATGTACGATCAGAAGCGCCGTTTCCACATCGAGGAGAACGAGCGAAGGGCTCGTACCGAAAAACCGCACGTTTCCGATGTCGAAGATTTCGAATACGACAAGGACAGCCTGCTCGATGCACTCGAGAAGAGCACCGACGATTACCTCTACGTATGCAATATGAAAACCGGCGTGTTCCGCTACCCGAAAACGATGGTCGAGGAGTTCGGATTGCCGGGGCAGGTCATCGAGAACGCTGCTGCCATCTGGGGCGCAAAAGTACATGAGAGCGATAAGCGGGTGTTTCTCGAGTCGAACCAGGAGATCGCCGATGGGCGCACGACTTCGCACTGCGTCGAATACCGCGCGATCAACCGCCGCGGCGAATGGGTGTGGCTGCGGTGCCGCGGCCACCTTATCCTCGATTCCGCAGGCGCTCCCGAGCTGTTCGCGGGCATCATCACAAACCTGGGCAAAAAAGAGAAAATCGATCATCTGACCGGGCTCCTTTCCAAGTACGAGTACGAGGAAGAAATCAACCGCCGCATCGCGGATGATCCCGGGCGGCGCTTCGGCATCATGGAGCTCGGCATCGACGATTTGCGCCACGTCAACGATCTGCACGACCGCACCTTCGGCGACGAGGTCATCCGCATCACGGCCCAGAAAATCCAATCGTTGCTGCCACCGGGCGCTTCGGTGTACCGCCTCGACGGAGACGAATTCGGCGTGATACTCGAAAACGCCGATCGGGAAGCGCTGTACCGGTTCTACGGCGTGATCGACGAAAGCTGCCAGAGCATGCAGGAGTTCGACGGCAAACGGTTCTACTGCGCACTTTCCGCAGGATGCGCCTGCTATCCCGAAGATGCCGAAACCTATCTTGACCTTGCGAAATACTCGGGATACTCGCTCGAATACGCCAAATCCCATGGCAAGAGGCGCTGCGTTTGCTTCACGCAGGACATTCTCGACGAACGGGCACGCGAGCTGAAGCTCGTCGAGCATCTGCGCTCGAGCGTGGAAAACGGGTTCGCGGGATTCAGCCTGTGCTACCAACCTCAAATCGACATGCGCAACGCATCCGTCACCGGAGCCGAAGCGCTTGCACGGTTCACGTGCGACGGGCTGGGGGCTGTGTCGCCGATCGAGTTCATCCCGCTTTTAGAGAAAACGGGGCTCATCATACCGGTGGGCATGTGGGTGCTCAAGACCGCCGCGACGCAGTGCAGGGCATGGACCGAGCTCAAACCCGATTTTGTCATGAGCGTCAATCTTTCGTACCGCCAAATCGACAGCGATTCGCTCGTGCCGTTCATCGAAGAGGTGCTCCACCTCTCGGGACTTTCCCCGAAAAACCTCGTCATCGAGATGACCGAAAGCTACTTCGTTTCGGAAGACAAGCCGGTCAAGGCCGTGTTCGACCAGATCAGAAACCTCGGCGTCCGAGTCGCCATGGACGACTTCGGAACGGGGTACTCGGCCCTCGGTATGCTGAAGAAATCACCGGCCGATATCGTGAAGATCGACCGCGCGTTCGTGGCCGGCATCCAGGCCAGCACGTTCGACGCGACGTTCATCAAATTCGTTGTCGAACTGTGCCACGATGTGGGTATCGAAGTGTGCCTCGAAGGCGTGGAAACCGATGGGGAGCTCGAGGTCGTCAGCTCCATGGGCCTCGACTACATCCAGGGCTTTTTGTTTGGGCGTCCGTATCCGCCCGACGAGTTTTGCCACCGCTTCCTGTCGTAAGCACGCTTCTCGTTTGCGGTACAATGATGGCTTCGAAAGACGAGGAGTCCTCATGGATGAGCTATCTAAAGCGATCGGCGCCACCCGCCTGATCAAACTCGAAAAGCTTTCAGCCGAAACCGGCGCGTCGGTGTACGTGAAATACGAGGCGGCCAACCCCGGGGCCTCGATCAAAGACCGCGCCGCGCTTTCGATGATCGATTACGCCGAAGGCCGGGGAGATATCGCCCCGGGAAAAACCGTGCTCGTCGAGCCTACGAGCGGGAACACCGGCATTGCCGTTGCGATGATCGGCGCCGCGCGCGGCTACAAGGTGGTCCTCACCATGCCCGAATCGATGAGCAGGGAGCGCCGCGCGCTCTTGGCTGCGTATGGGGCGAAGCTCGTATTGACGCCGGGTGCAGAAGGCATGGCGGGCGCGGTTGCCCGAGCCGACGCGATCGTGAGCGAGAACCCCGACGCCTGGTTGGTCGGGCAGTTCTCGAACCCGGACAACCCCCGTGCGCACGAGGAGCATACCGCTCCCGAGATAGAACGCGCACTCGGCTGCGCACCCGATTTTGTGGTTGCGGGCGTGGGAACGGGTGGCACGATATCGGGGATCGCCCACTATTTCGCGAAGCGCTGCAGGGCAGAAGGAAAGCCGCCGCGCGCTTTTGCCGTCGAGCCTGCCGAAAGCCCCCTTATCGCACAGGCTCGTGCCGGCGACGCGCTCAAACCCGCTCCGCACGGCATACAGGGTATCGGAGCGAATTTCATTCCCGAAACGCTTGATCTCGCCGCCCTCGACGGGGTGCTCGCTGTTTCTACGGAAGAGGCCATTGATCAGGCGCGGTGGCTCGCTTCCAAAGAGGGGCTGCTCGTCGGCATCTCGTCGGGCGCCAACATCGCGGGCGTTCGCAGGCTCGTGCGCGACCATCCCGAAGCCCTTGGCGCAACCGTTGTGACGATCGCAGTCGATACGGGAGAGCGCTACATCTCAACGTCGCTGTTCGAAGGCGTCGGATAGCGCTGTCGGCGCGCCCTGTTCCGAGGCGCTCAAGCGCGACCATGCGTCTGCACCATGCGGGCGCAGGCGTATGCTGCGGATATCGGAAAGGTTCGAGTGGACGGAAATCGAGTGAACGGAAAGGAAGAACACATGGGATACGCTGAAGACCTGCACTCCCGCATCGCCTGCACCATTGCCGAGCACGATCTTGCGTGTGCGGATACCCCGGTGCTGCTCATGGTTTCGGGAGGCTCCGATTCGACTGCCTTGGCGTATGCGGCTAACGCCTTGCACGAAGCCGGGGCTATCGGGCCTCTTGCCATGCTGCACGTCAACCATCAGCTGCGCGGCGACGATGCGGACGGCGATCAGGCGTTTGTGGAAAGCCTTGCCCAGCTGCTCGACATCCCGCTGTTTTCTTGCGAAATCGACATCGCGGGCGAGGCGCGCAGGACGGGCGAGAACGTCGAAGCGGTGGCGCGCCACGAGCGCTACCTTGCCGCAAACGAGGCGCTCGAAAGCCTGTGCATGCATAGCGCAACCCCGCTTTCCGAGGGGCGCATCTTCACAGCGCACACCCAGGATGATCGTGTAGAGAACTTCTACATGCGCTCGATCGTGGGCACGGGACCGGGAGGCTTTCGCTCGATGCTCTACCGCAACGGCCCTATTGCCCGTCCGCTCATGGATACGAGTCGCGATGATCTGCGTACGTATCTCGAAAAACGCGCCGAAGCGGGCGATTCTGTGCAGCGCGACGAGCACGGAGCGCTCTGGCGCGAAGATGCGACGAACGCTCACACCGATCGGTTCCGAGCCTTCGTCCGCCACGAGATCGTGACGCGGGCGAAAGAGCGCAACCCGCAGCTGCTCGACACGCTGTGTCGCACCATGAACCTGATCGCCGATGAGGATGATATGCTCGATGCGCAGGCTGCGAAGATCATCGAACGCACGGTCGCATGGCTCAACGCCGCCGAGGCGCTCGGAATTGATTACGGCGCGGGATGTGTGCTCGCTCCCGAATTCGGGAGCGAGCCGACACCGCTTGGGCGCCGTGCGTGCATGCAGGTGCTCCAGCTCATGTTAGGTGCGGATGCGCGAGTGGAAACCGTCTCGGTTGAACACGTGCTCGCAGGGTTTGCACAAGGCGCGCCCGTAAGCGGCTACACCGCGAACATCCAGGGCGATCTCGCCGTCAGCGCAAACAAGCGTGGCGTTCGCATCGAGCCGATGGCCGCCTATCGCGCCCGCCGAAAACGCGGTTGAACGCGCGGGAAGGTGCGCTACAATGCCAACCATGGATACCGAACGAAACACCGAATTTGCGGGCAACCCGACCGACGTCGAGGCTGCGGCCGACGAGCGCGCTGCGCAGGGGAGGCAACCCGAGGTCGCGTCGGAGGCTGCAGCAGGCCAACAACTTACACCCGACGGGCACGACACACCCGCAGCCGAGCACGAGCCTGCTCCCGAGCCCGATCACGTTGACATCATCCTCGCTTCGGGAAGCCCCCGCCGCAAGCAGCTGCTCGAAGAAGCTCGCATCCGCTTTACCGTCCATGTGTCGGAGGTGGACGAAACGCTCGACGCCGACGTTCTCGCCGAACCTTCCGAGGCGGCTAAGAAGCTCGCCGAGCGCAAAGCGGGCGCGGTGGTGCAGGAGGTGCTTGCGAGCGATTACCGCGGCGCGGCCGTCGTGCTCGGCGCTGACACCATGGTAGTGCTCGACAACACGATCTTCGGCAAACCCAAAAGCCTGTCAGATGCGAAGGGCATGCTTCGCAAGCTTTCGGGCAGAACCCACGAGGTGCTCACCGCCGTATCGGTGTGGATGGTCATGGCACCTGAGCCCGAAAAGGTGTCACTTGGATTTAGGACGTTCTGCGACACGAGCCGCGTCGCATTCAAAGAGCTCACCGACGATGAAATCACTGCGTACCTGAAATGCGGGGAGTCGTTCGACAAGGCCGGGGCCTATGCGATCCAGGGTGAGGGTGCCAAGCTCGCAACGCTGGTTGAAGGCGAGCTCGATACGGTGATCGGCCTTCCCGTCGGGCGCCTTCAGAGGGAGTTTCCCGACATCTTCGTCGCCGAATAAGCCCAGCACAGTAAGGTAACGCCCCGAAATGTGAAAATCATGGGGCCTGGTGCCGTGTTACCATATTGTGATTTATTCGCACCTTCTAAATGCTACACTTATCGCTTGTGAAGGAAGGCGGGGCGTCTCATGTCGGAGCTGCGGTTTTGCGCAGGTCCGCAGTGCCGTTCCGAGGGATTGGACGAGACGTCGGTCCACCACCATCGAAGAAGGCTTGCAGTGCACGAAGACATACAGGAAGTGCTGTTCTCCGAAGAGGAAATCGCTTTGCGCGTTGCCCAAATCGGTGCTCAGATAACGAAGGACTACGCCGCTGCCGTCGAACGGGACGGTCAAGGCATCGTGCTCGTTTCGGTTCTGCGCGGTGCAGCTATCTTCATGGCCGATCTTGCGCGCACGATCGAGCTTCCGCTCGAGATGGACTACATGGCCATCTCGTCGTATGGAAACGGGGCGAAAAGCTCGGGGGTCGTTCGCATTCTGAAGGACCTCTCGTCGGAGGTGGAAGGCCGCCACATCATCGTGGCCGAAGACATCCTGGACAGCGGGCTTACGCTCACGTACCTGCTGAAAAACCTTGCTTCCCGCAATCCAGCATCGATCGAGGTCGCAACGCTTCTGCGGAAGAAAACGCTCGAGCAGGCCAAGATCGATTGCAAGTACATCGGATTCGAATGCCCCGACCAGTTCATAGTCGGCTACGGGCTCGACTTTGCGGAGCGCTACCGCAACCTGCCCTACATTGGCGTTCTGAAACCCGAAGTTTATTAGGCTCATACACCTGACTTGTCAGGGCAAACTCGGCAATAGAAAGATACAGACCACATGGCAAACCAACAGCAAAGACAACCGCAGCCGCCCAGCACAAGGACGACCATCATTTCGGTCGTGCTGTTCATGATCGTTGCCTTCTTCGTCGGCAGCCAGTTCATGAACATGTCGAATACGACCCAGACCGATACGCTCATTACCTCGGAATTCGTCCAGGCAGTCGAGCAGGATCGCGTCAACAAGGTCATCTACAATGCGGGCGACTATACCGTATCCGGTACGTACTATCCCGCCATCACCTCCGGTTCGACTGCCGCCGCCGCGTTCAACAGCGCGTTCGAGGCGATGAACGCGAAGATGGGCATGATGAAAAACCCGCTTGACGGTAAACCGCTTGCCGGGGTGGGCACCACCGATCTGTCGATCTCCACGCTCGGCAACGAGCGCAACTACACCTCCACCTACGTCGGGCAGGATTCGCTCGGCGAGCTTTTGGCCGCTCATCCCAACATCCAGTACGAAGTGCGCCTGCCCTCTGGCCTGCTCGAGCTTCTCGGAACGTTCTTGCCGTTCTTGCTCCTCGCAGGTTTGCTGATCTTCTTCTTCACGTCGATGCAGAAAGCGAACAACTCGCAGATGTCGTTCGGCAAGGCGAAGACTAAAAAGGCAGCCGAGGAGCGCCCCGATGTCAAATTCTCCGATGTTGCAGGCGTCGATGAAGCCGTCGAGGAGATGACCGAGATTAAGGACTTCCTCGCCAATCCGGCGAAATACCAATCGATGGGCGCGAAGATCCCCCGCGGTTGCTTGCTCGTGGGACCTCCCGGTACAGGCAAGACGCTTCTGGCTCGCGCAGTTGCAGGCGAAGCCGGTGTGCCGTTCTTCAGCATTTCGGGTTCCGACTTCGTCGAGATGTTCGTTGGCGTGGGCGCTTCGCGCGTGCGCGACTTGTTCCAGCAGGCGAAGGACTCTTCGCCCTCCATCATCTTCATCGACGAGATCGATGCGGTCGGCCGTCAGCGCGGTGCAGGCCTCGGCGGTGGCCATGACGAACGCGAGCAGACCTTGAACCAGCTCCTCGTCGAGATGGACGGCTTCGATTCGAACGATTCGGTCGTGCTCATTGCAGCGACGAACCGCGCAGACATCCTCGATCCCGCGCTGCTGCGTCCGGGTCGTTTCGATCGTCAGATCGTCGTGGACGCACCCGATGTGAAGGGCCGCGAGAAGATCCTCAAGGTGCACTCCAAAGACAAGCCGCTCGGCAGCGACGTCGATCTTGCGAAGGTCGCCAAGCTCACACCGGGCTTCACGGGTGCCGATCTGGCGAACCTCATGAACGAAAGTGCCCTTCTCACAGCGCGCCGCAACAAGAAGATCATCACCCAACAAGAGGTGAGCGAATCGATGGAGCGTGTTATCGCCGGTCCCGAACGCAAGGGTCGCGTCATGGACGAGCAGACCAAGCGCACGATCGCCTATCACGAGAGCGGCCATGCCCTCATCGGCCACCTGCTCCCGAAGGCCGATCCGGTACATAAGATCTCGATCATCTCGCGTGGACGCGCGCTCGGTTACACGCTGTCCATCCCGAAAGAGGACAAGGTGCTCAACAGCTTGGGCGAGATGCACGACGAACTCGCAGTGTTCTTGGGCGGCCGTGTTGCAGAGGAAATTTTCTGCGACGACATCACGACGGGCGCTTCGAACGACCTCGAGCGCGCAACAAAGATGGCCCGTGCTATCGTGACGCAGTACGGTATGAGCTCTGAGCTGGGCACGCAGGTGTTCGGGCAGCCCAACCACGAGGTCTTCCTCGGGCGCGATTACGGCAATACGCAGGACTACTCCGAGGAAACCGCCAAGCGCATCGACGACGAGGTCGCGCGCATCATGAAGAACGCGCACGATCGCGCCTATGAAATTCTCTCGAAGAACCGCGAGCAGATGGACCTCATGGCGAGCGTGCTTTTGGAGCGCGAAACCGTCGAAGGGGAAGCGTGCGAAGCGCTGCTCAACAACACCTGGTCCGATTACCTCAATCGCGAGAAGGACATCATCGCCAAGAAGGAGGCCGAAGAGGCCGAAGCACGTCGCAAGGACGAAGAGGCCATGAAGGCCGCCGAAGAGGCGCGTAAATCAGAAGAGCAGGCGCAACTCACCGATCCGAACTGGCGCAGCGAGGAAGTCGCACCGGGCGATCAGGATCCGAACGATCCGGGCCGTCCTGCGGCCCCGGGCGGCGGATCGAGCTTCTTCGCCGAGCTCGAGAATCGTTTCCAGGAACTGCTCGACGAATCGGCGGTCGATCCGAATGCCAAGAAGCCGTCAGACGGCAAAAGCGTGCCGACGGAGCGCTACAGCACGAAGGATTCAGATGGCACGGCCAAGGCCGATGAGACGCCCAAGTCGGGCGGAGCGGACGGGGCCGACACCGCGACCGATCCCGACCCTGAGCGAAAAACCGACGACGACCAGAAGAAAGACGGCGATAAGTAACCGATGATCTGGCACTGCGCAGAATTCGAATTCGATACCAGGATGCCCACCGTGATGGGCATCCTCAACGTTACGCCCGATTCGTTCTCCGATGGCGGCGACCACGCCGATTTTGCCGTCGCAGTCGAGCGGGCCCTTGCCATGGTTAAAGAGGGTGCCCGCATCATCGACGTGGGCGGAGAGTCTACGCGCCCCGGATCTGCCGAAGTCTCGATCGACGAGGAGCTTGCTCGCACGGTGCGCGTCGTCTCCGAGCTCGCCGCGCACGGCGTATGCGTGAGCATCGATACGCGTCATGCTGCAGTTGCCCGCGCATGCGTCGAGGCCGGTGCCTCGATCATCAACGACGTGTCGGGATTCCGCGATCCAGCGATGGTCGAAGTCGCGCGGGGGTGTTCGGCGGGGCTCGTGGTCATGCACATGCAAGGCGAGCCGAAAACCATGCAGGACAATCCCGTTTACGACGATGTGGTGGAGGATGTGAAGCGCTACCTGCGCGACCGGGCCGCCGAGCTCGAAGCGCAGGGCATCGCACACGAACGCATCTGCATCGATCCTGGCCCTGGGTTCGGAAAAACACCGAAGCAGACAAACGAGCTTCTGCTGAACATGCACCAGTTTGCACGCCTCGGGTATCCGCTCATGGTGGCCGTGTCGCGCAAGAGCCACATCGGTGCCCTCTACGGCATCGAGAACCCGAAGGACCGCGACGAGGTTTCGGCGAAACAGGCGCTCGAGGCCGTCGAGCTCGGCGCGAGCGTCGTGCGCACGCATAACGTTGCGCTCACCTGCGAGGCCCTCAAGGATCTGCGACCCTATTGTTTTTTGGGTCTCGGATCGAACGTTGCGCTTGTGGGCGAAGCGGGCGAGGAGCGCGAAGCGAAGATCGCCGTGCTCAACGAGGTGATCGGAAATCTCGCCGTGCTTCCCGATTCTCAGCTCATCGACGTGTCGAGCTTCTACGAGAGCGAGCCTGCTTACTTCGAAGATCAAGATCCGTTCGTAAACGCTGTCGCCCTTATTCGCACGGGTATCGGTCCGCACGATCTGCTCGCGTACGCGCATGCGATCGAGAACCGCTTCGGCCGCACCCGCACGGTGAAAAACGGTCCCCGAACCTGCGATGTCGACATCCTCGATTATCAGTGCTACCGGTGTGACGACGAGCGCCTCACCTTGCCGCATCCGCTTTTGACCGAACGCGATTTCGTAGTGAAGCCGCTTTTGGAATTGCGACCCGGCCATGTGCTTGCCAACGGAACGGCAGTAAGCGAGCAGACGGTTGAGGTCGGCCATGCGGTCAAGCTCGATCAGCACTTTTAGGCGATACCGACCATGCTCGACGCTGCAGTGATCGAAGAGGCGGTACGCGGCACCCGTGTGCCGTTTGCCGTCACGTGCTTCGATGAAATCGAGTCGACGAACGAAGAGATCAAGCGCCTCATTGCTTCGGGAGCCGCCGAGGGAACGGTGGTAACTTCGATCGTGCAGACGGGTGGATACGGTCGCCAAGGCCGCAGGTGGGCGAGTCCTGCTGGAAGCCTGTATCTTTCCGTCTTGCTGCGCCCTCTCGGCCACGGTGTTGCACAGGGGTCGCTTCCCACGCTCAGCCTGGTTGTCGCCCTCGCCGTCCGAGAAACGCTTCGCGCGTACGGTGCTCGCGGGGTGTGCGTCAAATGGCCCAACGACGTGCTGTGCGACCAGGGAAAGCTCTGCGGTATATCGCTCGAAGCGCTCGATCGCAGCGTATGTATCGGCATCGGCATCAACGTGTTCGCACCCGATGAGTTCCCCCCAACGACAGGCGCGTTCCAACCTGCGTACCTAGAGCGTGTCGGCGATCTTGGAGCGTTTGGCAAACGGGTTTTGAGCGAGCCGGAGGCTCTTCGAAACGAAGTGCTCGAAACGCTTGCCGCGCACCTGCTCGCCGCGCTCGATCGTTGCTATGCGCGGTGGCTCGCCGAAGGCTTCGAGGCATTCACGAGCGAGTACCATGACTGCGCGTTTCTCAACGGCAGGAGTGTGGGCATCTCGTCGATGAGCGGAGATATCGTGGCCTCGGGTCGTGTCGTGCGCGTGGATGAGCGCGGCAACCTCGTACTGCTCGACGAGCACGGCCGCGAGCATTGTATCGCTTCCGGCGAAGCGCACGTGGTCTTGTAGCCCAGGGCGTCTGTCTGCGAGCGAAAACGCCCCGCGGCTCGTGCGGCATCTCCTCGAAACGTACAGCGTCCGCAACGCCCGGCATCCTCCACGTGCGGCATCACTTGCGAGGCGCAACGTCCGTTATGCGCGTCAATCGCTTCGCCACGCCCGGCATTTACGACGCGCGGCATCCACCACGTGCGTTTTTAATCGAGACGAGCAGCATCCGCCACAGCCAGCATCTGCGACGCGCGGCGCTCACGTGTACCTGATTTCGCGTGCGGATCTAGTTTCTGTTCCCGAGTCCGCTGATTCTGGCACAAAATTGGAGGTTTGACAATTGTATAACTAGATACTTAAATGAATTTGAGAAAACAGGAAGCAAAACGCCTGGTCGGAAAAATGCACATCATCCAAAATTTAAAGTATGGTATTCCTTAATTGTCAAACCGGAGGTGCGGCAGGAAGCTGGACCGCCGGCAGGCGGTCCACGACCGATCGAGCGGCCCCCGCGGGGGCCGCGAGGAGGGAGCCGCATGTACACGGAAAGGGAGAAGGTCCGCTACGTCGAGACGATGTGGGCCGAGGGGCTCACGCCCCGCGCCGCCGAGCGGAAATGGGGGACCCCGTCCAGGGAGTCGCTGAGGCGGTGGCTGGAGCAGGCCGAGGAGGGCTCCCTGCCGGCGGAGATGCCCAGGGTGAAGGGGCGCGCCGAGCACGCGCCCCACTCCCGCTACCCCGAGGCCACCAAGGCGGAGGCCGTCCGCCTCTACGGCCTCGGGGAGAAGCCCGCGCACATCGCCCGCCGCCTCGGCATCGCCGAAGCGAGCATAATATCGGTCTGGAGCAGGAAGGCCCGCAAAAGCGCTATCATGTCCGAGACCGGCGCGGAGGGCGCGCCGCGCGAGGACGAGGGGGCGAAGCCGGGCATGGGGCAGGCGGCGGGATCGGACGACAGGCGGATCGAGGCCCTCCGGGCCGAGCTCGAGGAGGCGCTCTTCGAGGTGAGCGTCTACAAGGAGCTGATGCGCGACCCAAAAGCCGCAAGCCCGGCGAGCCTGTCGAAGAGGCGGCTCGTCGGGTTAGGCGAGAGGCTGAGGCGGGACTGCGGGTGCTCCCTGGCCCGGATCTCGACGTTCTTGGGAATCTCGAAGAGCACCTACCTCTACCACCGGGCGAGGCTCGATAGCCCGTCCGGCATGACGGACGGGGGCTTCGACGGGGCCGTGGCCGCGGCCTTCGCGGAGAACGGCGGGATCTACGGCTACCGCCGCCTCAAGGCGGCGCTGGAGGCCGGCGGCGTCCGCGCGCCCGAGCGCAGGGTGCGCGAGTCGATGGCGCGCCAGGGGCTCGTCGCCCGGTGCTCCAGGTCGGAGAAGAGATGGAGCTCGTACGCGGGCGAGGTGTCGGACGCGCCCGGGAACCTGCTGCTCGGCGAGCACGGGAGGCACGACTTCTCGGCGGACGCGCCCAACGAGCTGTGGCTCACCGACATCACCGAGATGCGGGGGCGCGACGGCAAGTGCTACCTGTCCGCCGTCGTCGACTGCTTCGACGGCAAGGTCGTCGCCTGGCGCGCCTCGGAGAGCCCCAACGCCGAGCTCGCGAACTCCACGCTCGCCGACGCGATAGCGACGCTTCGGGAGGGCCAGCGTCCCGTCATCCACTCCGACCGCGGCGGGCACTACCGCTGGAAGGGGTGGATCGCGCTGTGCGAGGGGGCCGGCCTCGTGCGCTCGATGTCGCGCAAGGGGCACAGCCCCGACAACGCGGCGTGCGAGGGCTTCTTCGGCCGGGCGAAGGTCGAGGCGTTCCATTCGCTCGTGCGCGCGGGGGCGCCCGTCGCCGAGATATTCGAGGCCGTCGCGCGCTACATCACGTGGTACAATGACGGCCGCCTCAAGACGTTCAGGGAGAACGGGAAGAAGGCCACCTGCGAGACCATCGAGGGCCGCCGCAGGAGGCTCGGGCTGGCGGCCTGAGCAGTCCAAGAATCCTGCCGCACCCCCAACCTCCAATTTTGTGCCAAGATCTTGGAAGTTCGGAACATGGAACCGGCAAACAGCGTGTTTTGCGAACAGGTTCGCGCCCGCCATGCCATCGGCGCGTCATGTGCATCCAACATGCACCCTGTTTCGACACGCCGCCGCATCTGCCTTCTCGTCGCATCGTGCGCTTCCAAGTGCGAAGGCAGCCTCCCGCGCTGCGAAGGCAGCCTCCCGCGCGCCAAATCAACCGCAAAGCGATATGAGGGCGAAGGCGGGAGTCGACCGCCTTTCATTTGAGCTCCCAAGGAGTAGAATGATATCTTTACAGGGATCTCGTAGAGGTAAGGAAGGAATCGCGCACCGTATGGCAGCTCAAGCATCAGATCCGTCGACTCGATTGGAAGAGCCGGTCAAGTCCGACAAAGTGAGCCGCATGGGGACCGATTCCATCCCGAAGCTCATTACGGAGTTCGCCATACCGGCTATCCTCGGCATGCTCGTCAACGGTGCGTACAACGTCATCGATTCGATTTTTCTCGGTCAGGCTATGGGCGAAATCGGCTTATCGGCGGCAACAGTAGCGAACCCCATCATGACGGTATTTTTGGCAATCGCCATGCTCATCGGCAACGGCGGCAACGCGCTTGCGGCGCTCAGGCTCGGCGAGGGCAGGAGAAACGATGCCGAGTGCAGCTTGGGCAACACGGTCAGCCTGAGCATCTTGTTCGCAATCGTGATCGCGCTTTGCGCGGCGAGCCCACCTGTTCTCGACGCCTTGCTCACGCTCTCGAGTGCAACCGATGAGGTGCGCCCCTACGCTGCATCGTTCATCCGCATTATCTGCTTCGGGTTCATCTTCCAGTGCATCGGCATGGGCGTGAACAACTTCATCCGTACTGCCGGAGCTCCGAATCGCGCACTCGTGACCATGCTGATCGGTGCTGTAGCCTGTACGGCGTTCAACTACCTGTTCGTTATCAGGTTCGGTTGGGGCGTCGAGGGCAGTGCGCTCGCGACCATCTGTGGCCAGGCGATCTCATGCATCACGGTGCTCTGGTACTTCATCATGACCAAGAACGTACCGCTGAAGCTGCGTCTCGTTGCCATGAGGCCCGACCCCAAGGTGATCGGCACCATCCTCACGCTCGGGTTGGCGAGTTTCGTGGTGCAGGCGGGTATGGCTGTTGTGAACTTCGTGATAAACCTCATGCTCGTGAAGTACGGCGCGCTCAACCCCATCGGCGCCGATGATGCGCTCGCTTCGATCGGCGTAGTGCAGCGTGTTGCGATCTTCGCCACCCTGCCTCTCGTGGGCGTGTCGATCGCCATCCAGCCGTTGCTCGGCTTTAATTACGGCGCGAAGTTGATCGCGCGCGTGCGCAAGACGCTGTGGTACGGCATTGCGGCCGCTACATCCATCGGCCTTGTCATGTGGGCGATCGTGCATCTGTTCCCCGAGGCTATCGTGGGCGCATTCGGCATCAGGCACCCCGAGCTCGTGGAATTCACCGTGTTCGCGCTCAAAGTGCAGCTTATGATGCTGCCTTTCATCGGCTTTCAGATCGTCGGTGCGAACTACTTCCAGGCAACGGGTCAGCCGCTTAAATCGATCATCCTCTCGCTCACGCGGCAGATACTGTTTCTCATTCCGCTTTTGTTTGTGCTGCCCGAGATGCTGCCGAGCGTGCTTGCGCAGTTCACAAGCCTCGATGCAATCTACTTCGCCGCCCCCATGGCCGATTTCCTCTCCATCTTCACCACTGCGGTGTTCATTATGCTTGAGATGAAACGCCTCGGCAAACTCGAGCGTAAAGAGATCACGGCGAAGTTTTAGCAGGGTTTCGCGTCACCCAGCTCGGATTCCTGCGCTTGTGCGCTGGCACGCCTTCTGCGAGCATTGACCCGAGGAGGTTCGCTCTATGACTGGAAGCATTGCCAAAACTACACGATCGACAAGGACGCGCTCAATTGCGTTCTGCGGTTTGACGATTGCCCTGTTCGCCGTTTCGGCGTGGATATCGGTACCGCTTGGCCCCATCCCGTTTACGTTGCAGACGTTCGCGATGGTGTTCGCCCTGATCGCGCTGACACCGGGCCAATGCATCGCTTCGATCGCGTGCTATCTCGTGCTCGGTGCTATCGGCGTTCCCGTATTCTCGTCGATGCGAGGCGGCATAGGCGTCATCCTCGGGCCGACGGGTGGTTTTCTGTGGGGATATCTCATCGGCGCGTTTGTCGCGCTTGCGCTGATGGCGCTTTTGACGAAGTGGGGCAAAGAAGCGAAGACGGGATCGCGTGCTACGGTACGCCCGTCAGAAGCGGAAGGCCTGCATGACGCGGAGAGAGCCCGTGAGGTGGCGGAAGGACGTACGGCGGGACGCAGAGCACCCCTGTACGGTCGCCGTGAGCTTGCGGTACGCTTCATCGGTGCGATCGTGTTCATTGCGATCATGTACGCGTTCGGGTGCGTGCAGTTCATGGTTGTGACCGGTACGGGCATCGCAGCAGCGTTCGCCGCCGCCGTAGCCCCGTTCATCGTCGTTGATACGGTCAAGACGGTGCTTGGCGTGCTCACGGCGCTTGCGGTCAAGCGGGCCATCCGCTGAGAGGCGCGGGCAGCAAGCGGGGTCACGGATCCCGGACCGATGCCCCGTGCCCGAAGTCGCTTCCTATAGCCACACGCGGTTCGGCTTGCGCACCTCGGCGATCGGACCGAGCTTTTCGGCGATCATGGCTGCAACCGGGCCAGGCAGGCCACGGGCGCCTTCGGGGCACACCATCGCGCAGCGCATGCATTCGAAACATGCTTCGCCTGTCGTGTTCGGGGTGTCGTGCGGGATGGCCTGAGCGGGGCAGCGTTCGGCGCAGATGCCGCAGCGCGTGCAATCTCCGGACACCTCGGGCACCCAGCCTGCAGCGGGAGCCTCTTTGTACGGACGGTTGCCGGGAACGCACGGCGCGGCGGCCCGGTTCGATCCGCTGGCATCGAGCGTCGCGAGCTTTTCGGCGATGCTGCGGGCAAACGACTCCGCTTCGGCCAGATCAGCGGCATCGGGTCGTCCTGCGGCAACGGTCGGGAGCATGGAATGCTGCGCCACGAAAGCGGCCGACGCCTGCACGGCGAACCCCTGGCGTTCGAGCAGGTCGTTCAGCTCGAGAAGCGCATCGTCGAAATCGCGGTTGCCGTATACGACGATGCTTGCAGCGCACGTGCCGTTTCCGTGGAAGCGCCCGATCGCTTCAGCGGCTGCGCGGGGAACCCTTCCCGCAAACACCGGAACGGCGAACACCGCACAAGCGGCATCCGTCTGCGCATCGCGCGCTTCGGCATCGATAAGATCGAGCGCGTCGGTATGTGCGAGCAGTTCGTGCTCGGCAAGTGCGACGACGCGGGCATCCTCGTCGAGTGCTCGGCCGACAGCGGTAGCAATGCGCTCGGTTGTTCCCGTGGCGCTGAAATGGTAGACCCGTACATCCATGCGATGCCTTCTTTCGCCCGTCCTCGGTGCATGATTCGTGCCGTGCCCGTTCTTTGCGGGACAATCCATTATACCCCGATCAAAAATTACGCGTTGACACGCGAAAACCAAGCTATATAGTATGGTTGAGCACGAAAATATGTAGGTACTTGCAGAATGGGATCGTTCATGAACAGGGCCTTGCTTGCAGCGCTGTACACGGCCGGAGTTGCATCGATATGCATACTCTGCGGATGCGCGCCGAGTGATGCGGCAGAGGCTTCGGCTCGATCCGGCGATCCCATAGCTCCGCTTTCGAGCAGTCTTACCGCCGAAGAGGCGCAGCGCATCATCGATGCCGGCGATGTGACCGTTGTCGACGTGCGCACGAAAGCCGAGTACAACGAGGCCCATATTCCCGGGGCTCTTTCGGTACCGTTCGAGGAGATCGGAACCAACAAGCTCGGCATGCTCCCCGATTCCCACGCGACGATTCTCGTATACTGCCGCACCGGCGTGCAGAGCAAGCTTGCGGCGGGCAAGCTTGCAGCTATCGGCTACACCGATGTCCGCGATATCGGAGGCATCCGCGATTGGTCGGGCTCGACGGAGAGCTCTTCGTAGCCCAACCGATTTCACCAGCCCAAACGGTTGTTTACTGCGGATACTAACGAGAGTAGTATGCCCTGCGAGGCCTTCCATCACCTTATTTTTCGTATGCATCCCCCCGTTTTTCACTTCATGGTATCGATTCGCCTGCCTCCCTATTGCCCGATGCTGTATCCAGCGTACATGACGAGGAAGGATGGGAGTGAGAGTATGGAAAAATCAGAAGGCATCAAAGTCCCCCATGAGAAGCCGTATCGTTACCAGGAGGGCGAGTACACGGTAACGCGCGGAAGCGCATGGTCGGGTCCTGGGTGCCATCTCGGCTGCGGCGTGCTGCTCTATACCGATAAGGACGACAAGCTCGTCAAAGTCGAGGGCGACCCCGAAAATCCGTTCACCCAGGGACGCTTGTGTGTCCGTTGCTTGGACATGCCCGAGATCGTCAACCATGAGGATCGGCTCAAATACCCGATGAAGCGCGCTCGCGAAGATCGCGGGAAAAACAAGTGGGAGCGCATCACGTGGGACGAGGCCTACGACATCACCGTTGAGGAATTCACCAAGATCAAAGAGACGTACGGGGCCGAATCGGTCGTGTTCATCCATGGCACCGGCCGCGACATCGCACCGTGGCAATCGCGTTTGTGCTGGTCATTCGGTTCTCCGAATTACGGAAACGTGCTTTCGGGCAACGCGTGCTACCTGCCTCGTGTGGCAGGTATGGCGGCAACGACCGGATCGTTCTGGGTAGCCGACGTTTCCCAGCACTACATCGACCGTTACGACAACCCCGATTGGGTCATGCCCGAGGTTATGTTCATCTGGGGCAACAACCCGATCATCGCGAACTCCGACGGCTTTTTCGGCCACTGGGTTATCGACCTTATGAAGATGGGCATGAAAACGGTTGTAATCGATCCGCGCGTCACGTTCCTTGCGGCCCGCTCCGATCTGCATCTGCCGATCCGTCCCGGTACCGATGCGGCGCTTGCGCTCGGCATGCTCAACGTCATCATCAACGAGGAGATCTACGATAAGGAATTCGTCGATCTGTGGTGCTACGGGTTCGACGAGCTCAAAGAGCGCGTGCAAGAGTTCCCGCCCGACAGGGTCGCCGAGATCACCTGGATCCCCGAAGAGAAGATCGTGAAAGCCGCCCGCATGCTCGCCGAGTGCAAGCCCGCAACGCTTCAGTGGGGTCTTGCTATCGACATGACGAGAGAAGCCATTCCCGCAGGTCAGGCAATTGCTGCCCTCTTCCAGATCACCGGTAACGTGGACAACCCGGGCGGCATGGTGCCTCCTGCTGAAATCATGGCGTACTCCGGTGGCTGGGGCCGCGATCTTCTGCCTCCCGAGCAGGAGCCCAAGCGTCTCGGCCTCGATCGCTACAAGCTGCTCCAGATGGGCTTCAAGCAGTCTTCGCCCGACGTGCTCATCGAAACGATGGAGACAGGCGATCCGTACGAGATTCACGGCGCGCACTTCCAGACCACCAACGGCCTTGCCTGCATGGCTGCCGATCCTCAGCGCGTGTACAAGGCGTTCAGCAAGTGCGATTTCATCGTTTCGGTCGACCTGTTCATGACGCCGACGATCATGGCGCTTGCCGATGTGGTCATGCCCGCGGCGACGTTCGCCGAGCGCAACGGCATTCGCGTAGGCGACGGTTCGCAGCGCGGCGAGGTCATCAACAAAGTTACGCAGATCGGCGAGTGTAAATCCGATATGCAGATCAACCTTGAGCTCGGCAAGCGCTTGAACCCTGAAGCGTGGCCGTGGGAGACCCCCGAAGAGATGTTCACCGAACTTCTGAAGCCGACCGGCTACACCTACGAGGAACTGCGAGAAGTAGCTCCGGTGTATCTGCCCGTCGAGTACTACAAGTACAAGAGCGGCAAGATGCGCAACGACGGAAAGCCGGGCTTCCAGACAGCGACCGGCCGCATCGAGCTGTGGTCGACATTCTACAACGCCGCCGAGCTCGATCCGTTGCCGTACTTCGAAGAACCCGATCCCGGTCCCGGTTCCACGCCCGAGCTGTTCGAGCAGTACCCGCTCGTGCTGACGACCGGCGCCCGCAATTGGAATTACTTCCACTCGGAGCACCGCCAGATCGAGCGTTTGCGCAAGCTGCATCCCGACCCGGTTGTCCAGGTGCATCCCGATAAGCTCAAAGAACTCGGCATGGTCGATGGTGAATGGGTGTGGATCGAGAACCAGAACGGCCGCGCCAAGATCAGGATCGAGGAAACGCCCATCCTCACCGATCCGCGCATCGTCGCCTGCGACCATGCATGGTGGATGCCTGAGGCCGACCCCGAGAAGTTCTTCGATGTGTTCGAGTACAACATCAACAACCTTATGGTGTACAGCCCGGGCAAGAGCGGATTCGGTTCGAACTACAAGACGAGCATCTGCAAGCTCTACAAGATCGAGGACGGTGAGTGATCCTATGACGAAATACGGTATTCTGATTGATTACGAGTGGTGCACGGGATGCCACACCTGCGAGTTCGCTTGCCAGATGGAGCACCAGTACCCGGTAGGGCAGACCGGCATCCTCGTCAACGAGATCGGCCCGTGGAAGATCGAGGAAGACGTGTGGCAGCTTTCATACATGCCGGTACCGACCGACCAGTGCGATCTGTGCGCCGCACGCACCGAGATGGGCAAGCTTCCCACGTGCGTTTCGCACTGCCAGGCGAAGTGTATGGAATACGGCACGCTCGAGGAGCTTTCCGCGAAGCTGGCCGAAAAGCCGAAGCAGGCGGTATTCGCCCTCAGCTAGGGTTGTTCGAAAGGCATGGGGACCGCCTTGGGCGGTATGAAAGTGCGGGCATCGCGATCAGATGGAGTCGGTCGCGGTGCCCGATTGTTTGGAGGTAGAAGATGGACATCATGGTTCTCGTCGTGCTCGTCATAGCGGCATTCGTCGCCCTCGAGTTCCTCGGATTCAGAGCCTATAAGCGCCATAAGGCGAAGAAAGAGGCGCTGTTTACCAAAGAGCAGCTCGCCGAGGTGTACGACGATCTGCAGAGCACCCGTGCGTTCTGCCTCGGCGCGAAGCGTGCGTACCACGAGCTGGCTGCTCAGGCCGATGGCGCTGGGGAAAAGCGCGATGCCGGTGTGCTTGAGGCGCTGGCCGAAGGCGAGAAGTCCCATCTTGCCGAGCTGGAGACGTTCCGCGAACGCCTCCGTGCCGAAGCGGTCGATGCGCACGAGATGCCTATCGCCGATATGCCGATCGACGAGGCATTGCGCGCATGTGCGCGGCAAACCGACCAATGGGCCGCCGGTCCGTGCGCCGAGTACGCTGCGCGGGCGCGCATGCGCGGATACGGCGACATTTCGCGCATGTACAAGCGCATCCAGGAAGTGGAAAGCCTGTATGCGGGCATTTGCCTCGATATTGCGGAGAAAAGCGAAGAGGGCCTCGACGGCCTGTCGCGCTGTCCTTCGTGCGGCACCATCGTCGCCGGCCGCCGCCCCGCGTTCTGCACGGTGTGCACCCAGCCCGGCTTCGAGTTCGTCGCGGTCGAAGGAGTCGAGGCGGAAGCCGAAGCTCAAGGCGAGGCCGCGCTGTAGCACGGCAGAGCGCAGGCCCTTTCTGCCGGAATTCGCCTCCAGCGGAGGTTTATTCCTGGCTTAATAGCGGCGGAGCCCCTCGCAGCGGTGGAGCCCCCACGGCGCTGCAGCCCCCATGGCGGCGGAGTCCCGAGCAGCGGTGCAGCCCTCGCAGCGGTGGAGCCCCCCTCGGCGGTGCAGCCCTCGCAGCGCTGCAGCCCTGAAGCCCAAAAATTGCCGCCGTGAAGGGCTTCGTAACGCATTACCGATGCAGGCGAAATTCCCTGACAACGATAACCCCTGCTCACAGGCCCCGCCTGCTTCACGGTGCATGCGGCAGTCCTTCGCTTACGCATCCCGTTGGTGCTTTAAAGCCCGTCAAACGCTTCACGGCGGCGGTTTTTGGGCTTTGGGCAGCCTTCCGCCGCTAAAATGCGGTCGGCATATGCGCGATAGCCATCGAAGAATCTCGTGCAAATAGGCGCGCGAAACCGGTCTTCATCAATAACACTCGACTTCCTCGAAGAACGTAGGCGCGTCGGCGGCGCGCGGATCCACGCGGTGCTGCGCCGTGAATCCCTGGTTGAAGTTAGGTGCCTTGCCACTGCACGGCACTCCCAAGCCAAAAGAAAGAGCCCAGATCGCTTTCGATCTGGGCTCGCGCAGTTCGTGTAGCTCTGGGCTTAGTAACTCCGAGGATCAGTACCCCAGCATGCTCACGAGCGGGGCGAGGATCGTTGCATGGAGCACGACCATCGCGATGGTGGGGATGACGCCGGCCTTGAAGAAGTCGATCATCTTCCACTGGTTGTACTTGAAGGTCATCATGTTGTTGCTGTCGACGCCGAGCAAGAACGTGCTGTTGGCGTTGAAGGCGATGATGACGGCGAACACGGCTGCCGAAACGCCCATGCTCGGGCCCATGGCAGCGAGCGGGATGAGGCTGATGGCGATGAGCGCCGGACCCACGGGAATGATGAGGCGCATGAGCGGAAGCGCCACAGCGGTAGCGGCTACGAGGGCGAATGCGCTCACGGCGAGCTTGCCCACGGTTGCGCCGAACAGCCAGCTTGCGGCTCCCTGCTCTTTGATGCCGCCTGCGATCGACTGCACGCAGCCGATGAGCAGCACGATGCTCCACTGGACGCTTGCGATGTACTCTTTCCACGTGAGCACATCGACGCCCGGAAGGAAGAACACGGCAAGGCCTGCGACGGCGATGGCGGTCGCGTCCCATCCGGTCCAGTTGCTGGCGATCCAGCACACGATCATGGCAAGCAGGATCACGAGAACCTTCTTATCGAACCCGTCGAGCTTGCCGACCGCAGCGCCCTTCTTCTCGATGGCGAGCATGGTGGCTTCGGAGATGCGGTCGGTCTTGAAGATGAGCGAGACCGACACCCAGCTGATAACGAGTACAATGATGGCGATCGGCGCGCAGATGATGATCCAGTCCAAAAACGAGATGGTGAATCCGGCGTTCGCGCCGAGCATGTTGAGCGTCATGATGTTGAGCGCAGAACCTGCGGGCGTGATCATGCCACCCATGATGGATGCGTACGCGATGCCGATCATGAGCGCTTTGCCGAGGTTCGCGGCGTGCTTGGAATCGGAGTTCTCCTTCTCGATCTCGATGATGCTGCTCATGGCGATGCCTGCGAAGAGCGCCGTCGTGGGCAGGTTCGACACGAACGCCGAGACCACGCCGGTTGCGACCATGAACGCGAGCACGGTCGTCTTCGCGTTGCCCTTGGTAAGATGCATGAGGGAGAACACGATCTTAGTCGGTATCTTCGTCTTCAGAAGCGCCGAGGTGATGCCGAACGACGCGAGGATGAAGAAGATAACGTTGCTGATGAAGTTAGCCCATACGCCGGGTGCGCCGTTGTATGGGAATATCCCGAATCCGGGCATAAGGCACATCAGCGCCAAACCCGAGATTGCCATGGGAACCGGTTCGGTTACCCACAGTACGATGCCGGCGACCATGATGGCGATAGCCATCTTGCCCGCATAGGTCAATCCTTCCGGAACGGGAAGGAAATGAGCTACGGCGATGATCACGATTGCGATGGCGATCAAGCCAAGGCGCTTGCCCAGAGATTTCTCCTGCGGGCCTTGTTTCGTTGCGGTTGCAGACATGTGACCAATCAACCCCCTTGTTTACGATAGTGCGGATACTGGCGGTTCGCGGTGCGGCCGTCATCCCCCTTTCTCGAAGAGCCGCTGCGCGTATTTCCTCGTGAATACACTCTCGGGTATCTTCCTGTTTGCCGAATCCGCTTAATCTCACTAAAATGCGCCGTGCTCATCGAAAAATGCGCATGAGTCCTGTTTACGAGCGCGTTCCTACTCTCGGTAGTAGGGTTTTACGCAGGCCTGCGGGTTGCTGTTCGCTGCAGGCTTCGGCTCCCATCGGGATTTGGAAACGAAAAAAAGAAACGGCGGCTCTGGAAGTACGCGATGTTGTCAGGTAAGCTCTTTCCGGGTTGATGCTGAACGTCGGCTTTGCCGTGACGGGGGTTACGTGTGCAGGTGCAAGCCTGCGCGGGACGATTCGCTCCTAGCCGCAGGGAAAACAACTTCCAATCTGGGGCAACCATGCTACTACTTCGAGTAGTAGCATATGCCGTTTGCCCCCTAGTACGCATATTCCGATGAGACGGTCCGGTTTTCCGTTTTCGGGCCTGATTCGGCACCGTTTTTCCAACGGTATCGTGCTTCTTGGTAAGGCTTCGCAAGGAGACCTTCGCCCAGATGGTGGTGTATTGCAAGACGAGAAGAGGGGGATCGATCTGCAATGGGTGAAAAACGGAGTGCGAAAAGTAACGGGGCATCGAATACCAAGCGGGTTGTCTGCATAGGGATCGCGATCGTGCTCGTGCTCGCAGCGTGGGCGACGCCGACGCCCGAGGGGCTCGGGGAAGCTGGAAAGATGTCGCTCGCTTTGATGGTAGCGGGAATCTTTCTCTGGGTGACCGAGCCGGTTCCCGTGGCTATATCGGGCCTTGTCGTCATGATCCTCATGCCGGTGTTCGGCATCCTCGAGTTCAACGCAGGCGTGTGGTCGGGCTTCATCAGCAGCGTCATCTTCTTCATCATGGCATCGTTCGGCATCACGGCAGCGCTGTTGAAAACCAAGATTCCTACGAAGATCGTCTTCACGCTGATGCACCTCACGAAGGGAAACTCGCGTGCAACGGTGCTTGCGTTCATGATAGCCGCTTCCGTTCTGTCGTTCTTCATCTCCGACCTTCCGTGCACCGCGCTGTTCGCCGGTATCGCGGTGAGCAGTATTCTTGAGATCGAGGGCTGCGAGAAGGGCTCGTCTAACCTCGGCAAAGCGCTCATGATCGGCATCACGTACGCGTCGGTAGTCGGCGGCCAGGCGATTCCCTCGGGAAGCGCCATGAACATCATGGCGATGAACGTGCTCGAAGCGAATACGGGCATCGCGATCTCGTTTCTCGATTGGACGCTCATCTGCCTGCCGATCGCGCTCGTGCTCTTGGTCGTGTGCTGGTTCTCGGTGACGCTCGTGTTCAAGCCTGAGCCCATTTCCGAGAAAACCATCGCGTGCATCGAGAAGAAAGGGAGCGAAGTCGGCAGGTTCGAGGCGCTCGACTGGAAGGTGCTCGGCATCATGGCCGTGGTATTCTGCCTGTGGATTGCGAGCAACTGGACGGGTTGGGATGCCACCGCCATCGCCGTGCTCGCGCTCATCCTGTTCTTCGTGCCGGGCATCGACGTGCTCACGTGGAAAGAGTACGTCGCGGCGGTTTCGTGGAACATCGTACTCTTGATCGGCTGCGTGCAATCGATATCCGGCGGCGTGAAAGAGCAGGGTGCGGCAAGCTGGCTGTTCGGCTCGACCATCGGCAAGGCGACGATCGGAAGCGCCGCCATCGTAGCGGCGTCGGCGGCTCTGCTGCCGCTTTTGCGCCTCATCATACCCGTGGGTCCTGCGTTCATCGCCATCACGCTGATTCCGCTCTGTTCGATCGCGGCGACCATCGGCGTGAGCCCGGTGGTGTTCACGGTCATCGTGGCGGTCAACGCTTCCACGACGTTTCTCATGGGCGTCGATGGTAACAACATGCTTTCGTACCGCTACGGCTACTGGAAGATGGTCGATTTCTTCAAGGCGGGCATCGTGCCCACCATCGCGATGGTGATCTTGCATGCGACGGTGCTGATCCCGCTTGTCGCGCTCGCGGGGTACTGATCGAGGCGGCTGCGATGCGCTGGCACAGCACAGGAGCCGTCTCGCCGAGCGGGCGAGCCTCCGGTTCGATCGACCGTGCCGCGCTTCGCGCAAACGCCCAAGCTTCGGAGCGCGCCGAAGACCCGCGGTTATTGGAAGACCACCTCGGTTGAATCCACGATGGTGATGAGCTCTTGCTGGGAATTCACGCCCATCTTCTGGTAAATGTGGTAGACGTGGGTTTTCGCGGTGTACGCCGAAATGTTCAGCTGCTCGCTGATGTACTGGGCGTTTCTTCCCTTGGCAAGGTAGGAGAGGATCTCCGTCTCGCGGTTCGAGAGGCCGTACTGCTCGGCCGCCTTCGTGCACCGCTGTTTGAAATGGCCGCCTTCGGCTATTTCGTTGTCGATGCTCTTGTCGGCGAACGCGTTGTCCTTGAACGGCACGAACGCTGCGAGGATGGCGAGGGCCAGCACGAGGCCGAGGCACACGAAGGGCACGAACTCGAACAGTGACGGGTCGAATGCTGTAAGCGCCATGCAGGCGGTCCAGCTGACGGCGATGCCTAAAGGCAGCACAAGCTGACCGCGGGCGATTCTCCAGAACGGGGAGGGCTGCCCGCTCGCGAACCCGACGAGCGCGCCGAGGTTGGCGAAATCGAAGTAGATGAGCACGCCGAGCAGATACAGGAAAAAGGCCATGCGCAGCGATTCGTCGAGAAACGCGAGTCCGAGAAAGCCGACGGCCACGAGCAGCAGCGAGAGCCTCTCCGCAATGCCGAACGTGACGTAGCGCTTGATGAGGACGGTGCTTGCCATCTGCACCCCGGCACCGATGACGATGGCGAGGGCAACGAGCGCCGGTTCGACGTATTCGATGTATTGGCACAGGTAGAACAGCGCGAATCCGAACAACGCGCCGAAAATGGCCACGGTGAAACCCGTAAGCGGAAACAGTTTGGTCTGCTCGACTGGCTCTTCGGGCATCTTCCCGCTGCCTGCGATATGCGCGCGCAGGTAGGTGAACGTTGCGAGCGAGCAGGCGGGTAAGACGAGCAGGGCGATATCGCCGTACGGGGCGGCAAGATTGCACGAGAACAGGTAGATCACGGCACCCGCGGCGGCTCCCGAAGCGAGAAATGCGCCGACGTCTTTCTGCCAGGCGACCATGAACACTTTCGGCCACTCGAGGAAAATGAGCGAAAACCCGCCGCCCGCAAGCGCCCAGACGACGATGTCGAAAACGAGGGGGGCAGAACCCGGTGCCGATATCAGGTTGAGCACCCCGATAGGCAGCGTGAGCGCAAGGGCCACGAGGGGTATCGGATCGGGGTTGTTGCGATCGAACATGCTCCTTTTGAGATAGGCGGCCAGCATGACGGCGACCATGCCGAGCAGAAACGCCAACTTCGCGGCAAGCGAGTCCTCGGTACCGAGATGGGCTGCAGCCGAAGGGCCGAACATGAGAAGGTAAAACCACGCCCAGAACAGGGCAAAACCGGCTGATGCCATGGGGAGCATGGTTCTGACATGGGCCTTCTTGAGGTTCATATCGATCAAAGGCATAGGCTTCTCACAGGTTGAATCGGGGGATACGTCTCATAGATTATAGCCCAACCGCAAGACCGTGCGCGTTGGCAAAGCGACGCGTTCCCTTGGAAGATATGGGTATGGTACTCGGCGGTTCAGGAACAAGAAACGCAACGAGAGCACTATTCCGAACGGCGGAGATACCGATGTGAGTAGTATGCCTTGCCGAATACCCTATCAGACGGGCGATATGAGCGTGCGACAAGGGACGATGCGGTCGTTGCCCAAAGATCGCCTACCGTTTGCGAAAGCTATCCGCTTCTCTGCAAAACGCCTCGAACAGCACGCTGCTTTGCAGCAGGTACTCCGGATGCCACTGCACGCCGAGGAAGAACGGCTGGCTCGCATCCTCGATGCCCTCGATCACGCCGTCGGCGCTTCGGGCGTTGATGCGGAAGTTCGGGGCGAGGGTGCGGATGCTTTGGTGGTGCATCGAGTTGACGGCGATTTCCTGAACGCCTCCGTACAGCTCGGAAAGGCGCGAGCCGGCTTCGAGCAGCGTTTTCTGGCTGGCTTTCTCGAACGGGCGCTCTTGCAGGTGCTCTTCGCCGGTTACGGAGCATGCGGCGAGGTCCTGGTTGAGCGATCCACCGAACGCGACGTTCATGATCTGCATGCCGCGGCATATTCCGAGCGTGGGCATACCGACGTCGTAGGCCGCCCGCGCAAGGGCGATCTCGAACTCGTCGCGTTTGCGCGATACGTGGGTTACCTGCTCGATAGCGGCTTCGTCGGTGTACAGGCCGGGATCGATGTCGCCGCCGCCCGTGAGCATGAGCCCGTCGATGCGCGATATGAGCTCGGCGATAGGGGAGCAGTCGGGTTGCGGGGGCAAGAGCACGGGTGTGCCGCCTGCGCGTTCGACGCTTGCCAGGTATTCGACGGTTACGCGCTCGATCGCCAGGCCGTCTGCATCGGTGAAGGTTGTGGTGATGCCGATGATCATGCTGCTACACTGCCGCGATCGAGGGAATAGCCACGATGAAGCACGCGCCGCCGTCGGGCAGGTTGAGCGCCTCGACGGTTCCATCGTGCGCTTCGACGACCGATTTCACGATGGCAAGGCCGAGGCCGGTGCCCCCCGTGCCGCGGCTGCGCGAAGAATCGGCGCGGTAGAAGCGATCGAACAGGCGCTTTGGGTCGATGTCGCCGAAGCCCGCGCCGTCGTCTTTGACGGCGATGACCGAATTGCCGCGCAAGCCGAAGAGCTCGATGGTGATGCGTCCGCCCGGCTCGATGAAGCGGCTTGCGTTCTCCACGAGGTTGGAGAGCACCTGCTTGAGCCGGTCGGGGTTGCCGAGCACATCCGGCGCTTCTCCGATGATCTCGGTTTCGGCACCGCGGTCGCGCAGGATGGGGTCGAGCGCATCGAGCACCTCGCGGGACAGGCGCTTGAGGTCGACGCGCTGCAGTTCGAAGCGAATGCTGTCGTCTTCGATGCGCTGCAGCGTAAGCAGATCGTTCGAGAGCCGGCCGAGCCGTTCGCTTTCGTTGATGATGATGGTGCAGAACTTGTCGTGCAGCTCGGGAGGCAAATCGGGATCGAGCAGCATTTCGGCGTTGCCGTGGATCGCGGTGAGCGGCGTGCGCAGCTCATGGGCTACGTCGCTGATGAATTCTGCTTGGCGGCGCTCCCGTTTCGCAAGGTCGGTTTGCTGGACGAGCGCCTTTTCGGCCAGGTCGCTGAAACTTTCGGCCAAGCAGTCGGATTCGTGTAGCCGTCCGTCGGGGGCGATGCGCACGCTGGTGTTGCCGGCGCAAAACGCCGTTGCCTTCGCGCACAGGATGCGCAAAGGCTCGGAGAGAAAGTGCCCGATAAGCAGGCTGATGACGAAGGTGAGACACGCTGCGGGAAGCAGGAGCAGAAACGCCACGGCGGGCGCATCGAATGCAAGGACGCATACCAGCACGACGATCGTGCAGGCGAGCAGGGTCAACAGCGTTGAAAGAAGCGAAAAGTATGTTTGCAGCCGCTTGATGGCGAGCCTAGACGCGCGACGTGCGGGTTACTGCTTGAAGCGGTACCCGTAGCCACGCACCGTCTCAACGAGGCCCGGGTCGTATCCAGCTGCACCGATCTTGTCGCGAAGGCGCTTGATGTGGGTGTCGACCGTCTTCGTTTCGGTCAAGTATTCCCAACCCCATGCGTCGCGCAGCAGATCCTCGCGGGAAACCACTTTGCCGGCGCTCTTCATGAGGCTGGCGAGCAGTTCGAATTCGCGCGGCGTGAGATCGATCTCGCCGTTTTCGCCCGATGCGGTATGCGCATCCTCGTCGAGTGTGATGCCGCTTGCCGTGATGGCGTGGTTCGCACCGGGGAAATCGCCGCCGGTGCCTCGGCGCAGCAGCGCACGGACGCGTGCGATGAGTTCGCGCACGCCGAAGGGTTTGGCGAGGTAATCGTCTCCGCCGATCTCAAGGCCGACGACCTTATCGAGCTCGGTATCGCGTGCCGACAGAAACAGGACGGGTGCGGTGGTTTTCGCGCGGAGCCTGCGGCAGAGTTCGTAGCCGTCCATGCCAGGAAGCATGATGTCGAGCACGAACAGATCGTAGGCATTCTGCATTGCGAGGGCGAGGGCGTCTTCCCCGTTGTCGACGACATCGGTGTAGAAGCCTTCCTTTTTGAGGGCGTAACTCACAAACTCGGTGATAGACGGTTCATCGTCCACCACAAGAATGCGGCTGGGAGATTCGTTCATGTCCGACCTTTCTGCACAGGTGTCAGCGCCGAGGGGCGTTCGGTGATTGCTATAATAGCACTATAGACAGATTGGTCCTCGGGCAAAGGGATTGTCAAAAACATGTTACTTGCTATCGACGTCGGCAACACGCAAACCGTATTGGGCCTGTACGAAGGCGATAAGCTGCTGCACATGTGGCGTGTGGCCACCAACAAGCACCATACTTCAGACGAACTTCGCATCAAGGTTACACCCCTGTTCGAATCGGAAGGCATCGATGCGGCGAGCGTCGACGGGGCGGTGCTCGCCTCGGTGGTTCCCGCGCTCACCGAGGCGTGGCATGCCGCAATGTGCGCGATGCTCAAGCAGCCGCCGCTCGTGGTCGATGCGCGCAAGGCGGGCGATCTGTTCCGATCGAAGTACGCCCAACCGGGCGAAGTGGGTGCCGATCGCGTAGCCGATGCCGTTGCCGCCCGTGCGCTGTTCGGCTCTCCGTGTATCGTCGTCGATTTCGGAACAGCTACGAACATCGAGGTTATCGATCGTGACGGGTACTTCATCGGAGGCGTTATCGCACCGGGCATAGAAACGTCGGCCAATGCGCTGTTCTCCCGCGCAACTAAGCTTGCGGCCATCGACCTGGTCGATCCGGGTACCGCTATCGGCGGTTCTACCGAAGAGGCCATCCAGGCGGGCATCGTGTACGGCGAGGCGGATCGCGTCGATGGGCTCATGCGCCGCATATTCAAGCAGCTCGGCTACGAGGGGCAGGTCATCGCTACGGGCGGCCTGGCCCGGTCGGTGGCACGGCTTTCCGAAACCATCACCGAGGTGGTTCCCGAGCTCACGCTTGAAGGCCTGCGCCTCATATACGACGCGCAGCGCTAGGGTGCTCTGCGGATATCTGACGGCAACCGTGCACTGGTCTTCTTGTGCACTTGTGGAATAGATGATCGAATCGGGAGCCGAACAAGTAGAATTGCCTCATGTCCGGCGCTCGGCGTCGGTGATGGAAAGAGTTCGAATGCGAAAGTGAGGGCCCGACGTGTTGAGCGACATTGAAATTGCCCAAGCAACCACCCCGAAGCACATCTCGGAGGTTGCAAAGGCGGCAGGCGTGCCAGAACGATACCTTGAGTTGTACGGCAGCTACAAGGCGAAAGTCGACTACAACCTGCTATCCGATGTCGAGCATACGCCCGGAAAGCTCGTCTTGGTCACGGCCATCAACCCCACACCCGCCGGGGAGGGAAAAACCACCACGACGGTCGGACTCTCCGATGCCCTTGCACGTATCGGCAAGAACGTGGTCGTCGCGTTGCGCGAGCCGAGCCTCGGGCCGGTGTTTGGCATCAAGGGCGGCGCGGCCGGCGGCGGTTATGCCCAGGTTGTTCCCATGGAGGATATCAATCTCCACTTCACGGGCGATTTTCACGCGATCGGGGCTGCCAACAACCTGCTCGCTGCCATGATCGACAACCATATCCAACAGGGAAACGAGCTCGGCTTCGACGTGCGCAAGATCGCGTGGAAGCGCTGCGTCGACATGAACGACCGTCAACTGCGCAACGTCATCGACGGTCTCGGCGGCAAGCCCAACGGCATGCCGCGCGAAGACGGCTTCGATATCACGGTGGCAAGCGAGATCATGGCGATCTTCTGCCTGGCTACCTCCATTACCGATCTCAAAGAGCGCCTTGCGCGCATCGTGGTCGGATACACGGCAGCCGACGAGCCTATCTGCGCGGGCGACTTGCACGCTCAGGGTGCGATGGCCGCGCTCTTGAAAGACGCGCTCAAGCCGAATCTCGTGCAAACGCTCGAAGGTACGCCCGCGTTCGTGCACGGCGGCCCGTTCGCGAACATCGCGCACGGTTGCAACTCCATCATGGCCACGCGCATGGCGATGGCGCTCGGCGATTACTGCGTTACGGAGGCAGGGTTCGGCGCCGATCTCGGGGCCGAGAAATTCCTCGACATAAAATGTCGTCTCGCGGGGCTTGAGCCCGATGCGGTCGTGGTCGTTGCTACGGTGCGCGCGCTCAAAAACCACGGTGGCGTTACCAAGGCCGAACTGAACGATGAGAATCTCGAAGCGCTCGAAGCCGGCCTTCCGAACCTGCTCCAGCATGTGGGCAACATCCGCGAGGTGTACAAGCTTCCCTGCGTGGTTGCCATCAACCGGTTCCCCACCGATACGGAAGCCGAGCTTGCACTTGTGGAGGAGAAGTGCAAAGAGCTCGGCGTGAACGTGGCGCTTTCCGAGGTATGGGCGAAGGGCGGCGAAGGCGGCGTCGCGCTTGCCGAAGAGGTCGTGCGCCTGTGCGAGGAGCCCAACGATTTCTCGTTCAGCTACGAAAGCGACCTATCGCTTACCGAGAAGATCGAGGCAATCGCGACGCGCATCTACCATGCCGACGGCGTCGATTTCACGCCTGCGGCGAAAAAGGAGCTCGAGCAGCTCGAAGCGCTCGGGTTCGGCGGCATGCCCGTCTGCATGGCAAAGACGCAGTACAGCTTTTCCGACGATCCGTCCCTGCTCGGTGCTCCGCGCGGGTTCCGCATAACGGTGAAGAAAGTCAAGGTTTCCGCCGGTGCCGGGTTCGTCGTGGCGCTTACAGGCGATATCATGACGATGCCGGGGTTGCCGAAGGAGCCTGCGGCATGCCGCATCGACGTGGACGAAACGGGAACCATCTCGGGGTTGTTCTAGCGTCTGAGCACGCAGGCGCCGAGCGGGCGTTCGGCCGGACGGTAGCTAGCGCTTATGACGAGTGCGCGGTGCCGTCCGAAGCCGCTGCCGCACGGCCCCGCAAGAACCAGCCGACCGAGCACGACAGGAGACAAGCATGCTCGATACGACGTTTATATTTGATTTGGCAAGCAAGGCCCCTACGCCGGGCGGGGGAGGGGCGTCTGCGTACGCGGGGGCGCTTTCCTCGGCACTCGGTTCGATGGTAGGTAACCTCACCGTGGGGAAGAAGCGCTACGAAGCGGTGGAGGCCGATACCTACATCGTGCTCGAGAAGCTTGCTGCCTTGCGCACGCGGCTCATCGAACTCGTGGACGAAGATGCTCGCGCGTTCGCTCCGCTTGCGGCTGCCTACGGCATGCCGAAGGCGACGCCCGAAGAACAGGATGCGAAAGACGAGGCCATGCAAAGCGCGCTTATCGGCGCATGCGACGTGCCGCTTGAGATCATGCGATCGTGCGCCCAGGTGATCGGGCTTTGCGAATTCCTCGCATACAACGGAAGCCGCATGGCGCTTTCCGATGTAGGCGTTGCGGTAGCGTTCGGGAAAGCGGCGCTGCTCGGTGCGAGCCTCAACATCTACATCAACGCGAAAGATATCTGCGATCGCGAGCGGGCCGAGGCGTACACCGCCGAAGCGGAAAGGCTCATCGAGGATGCAAGCGCGCTTGCGGATACACTGTATGCATATGTGTTAGACGAGATTAGATAGGGTTGGCGATGGCGAAGCGTTTGATGGGAAAACCGGTTGTCGAAGCGTTGGCGAGAGAGATCGGGGCGCACGGTCAGGTGCTTGCCGAACGCGGCATCGCGCCTGGGCTTGCCCTCGTGCGTGTGGGCGAGCGGCCCGACGATCTTTCGTACGAGCGCACGGCCGAGAAGCGTGCCTGCGCCCTCGGCGTTCAGGTGAAGAAAACCGTGCTTCCCGAAGATGCGGCGCAGGACGCCATCGAAGCGGCGATTCGCTCGGTCAACGAAGACGCAGCGGTGCACGGGTGCCTCATGTTTCGCCCGCTTCCGTCAGGCATCGACGAGCAGGCGGTATGCGATGCGCTCGCAACCGAAAAGGATATCGACGGCGTTTCGTCGGCCGCGCTCGCTTCCGTGTTCATGGACCGCGATCTTGGATTCGCGCCGTGCACGGCGGCGGCTTGCATGAAGCTACTCGATTTCTACGACGTTGCTCTCGAGGGTGCTCACGTCGTCGTCGTGGGCCGCAGCCTCGTGATCGGCAAGCCGATCGCTATGATGCTTTTGCGCCGCAACGCCACGGTGACGCTCTGTCATTCGCGTACCGCCGATCTGCCCGCCGTCATGCGCGGCGCCGACATCGTCGTATGCGCAACGGGCAGGCCGCGCATGTTCAAAGCGGAGTGCTTCTCGGCCGGTCAGACGGTGCTCGATGTGGGCATCAACTTCGATGACGAGGGGAATCTCTGCGGCGATGTGGACTTCGACGAGGTCGAGCCTATCGTAGCGGCCATAACCCCCGTGCCCGGCGGCATCGGCTCGGTGACGACCTCGGTGCTCATGGCCCATACGGTGGAAGCTGCCGTGCGTAAGCTCGACGCGTAGCATGATCAGCAGGAAGTTCGTCATCGCCGATCCCGGCACGTGCATCGGCTGCAAAACGTGCATGGCGGCATGCCTGCACCGCCACGACGTCGAAGGAGACGTTGCCGTGCCGCGCCTGCAGCTCGTGTGCACGCGTACCGTATCGGCTCCGGTCGGGTGCCACCATTGTGCAGAAGCGCCGTGCGTGGAAGCGTGCCCGACAGGTTGCCTCTATTCCGACGACGAACGCGTCGGCGTGCATAAGGAAAAGTGCATCGGGTGCCGCAACTGCGTCCTCGCATGCCCGTACGGCGCGGTCGATATCGTGACCGAGCGTCTGCGCGCGCCCGAGCCTTCTGAGGAGGCCGAGGGGAAGAAGCCGAAGCGTGCGCGCAACCGCCGAAAATCGACGGTGATCAAATGCGATCTGTGCGAGGGCCATGCGAGCGGGTCGGCGTGCGTGAGCGCGTGTCCGACTCATGCGCTCCGTCTCATCGACCAGCGGTTTTTGGAACGGGCTGCGCAGAACAAGCGCAAGGAGGCGGCGAAGGCCACTGCCGCGTACTCGAGCTTGCAGCTGAACCAGGACCTGGGCGAAAGGTAGATCTATGGAAAAGCACATGAGCGTTTGCCCGTACTGCGGAGCCGGTTGCAAGCTGAACCTCGTAGTCGAGAACGGCTATGTGGTGGAAGCCGAGCCCGCCGACGGTGTAACGAATCGAGGCGAGCTCTGCCTCAAGGGCCGCTATGGCTACGATTTCGTCAACGATACGAAAATCCTCACCCCCCGCCTTACCCATCCGATGATCCGTCGTGAAAAAGGGGCCGAGCTTGAACGCGTGAGCTGGGATGAGGCGCTCGATTTTACGGCTCGGCGCTTGCAGGCCATCATCGACGAGCACGGGGCGGAGGCCATCATGCTCACCGGGTCGTCGCGCGGGCCGGGCAACGAGGCAAACTACGTTATGCAAAAGTTCGTGCGCGCGTGCTTGGGCACGAACAACATCGATAACTGCGCGCGCACCTGCCATGCCGCCTCGGTCATCGGGCTCATGGAGGCGGTCGGCTCGGGTGCCATGAGCGTAAGCATTCCCGTGCTCGAGGAAACCGACTGCATCTTCCTCATCGGATACAACCCCGCAGCAAGCCACCCCATCGTGGCAAGCCGCATCGTCAAGGCCAAGGAGCGGGGCGCAACGCTTATCGTGGCTGATCCGCGCGTGATCGAGACGGCACGCATTGCCGATATGTACCTGCCGCAGAAAAACGGGACGAACATCGCCCTTCTCAATGCGCTTGCGTACGTGATCATTGCCGAGGATTTAGCCGACTGGGATTTCATCGAAGCGCACACAGAAGGGTTCGACGCGTGGTGGGAGGTTGTGCAGCACTACGTTCCCGAAACCGTGGCCGATGCGATCGGCGTTCCCGCCGAGCAGATACGCCAGGCAGCACGCCTGTACGCCTCGGCTGATTCGGCGGTGATCGGGTGGGGCATGGGCATCACCCAGCAGCGCCAAGGGGTCGCAAGCGTGCATGCGATCGCGGCGCTCGCCCTCATCTGCGGGCACATCGGCACGCCTGCGAGCGGTCTTGCCCCCGTGCGCGGCCAGAACAACGTGCAGGGCTCCTGCGACATGGGCATGTGGCCGAGTTTGTATCCCGGCTATCAGCGCGTTGACGATGAGGCGGTTCGCGCGAAGTTCGCGCATGCATGGAACGTACCGATCGAGAAGCTTTCGCCGAAGGAAGGGCGCAAGCTCACCGATCTGCCGCACGGTGTTGCCGACGGTTCGATCCGCGCGTTCTACAACTTCGGCGAAGACCCGCTGCAAACCGAGCCTGACACGGCTCAAATGCGGCGCACGCTCGAAGGTCTCGATTTGCTCATCAGCCAAGACATTTTCATGACGCAAACCACAGCACTTGCCGACGTGGTGTTGCCTGCGACTTCGTGGGGCGAGCACGAAGGCGTGTACACCGCCTCCGACCGTACGTTCCAGCGATTCGAGGCGGCTCTCGAGCCCAAGGGCGAATGCCGCCACGACTGGGAGATATTCCAGGATCTTTCCACCCGCATGGGCTATCCCATGGCATACGCCTCGACCAAGGAGATATGGGACGAGGTGCGCGAGCTCTGCCCGCTGTTCTTCGGAGCCACCTACGAGAAGATGGAAGGCCTCGGGCATGCCCAATGGCCCATTCCCGAACTCGATCATCCGGGAACACCCGAGTTGTACGAAGGCGGCGTGTTTACCACACCCGACGGCAAGGCGCATTTCTTTGCCGCCGAATACGCCGAGCCGACCGAGCTTCCCGATCGCGCGTACCCGCTGGTGCTCTGCACGGTGCGCGAGGTGGGGCATTACTCGTGCCGTTCGATGACGGGCAACTGTAAGGCGCTTGCCGCACTCGCCGACGAACCGGGATACGTGCACCTGAGCCCGGCGGACGCCGAGGCGCGCGGCATCGACGAAGAGCAGCTCGTGTGGGTGTATTCGCGCCGCGGCAAGATCATGGCGCGCGCGGCGGTGGACGAGCGCATCAACGAGGGTGCCGTGTACATGACCTATCAGTGGTGGGTCGGCAAGTGCAACGAGCTCACGCTGCATGCGACTGATGCGCAGTCGGGCACCCCGGAAGACAAGTACAGCGCATGCCAGGTCGAACCCATCGCCGACCAGCTGTGGGCCGAGCGACGCTTGAAGGAGCTCTACACCGATCTCAAGGACCGTTTGTTCGAAGAGGCTTCGCATCAGGATGCAGGTGCAGACGACAGCGCGGCGCGCGGGGCGGGTGGCGGCGGCCTGCATGCGGATACCCTCGACGCCAGCGCGGCGGCCGAACGCGCGGACGCGGTAGGCGGCGAATCGGGGGCGGTAGCGGAAAGCGCGGGCGCACCTGCTGCGAGCATCACCGAGGCTCGGGAGCGCGCGGTTGCCGAAGCGGACGCTGCTGCGCGGAAGGCTTTCGGGACGCAGAACGCACGGCTTGCCCTTGAGCGTGCGTGGGGATCGGAAGAAACCGCCGTGTAGGCGGCCGCGAGCGAAGCGTAAGCGAGGTGAGAGCGGTATGAACAAGTTCGTCGTCGTCAACCCGAATCGATGCATCGGCTGCGATGCATGCGTTGTCGCCTGCAGCGAGAGCCATCGCAGGCTTGCATTGCGTCCTGCCGCGCGCATCTCGCTTGTGCAGACCCGCGATATATCCGCTGCTGTGACCTGCCACCAATGCGAGGGCGCTCCGTGCATGGCCGTGTGCCCGGCTGGTGCGATCATGAGCGAAGGCGATCGTATGCAGGTAGTCGAGGATCTGTGCACGGGTTGTTTGCTCTGCGCCATCGTGTGCCCGTTCGGGGCGGTGTACCCCTCGATGCCCGCAAGTTCCCGTTCGCGCGGCATCCCGTTCGGGCCAACGGCGACGGCACGCTCGTCGGGGCTGCTTCGCCAGAAGGCAGCCGGCGAGTATTCCTGCGTTGCGGTATGCGATCTCTGCGCGAAGGGGAAGGCCGGCCCGCAGTGCATCGCTGCTTGCCCGACGAACGCTCTTTGCGTGGTCGATGAGGAAGCTCTTGAGGCGGCAGGGCGCGAGAAGCGCCTCGGCGCTATCGAGAAAATGCTGGTGGCGGTTCGAGGAGCCGAGCAGGGAGGTGCACAATGACGGCGCACGGCGGTTCGGTTCGCTGTTTCGGTACGGTTCGACGCGGCAAGCCGTACCATGATTTTTCCGCGTGCATCGCGTGCGCGGCATGCGCCGTCGCCTGCGAGCCGCGCGCTATCGGCATCGTTATCGACGAGGGCGAGGGTACGCTTATCTGGACGCTCGACTTCGAGCTGTGCACGTCATGCGGTGCCTGCCATCCGGTATGCCCGACGAAAGCCATGGGCCTTCTTCCCGACGTGAATCCCGCCGATGAGGCCGAGCCGCCGAAACGCTGCGTGTTCGCCCTCGCCGAGTGCGAGGAGTGCGGTGCCTACTACGCTTCGCGCAAGGAGGTCGCCTATGCGAACGCGCTGCTCTCGGAGCTCGACCATGCCGATGCCGCGCTGGCCCGTGCGATGACGAAGCTCTGCCCTGAATGCAAGCGCATTCGCGATGCGCAGGCCGCCCAGCGGCGTGCGGGCATGCGAAGGTAGGCGCACCGAGACACAGCGGACAAGCAGCGTCTCGGTGCCTGTGGGTCCGAAGCCGATTCGCCCTGTAGCGAGCCGGCTCGCATCCTAGTTTTGCGGTCGCGCTATCCGCTCCATACGATCGAACACCTGCGCAAGCGTTTCTTCGCCCACGCGTAGCGCCATGCGCACGAACCCTTCGCCCGCTTGCCCGAACGCAGTGCCGGGTATTACCGACACGCTCGCTTCTGCAAGCATGCGACGTGTGAACTCGCTTGCCGTGAGACCGGTGGCGCGGATGTCGAGGAACACGTACAAGCTTCCTTCGGTTGTCGGGGCGCTCAGGCCATCGATCCTCGCTATGCGCTCGAGCGCGTACGCCCTACGGTTCCGATACGTCTCGTGCACGCGAGCCTGAATATCGGCACGCAGTTCGAGGGCGCGAAGGGCGGCGCGTTGCGACACGGTCGGTGCCACGAACACATTGCTTTCGTTCACCTGGCGCATCGCGGCGATTATCGCGGCGGGCGCCACCACGTAGCCGAGCCGCCACCCGCTCATGCAGAAGTCCTTCGAAAACGAGCGTACGGCAGCCACGCAATCTTTCGATCCTTCGAGAGCCATGAACGGCACGAACGGTTTTCCGAACGAGTACGCTGTATAGATCTCGTCGGCGATGAGCAGCGTTTCGGTCTCCGCGCAGACTTTGACGAGATCCTGCATCTGGTCGCGCGAAAGGCAGACGCCTGTGGGGTTGCACGGCGTGTTCACGATGACGGCTTTCGTGCGCTTTCCGATTGCGGAGCGCAGAGCATCTGCACGAGGGACGAAGCCCTTATCGGGATCGGTGTCTACGATAACCGGCGTACCGCCTGCGAGGTGCACTTGATCGGGGTACGGAGAAAAGTACGGTGCGAAGATGACGACCTCGTCGTGCGGATCGAGTACTGCCGAAAGGAGCAGCCACATCGCATGGCAGCCGCTTGCCGTGACCATCATCTGGTTTTCTGCGAGCGTGATGGCGTAATCCTCGCGCCATGCGGTACGGATCGCCGCGAGCAGTTCGGGGTCCCCGAGCGCGGGAGCGTAATGCGTGTACCCGCACTCGGCGTCTTCGAATGCTGCGCGGATGACGCGCCGGTCGGTATCGAGATCCGGGTCGCCGAGCGCGAGATCGATCACCTCGCCTGCCTGAGCGGCATCGGATGCCGCCATCAGCTCGTCGAGGCCCCGATCGCCGGCGAGGCTCGTTGCAACGAAGCTTCTCATGGCTGCACCTAATCGAATTGCCGGAGGAACTTCGAAACGAGCTTGAGACCGGTCGAAAGCTGCGAGGTGTCTTCGGCGAAGCAGTAGCCGATGCGCAGCCAGCCTTCCCTGTCCATCGCCGAGCCGGGAAGCAGCATCACGCCCGTTTCGTCGAGCAGGCGTTTGCAGAACTCGACGCTGTCGAGGGGGGCGTCGTATTTGAGAAACGCCGTCGTACCCGCCGCCGGCTTCACGTAGGTGATCCGCGGCTCCTGATGCACCCATGCATCGAGTACCGCAGCGTTGGCTTCGACGATCGCGAGGTTGCGGCGTAAAAGCGCTTCGCGATTTTCGATTGCGAGCGTTGCGAGGTAATCGTCGATCATGCCGCAGCTGATCGTGTTGTAGTCGCGTCGGCGGCTGATGCGCTCGATGAGATCGCGGGGCCCCGCCACCCAACCGAGGCGCAAGCCCGCAAGCGAAAACGTTTTCGAGAACGAGCCGACGCTCACGCCTTTTTCGTACAGATCGGCCATGGCGGGGGAGAAGTTCTCGCCGTACGGCGCGTGGTTGAGGCCGCGGTACGCCTCGTCGCACAAAAGCCATGCATCGTGTCCGCGCGCGATCTCGACGATCTTTCTCATGAATTCTTCGCTCATGACTGCACCCGAGGGATTGTTCGGGTTGTTTACGCAGATGAGTTTCATGCCGTCGTTGGCGTACGTGCGCATTTCGTCAAGGTCGGGCATGAAACCGTTTTCGGGCGAGAGCTGGCAGATTTTGACTTCGGCCCCGAGCGATTCGGGAATCGAATAGAGCTGCTGGTAGGTGGGCAGCACGCTGATCACGCGATCGCCCGGTTCGACGAGAGCGTTGAGAACGAGGTCGTTCGCGCCGATGGCTCCGTGGGTGATCGTGATGTTTTCGAGCCCCATGGTGTTGTACAGGCCGGAAATGCCGGTGCGCAGTCTGTCGGAACCTTCGATGGCGCCGTAGGTGAGCTGCATTGAGCGGATATCGTCCCACGCGCTCTCGCCCTTTTCGGCCAAATCGACGAGCTCCTGCACGGTGAGCGATTTGACGCAGGTTTCGGCAAGATTGTATTCGCAGTCGTTCTCGTAGGCGTTCATCCAGATTTCGACGCCGAAGTCGCGGATTTTCATACGTGTGCTCCTTTGCTGTTTGGGTGATGGGTTGTACGCAGCAGTTGCGTGCAGGCTGATACGCGCCGAAGACTTATGTCTTGGCGCTGCACGGGCAGTTTCCTGTTGGCAAGGGTTTCGAAGATCGATGCCGGACGCGCTTTGTGCGCGCAGCGGCCTGGGCTCGGCGGATTTCTGCCGACAAGCAAGTGCGCGTGTCCAAGCAAGACGCGAACGGATATGCGAGAACCGAGTTCGGCGGTTTTCGCGCGGGAGGTTCTTCGATGGGGGCCGACGGATCGGCTAGGGGAGGATCAAGATCCGCATCTGCGAGAAAGCGGATCGTGGCGGCGTAAACGCCGCCGGTTACCATACTTGTTCTGACCTCACTTCTGGTCCTTTCTCGGGGGAATAAGGTGATGCCATTGTAAACGCTCGGAGGCGGAAACAAAAGGTTGAGCCGAGCGCTTGTTGTTCCGTTCGGATGTTTCACGTGAAACATCCGTTCGTTTTTAGCCTACCGCCTTCGCTACCGCCTGCACTGCTGCATCGATAGTCTCGCGGGCGATGCCGCTGTAGCTCATGACGAATCGGCAAAGCGGCGTCTCGCAGTCTGCGTGTTCGAGCATGCGTGTACGGCTTTGGTAAAACCTTGTGAGCGGTGCAAGGGCGACGCCGTGAGCAAGAGCTGCCTCGGCCAGCTCCTCTTCGCTTCGCGGCGATTCGATTCCCAGGATGAAATGAAGGCCCGAATCCTGCGACTCGATGGCGATGCGCGGGGCGATCGGGGAGGCTTTCAAGGCATCGACCAGCTCGTTTCGAACGGTGCGGTAATGGCTGCGCATGCGGTTCACGTGACGCTCGTAGTCGCCGTTGTCGATAAAACGTGCGAGTGCGAGCTGGTCGATCGTGCTCACCGTGCACGAATAGAATCCGAGTTTGCGGGCGAACTGCGCGGCGAGATGCTCGGGCAGTACCATGTAGCCGATGCGGAAAGCGGGACCGAGGCTTTTCGTGAATGTGTTCGTGTAAATGACGCAGTCGCTTGCGTCGATGGCCTGCAAAGGCGGAATGGGCCTGCCCGCAAGTCGGAATTCGCAGTCGTAGTCGTCTTCGATGATCGTGCGTCCCTTGCATTCCGAAGCCCAACCTAAAAGCTCGTAGCGTCGGCTGATCGAAGTGATGCGTCCGGTGGGAAACTGATGGGACGGCATGATATGGAGCACGTCCGCCTCGCAGGCGCGCAAAGGGCCGATCGCGACGCCCTGATCATCCATCGAAACATGCGAGAGCGCGACGTCGTTGTTCTGGTAGATTCGAGTGAGCCGCGGGTAGCCGGGATCTTCGACGGCGAAGCGTCGGTTGCGTCCCAGGAGCTGGACAATCATGGTGTAGAGCGTTTGGGCTCCTGCGCCGACGACGATTTGTTCGGGTGCGACCTGCATTCCACGAAACCCGCTCAGGTGCCGTGCAAGCGATTCGCGCAGCCGCAGCGAGCCAGCCGCCGCCGCTTCGCCAAGCAGGGTCTGCTCCGATTCTTCGGCAAGGGCCTCCCGTATGGTTCTTGCCCATACGGTATAGGGGAACAGGCCCGCTGCGACCGAGTTTCCCGTGAAATCTGCTACGAGCGGGCGCTCGGCAGTTCGTGGGTGAGCGGTATCGACTGCCTTCGGATGCACGATATCCTTTGCCGTCGGTTCGAAGCCAGAAGCGCCATTCGACACGGCGTTTTGCGCCGATGCTGAATCCGATGCATGATGCGGTGGCTGTTCGCTCGGTGCGATCGTGGCGCTTGGGCGTGCAGGTGTTGCATCCAGAGAGAGCGCCGAGAGGGCGAGCGGGCTTGCGAAGTAGCCTTTCCGCTCGAGGGAATACACGTATCCCTCGGCGATGAGCTGCGCGTATGCACCTTCGACGGTGATAAGACTCACCCCGAGATGGCGCGCAAGCGCGCGTTTCGAAGGAAGCTTCTCACGTGCGGCAATCACGCCTGTTTCGATGTCGGCTCGGATGCATTTGTACAGGTACGTGTACAGGCTGTCTTCGCCGCGGCGGTCGAGCGGATAGGTAAGCAAACGTCCTCCTTGCGTTTCGCGTCAAGCGCACATGCGTGCTGGCCAGCGGCTCCGAGGCTCGCGCCCAATCCTTTGATGCCGCGTCCTGCGCACGTGCGTACTGGCTGGCGGCTCCTGAACACGCGTGCGATTCTTTTGACGGTGCACCGTATGCGCGCGGTAGGTTCTGGCTATAAACTGGCAATAACAAATTTACTAAAACTGATAATACCATTAAGACCAAGCGAGCGGTAGGATCGTGCCCTGTACACATACGGGTCCAAGCCGACGCAACGACTCGGGCACCCATCGCAAACGTTAAGGAGCAGCGCATGGCAACGGATCAAAAACAGTCAAACGAACAGGTCGAAGACAGAAGCACTCTCAATCGAGCGCTTGCCCAGATGCTCAAGGGGGGCGTGATCATGGATGTGACCACGCCCGAGCAGGCTTGCATTGCAGAGGAAGCGGGGGCGTGCGCCGTTATGGCGCTTGAGCGGATTCCCGCCGACATCAGGGCGGCAGGCGGCGTATCGCGCATGAGCGACCCGGCTATGATCAGGGAAATCCAGCACGCGGTAAGCATCCCCGTGATGGCGAAGTGCCGCATCGGGCATTTCGTGGAGGCGCAGGTTCTGCAGGCGATCGAGATCGATTACGTCGATGAAAGCGAAGTGCTTTCCCCCGCCGACGACACCTTCCATATCGACAAGACCTCATTCGCCGTTCCGTTCGTATGCGGTGCGCGCGATCTTGCAGAAGCGCTCAGGCGCGTTGCGGAAGGCGCTTCGATGATTCGCACGAAGGGCGAGCCGGGCACGGGTGATGTTGTGCAAGCCGTCCGGCACCTGAGGATGATGAACGCGCAGATAGGCAAGGTAGCGTCACTCCGCGACGACGAGCTGTTCGAGGAGGCGAAGCGGCTGCAGGTGCCCTACGACCTTGTACGGTACGTGCACGAAAACGGCAAGCTACCCGTGGTGAACTTCGCGGCGGGGGGCGTGGCCACCCCAGCCGATGCAGCGCTCATGATGCAGCTCGGCGCTGAAGGTGTATTCGTGGGTTCGGGTATCTTCAAGTCGGGTGATCCGGTCAAGCGCGCACAGGCTATCGTCAAGGCCGTAACCAACTTCGATGACGCCGAGATGATCGCTCGACTGTCCGAAAACCTCGGCGAGGCCATGGTGGGCATAAACGAGCAGGAGATCGATCTTCTCATGGCCGAGCGCGGGAAGTAGGTCTTGGTTTGAATGCGAGAACTGCGGCTGACGCCGTGGGTTGCGACTGTATGGCGCATCGGCCACCGAGTGAGCCGGGCGTGCTGGTTGAAACAAGGGCGTCTTTCGAAATGAGCGTATCTGAGGGACTGTCCTTTGCGGCGCAGACGGTGGCCGTTCTTGCCGTACAGGGTGCGTTCGTCGAGCATGAGCGTCGGTTAGAGCGGTTGGGCTGTTCCTGCATCGAGCTGCGTCGGGCAAGCGATTTGGACAAGGCGTTTAACCGCCTCGTTTTGCCGGGCGGGGAAAGCACCGTGCAAGCGAAGCTGTTGCGCGAGCTCGGCATGCTCGAACCGCTGCGCGAGCGCATCGTTGCGGGCATGCCGGTGCTCGGGACCTGCGCAGGGCTCATTCTTCTGGCAGAGCGCATCGAAGATGCGGCATCGGTCGGCAGCGGCAGCGCGGCGTCCGAAGTGCGCGATTTTGCCACGCTGCCCGTAACCGTGCGTCGCAACGCTTTCGGCAGGCAGCTCGGGAGCTTTCATGCAAACGCGCCGTTCGACGGAGGTGCTGAGGTGCCCATGACGTTCATCCGCGCACCTCTCGTTACCGAAGCAGAAAAGGGCGTCGAAACTCTTGCGCGCGTCGGCGATGCCATCGTGGCCGTCCGGTATCGAAACCAGATCGGGGTGGCGTTTCATCCTGAGCTCGATGAGGACGATCGGGTGCTTGCAGCATTTCTCGCATGCGAAAGCGCCTAGCCTGTCTCAATTTGAGAAGATTAAAATGTTGCACGCATCCCCTGATCGCGGCTGCTATTATCGATAAATAATAAATTCAAGCGACTTGTGCGGTCGGGAAACCGGGGTCTGCGCGGACATCCGATGAACGCGTTGTTGCTGACGAGTATGCGGTTCATCGTGTCGCGCCGGCTCGTAGAGGCTGCAGGCATGCTTGAAGCCGAAGGCTTGGAACGACTATGACTTTTCGAGAGCTCAGCGGACAAGATGCTCGGTGGTTTGCGGCTTCGTATGGATGTCATGCCGACACAACGATTTGGCGCGAAACCTTTGCGGCGAAAGCTCGTTTCCTGACGGGGGAGCAGAACCCACGGGAGTCTCCTTTCGTGCGTCGAGAAATTGCGGAATCGTGGATTCGCAGTGCCGAAACAAGGGTCGATCCGAGAAAAAAGCAGATGGGCGCCCCTATATCGGAGCAACAACATCAGGATGCGATCAGGGAGAACGCATCGCTGATCCTCGCTGCAAAGCCTGCGCTCGATATGGTGAAACGTCTCGGCTTATCCGAAGACTGCACGTTCGAACTCATCGATTCGCGCGGAATCAAGCTCGTCCAAGAAGGCGGTTGCGATCCTTGCCTGCAAAAGGCAGCACGTGTGATTTCGGACGAAGCGACGATGGGGACCAACGCCCATACGCTGTGCATGAAATACAAGACTCCCTTTCAGGTTATCGGACCCGAACACTATTGTTTCGCACTTCACAACCTTGTCGCAAGTGCGGCACCGATCGTAGACGAGTGCAACAGAGTGGTTGCTTCGCTGCTGCTCACCCAGCATGCTCCCCCAGTGCCCTGGCCCAGGTGGTTTCAAAAGATTTTGTCCCGCACGTTCGGATTGATAGCGAGCTCGGCCCTTGCCGTTTCGCATCAGTTTGCATGCTGCCGATGCGAAACGGGTGCGGCCCGAAAAAGCGGAAAGCGAGATCGGGGTCGTCGTACGGTTATCGGAACGAAAGCCCCCGTGCAACCGAACGAGAGTTTCGCTACGCGTTTTTCCGATGTATACGGGGTTTGTTCTGCCATGACGCGTGCGGTCGATAAGGCGAAGCGGTTTGCGCTCGCGGAAGAGAATGTGCTGCTTATCGGCGAATCGGGGACAGGAAAAAATCTCTTCGCCCAGGCGATGCACAACGAACGATGTTGCGATGGCCCGTTTCTGACAATCGACTGCGCAACTATCTTTCCGAAAGGCATCGAAGGTTGTTGTATCGGCCATGAAGTCGGACGCAGTGTCGGGGGCGAACGCGCCGGTGAGCTGGGGATCGTCGAGCGAGCCGAAGGGGGCACGTTGTTTTTTGACGAGGTCGGCGCCTTGTCACCCGATGCTCAAGGTGCGCTTCTCCGCGTGCTTGACGATAGGCAGGCTGTGCGTTTTGGGGGAAGGATGGACAAGCGCGTCGGTTGCAAAGTTATCTCTTCTTCAAGCAAGAATCTTGCAGCGATGGTCGAAAGCGGTTCTTTTCGCGCAGATCTCCTCTACCGTCTTTCTGTGCTGACGGTAGAGCTCGCTCCTTTGCGGGACAGGGGAGTCGATAAGCTCTTTCTCGCCCAATGTTTTCTCGAAGACATGTGCAAGCAAAACCACGGTGGTCCGAAGTGGTTTTCCCGCAAAGCAGAGGCCGTCATCAAAAACCATACGTGGCCGGGAAACGTCAGAGAGTTGAAGAATGCTGTACTTACAGCCTATTTCGCTTCTCGGGGAAGCGAAATAAGTCACGATGACTTTCCGGAATCGGTGCGTGGTTCGACCTCCCTGAATCTCAAAACTGGGTCTGACGGCAAAGACGGCAGTCTATGCACGTTGTCCTTGGCGGCGCTCGAGAAGCAAGCGATCACCTTGGCTATGAAAACCGCGTACGGAAACGTCGAAGAAGCTTCGCACATGCTGGGCATCAGTCGGGCCACGTTGTATCGGCGGCTGAGGCAATACGAAAGCGAACACGCCTGAGGCGAACTCACGCATCGACTCCGAATGCACTCGCGGCTGCAACCTGTCGGCAGCGCGAAGCTAGCCCTCATGAACGCATGCGGCATCCTTCGTGTAGCTTGTCCCGTGCGCAGTTGTAGCCCACGCGTGCAGCGGCGCTTCTTCTGTCCTCATGTGTCTCAGGACGAAACAGCGATGCACGTACATATAAAAAAAATGAGACGGCTCTATCGAGACTGCTGTTCGTGACCTGCGTCTATTCCCAGGAGGTTTGTTGGCACGTTTCATGCATGAAATGGGGTAGAGGAAAAAGCAGCAACAAGACGACGACTTCGGTTCGAGGTTTTCGTAGACGTCGCTGCAGCAATGCCGGACGAGAGCGGTAGGGGGTGGAAACAGCGTCCGAATGGATCCATGCTGTGGGTAAAAGAAGTGCAGCATGATCCCAACAGTCTCTTATGCCTGCGGGTTTATAGCCTGCGGGATACGCTGCAGCCGCATTCGGCTGCACTCGTGTTCTACGATACGGAAAAGGAGGCGACTATGCAGAAAACACATCCTGCCGATGCGAAAGGTAAGAGCAAGCTCGTTACGTTCAAAACCTCGGCCGGCTCGGAGTATCGCATTTGCATAGCTGACGATCCTGCCAATGACGAAGCGTGCATTATTCGCGTCGAGCCGATGGAGCGGCTTCACGCTGCGAGCGATAGTTTTCCCCTCGAGACTTTTACCGGGAGAGAGAAGGAGATATTCCAACTCGTTCTCAAAGGGTATACGAACGCCGAAATTGCCTCGACATTGTGTATTAGCTTATCAACGGTCAAATCCCATATGCAGAAGATTTTCGACAAGGCGAAAGCTGCCAATAGAGCCACGCTGGTTTCCAAATTCTATTGCGGTTGCTAGCGCCCTTTCTGGAACAAAAGGCAATCAAGTACGGCGGAAAACCCGACGAGGGCTTTCCGCCGTGGAATTTCATCAGCCCGCGAACAGCGGGAGGATCACGTACATAAGCACGAACGACCAAATGATGCAGATGGAGAATATGCAGAGCTGGATCAACGCGATTACGTGGTACGACCCTTTGTAGCGGAACAGCGCCATGACCTTTTCGACCATGGGAGCGAAGATGGTGGCTCCGATGGCGATGGTGAGCACGGCCACTACGATGTCGCTGATCGTACCGGTTGCAGCATAGCTGCCGACGATGGCCGACACGAGTACGATACCCGGGAAGGTGAACGCCCATCCCTCTTTCTTCCACTTCGGATAATAGATGAAGATGGCGAGCGCCGCAACGACGATCTGCGAGGCGATGAGCAGCGGGAAGTTTCCTGCGCCGTAGGCCGGCTCAAGCGGATTGAGGAACCAGCCGATGATCGCGCCGACGTACATGGCAACCGTAGCGATCGAGCTGCCCCAGATGGCGAGCTCGCCCACATCGCCGAACACGCGGTTGAGGAAGAACGAGGTCGGCGAGGACTTCGCTTCCTCTTCTTTGATCTCTTCGGCCGGAGGCGTCTCGGGCTCGACGATCTTCATCCAGGGGAACAGCTTGAACAGCGCCGTGCACAGCGGTACGACGATGAACACGCCGATCGAGACCGCGACGAACAGGGGAAGCGCAAGCGGTCCCACGACGAACGTTTGGAGCACGTAGACAACGGGGAACGTGATGAGCGTGCCGAGCAGCACCGACGTCGCGATCTTCGCGGCGCTCACGCCGAAGAAGAGTACGAGAACCTGAACGGTAAGGACTACGGCGAACGTGGGAATCCATCCCGTCCATCCGGGGTACAGCTCGCCGAAGACCAGCATTCCCAAAAGGATTGCAGCGGCGGTAGCGAAGAACATGCCGCTGAAGATGTGTCCGTGGCCGTCTACACCGGTCCCTGCGTAGCGAGACTTCTTACGCTCGAGGTAGGCGGCAACGAACCCACCGATGATCATGAAGATCGATGCGGGAACGGAGGCGATGAAGGTAGCTTCGGTGAAATCTGCGAAGTACCACATCACCTTATAGAATACCGTGCCCTCCATGGCGCCGGTGAGCATGGTGCCGAAATCATGGATGTAGTTGTTTTCCATCAGCATCGGCTGAAGTGCGTTCATCGCGGCGAACAAGACGATCGCGCCGACGACCGTGCCTATGAAAACCGGCAATATTTCTTTCCGAGAAGTTGTGGTGGAGTTTTGGTCCATGCTAACTCCTTTCCTGTATGCAAAAAGGGGTCGAACCCCTGCGTTGTGCAGGGTAAACCAATGCTGATCGCATAGCATTCGGCCCAGCGGTCATGCCGTTGTGCCAAGGAAAAAGGGTGTTTTCATCATACGGGTCCAGCTCTGAAAAGCAATGAGCCGAAAGAATGATTTATCATGCCCAAACGGGCTGTTCGTCGTACCAAGAATAAGCGGGATCCTTGTCTCGCGCAGGGATTATACGAAACAGCTCAAGGTATGAGATGGGAGAAAATATCACACTTTCGGACACTGTGCTCGACGCTGGGACCGCTTCATACTGAGATCAGTCAAGGAGCAAGGGGAAACTGCTACGAGCGGCACATCGTGCACGCATCGATGCTGTCTGCACGCCTGCATCAGGCAGGCACACCTACAAGGAGGTACAGCATGAAAACATGGTATCCCGAAGCCGATCTGGTCATCAAGCATCCTAAGATCTACACCGTCGCGATCACGTGCGACGAGGTCAAAGCTGGAAAAACCGAGTTCCCCATCATCGAGGACGGCGGCGTCGCCGCCAAGGACGGCAAGATCATAGCCGTCGGCAAGGCCTCCGAGATGGACCAGTACGTCGGCGAGCACACCGAGGTCGTCGACGCGACCGGCAAGATTCTCACCCCCGGCTTCGTCGAGTGCCACATGCATTGCAAATGGACTGGCGAGCAGATGCTCAACCTCGACTTCAACGGCGTGACGAGCCGCCAGGCTATTCTCGACGCTTTGAAAGAAAAGGTGGCAAACACTCCCGTCGGCGAGTGGATCGAGGGCGACGGTTGGAACGAGCTCATCTGGGAAGACAGCCAAGAGCTTATCACACGCCGCGAGCTCGACGAGATAGCCCCGAATAATCCGCTCATTCTGCTGCATATGTCGGCTCATACGGTTGCCGCCAACTCCCTTGCGCTCGAAGCGGTCGGCTACACGAAGGATACGCCGCAGCCCGAGGGCGGAACCATCGGGCACTACGATGACGGCGAGCTTGACGGCATGCTGTACGAGAACGCGGCTCTTATGCCGATGTTTGCCGCCAAGCCGCCGCTGACCGATGAACAGCAGGTCGAAAGCATTGCGCTCATCGGGCGGCGTCTCAACTCCTTCGGCATCACGAGCGCCATCGACGCGAACCTCAACTACAAGCAGATGCGCTATTACGGCGAAGCGAAGAAGCAGGGCAAGCTCACCTACCGCGCGAACCTCATGTTCTACCTCGACCCGCAGTTCGGATCCTTCGAGGAGAACTTGAGGCGCTTGGACGAGATGGACTGCGTCACCGGCTTCGGCGACGAGATGCTCAAGCTCAACGGCTGCAAGGTCACCCTCGACGGCATCACGGCAGCCTTTACGGCAGCCATGAAGCGCAAGGAATACCGTCAGCGCCCCGGCTTCTACGGCGACACCATTTACAGCGAAGAGGAAATCACGGCTCTTGTGTGCAAAGCGACTGAACTCGGCTGGCAGTTCGGCATCCACACCATCGGCGACATGAGCGAAGACAGAGCCTTGCACGCGTTCCAGGAAGCCAACAGGATACGGCCGGTGAAGGAGCTGCGCCACTACCTCATCCACTACCAGTTGCCTTACGACGATCAGTGGCCCATCATGAAGGAACTCGGCGTGGGCGTATGCCTACAGCCGACCATCGTCTCGCAGATGGGCGAGGAGCCCCTGTTCTGGCCCGAGCAGGTCGAGCGCTTCCAGTCGCCGGGTCTCATGTTCTCAAACGGCATCATAGCCGGCGGCAGTTCGGATTGCCCGGTTGTCACCTGCGATCCGCTGCTCGGCATGTACTACGCCATCACGCGCCTCGACGAGACCACGGGCAAGACCCTCTCCAAGGGCGACGAGTCGAAGGTGACGCCAATACAGGCCCTCATCATGTACACGAAGAACTCCGCGTTCTTCAGCCACGACGACGACAAGATGGGCTCGGTCGAGGTGGGCAACTTCGCCGACTTGTGCCTGTTCGACAACGACTTCATCGAGGGCGACGTGGAGGACTACCGTACGACCAAGGTGGCCAAGACCTTCCTCGGCGGCGAAGTAGTGTATGAGGCCTAATGTAGAAAGTTGTTCAGCGTAGCGTTATTAGCTGAATGCGAGAGTACTGCTCTTCCCGATCGGCACCCGCCGCTTCGTTCGAGGGATACGAAGTTCGGCAGGTGCCGGTTTTGCGTTCGAAGCCTGAGCCTTGACGGTTTCGGACCGTAGGATGGTTTCCGCGCGATATGAGGTATTGTCGCTTATCGATGTCCTTAGGCAGCTGGCGATCATGTGCACCGAAGTCTCTTGCGCTGCCGTTTTTTTACGGACGATTTCTTTGCGAGAAAGCCCGATGTTCGCCAAAATTGACGAATTGCCAACAACGGTTGGTTGCCGATATTGCCGGCTTTTCCTTTACTGATCTACGTCGCAAGACGGCTTGTGACGTAGAGAGAAAGGGTAGAAGATGAAATTCAACGAGAAGCTTTGCTCGATCAGGAAATCACGCGGTTTGTCGCAGGAAGAGCTTGGGTTCGAGCTGCAGGTGTCGCGGCAAACGGTGTCGAAGTGGGAATCGGGGCAGTCGTATCCCGATTTCCAGCGCCTCGTGCTCTTAAGTGACTATTTCGATATGACGCTCGACGAACTGGTCCGGGGGTTGGATGTGCAGGATGTGAGAGACATGAACCGCACCGACGAACGGGTTGCCTCGCTGTACAGGGATATCGAAAGCGGCAAAGAATCGGTGCGCAAGGCGTGGAAGGCGTTCTGCATCGTCGGCGGCATTATTCTCGTGCTGTTTGCCGCCGTTGTGGTTGTCGGGATTGTGTCTCCGCACGTAGGATAGGGATACGGACAGGGAGCCTTCGAGATATAAAGTTTGTGCTGACCGTGAAAGCGCCGTACCCGATGCACGGGTTTTCCGGCATCGGGTACCGGTGCGACGGTAGCAGGGTTACACGTGAGGCGTCGGCGTCGGCGTCCACGAAGCTTTCTTGGCTTCCTCTTCTTCTGCGGCTTCTTCAGCGTTCTTTGCGCGTTGCGCCTTGATCGCCTGGTCTACGATTTCGTGTGTTGCCTTCTTTCTTCTAAAAACCTCTGGAGACGATGGGGAATGGTCTCGCCTCACGCGCCAATCGGGGCGTTTTACATGCAAATCACCACAATCCGTATAACGTACGTGATACGCATATCCTGTTCAAAAACTGTCTGGTAATTTGCATGCTATCTAATTCGAAATTGCATCGGTCCAAGTATATACCCTGATTAATAAGGCAATATCAGCAAAAATCCCACATTTTTGCCTTGGGGTCGGACATCGGCGCCCATTCTTGACAAAGGGGGTTAGCGGCTGATTAGATGTGAAAACCTGCTCGGGGGATCATCACCATTCTGTGCAGACATCCATGTGGGCGTAGGCCTGTCTTCGGGGCAAGGCACCGAGTGAAAAAGGGGGTACGTGTATGGCCGCGAGAAGTTTCGTCTTTGCGGATCCAAGCAGATGTATTGGCTGCAAGACGTGCATGGTAGCGTGCATTCGGTCGCACGAGGGAAGCGAGACGACCGGTCCTCGTCTCCAGCTCGTTACGACGATGAAAGTGTCGGCTCCCATAGGCTGCCATCATTGCTTGGATGCACCGTGCGTCAAATCCTGTCCGACGGGATGTCTGTATTCCGACGGTGCCCGCGTCGGCATCCGCGAAGAGCGATGCATCGGTTGCCAGAACTGTGTGCTTGCCTGTCCGTTCGGCGCCGTTTCCATCGGATCGAAATCGAGTGTCGAACTGTTCGGGGGTCTGACGTTCGAAACTGGGCAAACGCCGGTCGTCATCAAGTGCGATTTATGCTTTGGCAGAAAAGCGGGGCCGGCGTGCGTTGAAGCGTGTCCGACCGACGGGTTGTTTCTCGCTGATGACAGGTTTTTCGCAACAGAGGCTGCGATCAAGCACGGCAAAGCGGCTAAGACCGTCGAATCGTTCATGGAATCGTTTTTGGACGCACGAGTATAGCGAGGGGTTGCCTTATGGAAAAGCACATGACTGTATGCCCGTACTGCGGTGCCGGGTGCAAAATGAACCTGGTTGTCGAGAACGGCTTGATCGTAGATGCCGAGCCGCTTGACGGGGTGACAAACGAAGGGAACTTGTGTCTCAAGGGGCTGAGCGGCTTCGATTTCGTGAACGACACGAAAATACTGACGCCAAGGATACTGTACCCTATGATCAGACGACGCAAAGGAGCGGAGCTCGAGCGGGTGACGTGGGATGAGGCACTCGATTTTACGGCGCAGAACCTGCTCGAAATCAAAGAGCAGTACGGCCCCGACTCGATTATGCTAACGGGGTCGTCCCGCGGACCGGGCAACGAAGCTAACTTCGTCATGCAGAAGTTCACGCGGGCGTGCATCGGTACGAACAACATCGACAACTGCGCAAGAACGTGCCACGCACCCTCCGTCATCGGTCTTATGGATACAATCGGAAGCGGTGCCATGAGCGTGAGCATTCCTGGGCTCGAGGAAGCTTCGTGCATCATGCTGTTCGGGTACAATCCTGCAGCCAGCCACCCGATCGTCGCCCGTAGGATCGTGAAGGCTAAAGAGAAGGGCGCGCGCATTATCGTGTGCGATCCGCGCATCATTGAGACGGCTCGGATCGCCGACATCCATATCCAGATGAAGAACGGTTCGAACCTGGCGCTTTTGAACGCGATGGCATTCACAATCGTTGAGGAAGGCTTGATCGACAAAGCATTTGTCGATGCCCATACCAGTGGATACGAGGCATGGCTCGACGTGATACTGCAGTACCCTCCCGAGGCAGTGGAAGATATCGTGGGAGTGGATGCGGAGACCATCCGCAAGGCTGCGAGGATGTACGCCACGGCGGAGTCGTCGATCATCGGGTGGGGCATGGGCGTCACGCAGCAGCGCCAAGGCGTCCATACGGTTCACGCCATCGCTTCCCTTGCATGCATTGCCGGCAAAATAGGAAAGCCCCATTGCGGCGTAGCACCCGTGCGCGGGCAGAACAACGTGCAGGGTTCCTGCGACATGGGCATGCTTCCGAACCTGTACCCGGGATATCAAAAGGTCGAGGATGCCAAAGTGCGCGCGAAGTTCGCGAAGGCGTGGGGCCTTGATGCCGAGCAGCTGTCGAACAAGGAAGGCTTCAAGCTTACCGATCTTCCCCATGGGGTCAAAGACGGAACCATCAAAGCGTTCTACAACTTTGGAGAAGATCCCCTGCAGACCGAGCCGGACTCCGCCGATATGGAGAAAACCCTCAAGGATCTTGAATTCTTCATCAGCCAAGACATCTTTATGACGCAGACGACCGCGCTCGCCGATGTAGTGCTGCCGGCGACTTCCTGGGGCGAGCACGAAGGGGTGTTCACCGCTTCGGACCGATCGTTCCAGCGCTTTAACGCTGCCGTGCCGCCGAAAGGCGAATGCAAGCACGATTGGGAGATATTCCAGGAGCTTTCGACGCGGATGGGATACCCGATGCGGTATCGGAATACGAAAGAGATATGGGACGAGGTCAGAGAGCTCTGTCCTCAGTTCTACGGTGCCACCTACGAAAAGATGGAAGGCCTCGGATACGCGCAATGGCCCATTCTCGATATCGAGGGCGAAGGAACGCCGGATCTGTACCTCGGGGGTTCTTTCAACACCTTCGACGGACGGGCGCTTTTGCTCTCGCATCACTGGAACGCCCCGACGGAAGAGCCCGACGAGGGGTATCCGCTCGTGCTCTGCACCGTACGCGAGGTGGGGCATTACTCATGCAGGTCGATGACCGGCAATTGCAAAGCCCTGGCACAGCTTGCCGACGAACCGGGATACGTGCACATCAACCCGGTGGATGCACGCAAGCGGGGCGTTCGCGACGAGGAACTCGTCTGGGTGTACTCGCGGCGGGGAAAGGTGATCACCCGCGCCTCGCTCGACGAACGGGTCAATCCCGGGGCGGTGTACATGACGTATCAATGGTGGATCGGCAAATGCAACGATCTCACGATGCATGTCACCGACCCCCTTTCAGGCACGCCGGAAGACAAATTCAGCTCCTGCGATGTCGCTTCGATAGGGGATCAGGTGTGGGCGGAGCAGCATATGGAGATGCTCTACAACGAACTGAAAGCTCGCCTGGCCGCCGAAGCGGCGCACCAGGAAGGCCCTTCGCTCAAGTACGGCGAGCGCCAGTAGCCGCTGCAACGCGCTTGGAGGACGGATGTGAATCGCTATATAGTCATAGACCCCGCTGCGTGCATCGGATGCAGGACCTGCGAAGCGTCCTGCATCGGGGTCCATAAGAAAGCAGGTCTGCAAGGAGCCCCGCGCATGACGGTTGTGGAGACGAAGAGCGTCTCCGCTGCCGTCATGTGCCACCAGTGCGAAAGCGCTCCCTGCCTTGCCGTGTGTCCGACGGGCGTCATCACCCGCGTAAACGGTATCGTTCGAGTGGACGAGCAGCGGTGCATCGGATGCAAGATGTGCTCGATCGCATGTCCGTACGGAGCCGTGCAGCCTTCGGGCACTTCGGTTGCGGGTGTGGCCGGGGTCTGTTACAGGACGCCGACGCATCCGGGTTCGGTGAGCCCTCTGCTCGCATGGGAGATCGGCGTTGCCGCATGTGCAGTGAAATGCGATCTGTGCTCGGGGCTGTCGACTGCTCCCCGTTGCGTCGAAACGTGTCCGACCGGTGCGCTTACCTTAATCGACCAGGAAAAAGTCGATGCCGATCTGCGTGAGAAAAGGCATCGGACGGCAGGGGAGCTTGAGGCCATGTCGGTAGAAGTCTCGAAGGTTCGGAGGTCGCAATGGGTCTGACGTTGTTGATGAGTGCGGCTGGCGTCTCTTCGGTGGGCGCACTCATGTCGCTTCTGCTGTACCGTCGGGAAAGCGCTGCCAAAATCGTCTCCTGTTGCTGCGGGGTTGCCTCGGCGGTGTTCTCTCTCGGCTTCGCTCTCGTATCGATATGCGGGCCGACGCACCTGTTCAGGGCGGCCAGTCCGTTCGCGTTCGCGGACTTTTCGATTTCATGCAACCCCTTGTCGGGCTTGCTCGTTGCGGTGATCGCCGTCTTGGCTTTAGCGGCGTGGATATACGGGTTTTCGTACTTTGACGAGTACCGGGGGCGCGGTGTCGGCAAAATCGGGTTCTACATGAATCTGTTCGTTATCTCCATGATCTTCGTGGTTACGGTCGACAATGCGTTCTGGTTCCTGGTGTTTTTCGAACTCATGTCGCTGACCTCGTATTTTCTCGTCGTGTTCGACCGGTCGGAGCAGGCTCAGCACGGCGGGTTCGTGTACTTCGTCATGGCCCATATCGGGTTTCTCATGATCATGGTTGCATTTCTCATGATGGCGAACGCTGCGGGAGGCAGCTTCGAATTCTCTGCTTTTCGAGAGGTTTCGATGGCTCCGGCCGCTGCCTCGACCGTGTTCTTGCTTGCATTCTTCGGCTTCGGCATCAAGGCCGGCATGGTGCCGTTCCATTCGTGGCTTCCCCTCGCCCATCCCGAAGCGCCTTCGAACGTTTCGGCGCTTATGTCGGGCGGCATGGTCAAGATCGGCATCTTCGGTATCGTGAAGGTGTGCTTCGATCTGCTCGGTGCATCGGGCTGCGAGCTGTGGTGGGGTTTCGTCGTCATGGTGTTCGGCGCCGTTTCGGCGGTGTTCGGCATCGCGTATGCGGTTGCCGAACGGGATATCAAAAGAACGCTTGCGTACTGCTCGGTTGAGAACATCGGAATCATCCTGATCGGCGTCGGGGCGGCAATCGTGGGTATGGCGCTTGACCAGCCGATCGTTGCCGCATTGGGCCTTCTGGCCGGACTGTACCACCTCGTCAACCATGCGATGTTCAAGGGCGCGCTCTTCTTAAGCGCAGGCTCGGCCATTTTCAGAGTCCATACCCGCTCGCTCGATGCGATGGGGGGCCTCGCGCGAAAGATGCCCTGGACTGCGGCAGTGTTCCTCATCGCATCGGTTGCTATCTGCGCGATACCTCCGTTGAACGGATTCGCGTCGGAATGGCTCACCTACCAATCGCTGCTCGACGTTGCATTCGGAGCCGCTCCGCTCGTAAAAACGGTAGCCGTTCTGGCGGCTGCTTCGCTCGCGATTTCGGGAGCGCTTGCCATCGTGTGTTTCGTGAAAGCGTACGGAGTCGCGTTCTCCGGCGCATCGCGTTCAGAGAAAGCGCGGGAGGCGCGCGAAGTGCCTGCGTTCATGGTCGTTGCGAGCGTGCTGCTCGCCGCTATCTGCATCGGGCTTGGTGTGGGGGCTGCATGGGTCGCTCCGGCGATCGGCGGCATCGCATCGTTTGCGCTCGGGACGACGGCTGGCGGCGCGGTGGTTGCGGGATCGGAGTTGGTGAACCCCATGGCGGGCACGGGGGTTTCCCTCATCCTCATCGCCGCTTTGCTTGTCGTGCTCGTGCTGCTGGTTATGGGCGCGCGTGGTATCGCCCGCCGCAAATCGGGTGTCGGCCTGCGTAAAGATCCTTGGGATTGCGGCTACCTTCCCGAGTCTGACATGCTTGCGGCGGCAACGAGTTTCTCCTCCGCTGCCCGGATGTTTTTCGAAGCGCTGTACCGGGTCCGAGAGGTGGCATCCGGTCAGAAAGGGAAGGTCCTGTGCCTGTACGAGCGATTGGTCGAGGGAATAAGAAAGGTCGAGCCGCTTTCCGATCGGTATCTGGTGGACGGGGCCATCAATGTCGTCGAGAAGCTGAGCCGGATGGCGCAGAAGGTCGAGGGGGGCGATTACCGCGTCTACATCTCCTACGTTGTCGTCGCGCTCGTCTTCTTCCTGATACTGACCGTCGCGATCGGATAGGCGGGAAAAGCCATGAACGAGATACTGTTAGCAATTCTGCAACCTGTGGTCCTCTTGTTTGCCGCTCCGCTTTTCTCGGGAGTGAGCAGGGTTCTCCGCGCAAAAATGCATACGAGGAAAGGTCCGAGCGTCTTTCAGGACTACTACGACATCGTGAAGCTGTTCAAGCGCGAGGATGTGCGTACGTGCGATTCGGGCGCGCCGTTTCGAATCATGCCGGTACTCTACCTGGCGACCGTTTTGCTTCTAGCCATGGGAATGCCGATGATCACGCGGTTCTGCCCGATACCGGCACTCGGCGATTTCATCGTGATCGTGTACCTGCTCGCCCTGCCGCGGCTCTTCTTCGCCCTGTCGTCGATCGATAGCTCGGGATCGTATCCCAGCGTCGGCGGCATCAGAGAGCTGCTTGCAAGCGCTTTGATCGAGCCGTCGATGATCATCGCGCTGTTCGCCGTCGCGATTGCGACGGGATGTTCGAACGTCGGCGATATGGGAAACGCCCTTTCAACCCTGTCGTTCACTTCGCCCATCGCGATGGTGGTCGCGGCGTTCGCGTTTTGCATAGCGTGCTATATGGAGCTGGGAAAACTTCCCTACGACGTGGCTGAGGCGGAGCAGGAGCTTCAAGAGGGTCCTCTCGCGGAATACTCGGGGCCCTCTCTGGCTCTGCTCAAACTTGGAATGTCGCTTAAGCAGATCATCGTGATCAGCATGCTGCTTGCCATCTTCTTCCCGTTTGGGAGCGCTGTCGACATGGCACCTGCTTCGCTTGCGGTAGGGGCGCTCGTGTTCTTTGCGAAGATGTCGGTCGTATTCACCGTATGCGCGCTGATCGAGAACACGGTCGTGCGCGTGCGGTTCAGGTTGCTTTCTCAGCATACGTGGATGGTGGTGGGCTGCTCTGTCCTGTCGCTCGCGTTCCTCGTTATGGGCATATAGGTGGAAGGAGTGATGGGGATGCTTTCAGGGATCGGGATTGCGGTCTTTCCTCTCTTGGCTGTACTGGTGCCCTTCGCGGGGACGGTGGTGATCCTCGCCTCGCCGCGCAAGGCGGCGCGATGGATATGCGCCGTTGCCGCGGGGTTGTCGCTTCTTGCATGCTTGGGCGCTGCGGGGCTTTTCGCGTACGGGGGCATGCAGGCGCACGCGGTGTCGTGCTTGTCGTTCGGTTCGGTTGCCGTGTTCGGATTCACGGTCGACGCCATGAGCACGCTGCTCGCCGCTGCGTTCGTGGGAATCGGTTTTCTGGTGACCGTGTACTCGTTCGCTTATCTGAATAAGGGAAACCGCGAACATCCCGACGAGCATCGAAAGCGGTTCTATGCGGTGTTCATCGCGTTCATCGGTGCGATGGCGGGCCTTGTGTTCAGCTCGACGATACTCGGACAGCTCGTGTTCTTCGAGATCACCGGTGCGTGCTCGTGGTCGCTTATCGGCTATTACAACAACGACACCTCGAAGAAATCGGCAATGAAAGCCCTCATCATCACGCATATCGCGTCGCTTGGACTGTACTGCGCCGCCGCCGTTTTGTTCTTGCAGACAGGCTCTTTCGAATTACAGGCGATCGCGCAACTCGAAAGCGGATGGAAGACGTTCGTGCTCATCGCAATCCTCATCGCTGCGTGGGGCAAATCGGCGCAGCTTCCGTTTTACATGTGGCTTCCTTCGGCCATGGAGGCCCCGACGCCCGTGTCGGCGTACCTCCACGGCGCGTCGATGGTGAAGGTGGGCGTGTACCTGTTCGCCCGGGCGCTTCTCTGCGCGGGGCCGGTACCCGTCGAGGTCGGCTGGGTTGTGGTTGCGGGTGCCATTGCGACCATGGTGTTCAGCTTTCTCATGTACCTTCCGCAGAAAGACATCAAGCGCCTCTTGGCGTACTCGACCATCGCGCAGCTTTCGTACATGTTTCTCGGGTTCGGATTCGCCATCTTCGGATCGCAGCTCGCCATGCAGGGCGGTATCGCCCACATTTTCAACCACGCGTTCGCGAAGACCCTGTTCTTCCTCGTTGCCGGCGCCCTCAGCTACACGATGGGCACGCGGCTTCTCACGAAGTTCAGGGGGCTCTCGTCGAAGATGCCGTTTTTGGCAATCGCCTTCGCCGTCGCTGCTCTGGCGATCGGCGGACTTCCTCCCTTCGGCCCCTTCTTCAGCAAGTTCATGATTCTGGCAGGCGGTTTCGAAGTCTCGTCGCAAAGCGTCCTGCTCCTGGTAATCGTGATCGTGGCCATCGTCGAATCGCTCTGCTCGTTCGCGTGGTTTCTGAAATGGATGGGCTCGGTTGTTTCGGGAGCGCCGTCGGAAACGGTCGAGGACGCCCATCCGCTTCCGAAGCCCATGGCTTGGGTGTTCGCGGCGCTTATGGTTATGACGGTCTGCTCTGGCTTCATTGCAGTAGCTTGGTTGGGTTAGGTGATGGTCATGTCTGCTTATGCTTGGGTCAACGCGCTCGGAGGCCTGCTCATCGTCACGTCGACGATGGTGGTTCTCGCCCGATCGGTGAAAAGGTCGGCGATCCTCTATGCGGTGCAATCGTTCGTCCTCGTGCTGCTCCTCGTTTCGCTTGCGTTTGCAACCGATTCGGAGGTTCTGTTCATGTGGTCTGCATCGGCTTTCATAACCAAGGTCGTGCTCGTGCCGGGCATGCTGCTGTTCTTGCAAAGAAAGCTCGGTGCCGATTCGCAGGACCTTGGCGAGCGCCTTTCTCCGTTCAAGAGCATTACGCTTATAGCTTTAGAGGTGCTCATCTGCTTCGCTGCCGTACAGGGCGTTGATCTGTACACCGCCGCTGAAGTGAAGCCTGCGCTCGCCATCTCGCTCGCGCACTTCTTCATCGGACTGACCTGTATCGTCTCGCAACGCAACATCGTGAAGCAGATATTCGGGTATTGCCTGATGGAAAACGGCTCGCACGTAACGCTTGCGCTTCTTGCGCCGCAGGCGCCGGAGCTTGTCGAGATCGGCATCGCCACTGACGCCATCTTCGCCGTCCTGATCATGGTCCTCATGGTTTTGAGGATATACAGGACTGCGAAAACGCTCGATACCCGCGACCTCATGGAACTGAAGGGGTAGAACATGGACATTTCAAGCTTGCTGCTGGTTACCATGATAACGCCGCTTGTCGCCTGTCTGCTGATAGCGGCGCTTCCCCTCAAGATGCCTCGGGCGGTGTTCGAAACGGTGCACGTCGTGTCGATCGGCCTGACGTTTTTAGCGAGTCTTTTCATCGTCGCTCACGTGTTCGGCGGCGGCGGTTCGGTGGAGGCCATCGACATATGGTTCCAGGTCGACGCCCTCAGCGCCATCTTCCTCGGACTTGTGAGCACCGTTGTTCTGTTGACGGGCATCTGCTCGGTTGCCTATATTCGCTTCGATAGCAGAGAGGGGCGCCTCGATGCTTCCCAGGTGAAGCGCTTCTACGCCTTCTTCAGCTTGTTCGTATTCACGATGTTGCTCGTGGTTACGTCGAACAACGTAATCATGATGTGGGTTGCCATCGAGGCGACGACGCTCTCGACGGTGTTTCTCGTCGGCTCGTACAACACGAAGATCTCGCTCGAAGCGGCGTGGAAGTACCTTATCGTCTGCACGGCCGGCGTTGCGTTCGGCCTGTACGGGACGCTGCTTGTGTACGCGAACGCAGCCGATATCATGGCCGACCCGCACCAGGCGGTGTTTTGGACGTCCCTCGTGCCCTATGCTGCTCAGTTCGATTCGGCGCTCATCAGGATAGCGTTTGTGTTTGCCGCTATCGGGTTCGGCACCAAGGCCGGTTTGTTTCCCATGCACACTTGGATGCCCGATGCGTATTCCCAGGCGCCGAGTCCTCTGTCGGGCTTAATGTCGGGCGCGCTTGCCAAATGCGCGATGCTTGTGCTTATCAGGTTCTACGTCTTGGCCGTTCAGGCGGTCGGCCCTGAATTCCCTCAGACGGTCATGCTTATCTTGGGCGCGGCATCGATCGTGTTCGGTGCGTTCGCGCTGTTTTCGCAATCCGATCTCAAGCGCAAGCTCGCATACAGTTCGTGCGAGAACATCGGCATCGTGGCGCTGTGTCTTGGGTTCGGAGGTCCGCTCGGCATCGCCGCCGCGCTGCTTCACTGCATATTCCACGGCCTCGCAAAAGCGCTCATGTTCTGCCTGTCCGGCAACGTGGTTATGAAGTTCAAGACGAGCAACCTCGAGAAAATCATCGGCGTCGTGCAGATCGCCCCTTTGACGGCGGTTTTGCTGGGGGCGGGCTTGTTCGCCCTTTCGGGGTTTCCTCCGTTCGCGTTGTTTATAAGCGAAGTTCTCATGGTTATGTCAGGGGTCTTCGCCGGGTACCTCTGGCTCGTCATTCCCCTCTGCTTGGCGCTCACCGTCGTGATAGCGGCTTTCAGCCTTGTGTTCCTGCGCTCGGTATTGGGTAAAGCTCCCGATACCGCTGAAAAGGGGAGCGTCGGTGCAACCATGATCGTCCCCGAGATGGTGCTCATGGTCTTGCTGCTGTGGTTCGGTATCGCCTTGCCGGCTCCGGTGATAAGCGGAGTGGGGTCGGCTACGGCGATAGTCATGCAGGAAGATGCATCTAATCTGTACGAGATGCCGCTGTTCGGCGATGTGCTTCATGCGGCCGATGCGACAACGCAACCGAACGAATAGGGAGGTTCTTGTGACCAAGCGAAGCGGAACGAGAGATAAGCGGCGCGGCTCGACGCACGTCAAAGCGGTTCGCGGGCAGTTCCATGGTGCGCTCATGAGCGAAGCGTGGCAGTCCGACGAACAGGTAACCATGACGGTCAGAGCCGATTCGGTGCCCGATATCGTCCGGTTCTTGTATTACCGGAGAGGCGGATGGCTCTCGGTGGTCGTCGGCAACGACGAGCGGCCGATCAACGGCAAGTTCGCCCTGTACTACGTGCTCTCCATGGAGGAAACCGATCCGTGCATATGCGTGGTTCGCAGCGAGGTGTCCCCCGAAGAGGGGTCATTCCCGTCGGTTGCCGCCCGTGTTCCAGCATGCGTGTGGGGCGAGCGCGAAATCCGCGACATGTTCGGACTCACGCCAATCGGTTTGCCCGACGAGCGCAGGCTCGTCCTGCCCGACGATTGGCCGGAAGGGCTCTATCCCCTCCGTAAGGATTCCATGGACTACCGCCACCGCCCCGAGCTCGCTGCCGACCTCGAGAACTACGAGTTTTTGAACAGGGCCGAGCCAGGCACGACTACGGTCATCCCCATGGGCCCTCTGCATATCACGTCGGACGAACCCGGCCACTTCAGGCTGTTCGTCGAAGGCGAGCATATCATCGATGCGGACTACCGGATGTTCTACGTCCACCGCGGCATGGAAAAGGTTGCCGAAACGCGTATGACGTACGACTCGGTCCCGTTTCTTGCAGACCGCATCTGCGGAATCTGTGGGTGCGCGCATTCGGTCGCTTACGCCGAGTCGGTCGAGAACTCGCAGGGAATCGCGGTGCCCGAACGTGCGCAGGTGATCCGCTCGATACTGCTCGAGGTCGAAAGGCTCCATTCGCATCTGCTCAACCTAGGTCTCGTGTGCCATTTCTGCGGGTTCGACACGGGCTTCATGCATTTCTTCCGCGTGAGGGAGAAAGCGATGGACCTGGCGGAGATGCTTACCGGTGCCCGCAAAACGTACGGTCTGAACCTGATCGGGGGAGTGCGAAGGGATATTCTCGGCGATCAGAGCATGAAGACGATCAAGATGCTCGCCGAACTGCGCACGGAAACCCGAGACCTTGTCGAGGCGCTGCTTTCGACTGCGAATTTCGAGGGCCGAACCGCAGGCATCGGTATTCTGGATCCCGAAGTGGCCCGCGATTTCAGTCCGGTCGGGCCGACCGTGAGGGGAAGCGGGTTCTCCCGCGACACGCGCTTCGACCATCCGTTCGCCGGATACAAACGAACCGATAAAACGGCTCGCGTACACGATGGGTGCGATGTGAAGAGCAGGACGCTCGTACGGGTCGAGGAGTTCTTCGACAGCCTCGACATGATTCAAAGCTGGCTCGAGAATACGCCGTCGGGTCCGATTCTCAATGAATCGTGGGAGTACGAGCCGCATCGGTTCGCGGTGGGCTTTACCGAGGCACCGCGTGGGGAGGATATGCATTGGTCGATGACGGGTGATAACCAAAAGTGTTACCGTTGGAGAGCCAAGGCTTCGACGTATAGCAATTGGCCGGTGCTTCGCTCCATGCTGCAAGGCAACACCATTGCCGATGCGGCGGTTATCGTGGGCAGCATCGATCCGTGCTATTCGTGCACCGATCGAGTGACTGTCGTCGATATAGGGAAACGGACACAGACGGTGCTCACCAAGCAGGAGCTTGAAGACTATAGCCGCAATCGCAGCCATTCCCCCTTGTCGGGCCGCGGGTAAGGAGTCAGAAGCTATGCTGAAAACGCTGAAAGGTATCCTGAAGACGGGCGATGCGACCGTCAAGTATCCGTTCGCCCCTATCGAACAAGCACCGGATGTTCGAGGCAAGCCCGAGCACGATGCCGTGCGCTGCATTGCCTGCGCGGCATGCGCAACGGCGTGTCCGCCGAATGCCATCCAGATGAAGCTGGATATCGGGGCAGGAACGCTCACCTGGGAAATCAACTACGGACGATGCATCTTCTGCGGGCGGTGCGAGGAGGTTTGTCCAGTCGATGCCATCAGGCTCGGCACCGAGTTCGAATTAGCCGTCATGAGCAAAGACGATCTTCGGGACTCGTGCACGTACTGGCTTCAGAAGTGCTCCTGTTGCGGCGAGTACTTCGCGCCGCGCAAGGAAGTCGCGTACGTGGCGAGCGTGTTGGATGGGATCAAAGGCTCGGGCGCTTCGGGCGATTCGGTCGGCTTGTGCTTGTCGTGCAAGCAGAGAAACGATGCGCTCGCGTACGAAAACCGTATCGGCGAAGGAGGTAACCGTGGTTGAGCGGACTGCTCCAACCCAACTGCAGGCGCAGCTCGAGCCGAAGCAGCTCAGCGAGGACATCGCGAAGGCCAAGGCAACGCTGCTGCAGAGCATCAAGCGATCCGTATACGTCTATCGGGTCGATTGCGGCGGCTGCAACGCGTGCGAGATCGAGATATTCTCCTCGATCACCCCGGTGTTCGATGTGGAGCGCTTCGGGATTAAAGTGGTACCCACGCCGCGCCATGCCGACATCCTCGTGTACACCGGTGCCGTGACGAGGGCTATGAGGCTTCCCGCCATACGGGCGTACGAAGCCGCGCCCGATCCGAAAATCATCGTCTCGTACGGCGCATGCGGCTGTACGGGCGGTATCTTCCACGACAATTATTGCGTGTGGGGCGGGACTGACAAGTTGTTTCCCGTGGACGTCTACATTCCCGGTTGCCCGCCGACTCCGGCGCAAACGGTATACGGGTTCGCCATGGCGCTCGGTATGCTCGACCAGAAGCAGCATGCGGTAAACGAAGTCGAAGCCGAAGGCGAGCGCGTTTGCGTGCGATACGCCGATGTTCCCTACGGTATTCGGGTTGAGCTCGAGCGGGAAGCGCGGCGTTTATCGGGCTATCGCCAGGGAGGCGATCTGTGCGACGAGTTTCTCGAGGCGCTCGAAAGCAGCGGAACCGATGCTCTTGGGAAGATCGCTGCGCTTATTGCCTCCCAGGATGACCCTCGGAAAATTGAGGTGCTCACCGAACTGAAGGATCTGCTCGTGTCGAAAACTGTGAGGAGCTAGCGTGGACGGCAAGGTTATCATATACCAGCTCACGGCGAAGCTGGTTGATAGCGAAATCGATATCCCGCAGGACGCGCAGGATATTATGTACTACACGTTGTCGGTAGGCCATCACACCGGCGTCATGGATTGCTTTTCGGCGAAACTGTCCTGCCCGGTCGAAACGTTTTCGTCGGTGCTTGAAAACATATCCGATGATAAGGCCCGGTCTAAACTCGGGGGGATACTCCGATTCGGCGAGATCCAGATCGATAAGAGCCATCTGCCCGTACTCAAGCAGGCCATCAAACGCACGTTGCGCGAGCTGTACACGAGGAAGGATACGAACCCTTATTCGGCCGAACTAGTTTGGATGGGCGATTTCATGCAGCTGCTCGATGCGACCGAGAAGGAGGCGGCCATGTATCTGATGGGGAGGAGGGTCGATGACTGACAAGGTGCTCTTGACGGTTGGGAGCGTGTTGCGGGGCGATGACGCTGCAGGGCCGTTGCTCGCCAAAATGATGTCAGGCGATCCCGAAACGGGCTGGACGGTTATCGACGGCGGCCAAACCCCCGAAGACGAACTGCGGACGATCAGGCGCTTGTCGCCTGATGTCGTTGTGGTGGTCGATGCTGCCGCTATGGGCTTGGAGGCGGGTGCGATACGTCGGCTCGGGGTGGATGACGTTGCGCAGAGCTTTCTCATCACCACCCATGCGCTGCCCATGACGTTTTTGCTCGGCCAGCTGGAAGAGGCGGCGGAAACGGTACTTTTCTTAGGCATCCAACCTGCCGATACAACGTTTTTCAATCCTTTGACGCCTGCAGTTAAGACGGCGGTCGAAGAGCTGTACGAACGGTTTTTGGCCGGGGACGACCTTACGGCGTACCCGGCGTATGAAAGAAGCCATCCAGACATGGCTACGAGGTGAAAGGAACGACCATGATGATCGATGCCCAGATGCCCACGAGAATCGTTTTCGGAGCGGGTCGGCTCGATGAGCTGGCCGCACTTGACCTTCCGGGGTCGCATGCGCTTATCTGCACGAGCAAAAGCGAGAGGGCCGAGCGGAAGGCCTTGCTCGATCGGGTGATCGGGTTGCTCGACGGCGCAGACGTTGCAGCAACGGCCTACGAAGGCGTAACGCCGAACCCGACTAACGAGCAAGTCGGTGAAGCTTGTGCTCTCGCAAAGGAGTCCGGATGCGATTTCGTCATCGGACTGGGAGGCGGAAGCAGCATCGATGCAGCCAAGGCCATTGCCATGATGATGCGGCAAGACGGCGATTTGTGGGATTATGCCTATACGGGCAGCGGCGGTAAGAAGGATATACTCCAAGCGGCCCCTGTTGTTGCCATTTCGACAACGGCCGGCACCGGTACCGAAACCGATCCCTACAGCGTTATCACGAACGTAGAGACGGGCGAAAAACTCGATTTCGCCGCCGATGTCCTGTACCCAGCCGTGTCGATCATCGATCCGGAACTCATGGTATCGCTTCCGGAAGACCAGACCATCTACCAGGGGATCGATGCGCTGTTTCATGCGGCGGAATGCGCGATTACCAATAGGGCGGAAAACAGGCTCGTGGACGTGTTCGCGCAAGAATCGATATCCCATGTGCTCACGTGGCTTCCGGTCGTCGTGAAGGAGCCGGGCAACATCGAGGGTCGGACGATGCTCGCGTACGCGGCCGACATATGCAGCGGCTACACGCAATCGCTCATCAACACCACGTCGCACCACATCATCGCTCAAACGATCGGGGGCATGTTCCCGTCGGTCCCCCATGGTGCGAGCCTGATCATGATTGCAGAGGAATACTACAAGCGCATCGCCGCGTTCGTCCCCGACGAGCTCGACCTAGTCGGTGCGTACCTCGGCGTCGATCCGTGCAACCATCTTCCCGGCCAATCGTTTGCAGAAGGATTGGCGCGTTTCTTCGATCGACTCGGCGTGCGCGGCCTTCCTCTGTCGGATTACGGCATAGCGTGGGAGGATCTGCCTGCCATTGCAGATGCGGCGGTCAACCGCACGGGGATTGCCGATGTCGACCTGTACACGCTGACCGAAGAGGACGTACTCGGCATCCTGCAAAGATCGTATCGATAGCGAAGCGGTATGGAACGCGGCGGGTACAGCGCGCTCTGCGAAGCGTGGTATGTCGAAGGAGACGGCTGGACGCCGGTTACCGAAACCGTAGCGCTCGAGGTGCCTGTCGCCATCCACTGCAACGGTCTGTTCGTCGAGGAAATATCATGCACCCCCGAAGATGTTGAAGATCTGGTTATCGGACACCTGTACACCTCGGGGGTAATCGATGCCTTCGACGACGTATCCCTCGTCGAAGTCGCTGCGTGCACGGTTGGTTTTGAAGCGCATGTTTGCGCGCCCGGGCCGAACCTTGCCCTCGAATGCTCTTATGCGCTTTGCCCGGCTGGCGATTGTCCTGCGGGGGATCTAGAAATATCGCCCAAGGCGGTGCATCGGGCAAGCTCGGCTCTTCTCGGCGTTCAGGACATGCACCGAAACACCGGTGCTACCCATGCGGCCGTATTCGCCGACGTTTCGGGAAGCTACCGCTTTGTACGGGAGGACATCGGAAGGCATAACGCCGTAGACAAGCTTATCGGTGCCCTGCTGAGAAACGATGTCGACCCGTCAAGCGGATTCGTTCATCTTTCGAGCAGATGCGCCCTGGATCTGGTGAAAAAGTGCTCGACGTTCGGCATCCGGCTTATCTCGACCGTATCGGCACCGACTTCGGCGGTGCTCGATTTTGCCGATGAGCGGGGAATCACGCTCTGTGCGTTTGCCCGAAACGGGCACTTTACCGTCTACACCCATCCAGAACATCTGTCGAGATGATCGAGGTGTCCGACCGCCTTCGATAAGGTCAGAGCGCGTCGGGGTGCCTGATGTTGGGATCGAAGGCGCAGCGGGACGAAGGCGCAAACGGCAGCCGGCCGCTGTCCGGAGCTTGAGCGGATTCGGATGGTTCGCCCGACGAGCACCCGCCGAAGACTATGATTTCAGCGGGTGCTCGTCAGCAGGCTGATCAGTCGATGCGCATGATGGAATGCTCGGTTACGTAATCGTTCGCTTTCAGCCTGAGCGCCGAGAGCCGCGCTTCGGGCATTCTGCCGTTTCGTTCGAAATCGAGCCGGATCATCGCTTCGAGTCCGGGGGATGCGGCTGCTCTGAAATACTCGTCGAGGTCCGCATCGTCGACCTCGAGCCCGAAATGCTCGGCGACGGCATCGAGCGCGAACTGCCTGACGAGCTGCTCGCGCACTTGATTCGAGAAGTGAGCCATGAGTTGTTGCTCGGTTATGCCCTGCTGACGGAGAAAATCCTCTTTCGTCGTTTCCTGTTGAGCGAGCTGATCTTCGAAAGACTGCAGGATGTCGGCAGTGACGGCCTCGTATACCGCGGGCGAGATTTCGCCGTCGAATCTTTTGACGAGTTCGTTGGCGCTTTGCAGGTTCTTGTAATGGCGGTACTCGATCGACTTTCGATCATAGATGGTTTCGCGTGCGTTTCTCCTCAAGCCTTCGACGCCGTCGGTGTCGGGCATGTTTTCGCGAACCCACTGATCGTTCAGTTCGGGGACGACCATCTTCTGCACCTTTTTAGCGGTTACGGTTGAGGTGTAGTGCTCGATCTGGGGCTCGTAGTTCTCATCGAGGGTGAAACCGGGATACTCGTATACGATGGTTTTGGTTTCTCCCACCCTCATCTTCATAACCTGCTCGTCGAAATCGGGGGGCATCATATCTGCGCCGGTGGTGTAGGTACGGCTCTCCGAACAAAGCTGATCGCAGCGAACGCCGTCTTTGAACGTTTCGATTTCCAGCTCGACGAGATCGCCTTTTCGTATCTCTGCGTGGCTCGTGTCTTCCTCGAGGTACGCGTGGCTCTGGGCAAGGGTTTTCAGATAGCGCTCGACGTCCTCGTCGGTAACCTCGAGAGGCGGCACCGTGATGTGGACGGGATCGTACGAAGAGAGCGAAAACGACGGCTTGAGCGTGCAGAGCGCTTCGAAGGAAAAATCTGTATCGCGTGCGAGGGATCCATGCGCGGTAAGGGCCGGTTTACCGACGATCTCTACATGGTTTCCTTCGGCAGCGAAGGGAAACGAGTATCCCATGACGGATGTTTCGAGATGCTTCTCGACCGCTTCTTTTCCAAGTTTGATGGTGACGGCTTCTGCAAGATCCTGGCCGTCTTCGGGTGCGATGTTGTTCTGATAGGCCAACGCAATGGTGAATTGATCGATAAGCGTATTCACGTCATCTGCTTTGATGGTGATGCTGAGGGTGGCGCGATCGTCATCGATGCGATCGTATACTGATTGCAGCTCCATGGTACTACTCCTTCGCATACGGCCGAACCCTGAGGCAGGCCTTCTGACCTAGGCCGCATATGCGCTAGGTCGATACGGAACATATAGTCATCGGATGCCGCTTGTATCGGAAAAGATACCATTTCAGTATAGCACAGAGCGTCAGGCATCGGACGATCAAACGTGCTTTTAGGCAGGTTACATCATGTTTTTCATCAAAGGTTTGTCGAAGCTGACGATTTCGTGGTTGTACAGATGGTTTCGTGCCACAAGCAAGCAGTCGATGTAGTCGAGCATGCTAGCTCCGAACAGGCGCGTGGCATAGCGAACGATGTCTTCCTCGCTGACGCGGATGTCGTCAAGGAGGTTGAGCAGCGCTTCGCTGACGAGTGAACGGGGAACCCCGTACACGTCGCGAAGCGTAACCGCTACGCGAGCGAATATCTCGGGATAGGAATACGCATGGCCGTCAGCGATGAGCTTTGCTGCTTGTTTGGCTTTTCTTTTGTCGTCATTGAGTAGATAGCGCAGGATGACGCTCTCGTCTATGATCGTAATCATTTTTTAGCCAATGACGATATCCACGATTCGCGCTCCGTTTCGCGCGCGATGGGTTTGGAATACTGATTCAGAAAGCCGAAAGCCCCGTCGCCCCCCTTTTGCTCGAAGCTTTTTATCTGGAAGGGGAACTTCTGATCGAGCGTGCACTGCTTCAGGAAGATCCTGACCGCTTCGGAAAGGCTCGTTCCCATGGAATTGAATAAAACTTCCGATTCGGCCTTCAAATCGGCGTCAATTCTGACGTGCAAGATGGTTTCTTTCATAAAACCCCCCGTAAAATGTGAAAAATGTAACACGATTGTACTACATTTAAGAAGAAGATTCATTTACAAATCCGAGGTTTTCGGGTAGCGAGCGATACTGGTAAAACGCAGAGAAAAACCTGTATCAAACAGGGAAAACATAAATATAAGCATTCCGCTGTGCTTTTAAGACACCTTTCTTGACAACCCATTTGAAGCCAATGTAATAATGGACGGGCATCGGATGCACTGTCGTTATCAGAATCCTAACTGAATTGGGGGGAGGTGTAATCCGAATGACCTTAGGACTTGGTTTGCTCTATGTCGGCTGCGTTCTGTTCATGAACGGGGTGGGAACCCTTCAGAAGTGGGACCCGAAAGCTATGGCGGTCATGAACTTCTTTACGGGCGGTCTTCTCGTAGTCATCAACTCCATCAACATCGCGTATACGGTCGTTACGGTGGGGGCTAGCGGTATCGGCGCCGATTTCTACGGGATAGCCACCAACATGCTCTTTGGTTTTACCTATCTGTTCGTGGGATGTACGAACCTGTTCCAGCTCGACGGAAGGCCGCTTGCGTGGTATTGCCTGTTCGTGGCAGTCAACACGCTTCCCTGTGCGTTCCTGTCGTTCACCGCAGACGCCGATCCGATCTTCGGAGTCATATGGCTCATCTGGGGGACCTTGTGGTTGGCGTACTGGTTCGCCGGCGCGGAGATGAAGGTAACTCTGGGGCCGAAGTTCATTGGTTGGTACACCGTAGTTGTAGGCATTATCACGTGTTGGGTTCCCGGGTACATGCTCTTGGCGAACTGGTGGCAATTCCTGTACTAAACGTACCGAAAGTTGGGTTTTAGGGTAAGGCGAGGTGAGCCTTTACCTTGGAATCAAAGGCGAGTGAAGGCACTCGCCGAAACCGACGGCGAAGCGCGCAGCTTCGTCGAGATTGGAGGAAAGAGTTATGGGCAGTATCGGAAGTATGAACAAACCTGAGAACGGCTTCCTGACAGCACTGATTCAGTTCCCCGTGCCGATCGTCAACTCTCGAGCAGACATCGACAAGCAAATCGAAAGTATCGTCCGCACGCTCCATGCGACCAAGGCCGGTTACCCGGGTCTCGAGCTCATCGTGTTCCCCGAGTACAGCACCCAGGGCCTCAACACCGCGAAGTGGCTCACTGAGGAATTCCTGTGCGACGTTCCCGGTCCCGAGACCGATACGTTCGGCCAGGCTTGCAAAGAGGCTGGCGTCTACGGCGTCTTCTCTATCATGGAACGTAACCCCGATCCCAGCAAGAACCCCTACAATACCGCGATCATCATCGATCCCAACGGCGAGATTTGCCTGAAATACCGCAAGCTGTTCCCGTGGAACCCGATCGAGCCTTGGTATCCGGGCGACCTCGGCATGCCGGTTTGCGACGGACCTGCCGGCTCCAAACTCGCCGTGTGCATCTGCCACGACGGCATGATCCCCGAGCTTGCTCGCGAGGCTGCTTACAAGGGTTGCAACGTCTACATCCGCATCTCCGGTTACAGCACGCAGGTTAACGAGCAGTGGATTCTCACCAACCGCTCCAATGCATGGCACAACCTCATGTACACGCTGGCCGTCAACCTTGCCGGTTACGACAACGTGTTCTACTACTTCGGCGAAGGCCAGATCACCAATTACGACGGCACCGTGCTTGTTCAGGGCCATCGCAATCCGTGGGAGATCGTCACGGGCGAAATCTTCCCCTGCCAAGTAGATCAGGCGCGCCGTTCGTGGGGCCTCGAGAACAACATCTACAACCTCGGTCATCGCGGCTACGTTGCCCTTCCTGGCGGCGAAAGCGATGCCGGCCTGACCTACATCAAGGATCTTGCAGCTGGCAAGTACAAGCTTCCTTGGGAAGACGACATGAAGATCAAAGACGGCAGCATCTACGGATATCCGACGACCGGCGGTCGTTTCGGCCAGTAGAGGATGCGAGCTAGTCGGGAAGCCGTGCTTCTGTGACGCAATGCGCTAAGTTATGTGCCGATGGCCGTTCGAAAGGGCGGCCATCGTACGTTTCGCATTCTTGCCGATCGCAAGCCGGGCGGCTGCTAAAGCGCCCGCTCGGTTTGCGATCGTTTCGCCTGGCCCCGGGTCTACTTCACCACGATGGTCGGCACAATCTCGTTCACGGCGTTTTCCCAATCGACCTGGGTTTCGAATTGGGTGTCGCCGATTTTTGCGGGGTGGATGATCTTCTCGGCGGGAACGGTGCCGAGCGTCTGCAGCGAAACGAGGTCCTCGGCTACCTCGGGATCGAGCAGGTCGGCCTGCCAGCCTTCGGGCGAGGGGGCGTCGGGGCGGTTGAGGTTGAACACGAGCCACGCGAAATTCGTCATCCACAACTCGATGCGCTGGTTGTCCCCGTTGACCTTGCTGTACATCATCGAGTAGTCGGCGCTTCCCGTGTCGGCGGGCTCCGAAGCATCCTGGACCGTAAACGCGATCAACGGTGCGGCGGGAAACGAGGCGGAATACACCGATACGACCCCATCGCTTTCCTGCTCGATGTCAACGCGCCCGTGCCAGTACGAAGGTATGTCGAATGCAAGCAGATCGGTGCTCACATGGTCTGCTGCTTCGGACTCGTCTGCCTCGCCTGTTTCGGCTTCTTCGGTCTCGTCGGTTATCTGCAGGTTCCGAAGCGCCGACGCATGCGCTTCCTCGCGAATGCGGTCGTTGATTTCGGCGTTTCTCGCGGAGGTCTTTTCCTGGAGGCCGAAGTAATCGAATCCGCTAGAGTCGAAGGTGGTCGCTTTGGCTTCGGGCGGTGCGGTAAGCGAGATGAGTGCGGCGAGTACCACGACTATGACAGCGGTGAGTACGCAGGAGATAACGACTCCTCGCGTGGTGATCGTGCTTTCCTGATGTTCCATGATTACGTGCTCCTTAGTGCCTGCTGGCGAGCTCCGTATAGTTCGTCAGTGTGCGTCATAATAGGTAAGATGAGACGAGTATAGCGAGCCTGCTGAGCGATGTGGCGCCAAAACGCTGTTTGTAGAAGCGGCGCAAACCAGCGGTAAACGAACCGTTTTAGTACGCTCCGTGCGTGCCCGGCTCCAAAAGGGCAACGATTTGCACGTTGGTCACGTGCGTCGGGTATGGTAGGCGGTGAAAAACGAGGCATCCGAATGGGTGCAGTAAGGAGCATTGGTATGAACGTATACGACTTTAAGGTGAAAGATGCAAAAGGCAACCTCGTCGATCTCGCAGCCTTCGACGGCAAAGTTCTGCTCATCGTGAACACCGCGACCAAATGCGGGTTGACGCCCCAGTACGAGCAGCTCGAAGCGATCTACGAGAAGTACCGCGACTGCGGTTTCGAAATCCTCGATTTCCCTTCGAACCAGTTTCTCAAGCAAGCGCCGGGAACCGATGAGGAAATCGCTGAATTCTGCACGCTCAACTACGGCACCACGTTTCCGCGGTTTGCTAAGGTCGATGTGAATGGCAAGGATGCCGACCCTCTGTTCGTCTGGCTCAAGGAGCAGCTACCCGAAGAGCAAGGCGATGAAGAGGCGGAATCGTTTGCCAAGAAAGTGAAGGCCCTCAAGCCGTTTTCCAAAAAAGGTGATATCACATGGAACTTCGGCAAGTTTCTCATCGGCCGCGACGGCAATCCGATTGCTCGCTTTGCTCCGGCATATGCGCTCGAAAAGCTCGAGGCAGATATCGAAAAGGCGCTCGGGTAGGTTGGTTTAGCTTGCCGCAGCACCTCGTTGGCGATGGCTGCTTGGTCGGCGAGACTGCATCCATCAAAAGAGCGCGATATGTGCTATCAAAATAGAGGGAACAGCGCTATCGAAATAGAGGATTCGCGGGTCATTCGACTTATTGCCATTCGCAACTTTTTACGATCGCGAAACCAAGAAGCGGGCGTCCGATGCCGGATGCCCGCTTCTCGTTGTTTCCGATGTGCCTCTACTTTTCAGCCAGATGCTTTCCGATCGTGTATCCGATGAGGTAGGCGCAGGCCGAAGTGTTGCCGTCCATGTGGTAGGGGATGATGGAGGCGTCGGCGACAATGAGGTTCTCCGTGCCGAACACGTTGCCCCACCCGTCAACGGCGGCACCCGCCTCGGCTCCCATACGTACCGAGCATTGGTCGTGATAGGTATGGATGAACGAGGTGCGTACGTATTCCTCGAGCTTGTCGTCATCGGCGAGTACTTCGGGCGAAGGCGAAACGAGCGCATACGCAGGATCGAGTTCGCCCATCTTCTCGGCCATGGGGGCCACGTAGGTGCGCAGGGCAGCCATGAGCGTTTTCGCATCGCGATCATCGGTGAGGAATCCGAAATCGCCGAGCATGATCTTGAGTGGGTCGGCGCTTTGGATGTCAAGCGTTCCGCGGCTTTCGGGGTTCACGCAGAGTACGCTCAGGTAAAGCGCCTGCGGTGTTGCACCGGTGGCCATGATCTGGATGGCGCGTTCGTTCGGTTCGCCCTTGCCCTCGGGCGAGGGAAGGAAGGCCCCGCCGTGGATCTTCGCATTTGCGTCGTTTTCGGCGAGCTGGGCGATGTCGTCGGGGTTGACGGAGAGCACGGCTCCCACGTACGCGTCGTCGGCAAGGTGGCGTCCCACGTGCTGATTGTCGGCAACGAGGTCGACGCCTGCTTCGGCGAGTTCCCGTTTCGGGCCGACGCCCGACACCATCAAAAGCTGCGCGCTGTGGATGCCCGCGCATACGATAACCTTTTTCGAGGCCTGCGCCTCGTGCTGCTCGCCTCGCTCGACAAAGCGCACGCCCGTCGCGCGGGTGTTGTCGAAGAGTATCTTCGTTGCGGTCGATTCGAACCGGACGTCGAGGTTTCTGTTTCCCTCGCGCGCATCGGCCAGAGCGGGTTCGAGAAACGAAACCGAGGCGCTGGCGCGTTGACCGTCGGGCTTTTGGTACAGCTGCCAGCTGCGAAACGGGCCGATGGGGGTCGCGGGATCGTTGTAGTCCTCAACCGCGCGACGACCCGTAGCCCGTTCGAAGGCGACGGTCATCTTGTCGACGAGTTCAGGGGGCGTGGGATGGTTCTGGCGAATATGGAGCAGGCCTTCCGTTCCACGCACCTCGGGGTTGCTCGACTCGCCGAGGTAGTTCTCGAGCTCTTTGAAATTCTTGGTGGCTTCTGCGGGCGACCACTGGGCTCCAGCGACTTTCGCCCAGCGTTCGAGGATGAAGGGGGTCGGACGCACGTACATCTCGCCGTTGACCGAAGAGCCGCCGCCTGCGAGGCGGCCTCCTGTGACGGGGAAGTCGCGTCCTTGCGCTCCCGGCTGCGGGATCGATTGCCCCCACCAGAAGTACTCGGGGAAGTGGCGGTAGAGGTTCGCGTTCGGATCTTGGATGAGCGGATCGGCATCGTTGTTCGCGCCTGCTTCGAGCAGCAGCACCGAAGCCGCGCCGTCGTCGCTGAGGGTCTTGGCCATGATGCTCCCGGCGGGGCCGGAGCCCACAACGATGTAGTCGTAGGTTTTCGTTTCCATGATTCACCTCGTGTATCTGTGCTGCGTGCAATATGCAAAAGCGATCGACGGTTAAGCGTCGCATGCGCGCGGTCTCGCGTTTGAGCACGGTTCGCAGCAATGGTTTTTTCCAACGGTAGCACGGAGCGTGCGGGCAAGGGGAGCGCTCGGATAACCGTTGATGCCTTTTCACGAAGCTGTTGCCGTGCTGCGACGCGAGTGGATGCCGCAACCGTGCGTAAGCCTTCGTCGTGGCGGATGCCCCGCAAGTTTGTAATCCTTGTGCGGCATTTGAGCAAGGCTTGATTCATTCAGGTTGATTTCAGGGTTGGCTCCTACCGTAGGGCTTGGCGGTTTGAAGGTGCAGCGGTTTTCGAAGGAGACCAGCTATGAGTAGTCAAGACCCGTAAAGCAGTTTTGCGAGGAATTTCACTTTGTAGATTTTTGCACTTTGACAGTCCCATATCGAATCACTCGGAACGCGATGCGAGGGGGTTCCTCGCGACCTCCGGGTCGTAGGGTTCTTGCCTCGAGAGCACGGCGTAAATCACGTGGACGAGCTTTCTCGAGACGGCAATCAGCGCCTCGCGGTGAGCCTTCCCCTCGGAGCGCTTCTCGGCATAGTAGTCGTAGAACGGCGTCTTCAGTTTGAGTTGGGCCATCGCCGCCAGGTAGAGCGCGCGGCGCAGGTAGGGCGATCCCTGCTTGGTGATGTGATTTTCGTTGGAGGAGAACTTGCCGGACTGGCTCACGGAAGGGTTGATGCCGGCGTACTTCACGACGGCGGGCGCGCTGCGGAATCGGCGAATGTCGCCGATCTCGGATACGATCCGGGCACCGAGCACGTGCCCGATGCCGGGGATCGTGAGAATCAGCGGCTCGACGGCCTCGATGCCGCTGCGGACCCTGGCCCCGACCTCGGCGATCTGCCCCTCTATGGAGTCGATCTGCTCGATGAGCAGCTTGATCTGGAAGGAGAAGACGGAGGCCGCCACGCTGATGCCGCACGACGTCCTGGCGATGCCCTTGATCTCGTCGGCCTTATCGCGCCCGAGATTGCCGCGGCTGGCCCTCTCGAGCGTCTTCGCCAGGGAGTCGGCTCTCACCCCGAGGCACTCTTCAGGTGTCGGGCACCTCTTCAAAAACGCTTTCGAGCTCTCGCCGAAGGTGTCGGAGAAGATGGAGCCGTACTCGGGGAAGACCTGGTCGAGAGCGACTACGACCTGACGCTTTAGGTCGGCGACGCTCTCCTTGAGCTCTTGGTGGAGACGCGTGAGCTGGCGCAGCTCGATCATGGCCTCGTCGCCCAGCTTGCTCGGCTCGAAGTCGCCGCAGCGCAGCGTCTCGGCCACGAGCACGCAGTCGATCATGTCGGTCTTCACGCGCGAGCTGCCCTTGAACCGGCGCATCGCGTCGGTGCGGATGGGGTTTACGACAGCGACGGCGTACCCCTCGTCCTGCAGGCGGCAGAACAGCGGCAGCCAGTAGTGGCCGGTCGCCTCCATGCCCACCAGCAAATCGCCCTTCGACTCCGCCAGCCCCTCGAGGTAGGCGACGCACCTGCCGAACCCTTCGGTGGAGTTCGCGAACGGCATCGGCTTCGCCGCGTCGCGGCCGCGCTCGTCGGTCGCACCGACAACGTGCTCGTTTTTCGCTATGTCTATCCCGGCATAGATCATGGTCCCGCCTTCCGTACGCGGCAGGCCCCTGCTCACCAAACGGGCTCGCAACCTCCTGAAGGAGATACGGGGTAGCCTCGATGAGGCTCCGCCATCCAGCTAATCCGCGATCCGCCCCGAATGGGGCAGGCTGTCAGTCTCCTTCGCAGGGTCGGAAACGCCCCAGGACACATGCCGACATGCCTGCCCAGCCAGTAACTGCATCGCATTCTGAATGATTCGATTGGAACAGTCAAAAAGCGATAAGAAGACTATAGGAGGCTCGCATGGCGAAAGGCGAACGGGTGCATATCGATAGTAAGCATGCTGCCGGTAAACTGGGAGCGCTCGTGCTGTCCCTTGTGCTCGTAGCGGCATGCACCATGCCCTACGATGCCGTGAACGCGCTTGCCGACGAGGGTTCTGCATACGCATCTGCCGGAGATTCGCTCCAAGCGGACGACTCGGTGCACGTAAGCTCGGTTTTCTCGAAAGCGGTGCAGTATGCGGCGAATGTGACGGCAGACGCTGTAGCATCGAGTTCAGATCTGCTGCTCGATTCGGAGGCAACGAGCCTGTTGACAGATGCAGGGGAGGCTTCGAATGATGGGGGCAGCGCAGGCGTTGATGACGCTGTTGTGATACTGACCGGGACCGATCACGTGCTTGAGCGCGATATCGAAGTCGATGCCATCGGCACGCTTGATCTTTACCTGCTTGAGGGATCGACGTTCATCGGCACCGTTTCGGTCGTCGACGGTGCCGAGGGCTTGACGGCAGATCATCCGGTTACGGTGAACATCGACAGACACTCGACGTGGATCGTGACGGGCGATTCGACGATTTCCAATCTCAATGCCGAAACCGGTGCAGCGATCGTCGATGAAAACGGCCTGACTGCGAGCATTGTGGTAGGGGGCAAAACGTCGGTAGAGGGAAAGAGCCCCTATGTCGTAACCGTTACGGGCTCGTTCACCGGCGAGGTGGCGGCAGGGGTATTGCGCTGACGAATGCGGTTTTCGATCAATCTTCTTCGGATTCCGAACAAGATAGGATGTTTTGACAAGCATCGCCGCAGGTTTGTGCGGCGCTTAGATCGTCGCTTTCAGCAGCCCCGCCGCTGCGCGGAAGAACGGCTCGCGCGACTCCTCGGCGACCTTGTCGGCGAAGCGCGGCATCCAGGCGAGCGCGTGCTCCTCGAGGAAGCGCTCGCGGGCCGCGGCCCATCCGCCCTCGGGCGGCCCGGCTCCCTCGGGAGCCCCAGCCGGGCCCGCGTCGAGCATGCAGAGGTACTGAAGGAGCTCGAGCTCGGCGTCTATGCGGTCGAGCGGCTCGTTCGTGCCCTCGGGGCGGCCCACGCCGCACGACCTCATGAAGCGCTCGACCGCCATCGAGTGCGGGTTCACGAACAGGAGCGCCTGCACCCCGTCGTCGGCCGCGCGCCACACGCCCTCGTAAGGGCTGACCGCGGGCTCGGGCGCGCCCACGAACAGGCGTGTCGCCTCGGCGCGCAGGGCGTGCAGGAGGGATTCGGGTTCTTGGCCAGCGTAGGCGGCGAGGCCCGCGTCCCAGCCTTGCGGAAGCGCGAGGCCGAGCGCGCCCGCGACCTCGGCGGCCGCCTCGGCCCACTCCCCGGACGCGACGGCATCGGCGAGCTCCGCGCCCGGGTAGCGGAAGGAGAACGCGAGGAGCTCGTAGGCGGTGGCGAGGGTACACACTTCTTCCGCCCGGTCTTCGGCCTTCTGCCCTGCACCGTCAGGAACGCTATTCATCATGACCGCCTCTTCCCTTTCTCACCAATCCGTACAGCCATTTCCAGTGCACGACCACGTGCACGAGCAAAAGCGCCAAAAGCGCCTTCGCGGAGATAGCGTGCAGCGGGTCCCAGAAGTAGTAGCCGTCGGCGTACAGCCCGAATGCCGGCAGCACCTCGCCCGAGATCAGCAGCCCCGACACCGTGACCGCCATGAACGCGACCAGGACGAGCGCGTCGAGCGCGAGGTTGCCGCGGGCGGCCCACGTGCTGCCGCGTAGCCCCCGGGCGGTCGAGGCGATCCAGTCGACATGCTGGGCGCAATGGGCCAGGAACAAGACCAGCGCGCCGATCCCCAGCCACTCGTGCACGGCGATCCCCGTGACGGCGGGGTTGGCGGCGACGAGGTAGACGGCGAGCGCGACGGCGTCCACGGCGAAACGCTTCCGGTCCATCTACTTCACCTTCTTCACGAGCAGCACGAGGCCGACGACCAGCGCCACGGGCGCGAGCACCCACAGGTTCAGGCTCATGTCGCTCGGTTGGTAGTAGCGGGTCGCGAGCGTGTCCCACGCGTGGCACTCGGCGCTCGCGCACGAAGCCTCGGGGCACTCCATCTCGTGGACGCCGTCGGGCTCGGGCACGTCGCCGAACCCGTGGCAGCTCCCGCTCGCGCACGCGGTCGCGGGGCACGGCGAGTCTTCGGCGATCGCCTTCGGGATCCCCACCGACGGGTCGGCGAGCGAGCCCGCAGCGAACACGCACGCGCCGACCGCTGCGAAGGCCAGCAGGGTTATGAGGGTTTTCCTTACCATGGCGGATCCTTCGTCCGGCTCGCCGCGAAAGCCCCGAGCAGCGGGGGCTTTCGCGGCGGACTTAGGCTAGCGGGGGTTTTCGGCAGGCTTGAGGGGCAGGTATTTCAGCCCCAACAGCAGCACAAGCGCACCCAGCCCGATCACGCCGAGCGCGATACCGAACTCGATCGGCGTCGGCCAGTACACCATGCCCTGGTAGGCGTTGGCGAGCGTACCCGTCGCATCGGTCACCGTCATCGGCGTCATCGGACCCGCGTAGTCGAGGTTCGGCATCTGGAAGCCGCCGACGAGCAGCTGCACGCGCTTGCAGAAGATCGCAAGTATCGCCGCCGCGGACGCCGCCGCGATCAAGCCGTTTCTGCGCAGCGACGGCACGAAGGCGACGACCGCCGCAAAGGCGCAAAGAACGATTTCCGCCCAGAAGAACGGCGCGAGGGGGCCCGATACGAGCATGTCCACGACCTCGGCGCCCGAGCCGCCCGGAAAGGCGGAGGTGAGCAGGTCGCAGCCGAAGAAGTAGAGGTCCACCAGCACGAAGGCTCCGAGCATCTTCACCATCCTCACGACGTTTGCCTGCTCGAGCTCCATATAGCCCGCACGGCGCAACGCGATGACCGCCACGAGCACGAGAGCCGTACCGCAAACGAGCGCAGACGAAACGAACCAGGGTGCCAGAAGCGCCGTGTGCCAGAACTCGTGGGCCTGCTGGAGGCCGAAGATCCAGGCGGTCACGCTGTGCACGAGCACGGCGCAGACGAGCGCGACCACCGATACGACGCGCAGCGCCCTCTCGGAGACTTTCCCCGCCTCGGCGCGCAGCGTCGCCCAGAGGTACACGACCGACAGGATCAGGTAGATCGAGATGACCGCGATGTCCCACATGAGGGGCGAGCCCAGATTGGAGTAGGCGAAGAGCTCCCAAAGCCGCAAAGGCTGCCCGAGGTCGATCACCACGAAGGCGACGGCGAGCACCGTGCAGCAGATCGAGGTCCACACGGCCACCTTCGAGATGCCGCCGAAGCCCTTCATGCCGAACGCGCGGGGCACCGACGAGATGATGAGGCCGCCGGCGGACAGGCCCACGAAGAACATGAAGCTCGTTATGTAGAGGCCCCACGAGTCGAGGTTGCGCATGCCCGTCTGCACGAGGCCGCCTGTGAGCTGGACCCCCCACAGCGCGATGCCGGCCACGGTCACGATCGCGGCGATGACGATGCCGACGTTGATGCCCTTGCCCCCGAACTTGGCAGCAGGAGCCTTGGGCGACGTCGTCGCCTGGTTGTTCTCAGACATTGTTCTCTCCCTTTCTGCTTAGACGAGGTAGTAGACGGAGGGGTTTGTATCGCGGTCGGTAAGAAGTTGCATATACTCCTGGCTGCGAATGAGCTTCGATACTTCGGAATCAGGATCATCGAGATCACCCCAATGGCGGGCTCTCTCGGGACACATTCGCATGCAAGCTGGTTCTTCGCCTTTGTTCAGACGCTGGTAACAGAATGTGCACTTCTCCACTACGTGCTTTTGGTGCGAGGGAACATCGTCATCGCCGGTACTGAAATCGAAGTAGGACGTCGGCTCTTCCCAGTTGAACGAGCGCACGCCCGTGTAGGGGCATGCAGCCATGCACATGCGGCAGCCGATGCACTTGTCGTAGTCTTGACGAACGACGCCGGTTTCCTCGTCCCGAAACGTGGCTCCTACAGGGCACACTTTCACACAAGCTGGATTTTCGCAATGCTGGCAGGCGACGGGGATGAACTCAAACCGCCCCTGAGGCCATTGATCCGAAGCCGTGTCCATCGCATTGCCGTGTTTTGTCAAAACGCGGTTCCACCATACATTGTGTGGCAGGTTGTTGGCTTGCTTGCATGCCACTGAGCACGTATGGCATCCTACGCAGCGCTTGGTATCGATAGCCATTCCGTAGCGTACCATTATTCACTGCCCCCTTCGTACCTTTCGACCTCGCACAAGCAATCATAATAGTTATCGTTGCAATCAAACGGATGCGTCATGCATGAGGTCAGATCCTGATAATGACCAGCTATGAATTGGTCGGCTTGCCAACCATGTGGAAGATTTACCACGCCAGGTCGCATTGCATTGTCAACTCGCAGCTTCACTACAACAAACCCGCGATCGTTGAATACGCGAACTATATTGCCGTCCTCCAGCCCGCGAGCCACAGCGTCTTGCTCGTTCATATGTAAGACGGGGCCATCTTGAAGTTCGAGCAGCCAAGGATTGTACCCAGTGGTAGTGTGAGTTCGGTATCGGTTGTGCGTTTGAAAGTAAATCAGTGGATATTTCTCAACAAGCGGATTTTTTTTGAATTCGTCTGCTGTTTCGACCCAAGCCTCAGCGGGCGGCTCGAAATATGGCAAATGTTCTTTGTCGACGTCGATGGTCTCGCCATAGAAGTTAATTGGGATGGGATTTTCCAAATAAAAGGATACGCGATAATCCTGCAAAAGGAAGTATGGGTCATAGTATTCATCGGGCATGACACGAATGGTCTTCTCTTGCTGCAGGCGCTCGCGTGTGATGAGCTCACCCGTGATGTCGGTTGGCTCGCCACCGGTCAATGCGTTGATGGAGGTGTGAAACATTTCGTTGATAACCTCTTCGTACGACTGCGTATACAGTGCCTCGAGACCAAGCTTGATGCCAAGTTCTTTTGCAATATCGAAATCGCTCTTGTGCTCGAACGTTGGTTCCACGCACTTTTCGCCGTAGGGGGTGTAAGGCGTGAACATAGCTACGCTGGCATCCTCCTCCTCGAGCCATTGAGCGGCAGGAAGAACTAGGTCGGAGTATTGGGCGGTTTCGGTCATGATCGGATCAACGGTGACGGTAAAGTCAACCTTATTCCATGCTTTCAGCATAGCCTGGCGGTCGGGTACGTTGGAGAGAGGATTTGCCGAGATGACGATGACGCTCTTGATGATGGCATCCTCTCCTGCATACTTGCCTTCTTCCATGATTTCTGGAAACTTGAGCGATGAGTACACAGGGCCTGGTTTTGAATCGGGAGGTATCATGTGCTGATAGTAGCTAACCGGCACCCAGCCCATGCTGGATGTAACTCCGCAGTAGCTCCAACCAGCACCTGGTTTCAGGAAGTTGCCAGTGAGCACGGCGCATGCCATGGCTGCTGTGTAGGCGGTATGGGAGTTCGTCGTATGGCCAAGGCCGTTAGGCAAAGCGAAGACGGTCGGCCCATTCCACATAGCATTTGCCAGATCGATAATCTCCTGCTCGGCGACATCGCAAACCTCGGCGGCGCGTTCGAGCGTCCACTCCGAAACACGCTCATAAAGCAGGCTCAAGGCCGTGGTGCACTGTACCTGCTCGCCGTTCACATCTACAGTAAAAGTTCCCATGAAGGCAGGATCTTTCGCTGCCTCGACATGGACGGCCTTATTTTCAGCGTTATCCCAGATAAAGGCTGGATCATTGACGTATGCAACACCAGTGCTTGAGTTTGACATGCCGTTGGGTTCTGCCTCGATACCGAAATCACTGTCCCTCAGGAACTTTCCGTCCGAAAGCTTCACAAGATACATAGCAGTTGAGCTTTTTAGTTGGAATTCCCAATCCACCATGTCGTTGTCAATGAGGTACTTGGCGCAGGCCATACCCAAAACAGTATCCGTTGAGGGACGTAAACGTATATGCTGGCTTGCTTTTGTCGCAGTGGGCGTGATTAACGGATCAATAAGCGTTACCTTCGCACCGCGTTCTTGCGCATCCTGAATGAAGCGAAACTCGTGAGGACTGCATTCTGCGGGGTTACCACCCCACAGAATAATGCTATTAGCGAAATTGCTGATAGAAGGACCGTCGCAGCCGACGCCAAGTTGCCCCAAAAGTTGGTTAACCGTCCACATCATGGCTTGGTCGGCACCGGGCAAGAAGTTGCTTAGGCCCAGGGTATTGCATAAGCGCTGCCAGGAGCCATATGAACCATTCAACATAACGGTGGAACCGTATATGGACCATCGTACGATTGATGACGGGCCGAACTCGGCCATATATCCGCCCCACTTTTGTACGATTTCATCAAGCGCCTCATCCCAAGATATCCGTTCCCACTCTCCGGCACCGCGTGCGCTGCCCTCGACGCGGCGCAAAGGATACTTTACGCGGCGATCGTTGTAAAGCGTCTGCATCATGCTCATGCCGCGAAGGCAGCCTTTGCTGCGGCCTTTCGTTGCGGGATCAGAGTCTGCATGAATACGTGGTTCGACAAGAATCACCTTGCCGTCGCGCACCTTCACATCGAATGAACACATGTTGGCGCCGCAATTACCGCGGCAGTACGTAACTTTTTTCTCAACGTTTACTTGGTCAGGGCTTTCCGCAGCAACAGCCGCAAACGTCGAGGCGGAACCCCCTAACACAGCAGCTGCTCCTGCGACAACTCCTGTAGTTTTGAGAAAGCTTCTACGAGTAAGCCCGCCTTGCGGACTGTTCGCTCCTGACATTTCTCCTCCTCAAAGATCGTGTCAGGATATCATCTGTCGGATGCTTCGATTGAAAGCCCAGACTCCCGGTTTTCCCCAAGCTCAATCCTTCAGGATATCCCCCTGATACTCCTCGAAAAGAATTGGCCAAATCCTCATACTGTCACTTTATCGCAATCCATTGCGACAATCAATATGACAAACTATTTCAATTTGAGGATAGATAACGTACATAAACAAGCGCAGAATCCGGTTTCCACCAGGTGCCTATCGGCAATCGCAATTGTGCGGGATACGGTTGCAACCACTGCGGTAGCAGCGTGAAGCCTACTCTACCGGCTCGTTTCCCAGGAGCATCGTCCTGTACAAAGGAAGCGCCTTGTTTCGTGAGGGGAGTATCGAATCATGGAAATGCAAATTCTCCCCATTACCTCATCATACGCGTACGCGATAGCTCTTCCTTATTCGCGATCGGTAAAAACCGCGTGTTAATCCAAGGACCCGCTGCTAAACCAGAATTGACGCGGCCCCGCGCAGGGCCCGGCGGCGATCCGGCGCATCGGCGCTCCGGATGGGCGCATGTCAATGGTGGTTTAGCAGCGGGTCCAAAGAATCTTTTCGAACGGGCATTCCGCAGCCTTTACCGCGGCATTCTCTTATGCGCTAGCCGAGCCTTCACGATTGCGAGGATGTCGTCTTCGTTTAAGCCCGCGTGGGAGCACGCGTTGATCATATCGTCGATCAGCAGTTCGACGGGGCTGTCGGTTGCCCGCGCTGCGCCCACGTCGTTTCTTTCGGCGACGAACGTGCCGCGGCCCTTTCTCGTGGTGATGTAGCCTTCGCGCTCCAGGTCCATGTAGGCGCGGTTTACCGTGTTGTAGCTGATGTCGAGATCGACCGCTAGTGCGCGCACGGTGGGCAGGCGATCGCCTGCGCTGTATTCGCCCGACCCGATCAGGTAGGCGATGCGGTTCTTCACCTGAATCCATACGGGAAGGCCGCTGCTGTAGTCCAGTTCAAACGATTCGAGTGCGCTCATAAAGATGTTCTTTCAGAGTAGTAAGTAGTGTTCATCATAGCAGACATGCTTTCCCATCGGCGTTTATCCATGTGGACTCCGCGTTGCATCGCCCGTTTTGTCGCCCGATCCGTCCACGAACCCGTCGCTCAGCGCGCTCGGCATCGTCACCACGGTGCCCCTCGACTTCTTCACCGTCTCATACTGCATGAGCATGGTGCGCAGCCGCATGGCGGCATCGGGATCGCCGTACACCTCGGCCGCCTCTGCCAACATCTCGGCCAAATCGCGCTCTACGCCGGCGACGGCCATGCGCGCGTTCTTCTCGCGATCGGCCTGCGCTTCGAGCGACATGACCTCTTGCAGTTCGTCGGGAATCACGATATCGCGCACCTTCACCGAGATGATGTCGACGCCCCATCCGGCCGCTTCCTTTTCGATATCCTCCTTGATCTCGACGTCGAGCTGGTCGCGGCGCAAGGCAACCTCGGCCACGGTTGAGCGGCCGACCGCCTCGCGCATGGCCGTCTGGGCTAGAAACGATACGGCCGCATAGTAGTCTTCGACTTCGGTACAGGCCTTTTCCGCATCCCATACCACCCAGAACAGTACGGCATCGATGTTCACGGGAACGAGATCGGCGGTGAGCGTCTTCTCGGCGTAGAAGGGGGTCGCGATGATGCGCTGGTCGACGCGGATCGTGCCGTGTTCGATGATGGGGATGGTGAAGTATAGTCCCGGACCCACAACGCGGTTGAGGTTGCCGAAGCGCAGCACGACCACCTTCTCCCAGGAGAGCGCGATGTGGGTCGATGAGAGCACGAGCACAGCGACGAGCAGCATGGCGACGATCGCTTCGAGCGTGATGGCCCCTGCGAGCGCATAGCCTATGCCGAGCACCACAGCGCAGGTCGCGATGAACACGGCGATGCTGAATATGAGCGCGCCGTTGCGCGACGATTTGCGCGGAACGTACGAGGTGGCTGCGCGGATTTCAGCTTCCTTATCACGTACATCGTACGGGGCATCCTTCATCATGCGGGTGGTGCGTCGTCCCATGGTCTCAGGCCTTTCTCTCAAGCTACACGGTCAACCCGAACAAAGCGTCGGGCATTTGGGTTATGTCGAACTCGGCTGTGCCGACCACGCAGAAACGGAGCGCGAATCCGCCGACAAGCAGTACAAGGGCAATCCACGCAAGCTGCGTACGGTAATTGCCGTGGGTCACGAACCGTTCGAGGGCAAAGGGCACGGCGAGGCCGCATACGATAAGCCCGAGCCAAAACAGCCAGCCGAGGCTGCCTGTTGCCAGCGCTTCGGCTGCTGCTCGCGTTCCTTCGCCGCTCAGCCCCCACGCAAGGTACGCGACAATGATCACTCCCTCAAGCACGATGAGCACGCTGTCCGCCCGGCACAGCCACACAATTGGGCGGATGAACGGATAGCGTGCTTCGACGAACGCAGTTCCGAGGAACAGAAGTGCGATGCCACATGAGAGCGAGGAGAGCACGAATGCGATAGGAAGCAGCGCCGTCTGCCAGAAGAGAATCGAAGCCATGCTCTGAAGCAGGATTCCCGTGTACGCCATCGTCACGATGCCGCTTGCGATCGAAAGCACGGCCAGGACGACGATCGCAGCCTGGGGGATGCGCGACGTTTCGAGGATCGAGAGGAGCGCGAAGGCACCCGAGCACGCAAGCGAGCAAGCGAGCGCGTACGAGCCGACCGCGATGGCCGAAGGCTCGGGTGACAGGAGCAGGTTGACAACGCGGTCCGGCCTGCCGAGGTCGGCGAAGAGGCAGAGTATGCCGAGGGCGAGGACGACGAAGCTGAGGGGCCATGCGCGTGCGAAGAACTCGTCGGGCACGGTGAAGGCACGGCGGACGCGTCGCCGAGCGCGAACTAGGGAGGCGGTGTCCGCACGAATTTCGCCGTTCTGCATCCAGCCGGTTCCGCTGCCGAATGATCGCACGTTTCCCAAAACGCCGCCGAAGCGTTGCTGCACGTTGGCGCATTCGAGCGCACCCAGCACCGCGAGCGCCCCGGCACCGGTGCCGCCTAGAAAGAGATAGCATGTGACGAACAGGGAGAACATGAGCCAGCTAAACCCCCGATACCCCTTGAGCGGGTTTGTCCCGCCCGCGTACTGCAACGCATCCGAACGGTTCCCAGCAGCTTGTCGCAATGTAATCAGACAAAGGTATTATAGCAAGTTGGTTGCGTTCGTGGTGGGATCGTGATGCCAGAGATTTTGCACGCGCTTTTGTCATATTAGATAGCGCATCATTAAGTTATATGATATATAAATCATATAATAAAGGAGGATGAATTCGAACATGCGCACCGATGTAACCAAGAAGCTTCAAGACCTACGGCACCTCGATTGGACCGAGCGGGGGGCAACGTCGGGTACGGCCGGAAGCTTTCTCAAGGCACGGGAAGTGTCGGGCGGGGGCACGTGGTACTACAAGTTGTCATGTTATGATAGCTATCGAGGGGTGTACGGCCACGAATGCGTCAATGAAGTGGTGGCGAGCCGCCTCATGGGCATCCTTGGCATCGACCATGTGGCGTATCGGCTGGTACACGCATCCGTTTCCGTCGACGGGTGCGAGTTCGAAACGTGGCTCAATCGATCGAGGAGCTTTCGGAAACCTAAAGAGCAGAAACTCGCGCTCGATACGTTTTTCGACTTGTACAAACTTCCCGGAGAGTCGCCGCTCGACCTTTGCGAGCGATTCGGATGGCTTGAGCAGGTACAGAAGATCATGCTCGTCGATTATCTGATTGCGAATCGGGATCGACACGGCGCTAACATCGAAGTGCTCCGCAACGTGAACGGCGGCTTTCGGTTGGCTCCTGTGTTCGATAGCGGACTCTCGTTCGTGTTCTCGTGCTATGACGACGAAGCGCGCGCAGGTGCATTCGATCCGCTCAAGGACGTCAATGCCAACAATTATCTGGGAACACGTTCGCTTGAGGAGAACGTCCGTCGATTCGTTACGCACCCAATACGGGTGCATCCGATCGAATACCGTCATCGAAACGAGCTGTTCGGCGGTTTGGACGGGGTGCTTTCTGCTGCTCATTTCGAAAAGATGTGGGAGATCGTGTGGGAAAGGTGGTGTATCTATGAGGCGCTTTGCAATTCTTAACGGCTCTGTGCGTTCTGCGAAACCGTGCGGATATGTGAGCTATGATCCAGGTGAGGACATGTTTTCGATTGAGATAGACGCCGATGCGCAAGAGCGCGATGTGCCCATGATGCTTGCGCCGTTCGTGCGACGGGGCGAACGTCATATCGACCCTGCTTGGGCAAGGCGTTGGGTTGAAAGTCGCATCGTTCCAGCGAGTAGGCAAAACCTCGGTGCCGTACTCAAGGCGCATGAGCTTGATAGCTATGAACCGTTTGCGTTGCTGGTGGCAGCCGAAGGACGGTGTGCGCAGGACGATTTCTATATTCGCGAAGTTGATGACTCGCACGGCGAAACCGGGGAAGCGCAGAAAGACCGTATCGAAACGCAGGGCAAGAAGGTTTCTGCGGAAATCGGCGCGAAGCTTGCGAAGGCGAGAATCGAGGCGGGCGTAACGCAGCGGGAGCTCTCTGAGCGCACCGGCGTGCATCAGGCGGTTATCAGCCGCGTAGAGTACGGCCGCGCGAACCCTACCATCGGCTTATTGGAGGACATCGCGGCGGGGCTTGGCAAGTCAATTCATATAGAAATACGGTAGACGTGGAGTAGAAGATAACGTTCTGCAAAAAGGCAGCGCCCCCATGGGAGCGCTGCCGCAGCGTAAAGCGTATCGTCGATCAACGCGGACGATCTGGAGCTTGTGCAGGCCACCAAGCGGATTCGTTACGCCGACACTTCTTCCTTCGCCACTTCTTGCCCGGCGATGCGTCCGAATACCACGCAGTCGGTGATCGCGCAGCTGCCGAGACGTACCGCGCCGTGCGTCCCGCCCGCGATCTCGCCTGCGGCGTACAGGCCGGGGATGGGGTTGTAATCCTGGTCGATCACCTGCGCCTGCAGATTGGTGACGAGGCCGCCCATGGTGTGATGGACCTTCGGCCAGAGCTTCGCCACGTAGAACGGCGGCGTTGCGATTCGGGCCGCACCCTCGAGGATCAGATCGCCGAAGTCTTCATCGACGCCCGCTTCCACAAAGCCGTTCCAGCGCGCCACTTCTGCGAGGAACTCGTCTTTCGGAATGGAGAACTCGTCGGCGATTTCCTCAAGCGTTTGGAATTCGAGGATAACGCCGTTCTTCAAGCCGCCCTCCATGATGCGCGGTGCCACCTGGGCATCGGTTGCGGGTTTGTCGCCGATGATGAGCGTTACGTGGTTGAGCTCGAGCATCTTGTCGGCGCGCTCTTTGCGGTCGCCCGTCTCCTTGACGAAGCGCTTGCCCGTTTCGGGATCGATCATGAGGCCCCATCCAACCAAACGTTCGCAGAACTGCGGGCAGTAGCCGAAGCCCAGTTCGTCGGGGCTCGTCCACGGGCCGAGCTGGATCCAATCCATGTGCACGTCCATAGCCTTGTGCTTAAGCGCCTCGCGCAGTACTTCGCCCGTCGCTCCCTCATGGTTGGTGCTCGTCAGCTCTTCGGTGAGGCGCGGTTCGTGGATCGTGCGCATCTTCACGTCGTTCGAGAATCCGCCCGAAGCCAAAACCACGCCTTTGTTGGCTTTGATGTAGGCTACGGTGCCGCTGTCCTCTTTGCCAAGGCTGTAGCGCTCGCGCACTTCGGCGCCGATGATGCGCCCGTTCTCATCTTCGATGAGCCGATCGAGCTTCGTGTTCAGCGTGACGCCGCCGCCAAGCTCTTCGAGCTTGGCAACCTGGGCCTTGATGATGTCGGCACCGGTAGCATTCGAGGTCGTGTTGGTGCGGGGGACCGAGTGACCTCCGTGGAAGTTCAGCTTCGTGAACTCGACGCCGATGCTTTCGCACCACTCGACTGCGGCCGCCGAGTTTTCGGCAACCGCCTTCACGCGGTCGACGTGGTTGTAGTTCTTGCCCGCGCGGAGCATGTCTGCCTCCATGAGCTCGACGCTGTCTTCGACTCCGGCTTCTTTCTGAAGCGGGGTGCCCGCAGCTGCCATATCGCCGCCGTTGAGCGCTGAGTTTCCTCCGTAGACGGGCATCTTGTCGATGAGGATGGCCGAGCTGCCGGCCTCGATGGCCTCGATGGCTGCCGCCAATCCGGCGAATCCCGATCCGACGACCAAGACGTCGGTCTCCTCGGTCCACTCGATCGTCTCAGGCGTGCTGCCCCCAGCTGAGGCGCTTGTCGATCCCGACGGATTGCCCGCGCATCCTGCGAGCATCGAGCCTCCTACGAGCGCTGCGCCTGCGATGCCTGCCGTTTTCAGAAACTCTCTTCTCCCTACGAACGCTGCCATGGTGTTCCCCTTCCGTGAGTGTCGGATGCCAGCTTCCCTCTGACGATTCCTACAGACTGACTGTGTTTTAAGCATACAGGCTGGTGAACGAGTACGTGAAGCAATGAGAATTTGGGCAGCCCAACCATTTCGCATCCGTTGCAACCGCTGTTTGCAGGGTTGCAACCAAAGGCTGAGGGCCCTTTCCCGCATGCCTGAATGGTAAGAAATCTGATATGATTTCAGATACCTGCAAACGCCGTTTGCACGAGGGATAGGGAAGCTCTGGTACCGGATGCTCAACTTGGATATGAGACAGCTCGAGTACTTCGTCACCGCCGCCGCGTCGGGAAGCTACTCGTCTGCCGCCAAGAAGCTGTTCGTTTCGCCGCAAGCCATTTCGAAGGGCGTGCAGGTGCTTGAACGAAGCATCGGCGTCGGCTTGTTCGAACGGGGGCCGAACGGCATCGCGCTCACTTCGTTCGGTGAAACGTTCTACGAGGAGGCGAAGTCGGTTCTCGAATCGCTTGAGCGACTGCAGAACATGGCGGCTCGCTACCAGCAGGAACATGCCGCCTCGCTTACCGTCGGTATCCATTCGCTGTGCTTTAGGGAAAACGGTGGCACGATCGATTGGAACGATCTGCTTGGATTCCACGATGCGCACAAAGACGCCGCCCCGATCTTCCTCGAGATGCGCGGCGATTCCATCTTCGATGCGGTGGTAGGGGGAGAAGCGGATTTCGGCATCACCGTACCGAAGGATTCGTATTCAAGCGAAGTTGAGAGCGTGCTGCTCAAGCGCTTTCCCTTAGCGGCCGTCGTGTCCAGCTCAGATGAGGATTTTGCGAGTAAGGACGCCGTTACCATCAAAGATCTGGCTGCAAGCTATCTCGTATTGTTTTCCGAAGAGGATGCCTTCAACAGCTTCTTCATCGAGCAGGCTCGCGAGGACGGCATCGCGCTGGGCATCTCGCCCCTCCAGATTCGGGCCGTCAGCGATATCGATTTCGTCATAGGGCACAGCCAGTACACGGTGCGTCCCTACCAGCACGCCACCCGCACCACCCGCAGCGACCGCGTGCGCATCTTGCCTATCATCGGTGCGGATCACGGCGAAAACGCCATGCCGCTTACCATTTTCTGGAAGAAGGACCGTAAACTTACCGAGCTCGAAAGCCTGTTCGTCGAGATGGTCGTGAACTTATACCGTGCAGCAGAATCGCCCCAGCCTGAGGTAGGGTAGGGTTTAGGGGAAAGGTGGCAGCGCGTCGCAACGACGGTTGCGGCAGATGCCTCTTGCCGCCGCCCGGCTCCTGTGCTGCCTGCGGCCACGCAACGCCGTATTGCGCGCACCCCGCGAAACGCCCTTTGCTTTCGTAACCTGCTGTGCGCGTCAGGTGCAGTTCGCTCTCGAATGCGCTATCATTAACCCAACATCATCCATGACGTTAAGGCTTTCTGAACCCGAAACAACCGCAGCACGGAAGGCACATGGCGAACGAACAGCTCATACTCAACAGGTACAGGCCGATCGCGCAAGCGGGGTCGGGCGGTTTCGGCACGGTTCAGGTTGCGTGGGATACGCGCATCCAGCGCCGCGTGGCCATCAAATGCATCCAGCTTGACGAAAGCCAGGCGTTCAGGGCTTTGCAAGTAGAGGCGCAGGCCGTGTACGGTGATCCGTACCGCGGGGCCGGCGCATACGGCAATGCCGACTCGCTTCGCCGCCCCGATCCCTATGCCTCGAGCGATCCCTATGCGCACGACGACGCCGATCCGTACCGCGATCCGCACGAGTCCTTCGCCGTCTCGCTTGAAAACCTGCCGGGCCTCGATGAGGCGCGTACGGCTGCGCTTCTGTCAGACCCGAATATCGTCGGTGTGTACGATTTCGAGATACAAGGTGCCACGGCCTATCTCATCATGGAATACGTCGACGGCACCACGCTCACCGGCCTTTTGCAGCAGTACGGCGACCAGCTCTCGCTCGATGCGATGGCGGCCATCTTCTCGTCGGTCGCCCACGCGCTCGAAGTCGCTCACGAGAACCAGGTGCTCCATCTCGACATCAAACCCGACAACGTGCTGATCAATCGCCAAGGTCAGGTGAAGGTGACCGATTTCGGTCTGGCAACGCTTTCCGATGCGTCGGGTTTCGGCACGGCGGGCGGCGGTACGATCGGCTACATGCCCCTCGAGCAGATGCGCCAAGAAGCGCTCGATGCGCGCTGCGACGAATGGGCTCTTGCGAGCATGACCTACGAAATGCTCACGGGTACGAATCCGTTCATCGCGTCTGATCTTGCGAAGGCGGAGGCGGCCATCGAGGATGCCGAGCTCGTGCTTCCCTCCTTGTGCTACGACGGTCTTGATCCGGAGGCCGACGACGTGTTGTTCTATGCGCTCGATCCCGATCGAGAGGAGCGCTACGATAACGTCGAAGACTTCTCCGAGGAGATGAGCCGCTTTCTCGGTAACTCAGCTCGCGGCCATAAAGAGCTTGCGGTGCTCGTGGGGCAGGCGGCCATCGAGGAATACGAAGAGGAAGATGAGGTTGTTGAGCGCATCAGCCTGTTCGACCGTATCGGCACCGGCAGACTGCAATCGATCGTCGTGCGCGTGTGGGCGGCGCTCGGCGTAGGCCTTACCGGGTTCGTTGCGCTTTCGAACATCGAGCCGGTCGGGGGATGGGCGAGCCCCGTCTTTTGGGGCCTGTTCGCGCTGCTCGTGTTGGCGGGGGTTTTGAAGCCTCATCTGGGCGCGTTGCTTTCGTTGCTTATCCTGTCGGTTGCGCTCATGTTCCATGAGGCCTTTGTCGTAGGCATTCTGTTGATCGTTGCCGTTTGCCTCTGGTGGTTCTTCGTCGGACGTCTGAGCGACGAGGCGCCGAATGCGGTGCTCTCGCCGGTGCTGTTCGGGGCGTTCGGATTCAATCCCGTTACGCCGCTCGTGTCGGGATTCTTCCTCAGCGTGAAGGATGCGGTGGCTACAACGGTGCTTGCCTTTCTGCTGAGCCTTGTTCTTTCCGGGTTCGGGTCGGCAAGCCTCATGGGCTGGAACGCGTTCGCATTCTGGAATTTCGACGCGATTGATATCCAGCACAATATGCTCGTACTGCTCCAGCAGCCTCTCACCTGGTGCATGCTCGCAAGCTGGCTCGGTAGTTCGGCGATTGTGGCATTACTCTGCCGTCGGCAAACGCGCTTCTCTGCGGGCGTCGGCATCGTACTTGCTTGTGCGCTCATGGTTGCGGCGCTCTGCTTCGGCGCATGGTTCGTTTCGGGCATGTCTTCGTGGGTTCCCGATTGGACGTTCTTTGTTCCGACGATGGGCGCAGGGGTGGTCATGGCCGTCGTCTGCGCATTCGGCGTGCCCATCCGTTCAGGTGAAGAGGATTGGGAAGACTGAGTGAAATCGGTTGCTGCACAAGGCGGCCGCAAGGCGTGATTCGATCTCCCGGTTAGTACGAAATCACGTTTGCGAATGATCTTATCAGAGAATATAGGACTGTGTCGGGCTTGTGATCAGGCGTGTTGTTTTCCTATAGGTTTCAAAAATTCAGGGAAGCACCTTAAAATCGTTCGCAAACGTGATTTTGTGCTGGGAAATAGTAAAAAAGCCAAGTTTCTGTGATTATAAATCTAAGCCAAACGCAGATCGGACCTTAACGATTTGGGCTCGTACTCGCCATATGTTTCATCATGTTCTCCGTTCAAATTGATTTTTCCTCGTTGTTCAGGTGGCTGGCTCCGTTACTCGTGCTTTCGGTCGCACTCTTTCCCTGGCAGGAGGTTGCCCCAAACTTTATATCGACAACGATTGCCCGCATTGCCGATACCTCCATGCAGGTTATTACGTACATCTATGTGATCGGCCTGGCCAAGCGCAAGGCTATGTTGCCTGTTTTGGGAATCGGTCTCACGCAGGGGTTCGTGCAGCTCGGAGTTCTTGCGGGAAATTTGCTCGGGGTATGGGCCGGGCGTGCGGTTTTTGAGGGGTCGCTCGGCGTATTCGTGCTGGCGCTCGGACTCATCTGCCTCATCTCGTTTGCGACGATGCTCGTACCGCAGGGGCCACGAAAGCCGTTTGCGCACGATGGCTTCGAAGCGATCGACGACGAACGTAAAACAAAGGATCAGTGCGAGCACCTTGCCGAGCAGCTCGACCTTTCGCCGCGTGAGCGGCAAATACTCGAATACCTTGCGAAAGGCCGCTCCCAGCCGTATATCCGCGACGAGTTGATTCTCTCGAAAAACACGGTAGCCACGCACGTGAAGCATATCTACCAAAAGCTCGGGGTACATTCCCGTCAAGAGGTACTCGGTCTGTTCGAGGGAAGATAGGCGGGCTGCTTTGGGAAGAGTGTCGTGTCGATCTCGCCACACTAACGAGTCCCGCGTACGGCATCGCCTCTCATTTGCCGCAACGGATTCGACTAGTGTGAGGGAAACAAAAAACGGCCCGCCGTTTCTGAGCGGGCCGCGAAGGATCGCGTGATGACAGCGTGCGGGCTCACGTGGTCTCGTGTGGTTATTTCAGCAAATCTGCGATCTTGCCGATGATGAGTTCGAAGCTTACGCCGCGCTCCTTGAAGTCGGGCTGTTTGCTCGACACAATCATGGCGTCGTGCACGAAGTCGCCTGCGAACACGACCGCCTCCTGCAGGCTCTTGCCCGCCATGATGGCGGCGAGCAAACACGAGCAGTACAAATCTCCGGTTCCGTGGAGCATATAGGGGAGGTACTCGTTCTTTGCCTCAAAGAGCTCGCACTTCTCGCCGGCGACGAAGTTGTGGATGCAGGTCTCGCCCTCGCGCTGGATGCCCTTGAGCACCACGTTTTTCGCGCCTTTCTCGAGCAGGCCCTCGATCATGCGTTTGGCGGTATCGTCGTCGATGTCGGTGCCGGGCCACTCCTGTCCGAGGATGATGGACGCTTCGGTGAGATTCGGCGTGAGGATGTCGGCTCCGCAGGCGAGCTCCGCCATCGCATCGCAGAGTTCGGGCGTATAGGTGGGATACACCTTGCCGTGATCCGCCATGACGGGATCGACTACGCGCAGGGCGTTTGGATACATTCCGTACAGATCGCGGATGCGATCGACCTGCTCGGGTGCTCCGAGAAAGCCCGAATACACCGCATCGATCTCGACGCCGATGTTCTTCCAGGCAGCCAAGTAATCGGAAAGCATGTCGGTGGTGTCGTGCATGTACCATCCGGGGTAGGCGGTATGCGAAGAAAAGAGGCCGGTGGGGACAGGACATACGTCGCAGCCGGCAGCGGAAAGCACGGGTATTGCCACGCCAAGCGAGCACTTGCCGTAACCGCACAAATCGTGAACCGCGGCAACGCGGGGGATGTAATCGCCTTTGCGCTCGTACAGGTGCAGGTCTTGTAGTGCCATCTAAACTCGCCTTCTTCTCTCGATCGTTATCAGGAAACCGCAACGCGCGACGAATCGGTAAGAGCTACCACGATACCGCGCAAACGAAACGCGCGGTGCCAAGTGCTACCGATTCGTTAACGGGGTGCGTTTATTTCGAGTCTTCGTCTTCCTCGTCATCATCGTCGTCGAAGAACGACCAATCGTCTTCGGTGGGCTCGTGATTGGAGAACCGCTTGCGGGTTCTGCGCTCCATGATGACGCTTGCGATGATGCTCAGCACGAGACCGATCCCGATGAGCACGCCGATGCCGGGAATGGTGTTGAACAGAAAGTTATAGATTTCTCCGAGGTCCATGAGTACCTTTCAGGTTTGCATATAGGCTGATCAACAAATTGTCATCGAACAGGTCCATCCATACAGAATTGTATTTTAGTAGAGTATACTATGCCCGATCAAGAGCGGGTGCGTCGTGACACCATAAATCCTCCGTTAGTTCAGGATAGGCCCCGAAACGATGAGCTGGAGTTAAGAACGTGCGGTCTCGTACTGTAAAACTGCATAGCAACCACGTCCTGTTCGTCATCGTTTCCGTGGCGGCTATTGCGGCGGTGCTTGCCGCTTCGGTGGTTCTGCTCAGCTCGATCGATCAAAAGCTGCGGCAAGGGGCAGAGCAGCAGGTTACGACTTTCACCGAGCAAGCAGCCTCCAACGTGAAGGATCGCATGGGCTATATCCAAAACGCGATCGGAGCCTTTACGGTCGAAACCGATGATCTTGCGCAGTTGGAGCCCGCGCTTGCGGAGTTCAAAAGCCGTTTCGGCTTCGAATCGGTAGCGTTTGCGGGAATGGACGGCATAGGGATCTACTCGGATGGACAGCCGTTCTCAACCGCTCAGCTCAAGGTTCCCGAAACGGCGATCTCAGAAGGGCGGCATTCCTATTCGGGCACGTACGATGTGGGGGATGGCTTGCTCGGCAAGCTTGCCCAGAACCCTCTGTATATACAAGGCGTCCAGGTCGGCGCGCTCTACGTTGTCGTGCCGAGCACCATGTTTTCCATGGAGCATAGCCTCGACATGTTCGACGGACGAGGGTATTTCATCCTCTTCGATGGCGATACCGAAGAGATCATCGTTGCGCCGTCCGAGCCGACGGTGACTCCCATCGAATCGAACACGAAGATATACGAATTTCTGTACAAAGCGCAGCAGGTCGATCAGAAAAGCAACCCGCTGCTGCAATCCGATCGCAACGCGCAACAGAAAAGCTCCGTTGCGAAGCTCGAGCGCGCGGTGGCCGACGGAAGCTGCGACCTCGTTACCGCCAGCATTGACGGAAAAGAAAGTTACGTATGCGTCGCCCCCGTTCAGATCGGAGATTGGTACGTGTGCAACGTCGTGCCCGTCGACAACGTGAGGGCCGAGGGCAGTGCCGTGATGGCGGCGTTCCAGGTGGTGTTCGCACTTGTGATCACCTGCTTGCTCATCGTGCTTGTCGTATCGTACTTGTTCTATCGCAAGCGCATGCAAGAACGAGGCGTCGAGATGAAAACCCGCCTGTACGGGGCTTTGTCCGAAAGCCTCGACATGGCAGTGAACATGTACTCGCCCGACGATGCTACGGTTACGCCGATCGTCGCGAAGGCGAGCGAGATATTCGGCTTTTCCATGGCTGAACTTATGGGCAAAGCCGAAGTGTTCGACAAGATCGCGCTTTCTTCCGAAGGCCGCGATCTGCTCGGCAGGATACGGCGCGGTACTATTGAAAGCCTCGAACAGGGGGAGTTCTCTTTCAAAGAGCCGTGGAGCGGAAGACCGAGCTGGGTATTCTACTCGGTCACGCCGTTTACCTATGAGGGCAAGGCGCAGCTGCTCGTGGTGTTTCGCGATGCGACTGACGAGAAGACGCTGCAGCTTTCCATGAGCGATGCAATGGTGGCCGCAGAAACGGCCAATAAGGCGAAATCGGACTTCCTGTCAAACATGAGCCACGAGATCAGAACGCCCATGAACGCGATCATCGGCATGGCTCAGATCGCTCGCAAGAACCTCGGCGACGATCAGAAGGTGAAGGAGAGTCTCGATAAGATCGATCTTGCGTCCGACCATCTGCTGACCATCATCAACGATGTGCTCGACATTTCGAAGATCGAAAGCGGCAAGATGATTCTTGCGAACGAGGTGTTCAGCCTGTCCGACGTGATCGACCGCGTAGTAGCGGGGATCAAGGGGCAGTGCGAAGCACGCGGCCAGACGCTTTCGGTCAAGCGCCACGGAATCGATGCCGATGCGTTTATGGGCGATCAGGTGAGGCTGCGCCAGATGCTGCTGAACCTTCTGGTAAACGCCTCGAAGTATACACCTGAAGGCGGGCATATCCGCTTCGAGGTGTCCGAAAAGCCGAGCAACGTGAAACGCTACATGCACGTTACGTTTACCGTTGCCGACGACGGCATCGGCATGAGCGGGGAGTACCTCGAGCACTTGTTCGAGCCGTTTGTCATGGAGGGCCGCTCGACGGTACAGGGCACCGGCCTCGGTATGCCCATCGTGAAGAACATCGTGACCATGCTCAACGGCGATATTCATGTCGAAAGCGAGCTCGACAAGGGGACGACGTTCACCGTATCGCTCACGCTCACGCGTGCAACCGAAGATGAAAAGGGACTGCTTGTCACCGATGCACCGGCTTCGAAGATACCTCCCGCGGGCCGCTCCGCTGAATCAGGTGACAGCGCGCGCTTCAGCGGGTTGCGGGTGCTGCTTGCCGAAGACAACGAGCTTAACGCGGAGATCGCCAAAGAGCTTCTCTCTGATGCCGGCCTCGAAGTCGATTGGGCTGAAAACGGCGAGCAGGCGTGCATCTTGTTCGAGCAATCCGAGCCAGGCGCCTATGATGTCGTGCTGATGGATATTCAAATGCCCATCATGAACGGGTACGAAGCGGCGCGCACCATCCGCTCGCTTGATCGTGGCGATGCCGCGTCGGTTCCCATCATAGCCATGTCCGCCAACGCGTTCATGGAGGATATTCAGGAGTCGTTGCGCTGCGGCATGAACGCGCATCTTTCGAAGCCCATCGATATGGGCCAGGTACTTGCAACCATCGCTGAGCAGATCAAGGGCTGAAGCGGGGACATGGGTGGGAACGACGGCGAGAATCCTACGGGAAGCTCTTGATTCGGAGAATTTCGACCGATCGGCCTGAGCGGGTTGCTCGATGACGCGCTACGGTCAACGAAAACGCACATCTCCGTTATTTCGTCTGCGCTATACTGGTTGGAACCTTGTTGCTGGCTATCGGCGCAGGGCGTATTCGTTCGAGACGTAAGGAGCGCAGTCGCATGCTAGACATTCGATTTGTCCGAGAAAACCAAGAAGCCGTCGCTACCGCGATGAAGAATCGCAATGCTTCGTGGGATTCCTCGCGCTTCTCTGAGCTTGACGAAGCGCGCCGCGCAGCGATTGCCGAAGAGGAGGCGCTTCAGGCTGAACGCAACGCCGCTTCGAAAGCCATCGGCCAGATGATGGGGCAGGGCAAAGCCGACGAAGCCGAGGCCGCGAAAGAGCGGGTTCGCGTCGTCAACGAGCAGATTTCCGTGCTTGCCGAAAAACGCGAGGAAGCCGAAAGCGCCCTGAACGCCCTGCTCCTTTCGACGCCGAACATGCCCGCCGATTCTACGCCGATCGGTGCCGACGAGGACGACAACCCCGAAGTGCGCCGCTGGGGCACGCCGCCCGTTTTCGATTTCGAATTCAAGGCTCATTGGGATCTCGGCCCCGAGCTCGGCATCATCGATTTCGAGCGTGCGGTGAAGCTTGCAAAGAGCCGTTTCATTCTGCTCGGAGGCCTCGGTGCCCGCCTCGAGCGCGCAATCATCAACTTTATGGCCGACACTCACGCATCCCGCGGCTACAAAGAGTGGTGGTGCCCCGCTATGGCGAATGCCGAAACGCTCACGGGTACCGGCCAGCTTCCCAAGTTCGAGGAAGACCTGTTCAAAACGAGCGAGGGCCTCTACCTCATTCCCACGGCCGAAGTGCAGTTGACGAACATTCATTCCGGCGAGGTGCTCGATGCCGAGCAATTGCCGCTCAAGTACTGCGCCTATACCCCGTGCTTCCGTGAAGAGGCGGGCAGCGCCGGGCGCGATACGCGCGGGCTCATCCGCGTGCACCAGTTCGACAAGGTCGAGATGGTGAAGTATGCCAAGCCTGAAGAGAGCTTCGACGACCTCGAAGCGATGGTGGCCGATGCCGAGAACATCTTGCAGCTTCTGGAGCTACCGTATCGCGTAATCAGCCTGTGCACAGGCGATATCGGATTTTCGGCGGCGAAAACCTACGATTTGGAAGTGTGGCTGCCCAGCTACAACGGGTACAAGGAAATTTCCTCCTGCTCGAACTGCACCGATTTCCAGGCGCGTCGCGCAAACATCAAGTACCGCGATCCCGATGCCTTCAAGGGTTCGCGCTACGTCCACACGCTCAACGGTTCGGGTCTTGCGGTCGGACGTACCATGGCGGCCATCATCGAGAACTATCAGCAGCCGGACGGTTCCATTAAGGTGCCCAACGTGCTCGTGCCTTACATGGGCGGCGTAACCGTTATCGACAAGGCTTAAAGGGCCTGCAGCAAGAAAACCGTGACATCGCAGAAGCAGGCACAGCGCAAGAGCGTGAAAAGCAAGGCGAAGGGCTCGAAGAAGGGCTCGTCTGGCCGTGCGCGCACGCGTGATGCACATCAGCCGAAAAAGCGCCGGTGGCTGCGCATCGTCATCGGTATCCTCGTTGCGGCTCTAGTCATCGTATTTGCGGCATTTTCGTGGGACCGATGGTTTCGGTTCGACGATGCGGCCGACATCCAGGGAAGTTGGCAGGCGGCGGGTCAGGTTGCTGCGGTCGAAATCGATGGCGAGCAGATGCATCTCACCGACGAGGTCGCCTACCAGTACACGCTCGATACCGGTGCGAAAACGATCGAGTTCTCGTTCGGCAAACTCACGGGTTCGGGCACGTACCGTTTCTCAGACGATCGGCGCACGCTTACGGTCGTCGAGGGTGGCAGCGTGAATCTCGTTCGCGAGTTCTTCCTGTTGTTCGGATTTGACATCGCGGCAGGCGACGACGAAGGCAAACCGACGACCGTGTTCACCAAGAAGGACGTCGGCGAGCCTGCCCTGCCGTCTCAGGATCAGTCCGCAAGCGGGGCAGCCGAAGACGGCGTTTCTGGCGGCGGCGATCCTGCTGGTACGGACTCACCTGACGGTTCTGCCGAAGGGACGGTCGGCGGCGATGGGGACGAGCCTGCTCCTGTTCCGGATGGCGGGGAAGAGGGGGGTGCAGACGCCGGTGAGGGTGGCTCGGGTTCGGATGCGAGCGCGCAAGGTGGCGACGGCATGCTGTTCGATACGATCAACGATCGCGGTGCCGCCTCATGACCGACGAGGGCGGCGTGGGCGGAGTCCGCAAACTCCCTCAAAATGCGCGTACGCTTCCCGATGCCGAAACGCAGGATTTTCCTTGCAGCGGTTGCGTCGGGCCCGCTTTCTTGCGCATCGACTCGATTACCGTGCAGCCCGGACGAATCGTGTGCGAAGTGACGGTCGATCCTGTACGGCGCACTACCGATCCAGCGCTTGCATCCGCACTGCTTCGCGAGCATCCAACCCTGCTTTCGCACGCCTGCGTGAACGACGTAGGCGATACGTTCGGCGATGTTATCGAACGCACTTCGGTGCCGCACTTGCTCGAACACCTCGTGATCGATTTGCAGGCCCGCACCGATGGGCGACCGGACGACACCTTCGTCGGTACGACCGAGTGGATTGATGAGGGGGAGGGCCGAGCGGTCGTGCAGGTGAGCTTCACCGACGATTTAGTGTGCTTGCGGGCTTTTCGTGATGCGGCGGAAAAAATCAACGACGCGATGCTAAGGTAAGCGAATGTCTTCCGCGCACATCATATTCGATCAAACGGGCGGCAAGGTCGCTCATCGCGTCACCACGATGCGTACTTCGGCTGTGCGCGATTTGTTCGCGGCGGCTTCCCGATCCGATATCATCTCGCTTTCCGGCGGCATGCCCGATGTGTCGCTCTTACCACCGAGCGCCATCAAAAAGGCGATGAAGGCTGCGGCGGAGGACGATCGCGCGGTTGCGCTGCAGTACGGATCGACCGATGGGCGCGTCGAAACGAAGCAGGTGTTTTGCGACCTCATGCGCGATATCGGTGTGCGGTGCAAGCCTGAAAACGTTATGATCACGAGCGGCGCGCAAGAGGCGCTCGACCTGATTGCAAAAGCGTTCATCGATCCGGGCGACATCATCTTGGCCGAGGGGCCCACGTATTTGGGCGCGCTCCAAGCGTTTTCGGCATACGAGCCCGATGTGCGCTGCATTCCCTTCGACGAAGAGGGCATGAGGATGGATCTGCTCGAAGCCGAACTTGAGAAGATCGGCAAGGGCGGCCCGAAATTCCTCTACACCATTCCGAACTTCCAGAATCCCGGCGGCGTGACCATGTCGCCCCCTCGCCGCAAGCGCTTGCTCGAACTGGCGAAAGAGTATGACTTCTTTGTAGTAGAAGACGATCCGTACGGGAGGCTTCGCTACGACGGCGGGCATATGAAGCCGCTTAAAGCGCTCGACGATGATGTGGTGTACCTCGGAACGGTCTCGAAGGTATTCGCACCGGGGTTGCGCACCGGCTGGGTAGTGGCATCGAGGGGCTTTCTCGCCAAACTCAATTTGGTCAAGCAGGGGACCGACCTTTGCGGAAGCGCATTCAACCAGGTGGTCGTTCAGCATTACTTCACCGATACGCCGTGGCAGAAGACGCTGCAAACGTTCGTCGATACATACCGAACCCGCCGCGATGCGATGCTTGCGGCGCTTGAGGCGCATTTCCCGCCCGAGGCGACGTGGACGCACCCCGAAGGCGGCTTCTTCGTGTGGGTCACGCTTCCCGAGTACGTCGATACCGGCTCGATGCTGTCGGTCGCACTTGAGAAGGGCGTTACCTACACTCCGGGCGATGGGTTTTTCCCGAAAGCATCGGCCGGTCAGAATTGCATGCGGCTCGCGTTCTGCTTCGAGTCGCCCGAAAACCTCGACGAGGCGATCCGCCGGCTGGCCGCCGTAATAGAGGAGCGGCTCGAGTTGTACCGGGCGTTCATCCAGGCGGGAGCCATTGAGGTTCCGTCGTCCTGACGGACTCGTGAAAGGAAAAGGAACGGCATGAAGGTAGCGGTTTTGATGGGTGGAAGCTCGTTCGAGCGCGAATTCTCGTTGGCGAGCGGCAAGCGGGTATGCGAAGCGCTCGAAGAAGCGGGACACAAAGTCGTGCCGCTCGACACCACGTCGGATCTCGTGCCGGTACTGCGAAGCGAGCGGCCCAACGTGGCGTACAGTGCGCTCCACGGCAAGCACGGCGAAGACGGCACCATCCAAAGCCTACTCGAATTCCTCGACATTCCCTTCGTGGGATCGCCCGCTTCGGTGTGCCGCAGCACGTGGAACAAAGATTCGCTCCATACGACGATGGCGGTCTACCGCGAAATGACGGGGGACGATCCGGTGGCTTCATGGCCCCAGGGCATCTGCATCGCACGTGATGCGTTCAAGGATATGGGTGCCGCCACAGCGCTCGATCTGGTGGAAGATCGCGTGATCGGCGGGTATCCCGTTGCCGTAAAGCCTGCTCACGGCGGATCGGCGCTCGGCGTTCATCGGGTGGATCGCGTCGAAGACCTCGGCGAAGCAATCCTCGATGCGCTCTCATTCGACGAGTTCGTCGTTATCGAGCAATGGGTCGAAGGTGTGGAAATGGCCGTATCGATTCTCGGCGACGGGTGGGATGCCCATGCCCTTCCCCCCGTTGAAATCGTGCCGAAATCGGGTTTGTACGATACCGCAGCCCGCCTCGACCCCGATGCGGTCGAGTTCTTCGCGCCTGTGCGGCTTTCATCGCTTTCCCCCGACGAGGCGCAGGCTCAGGCTATCCGCGCTGAGGTCGAGCGCGCCGCGCTCGAAGTGTACCGCGCGTATGGTCTGCGTGACCTGGGCCGCATCGACGTCATTTGGGACGGTGCCCAAGCCCGGGTGTTCGAGACGAACGTCTCGCCCGGCATGACCGAGCTTTCGCTGTTCCCTGCCGCCTGCACGGCGGCGGGCCTGTCGCTTTCGGGCGTGCTCGATCATCTGGTAAGCCAATACGCGTAAAGCCGTCGCGCGGTCAAACGGCTCCATGCCGCGCGGCAGCCGCATGCGCAACGATGTCTTCGACAAGCAGATGGCGTGCGGTATCAGGCCATCTGCGCGATAAGTTTTCTCATGAGAGCGTCGGGCCAGGTAATGCAAAGGTTACCGCAGTCGTACTGCACAAGATCGCCCTGTTCCAAACGAGCCACAAGGGTAAGTAGGTAAGTATTGTCGAAAAGGTAAATCTCGTCGCAGATCGGAGCAATCTCTACGAGGTTTTCGAGAGAGGTTACCGCCCTTTTCGCAACGACGAGAGGATCGATGCCATGGCCTCCGACCTCGATTCTGCGTGCAATACGGTTTTGCGCAATTTCGGGGTTTTCGACGCCGACGTAGTACATGACGATGCGGTAGCCAAGCGCATGCGCGCGTTTGATGCGCATAATGATCGATCGGCCGGTAAGCGTGGTTTCCTGATTGAATGACATTCCCTGGTCGAGGTATGTTCGAAGAAGGCCGATGGCGGCTCTTCCCGCTTCCATCTGATCGTGGGGGTTTGACCAATCGCCGCCCTGCTCTTTGAGGATCTCGTCCGAATTTACCCGAGGCATGCTTTTGACATCGAGCGTCGAGCTCCAGAGGTTCGATCTGAACAAAGTCGATTTGCCTGCTCCGTTGATTCCGGCAAACAAAGTGTAGAGTTTTGTGGTTGCAGGTTCGGGTGCCACTAAAAAACACCGTGCTCTATCAGCTCGCGCTGCTTTTCCTGAAGGAAGAAATTGGCAACATGCACGTAAAAGCGTTCTTCGCGATCGCTTGCAGCCGCATCGAGAAACCGCGCATCATAACACCCCGCAAGCAAATCCTCGCATTCACGGTACAGGTTGCGTGCCGCTCGAACATCGGCGTTGGAAACGTTTGCTCGAGGATGCGTCTCGCTGTTGCGCGGCCGTCCCGCGTGAGGATTCAGGGCTTTTCGGCGCTGAACCGATCGCTCGTAGACAAACCACATGCGTCCAACTTTTTCGCCTTCAAGGATGCCGCTCGAGAGCATAGCCCTCACCCTTGCTTCGGTTACGCCGAGCTCGCATGCCGTATCCTTTACCGTAAACATAGATGCTCCTCGTGTTGTTACCCGGCAGCATCGGCAATGCTGCCGGCAATCATGTGTTCTTCAATTAATTATATCGTTAGCGCAATACTTTACAACTCCGATCGCTCGGGTCCTATCGTCTTATCGGTTACGGGTAGGCAACTGTTTCGTGAGGGGCGGATGTTTTTGCGAAGCCCTAATACGCCATACCGTATAATGTGCCTCATCGATACTAAACTCTTGAGGAGGCAATTATGGGCAATAAAGGATTCGGCGCATTTTTGGCCGGTGGCGTGATCGGCGCAGCCATTGCGCTTCTGTACGCACCCCGCAGCGGTTCCGAAACCCGTGCGATAGTGTCCGATAAGGTCGGTGCAGCTTGGGGCGAGGCTCAGGAGTTCGGCGCCCAGGCTTCCGAGAACGTGCAGCAGTTCTATCAGGACGCTACTGCGAAGGGCCAGGAAGTGTACCAGAATGCAGCAGCAAAAGGCCAGGAGGTCGTAAGCGCTGCATCTTCGAAGGTTCAAGAAGCTGCCAGCAACGTTAAGCCGGTGTTCTCCGAAAAGAACGACGAGCTTCGCGAAAAGATCGAAGCGGCCCGTCAGCGCATTGCATCGCAGGTTGCTAAAAACGCTGAAGCAGCACACGATGCTGTGAACGACAAGATTCCCGTGGCCGCAGACGCCGCCCAGAACGTGGCCGACAAGGCGCACGACGCGCTTGACTCCGTAGCCGTGAAGATCTCCGGCAGCGATGCGGGTACTCCCGTGCAGGATAAGGTGGCCGATGCCGCAGACGATGCGGTCGACAAGGCTGCCGGCGCGGTATCCGATGCTGCGGCTGCCGCGAAAGACGCTGCTGACGACAAATAGCGCATCGCAACGGGCCATACAGCCTGGTGCAGCAGCGATTCGCATCGGTTTCGGTGCGTCCTGTAAGTTCACGAGAAATAAGGGCATCCGCATACGGGTGCCCTTTGGAAACTGAAGCATGGCGAAAAACTCATATACTTCGAACGAGATCATCGGCACTCGCGTGATCGGTGGCAAGAACGGAACGCGGCGTATCGGCAAGGTACGCCGTCTCGTGTTTCATCCGAAAGAGAAGCGCGTTATCGGATTCATTGTGAAACGCCCCGACCTTTTGTGGATGTTCCGCCGTAAAGACAAGTTCGTCTCGATCGACGGTTACGATCTCATCGATGGGCGTCTGTGCATACGCAACGAGCCCGATGCGACGGACCGTGCTGCGTGCAAAAAGCTCGGCGTCGATTGGGATTCCTGCGTGCTTTGGATCGGCTTGCCCATTCTGTCGGAGGACGGAACCGAATTCGGGTTTGTGGGCACGGTAACGTTCAATCGACTCACCGGTGCGGTGGAAAGCATCGAAACCGACGGCGGCGCCACTTCGAACACGCTTCTGGGCAAACGCGTTATCCCCGCCGATCTCATCACGGGTTTTCGCCGTGGTATGGGTGCGGCCATTGCGCAGACCGGTCGTGAAAGCGAACAGACCGAGACGACCGAATACGGCGCGATCCTCGTATCCGACGAAGCGAAAGACATCGTGGCCGAGGGCGGACTTGCCGAAAAGGCGGGTGCTGCAACGGCGGTCGCTGCAGACAAAGCAGGCATGGCCGTGAAAAAAACGGGCGATGCGGTCAACAAGGGCGCGAAAGCGGTCGGCGAGCGCGCCGAAGCGACCAAAGAGGGATTCGTCGGTTTCAAGGACGAATTCCAGAAGGAAAGCGGCGCCGCCGAGAAAAAGAAAAAGGCGCTTGATGGCGAGACGGTCGAAACCGAGTCGGCGAGCGAGCAGATCGGCAAGGCCGTCAACCAGGGAGCGAAGGCGGTCGGCAAGCAGATCAAAAAGTCCAAAGGTATGTTCTCGGCCTTCAAAGAGGAATACGATAAAGCACGCCACGACGATTGATCAAACGGAAAAGAAACAGGTATATGACGCAAAAACGCACCAGTGATTCACCTAACCGCGAAGAGCAGGGCTCGACGGGCAAGCTTCATGCACTCAAGGAAGACGTTCACGAAAAGAGAGAAGAGCTCCACGAGAAGAAAGAGGAGCTTGAAGAGCGCGCGCACCAGACGGTGAAGATCGGCACCAAGTCGTTTGAAAAAGGCGACATCATCAAGTTCGCCGGCCTCATCGCTTTCTTCCTAGTCATGCTCTTTGTCTGCGTGCTCATATTCCCCTACATCAAAGAGCTGTTCGAACCGGGTGGCGTGGAGCGTGTGATCGATAAGGTACGCGGCGCGGGGCCTGTGGGCGTGTTCATTTTGCTTGGCCTGCAGTTTCTGCAGATCGTCGTTGCTTTTATTCCCGGTGAGGTCACCCAGGTGGCAGCGGGTATGCTGTACGGCCCCTGGTTCGGTGCGCTCATCATTCTCATCGGATGCATCATATCGAGCGCGTTCATCTTTGCACTCGTGCACAAGCTCGGAGCACCGTTCGTGCAGAGCATGGTGCCGACGAAGTACCTCGAGAAATTCCGTGCGTTCGAGAAAACCGGCAAGCTCAAGATGATCGTGTTCATCCTGTTTTTGATTCCCGGTTTGCCGAAAGACGTGTTCACGTACCTGGTCCCTCTTACCGATATGCGCATGCGGGATTTCGTGGTGCTTTCCAACATCGGACGGATCCCCGGCGTCATCGTGTCGACGTATGCAGCAGATGGCCTGATCGACGGACGTATTTGGGAAAGCGTCATCATCTTCGTTGTCGCTGCGGTCATCGCTGTGATCGGCATCGTATTCAAGGATAAGATCATGGAAGTTGTGGGCAAAGCATCCAAGCACAAAGAGGATTGATTGCTCGTTTGACAAAGCGCTGACCGCCTGCGCATTCGTGCGCTGTAGTGCCCGCGGTCGCCTTGTGTGCCTTCGATCATAAATCTTAAGAAATACGCCGTTTGCGTTAATGAGTTTGTCGGGCATGGAACATGGTTAACGATACCATGACGGAACCACTCAGAGCGTATACCGCTCGGTATCATGGTGGCAACAACTCGAATGAGAAAGGTCCATCATGGATACTAACACCAACGATGCAAAGCCATCGATTGCTGATGAAATAGCCGCCGCCGAAGCCGAATTGCGTGCGGCTCAAGAGAGGCTCGATGCCGCAAAGGCGAAGGCTTCGCTTGAGGAAGGCCCCGCCGAGCAGGCAGAAGCCGACGAAGAACCCGTCGCTGCGGAAAGCGAAACAATCGAGGCTGAAGTCGTCGAGGCAACGGTAGTCGCGAGTGGCCCGATCGAGCTTGAAGCCGAGCCGGTGCCTGCTCCCGATGCTTCGAACGCAGATCCTAACTGGGTTCCCTATACCCCTGACGAGCAGTCCCAATCTGTGCCTCAAGAGGCGGTCGGCTCTTGCGAGAACCAGACGCCCCCGCCTCCTCCGGTAGGTTCGTACGAGAGTCAGGCGCAGTCGGCGGGCGAACAGCCTCAAGGCGGATACTATTGGCAGCAGCCCCAGCAGGACGGCTACAGCACCCAGTACGGGTATAACACCCAATACGCGCCGCCGCAGAACCCTTATGACGCGCATTCCCAGCAGCAGTACTACTATCAGCAGCCGTATGCGCCCGTCGTAAGCTCGAAAGACCATGTGGCGGCAGGGTTGCTGGCCATTTTCCTCGGTTCGCTCGGCATTCATAAGTTCTACCTCGGGTACAATACGGCAGGATTCATCATGCTCGCCGTCACCATTTTGGGCGGGTTGTTCACGTTCGGCTTGGCCGCTGCGGTCATGGGTGTTATCGCATTCATCGAAGGCATCCTCTACCTTATAAAGTCCCAGAGCGAATTCGAGCAGATCTACGTGTTCAACAAGCGAGAATGGTTTTAAGAGGTCGAGGGTACTCGGAAACGGTCGCGTCCGAACTTGTTCGGTATTGAGTTCGACGGTTTCTGGGAATCAGCCTTGATCAGCCGATTTCCATCGATCAGCTGCTTGTCCCCGATATTTCTTGTGAAAAGCCCTCGATACGGGGGCTTTTCCTATAGAATTGGCGCTATGGTTTCAAGTTCCTACAGGGATTTCCTATAAAGGAGGAAGATATGCCCAAAATCACTCGTGATCAGGTGAAGGTGCCGGTCGACGTGATGCCGGAGTCGCGGGAAGAGTACATCGACAACTTTATGAAGGCAACGCGCGGGACGGGTCGTCTCATGCTGTTTGCGTGCGATCAGAAGATCGAGCACCTGAATGCGGACTTTTACGGTGAGGGCATCGATATCGCCGATGCGAAACCCGAGCATCTGTTCGAAATCGGAAGCCAGGGCGTATGCGGCGTTTTGGCCGGGCAGCGCGGCCTCATCGCTCAGTACGCGGCCGATTATCCCGAGATCAACTATCTCGTGAAGATGAACTCCAAGACCAACATCGTCGGTACCAAACAGGAAGATCCCTATTCGCCCCAGCTCTACGATCTCGATGCCGTGCTCGCCATGCGCGAAGCGGGAGTGAACATCGTGGGCATCGGCTACACCATCTATCTGGGCTCCGAGTTCGAAGCCACCATGATGGCCGAGGCAGGCGAACTTATTGCTCAGGCTCACGCCAATGGCCTCATCGTCGTCTTATGGATCTACCCGCGCGGCAAAGCAGTCACGGCCGAAAAGGATCCTGCGCTCATCGCCGGTGCTGCCGGTGTGGCGCTCTGCCTCGGCGCAGACTTCGTAAAGGTGAATCCTCCGAAGCCCGAAGATGGAACCGCTCCAGCCGAAGCGCTCAAGGTCGCTTCGATGGCTTCCGGCAGATGCGGACTTGTGTGCGCCGGCGGCTCGACCGTTGATGCCGAGACGTTCCTCACTCAGCTTTACGACCAGATCCACGTGGGCGGCGCTTGCGGTAACGCCACGGGACGCAATATCCATCAGCGTTCTCTTGATGAGGCGGTGCGTCTGACGAAGGCCATTTCCGCCATCACGCTCGCCGACATGTCGGTTGAGGATGCGCTCGACATCTTCAACGGCGATGAGGATTTCTCGCTGTAGAGCATTCTTTCAATCGGTGGTTTAGCTGCCAGGCCCTCTTCCTCAGGAAGGGGGCTTTTTCGTTGCTGTTGCTTTACGCAATGAGTGAGCCATTCGCAGACTTGACTTCTGTGCTAGCATTGCACTTCGGGATCGTCTGAGACGAGGTGGGTGTTCTTGAAGGTATTCGAAACAAAAGAACCAATAGGAAACGTGCTCGTTCCCTTCCGATGGGATCTTTTGGGATTCGGCTTCTGCCGCGCGTGGGTGACGGGGTTTCTTGCTTATTCGGCGAATGAGATATGGACGTCGGGAGCATCCTTTAGCCTTCAGGTCGTGCTGTATCTGTCTGCGGCCGCAGTCGCAATATTTGTAGCTTTGCTGGCGAAAGACGGTTTGTCGGGCTGGACTGTCAACCGCCGTACCTCTATCGTTTTGTCATGTACGGCGGCGGGGGTGCTCGGCATGGTGTGCGTTATGCTCGGGAAGCTCGAATCCATCGATGCGCTATTTTTCTTCGGTTTCGTCCTCGTGGGTGGAATCTGCGGGTTCTTCGAAACGGTGTGGGGAATCAAGTTTACGAAGCTGCCGTCGTCTGGCATTCAGATTTACACGTTGTTCGTCATGGCGGTTTCCTCGCTGCTCGGCATAGCAATGGGCTTGCTGCCCCATGCTGGTTTCTTTATTGTTTCGTTTGTGCTGTTCGGATTGATGGTCGCGTTCCTGCTCGCCAAAGCTCCCGAAAGCGAGGTGAAAGAGATTGATCGGGATGCGGGCAAAACCGATGTGGAGAGTACGGGTGACGGCGATATTCGCAGGCGAAGCAAAAGGGCACTTGGGAACATTCTCTTGAGCTGCTTGGTTTTTTCCCTCATCTACAACCTCGTCGTTTCAATCACCTACGATGCCTTGCCCTCCGAAATAGCATCGCAGATACGGTTCTGGGCTAACTTGCTCGCGGCGCTTATCCTTCTCTGCTCGTTTTTGCTCATAAAGCCAATCAGTGCCGTTGCTCTCTTTCGTCTCATTCTCCCCATTACGGCTATCGGGTTCGTGCTCTACCTCATTTCGCCTGCTACGTTCGGCGAGATCGCTCTCATGGTTTCGAGTGTCAGGCGCAAATTCTTCGACATCCTTACCTGGATACTGATTGCGAAGACGGTGCAGGTATTTGGTTTTTCCCCGTTGCGCTACTTTGGGTTCCTTGCTGCGGCAAAAAACCTCGGGTATGCGCTGGGGCTCGTCCTTGCGACGTTTGCGCTCGGGGCACTCGATGCTCAGGTCATCCAGATTGCTACGTTCGTCCCGATTCTCATTCTTGCGTTGATTGTCTGCTTCTTCTGGCTGTTTCCTGAAAGGACGATAGATAACCTCTTCAACGCGTTGCCGATGGATCAAAGCGTCCGATCGCATGAATCGACACTCGAGCGGAGTGCACGTGATGTGGCTGCTGTCTATAAGCTCACTCCTCGCGAAACGGAGGTACTGCTGCTTATGGCGAAAGGGAGAAACCTGTCGGTCATCATGACAAAACTGCACATCTCGAAAGGAACGGCCCATACTCATATGACGCACGTGTACCAAAAACTCGGTGTGCACGCCCAGCAAGAGCTCATTGAAATGGTCGAAGAATTCCAAAAATAGCCGCGTGTCAGGCTTTTGATGCCATCAAGTAAAGGGTATCGAACCTGATCAAAAGCGTCTAGACTCAGCTGGTCTAGAAAGCATCTCAAGGGTTTCCGCCAAAATCCATGCGGCTGGTCGATGCAGCTTGATGGTCGAAACTGCATAGTCTCCTTCGGTAACGGATACGTGAACTTCGGTTTGCCGATGTCCGGATAATCAACCGCAAACAAGGAGGAGACCATGGGAGAAGTCTACGAAGCACGGACGGGTGTCTCGAGGCGCGGGTTCTTGAAAGGTGCGGCGGCTGGGCTGATCGGTGCTGGTGCGCTGGGCACAGGAATCGTGTCCTTAACCGGATGCAGCACCCAGGGTGCGACGGCATCGGGCGGTACGGTTACCGCATCTGCAACCGCACCTGGCTACGGCGGCGATGTTGCGGTGGAGCTGACGGTGGATACTGGAAGCGGTGCGGTGAAAGGTGCCGCCATCGAGGGAAAATTCGAGACACCGAATCGCGGAGGTCGGGCCATAACAACGATGCAGCAAACTATGATCGATACCGAAAGCATTCAAGTCGATACGGTGGCAGGAGCCACCTTTACCTCCTCTGCTATTCAGGATGCTTCGACTCTCGCATACAACGAAGCGATGGGTTCGTCTGGCTCGATGGAGGTCATTATGGCGCCGGGCGAATACACCGGCAAAGCCAAGGGGTATTGGCAGATATGGGATCTACCGGTCACTATTACCGTGAACGAAACATCGATTCTCAAGATTGATGTGCCAACCGATCGGTTCGAGCACGGGGAAACGGAAGTCATCCTCCAAAGCGTTAAGGATTTGCTTTTCCCGCGCATTATCGAGAACCAGTCGATCGCGGTTGATGCTGTTTCTGGTGCCACTGCGTCGAGCAATGCGGTTAAATCGGCAATCAAGCAAGCATTGCAGGAAGCCCTTGTGGCGGGCGGATCGAATGCCGCCGCAGTCAGCATGTTCCAAATTGCTCCGGAAAAGAAAGAAGCAGGGGAGACCGAAGAACTCGATGTTGACGTGCTGGTGGTCGGCATGGGGACGGGCGGCATTGCGGCAATGAAAAGTGCTTGCGAGACGATACAGGAGCTCAACGGGGGAGGCCGTGTGAGCTTGCTCGGAATCGACCGTGCAGGAAAATACGGCGGCAAGTCGGCGTTGACGCACGAGGGCTGCGCGATCAACCCGCCCGAGTATCAGGTTGCGAAAAACTCAGGCGAGCCTTTCGTCGATGCGGAAGCTTTCAAGGCGACATGGAAGCAATTCACAACTACGGACGGTAAGCAGACGGCGAAAGAAGACTTGATCGATATGTATTTCGAAGAGTCGGGGCGCACCGTCGATTGGCTTTTCGATATGGGTTGGATATTCGGCGATATGGGCAAAAAGAACCCATTTACGGGAGGTTTGACGAGTTACAACGTGGCTTTGACTTCGAATGCCGATGTGGGCACGTACGAAGACCGGCGTGCCGTGCTCGATACTTATTACAAGCAGATGCTCGCCGAGGTTGCCGCGCAGGGTGGCGCATACCTTCTCGAGACGGAAGGGTACGAGTTTCTTACTGAGGGGGACAAGGTTGTTGGCGTCAAGGCACGAAACCACGCTACGGGCAAAGAATACACCATTCATGCAAAGGCCGTCGTGATGAACACGGGCGGATTCAGCGCGAATGCCGATATGGTTGACGCGCTGCTTGACGAGAGGTGGCGCGGCGAGCGCAAGCGGATCGGCACCGATCAGGATACTGGGCTGATGATACAGGCGGCGCTCGACATCGGGGCAGGAACCTACAACATCGGCATGAGTCCGAACATCATGCACGTGAGCATCGATCATTGGCTCCACCAGTACCCCATCAACTTCTATGATGATGTGCTCGATGGCCGTACGGGCAGGTATAAATCGTGGACGCTCAACAACATTCCGATCGCCTGCGGCATTTCGGCGAATGTGGTGGCTATCGACAAAGAGGGCAGGCGCTACATGAACGAGGCAAAGTACGAAAGCTTCGCCGACGATCAGGATCATGAGTCGTGGCCGTGTTTCGCGTCGGGCAATTACTATTACGCAATCTTGTCAGACGATGTGCTTAAGGAAATCGCAAGCGAGGGATTCAACAAGATATACAAATGGGAAGGATACTGTGCGCAGGGTGACATTCCCGCAGACATGCCCGTTCCAGAGGTGTATGAGGGCCTTGGATACGCCGTTGGGGAGGGCATCGCATGGAAGGGTGAGACGCTCGCCGACCTTGCGAGCCAGATTGGCATTGACGGCGGGGTTCTCGAGTCGACCGTCGAGGAATACAACATACTATGCGAGGGCGGAAGCGATACTGTGTACGGGAAAGACCCTCAGTACCTGACCAAATTCACCAGCGGTCCCTATTATGCGATCCAGATATTCAACACCTCGTTCTCGACGTGCGGGGGCTTGGACGTCGATACGGATATCAGGGTTCTGAAGGACGATCATGCGACGCCCATCTCAGGTCTCTATGCGATCGGGGTCGATTCGATGGGTGTGCTCCTGAATCCCAACCGCAACTACGTTGGCTTCGGAGGAGTGGCTCAAGGCTGGCTGTGGACGAGCGGCCGCTTGGCAGGTAAGAATGCGGCGCAGTACATCAACGATGAGTACGGCGGGTTTACCTATGTGAGCCCTGCGCTGGTAGACGTGGAAGCTCAATCGTCGGCACGTTAAAGTGAACTGAGGTACAGGAGCTTGGTACGTGTATTGCGATCGGGTGGTCGATGAGTAGTCGACTACCCGATTTTTTGGCATAGCAGGCACCTCAGGGGTCCGAGTGTCGAGTTGCTTCATCACGTCGGCTCAAAAGCAGCATGCGGCTGCATCGATGATGATTTTATGAGTACAATATCTTTATTGATAATTAATATCAATAAGTGGTTCCAATCCTGATACACTACCAGTAACAAACAGGACCGTCGCTCATGGCACCGCGAGCGCCGAGGAAAGGAATCCTACGATGTCGGACACCACCAAACTCACGAACGAGGTCGGCAATCCCGTTGCCGATAACCAAAATACGCTTACGGCGGGGGAGCGCGGCCCCATGATGCTCCAGGACAACTGGATGATCGAAAAGCTCGCGCATTTCGATCGCGAGGTTATTCCCGAACGCCGCATGCATGCCAAAGGTTCGGGAGCGTACGGAACGTTCAAAGTTACCGGCGACATCACCGAGTACACGAAAGCGAAGGTGTTTGAGCCCGGCTCCGAAACCGAAGTGTTCGTGCGCTTCTCGACCGTTGCGGGCGAGCGGGGTGCTGCCGACGCCGAGCGTGACATCCGCGGGTTCGCTATGAAGTTCTACACGCCCGACGGTAACTGGGATCTGGTCGGCAACAACACGCCCGTATTCTTCTTGCGCGATCCGAAGAAGTTCATCGACCTCAACCACGTGGTCAAGCGCGATCCGCATACCAACATGCACTCGCCGCAGAGCAACTGGGATTTCTGGTCGAGCTTGCCTGAGGCGCTCCATCAGGTGACCATCGTTATGTCCGACCGCGGCATCCCGGCAAGCTACCGCCACATGCACGGATTCGGCAGCCATACGTATTCGCTCATCGACGAGAACAACAAGCGCACCTGGGTGAAGTTCCATCTCAAGACCGAGCAAGGCATTAAGAACCTCACAAACGAGGAGGCCGCCGCGCTGATCGCGGGCGATCGCGAAAGCCATCAGCGCGATCTGTTCGGGGCCATCGAGCGAGGAGAATTCCCGAAGTGGCGCTTCTGCGTGCAGCTCATGGACGAAAAGACGGCGAAGAACTACAAAGAGAACCCCTTCGACATCACGAAAACGTGGAGTCAGAAAGAGTTTCCGCTTATCGAAGTCGGCATCCTCGAGCTCAACCGCAATCCCGAAAACTACTTCGCCGAGGTCGAGCAAGCGGCGTTCGCTCCCACGCATCTTGTGCCGGGTATCGGTTTGTCTCCCGACAAGCTGCTCCAAGGCCGCCTGTTTGCGTACGGCGATGCGCAGCGCTACCGTTTGGGCGTGAACCACAATCATATTCCCGTCAACAAACCGCGGTGCCCGTATGCCGAGTTCCATCGTGACGGACAGATGCGTACCGACGGAAACTTCGGCGGCACGATCGGCTACGAGCCGAACAGCTACGGCCAGTGGCAGCAGCAGGCCGATGCAGCCGAGCCGCCGCTCGACCTGTTCGGACCGATGGACGCATGGGACCCGAAGGACGATCCGACCGACGACACGTTCTATCAGCCAGGCGATCTCTATCGTTTGATGGAAGAGGACAAGCGTGCCGCGCTCATCGCAAATACCGCAGCCGATATCGCGCCGGTCACCGAGAACATCAAGCTGCGTCACGCGGCCCACTGCTATAAGGCCGATCCCGAGTACGGCACGCGCTTGGCCGAAGCACTTGGCCTGTCGGTTGACGAGGTGGTTCGGCTCGCGAGCATGACGCACGAAGAGCGTATGGCCGCAACCGGTCAGCAGGTACCTGCCGCGAAGAAGGGCGGGGCAATCCGCTAAGTAGATCCTTGGCCTATCCTCTTCGAGCATCAAAAAGGATGTCCCGTTTCTGCTGAGTTTTGGGCATGGAATCGGTCGAGGCAAGGCCCGTCGTCGGCGCTACCCGCACAAAGCGAGTATGCCGACGCATAGCACATGCGGCCGGATCCAACTCCCTCGATCCGGCCGCTACCCGCCCTTCCTGCTCCTTCTTCCCGAGGAGCTTTCCGTGCAAGCCCCTTTCGCGCCCTTACCGCGAAAGGGGCTTCGAACGTTGCGAATGCGACGTATGTACGGGCGTTTGAATGCTCGGGATGCCTACAATCGTACCCTACGCGTTTTTGGCGGTATGCATGCGCGATGTACCGTGCGCGCGTATGCGTTTGTCAGATTTCGAGAAAAAGCCCCAGATCAACCGCCATCGTACCTGAGGTTCGAGGGGAGAAAAACGCATTGAACCAGCATTCGAACCTCTGCGGCGATGGCAGTTTGTGCAGTGCGGTATAGGGTACAGCCATCCGAACACAAGGGAAATTCGGAAGATCATCTACCAAGGAGGGCACTTATGTCTAACCTATCGCGAAGGAATTTCATCACCGCAGGAGCGATTGCTGCGCTAGGCGGAACGCTTGCGCTTGCCGGGTGCGCGCCGAGCGGGGAATCGAAGCAAGCCGCGAACGCCGTCGAAGGCGAAGGAATGCGAGCGTGGAGGGGCTCCGCAAACGGCAAGGGTGGCAACCTGACGGTCGAAGTCATCACTGAAGGCGACGCCATCTCGCGCATCGACGTTATCGAAGAGCGTGAATCGTACGGCGTCGGCACCGAGGCGATGGACGTTCTCTCCGATCTCATCGTAAACAGCCAAACGCTCAACGTGGATACGGTAACCGGGGCGACGGTAACGAGCATGGCGTTTCTCACGGCGGTTTCCGATGCGATCGACGCTTCGGGTATGAAGTCGAGTGAGTGGAAGAAGCGCGACCATGCGGTGCCGCTCGCTCCCGAAAACCTTGAAACCGATGTCGACATCGTAGTTGTCGGTGCTGGTGGAGCGGGCTATGCGGCGGCGCTTACGGCTGCCTTATCGGGCAAGAAGGTTGTGCTCCTTGAAAAGCTTGGGATTACGGGAGGCGACACGATTCTCTCGGGTGGCGCTATGGCGGTTCCAGGCAACTGGTTCCAGGCTAAAGAGGGAATAGAAGACAGCGTTGAGAAGATGGCCGAAGACATGATCGTTGGCGGAGACAATGTGGGCGATCCCGAGCTTGTGAACGTCATCTGCAACGGCGCGTACAACGCGATGGAATGGCTCGTCTTCGAAGGCGGCGTTTCATGGCAGCCTTACCAGCGCTTCTTCGGCGGCCACTCGGTATCGCGTGCCCTTATCCCCGAAGGCAACGAAGGCAGCGGCATCATCTGCAAGCTCGAACGGCGTGCCGAGGGTCTCAAGAACCTCGTGATATGCCGCAATACGAAAGCAGAGGAGCTTGTGCGGGATTCGACCGGCGCTGTTACAGGTCTCAAGGCGACCAATCTCGCCACGGGCGATGCCTATGATTTCTCGTGCAAGGCGATCGTGCTCGCGGCAGGCGGTTTCGGCTCCAACGTCGAAATGCGCATGAAGTACAACCCTGAGATGGACGAGAAGATTCTCTCCACCGACTCGGTGGGCGCAACGGGCGATTGCCACGTGATGGCCGAGAAGATCGGCGCGGAGCTCATCGACATGCAATACATCCAAACCTATCCTACCTGCGACACGCAAACCGGAGCTCTGCTGTACGTGGGTAACATGCGTCTGGAAAACCGCGCCATCTGCATCAACAAGGAGGGCGACCGCTTTGTCGAAGAGATGGAGCGACGCGATGTCATTTCAAATGCCATCAAAGAACAAACCGATGGCATCGGGTACATGATCTTCAATCAGGAAGGGCTCGATGCAACCGACATCGCTACGGTGAACGCCTCCGAGATGGACAGCTTGACGGTGCGCAACCTTCTTACCAAAGGCGAGACCATTGCTGAGGCGTGCGAACCCTTCGGCATCAACGCGGCCGAACTCGAGAAAACCGTCGAGAAATGGAACCAATACTGCGCCGACGGTTCGGATCCTGATTTCAACTACCGGGCTGCATTGAATCCGATCGAGGGCGGACCTTATTACATCATGGCTTACAAGCCTTCGGTCCATTACACGATGGGTGGTTTGCGAATCAACGCCGATGCGCAGGTGCTCGATACCGAAGGCAATCCCATCGTCGGCTTGTACGCCGCAGGCGAGCAGGCAGGACACAAGATGGGGACGAACCGCCTCGGATCGTGCTCCATCACCGACATCTTCGTGTTCGGTCGTATCGCTGGTGCGAATGCGGCATCGCTCGTGTAACGAGGCGGTGAGGCGCAGCAGGGCCCTGTCGGTTTCGGCGGGCCCTGCTGCTTGACAGCGAGGCCTCATCGTCTATGATTTGCTCATGCAGAGCTCCGTTCCATCAGTGGAAGATTCCTTGAATCCGGCCGAAAAAAGGCGGGATGGTTCGTCGACGGTAAGTCCTCCGAATACGCGCCTGATCATGAGCAAAAGCGTGCTGCTCGATAGTGCGGGACTCGCCTGCTATATCGCATGGAGTTTCGTGTTTTGGAACGGATCGCTTCTGTTCGGAGGCGCACACCAAGGCGCTTTTGTCGGAAACCTGTTCGTGTGGCAGGGTGCGATGACGGCGCTCACCGCTTTGCTGCTCGTTCTCTCCGTTGGAAAAACGGCACCGCTGCAAAAACGAAAGGCGCTGCTCGGTGTTTTCGCCGTGCTCTCGAGCGTTGCTGTGGTGGCAACTGCGCTGGTCGGCTACCAGAGCGCTCCGTTCGAGTACATGATTGCTGGTTTCGCTTTGAGTGGCATCGGCAGCACGCTGCGCCTTGGGTGGGAAGAGCGGTTGACCATGCAGGGCGTATCGCGTACGGCGCTCTGCGCGGGACTTGCGTATCTGTTCGGGTTCATTCTGTTCGCAATCGTATCGTTGATGCCGGTTCTGCCCGCCCTCGGCGTTTCGGCAGCGCTTCCGTTCGGAGCATTCGCATGTTTGCTCGTTGCGAACAAGCGCAGAAACGAACCGTCGGAGTTGCCTTCGGGCGAAGCTGACTCCCGTGGCACGCAGGGCTGTAGAGCCGTTGGGATGTCTGTTGATTCCGAACGAAACGATATATCGCTCAAAGCGGGACGTGCAGCCGGGTTGAAGAGTTTGCTTCCAGGAATTCCTTGGAAGCTCGTCGTGGCGATTGCGCTTGCGTACTTCAGTTACGGTGCAACGAGAATCGGCGGCGTCATGGGTGGCCTCGCGGCATCCGACGCGGGCCATGTCGCTGTGGCGGGGGTTCCGGCCCTCGGCTGCCTCGTTGCCATCGCGCTCGCGTTTTTCTTCTACCGCAAGAACGCCCTGATTGCGTTTTACATTGCGTTTCCCCTTATGGCGCTCGCGTCGCTCTTGCCTTCGGGCATCGACCCACTTGGGGGAAGCACGACGTTCTGCGTTGCGCTTGTGGGTGCAGAGCTGGTGAAATACCTCGTATGGTTTCTTATGATTGACACCATTATAAAGGATGGCGTTTCCGCGCTTTTGTGTCTTGCCCTCATGCGCTTCGCGCAATGGTTGGGAAGCTGCCTCGGGCAAGTCGCCGCCGATGCGCTTCCGACGCAGGAGGCGCTTACAATCGCTATCCTCGTTTCTCTCATGGCGGCGCTGCTCGTGATCATGGGTTCGCCATTTTCGGGCAAAGGGTTTGCGGGCGCTCGCACGGGCGGCGGGAGCGATCTCGGCTTCAGAGTTGCCGAGGTGTCCCGGAGCTTCGGTCTCTCCCCCCGCGAAGAAGAAGTCCTTTCCATATGGGCGACGGGGCATTCCGGGGCGTATATCGAAAAGAAACTCTTCATATCGAAGAGTACGGTGAAAACCCACCTCAACCACATCTACGCCAAAACGGGAACCGGCAATCGCGAAGAGCTGCTTGAGTTGCTCGATTCATTCGAGAAGTGATGCGTTGTGGGTGCAGGTATTGCGCCGCGAACGCCCGCGCCACCAATGGACGGCGCGGGCGTTCGGCCTTACGAAACCTGATGCCGTTTGAAGGTTCGGGCGGCCAAGGGAACGCAAACAAGCACGACGAGCAGGTACAGGAGAATCGTTGCAGACTGCAGATCGAGAACCGCCGGCCCGAGGGGATACGATGCGAGCTGCAAGAACAATGTGGTAAAGTCGATGCTGTTCATGGGCATAAAGTAGAGGATATGGTTCACGATTCCCGACGGTGTTCTCGGGATGAAGCTCGGTATGATGACGAGCGCTGCGATGATTGCGAAGATGGACAGCACGGATTTGAGCTTCGCCGAAAGGAGCAGTGTGAATGCCGTGATGCCCAGCACGATGCAGTACGTTATGCCGAAGCATACGCCTACGGCCTGAGCCATCGTCACGTCGTATGGTACGGTAAGCGAGGTCAGCTGAATCGGCAGGTCCGCTCCGTCGGTGCCATAGCACAGAAGCGGTATGCCCAGTGCGATAACGGCGCTGAGCGCGAACACCCCAGTTGCGAAGGCGAATGCGGCGATAATCTTGGCACCGACGAGCTTGCTCTTGCCATAGCGTGTTGCGAGGATCACCGAATCGGTCTTATCGCGATATTCCGCTGCGAATACCGGGGTGACTCCGATGCCGACGGCGATAATGCAGAAGAACAGAAAGCCGGTGCACGCGAGAATCTGCTCCCATCCTTTTGCGTAACCGTATTCGAGCGGTGCGGATACGGCCGAGGCTTTTTCGATCCAATAGGCGCGCTCGGCCTCGCTATACGTCCATGTACCGTTCATTCCTTCGTCTAACACCGCACTCAGTTTGGCGGCCTTCATCCCATACAGGTCGACGGTATCCGAAGTGTCGATGCGCGGGGCGACGGCGCTCGGTAGCTCGAACCCGACCATCCACGGCGACAGCACGAGGTACAGGCACGGGCCATGGGTGTTTTCGTATTCGAGGTACTCGCTCATAAGCTCGTCCGACTGCTCGATCTCCTCTTTGAGCTTCCCGTTCTCAAAGAAGCTCTGGTAACCGCGGATCATCGCTGTTGCATCTTCGTCGGTCACCGGCCCTGCGTGGAGCTGCTCGATGTCCTTCGTCTGGGCGATCGCCGCAAGCCCCGTAACGGGATTGCCCTCGTTGTCGACAGCCGATTGCTGGATGACGTTGAGGGAGAAAATAAGAACCATGTACGCGAGCAGCACGAGCACCGATACGAGGGTGACTTTGCGTGCGAGTATCTTCTTCAGCTCGAAACCGATGAGATCACGCATCGCGTCCTCCTTTCGCTTCCGGCTGAGGATCACCCTGTAGGGCGCTCTTCCGCTTTGGCAGCGGGGAACCGTAGTCTATCTGGTCGCTGAACAGGTACAAGTACAAATCTTCGAGGGTGGGCAGAAGCGGTCGGGCGTCGTTTGTCGGCGGCAGATCCGAAACGATGCGCAGCACGGCAAGGCCGTCGGAGTCGTAATGGATGTTCCCGATGGTGTACTTGGTTGCCATCGAATCCGCTCCGCGCGGATCGGTTCGACATTCCCACACCTTGCCCTCGATTTGCCGTACGACCTCTTCGGGGGATCCGGAGTGCATGATGGCCCCGCTTTTCATGAGGAATATGTCGTCGGCTATGTATTCGACATCCGAGACGATGTGCGTCGAGAGGATGACGATCTTGTCTTGAGAGAAGCCCGAAATGAGGTTTCGGAAGCGCACGCGTTCTTTCGGATCGAGGCCGGCGGTCGGCTCGTCGAGCACAAGAACCTCCGGCTCGTTGATGACGGCCTGCGCGATGCCGAGCCGCTGTTTCATGCCTCCCGAAAACGTTTTGATCTTTGCTTTCGCCACGGATTCCAATCCGACGAGTTCGAGCAGTTCGAGCGAGCGGCGCTTTGCGTGCGCGCGATCGAATCCTTTGAGCGCTGCGAGGTAGAGCATGAAGTCGAGAGCGGAAAAATCGGGATAATATCCGAAATCCTGCGGAAGGTAGCCGAGCTTGTTCCGATAGACTTCGCCGAGCTTCGAGATATCCTGTCCGTCGTAAAGCACTTGTCCGGATGTCGGGCTGAGCACATCGCAGATCATGCGCATGAGCGTGGTTTTCCCGGCTCCGTTGGCTCCGAGCAGGCCGTACACGCCCGGTGAGAAGGTCACGCTTACGCGATCGACCGCGATGGCGCTGCCGAACTGCTTGGTAAGCCGGTCGAGTTTGAGTTCCATGAGGGTCTCCTATGAAGAACGAACGGATAGTGGCTTGAGGTGATCGAGTCCTGCCCCGACGCGCGTGAGGTACTCTTTCGCTTGCAGAAATGCTACTACGGCGACAATGCCGAACAGCGCCGCCCAGACTCCCGTCGACGCCATGAGATAGACTTTCGGCAGCGATTGCCATGCGGCAGATGCGGAAAGCGCGATAGCTAAGCCCAGCACGAGGGAAAGCTGCGTGCTCGTGCCGCGCTTGACGTGGTTCGCTATCCAAAAGCCGAGCGCGCAGGTGCCGAAATACGGTATGCAGGCGAACAGGAGTACCTCGACGGGCTGCATTCCCGACAAAGCGGGGACGGCGATCATCGCGCAGGTAAGCATGACGATGTCCGAAAGTCCGAGGATGATAAGGCGCGATAACGTGACGTGCCGACAATCGAACCGACAGGCGTACTCCAGTTCGGCAACGTTCTCATCGCTGCTCTTGAATAGTTCGGGTAATCCGACGACCACCGTCAAAGCACCGAAGGCGGCGACGATCGGCGAGCTCTCGAGTCCGCCGTTGGTCCAGGTGCAAGCGAGAAACATGAAAGCCAACAGTGCCGCTTGGGCGATCCATGTGCGCGCACCGATGAAGCGCACTTGTCCTTGGACGAAACGCGCAAAGGTCACGCCGTCGGCATGCGCATTTCGCGTGCGTGCGGTGCTCTCTGGTGTCGCCGCACGGCGAATTGCAGCCACCGTTGCGGCTTTCTTGTGGGGGTCGGGCTCGATGCGCGTCGCTTCGAAATGCGATTCGAGCTTTCGTTCAAGCTTACGGGTATCCATTTGCATCATTCTCGATTCTGTTCGGCATCTTCGATCCAGCGTTTAAGTGCTGCAAGCGCCTTTGCGAGTTTTCGAGATACGGCGAAGCGGGAAAGCCCGAGAAGGGCGGCTATCTCGATGATCGAAAGGCCTTGGTCGTACTTCAGGGCGATGATCTCCTTATCGGTTTCCGGAAGCCGTGAGATCATCTCGGCAAGCTCGAAGCCCTCGGATTCGACGTGCGGATCGGCGATGCGTTCGTCGAGTTCGACCGTGCCCGGCTTTTGCATGCGGTGGCGATCCGCACACAGGTTGCGGGCGATCGTGTACAGATACGCGAGGGGCTTGCCGCGTTCGGTATAACGCGATCCGCTGCGGACGAAACGCAGGAACGTTTCCTGAGTCAAGTCCTGTGCATCTTCCCGCGAGCCGATGTGTCGATAGCAGTAGCGAAACACGTCGTCGTAATGCAGCTCAGCGAAGCGCGCTGCTTCTGCACTCCCTGTGTTTCCGCAATCCGATTGATCCAAGCTTTTTCACCTCCTGATATCTCTAACGAAGCAAGGGGGGCGCATGTGCGCCCGATTCTCGATTTTTTTGAAACCGCATCACAAGTCGGTTGCATTTGGCGAAACCGTTACGGTAGCACGGGCATGCGCAGCCGAATGACGGCACGGGGGTACGTATCCGTTGCGGCGAAGGCCGATCGCGGTTTCGCGCACACGTTCGCTCAAGACGGCGTGGTTGGTGCAACCATACTAAAGCATTGCGGTACGACGTGCTGCGACAGAGCTCCCGAGACTTCATGACCGTATTCGAGCCCCGTTTGGTTAATCGCTTAAAAGCGCTTGTTGCACCTATGCAAACAAATGATATTTACCTACACTCATAAAAGCGGTTGCGCTCGTATGGGGCTGCGGTATCGGTTGCCGCCATCCCTCAGTTCGTCTGTCCGAATGCCCAACCGTGCTGAAAGGAAGATTGTGACCGAGGCAAACGAAAACGGCATCGAAATGAACGGATCGCAAACAGACTCGGTTCGGAGGTGTTTCCTGTGAAGATACTCGTATCGCCGGCGAAAAAGATGAACAACGCCGATGACGTGTTCGCATGGCGCGACCTTCCGCGTTTCGTCGATCGGGCCGAAGAGCTCATGCGGGCGGTCAAAACGCTTACCTACGACGAGGCGAAGGAGCTGTGGCGCACGAGCGATGCGCTCACCGAGCTCAACTTCGAGCGCTTTCGTACTATGGATGTGCGGGGGCTCGAGGGTGGCCTGAGTCCTGCGGTGTTCTCGTATGAAGGCATCCAGTACCAGCATATGGCGCCCGCGGTTATGGAGCAGAGCCAGCTCGAATACCTGCAAGAGCACCTGCGCATCCTTTCTGGGTTTTACGGCATGCTGCGCCCGTTCGACGGCGTGGTGCCGTACCGCCTTGAAATGCAGGCGAACCTTTCAGTCGGCGGTGCACGCGATCTGTACGCATACTGGGGTGATGATCTGGCGAATGCGGTGGCGGAAGATGAAGGCGAAATCCTCAACCTCGCATCAGTCGAGTACGCCAAAGCAGTGCTTCCGCACCTGAATGCTCGGGAAAGAGGACAGGGGAAAACGCAGGCGCGTCAACCGTCCTGTGGGCTCGGAGGTGGGTTGCACGTTGTAACGTGCCTATTCGGTCGCATCGAACAGGGAAGGCTCAAGCAGCGGGCGACTGCGGCCAAGGCGGCGCGGGGCTCGATGGTGCGATGGTGTGCCGAGCGGCGTATCGAGCGCGCAGGCGATGTGCGGGCGTTCGATGTGGCGAATTATCGCTATCGGGAAGATCTGTCCGAAGAGCACACCTACGTGTTCGAGGAGCCGCGCGTTTGAACCGGTAGGAGCTACAGCGAGGGTCCCTGGTTCTTTTCGGCGGCATTTCGACGATTTGTCCTGAAAGATGCAGGCGCAAGAGGCGCATGGGGCTGCGCCCGTGGCGACGCATCTGGCGGACCTGCGCACGCGCCTCGCATCCCCGAAGCGTCGGTGCGTCCCTTGCGCTCGCATCGTTGTGCGCACGAAGTGTTAGCACCCTGACCGCCAAATTCGGTTCCGACAATATGCGGTGGCGGGTCGTATCTGTGGTAGGGTGTTTTTTGTCAGAAGGGAGACAACCTATGAAACGACGCCTAATCGCGCTCGGCGCGATTGCATGCGTGGCGAGCGCCGTGCTGCTCGCCGCGTGCTCGAATGCGGAAGCACCGTCTCAAGGAGGCGCGCAACCCGCCGGCTCGGCTGATGCGTACGCGGTGGCGCTGCCTGCTTTTCCCGCAGAATCCTCAGAAGACGATCCCGACGCCTGGATGAAAACGCTCGACGAGAACCCGCTCGATCCCGCCTTCATCGAATCGCTTTCCGGGTTCTCGTACAAAACCGCTGCGGCGGTACTCGCCGATGCGGATGAGAATAGCACGTATTCGCCCATCAGCCTCTACTATGCTCTCGCGCTTGCCACGCAGGGCGCAGCCGGACAAACGGCCGACGAGATGAACGCCGTGCTCGGAGCGCCCGATCCTGCAGCGGTACCACGCGAGGCGGGCAATCTCTATCGCGTCCTGTACGGCGATCCGTTCTCGAAGATCGATTTGGCGAACTCCATCTGGATGCGCGAGGGCGATGAATTCAAGCAGGACTTCATTGATACGGCCACGCAGCAATTCTATGCAACGCCGTTTTCGGTGCAGTTCGGCACCCCCGAAGCCGATCAGGCTATTGCCGATTGGATTGCGGCCAACACCAACGATACGATCGAGCCTCAGGTTCAAACGCGCGAAGACCAGCTCATGTCGATCATCAACACGGTGTATTTCAAGGGTTCGTGGTCCGACCAGTTCGATGCTTCATCGACTAAGGAAGACGTTTTCCATGCAGCTGGGGGTGACACGGGGGCCGAGTTCATGACGCAACGGCTCGACAAGCCGCGCGAGTACGTGCAAACCGATCGCTACACGCGTGCGAGCCTTGATTTCGTCGGCGGAGCGCGCATGACGTTCGTGCTTCCTGCCGAGGAAACGGATCCGGCCGACATCCTTTCCAACGAAGCGCTTCTCGAAGAGGCGTTCACGAAGGATGCCGAGGATATCGGCTACATCACCTACACCGTTCCCAAGGCAACGTTCGATACCTCGTTCGACCTGATTCCGCCCCTCGAGTCGCTCGGCATGAAAACCCCGTTCTCAGACACGGCTGACTTCTCGAACCTGACCGAGGTGCCGGCTTTCATTTCCTACATCAAGCAGGAGAGCTACATCATGTGGGATGAAAACGGGGCAGAGGCGAGCGCGTATACCGACATAGGTATATCCGAGATGTCGGCGGCACCCGACAGCTTGAAGGAAATCGAGTTCACACTCGACCGACCGTTCCTGTTCGAGATCACCTCATCGCAGGGTGTACCGCTCTTCATCGGCGTGTGCGAGAATCCCGCGGTGTAAACGGGCGCGTGCGGCAGAAGGTGTCGTGCTGCTGGTGAGAATCCTGCGGTGAGAGGGCGCGTACGGCACAAGCATCGTATTGTCGCAGGAAACCCGATGGCGAGCGATTCGTAACGTCGGTTCCCGTATCGGTTTTCTGCGGGTAGGTGGGGCATCCGTAACCGCTCGTTGCATCTCGGCAACAAATGGGTCGGGCGCACACGCTGCGTCGCATAATGAAAGCAGCCCCAAAGCGGGGCTGCTTGCGTTTTGATGGCCGTAATGAAAAACGAACCCGCAAGCGTGTGCTGCAGGTTCGATCGGATGCGGTATGGTGCCCGAGGCGAGAGTCGAACTCGCACGTCTTTCGACAACGGTTTTTGAGACCGCCGCGTCTGCCATTCCGCCACTCGGGCGCAAGCAAGTAGTATAGCGGAAGCGCGAGCTACCGCCAAGAAGAAACGAGACCTGCACGGGTAATTCCCAAACCTTTGCAGGCATACGCGACAGGAGGACGGCATGGAGCATGAAGAGCTGAACGCGAAGATCGATGCGTACATCGACGAGGTGTGGGAGCAGGTCGTCGAAGATATTGACACGCTTGTGCGCATACCGAGCACCGAAGACCTCGACCATGCCGCCCCGGGAGCCCCGTATGGCGAAGGCCCCGCCGAGGCGCTCAAAGCCGGAGTGGCTCTTGCCGAGAAGCTCGGATACGATGCAACCAACATGGACGGCCATATTGCGTTCGCCGATCTTCCCGGGAAAAGCGACACGCAGATCGGCATCATCGGCCATCTCGACGTGGTGCCTGCCGGGTCCGGTTGGAACTTCGAGCCGTTCCAGGTCACGCGTAAAGACGGCTACCTCATCGGCCGCGGCGTGCTCGACGATAAAGGTCCGAGCGTCGTGGCGATGTACGCCATGCATTTCTTCCCGCAGCACAACATCGAGCTTCCCTACACGATCCGCATGATCATGGGCGCGAATGAGGAGAGCGGCATGCGCGACGTGGCGTACTACCGCGAGCATGTTGCCGACCCCGCGTTCATCTTCACGCCCGATGCCGATTTCCCCGTCTGCTACGGCGAAAAGGGCGGATTCGATGGCCGCTTCGAAAGCGTGCCGATGGGTGGAGACGCCATGATCGTGGATTTCGGCGGCGGCAATGCAACGAACGCGGTGCCTGCGGAAGCCTACGCCATCGTGAAGGCGGATCCCTCGACGCTCGCCGACACCGACCGCATTACCGTGTCGGATGTGAACGGAAACGCGCGCCTCGACGCGAAAGGTATCGGCGGCCATGCTTCTAAGCCCGAAGGAACGATCAATGCGATCGGGCTCATCGTTGACTACCTGCTCGAAAACAACCTGTGCTCGGATGAGGAACGGGCGTTTCTCACGCTGCAACACGATCTGCTTTCCGCAAGCGATGGCAGCGGCGTGGGAGTGAAAACCTCCGACGAACACTTCGGGCCTTTGACCCTCATCGGCGGCACGGTGGAAAAAGACGGCGATCGGATCGTTCAGACGATCGACATCCGCTATCCCACGTCGATTACTGCTGACGAGCTCATTGAAAAGCTCGGCGCGCGTGCGAAGAAAATCGGTGCAGAGTTCGACAACACGCTTTTGATGGTGCCGTTTCTGGTTGAACCCGATTCGCCGATGATCCAGGCGCTGCTCGATTCGTTCAACGATGCAACGGGCATGCACGAAAAGCCCTTCACGATCGGCGGCGGCACGTATGCACGCGAGTTTACCTCGGGAGCGAGCTTCGGCCCGAACATGCCATGGCTCGAGCATCCCGATTGGATTGCGGGCGAGCACAGCGCGAACGAGGGCGTGAGCGAGGACATGCTCAAATCGGCGCTCAAAATATACATTCTCACGATCGATCGGCTCATGAAGATCGATTTCTAGGCGGATATGCGAAGTGCTAAGCCTAAGGGCTTGCACAGCATCGCGCATCCGTACACGTGTGGACTGTGCAGGCAGTCATGGCGAAGATGGTTGCGCGCCGACCGTGCCTTTTTGGCTGGTCGGCGCGCTATGAGAAAGGGATTACCATGGATTTGATACCGACGATGCAGGGAATCGCCCTCGAAGAAGATGCGCTGCCCGACGGCGCCGTCGTCGACGGCGACGGGCACATCGAACTCGAGGGGCTTGCAAACACGCGCGACCTCGGCGGTATCAAAACTGAAGACGGTAGAGCGGTTCTGCCGAAAATGCTCATCCGCTCAGGCGCTCTGTCGGGAGCCACCGAACACGATGCCGCTGCGCTCACCGACGAGTACCGGCTTGCGAAGGTCATCGACCTGCGCACCGAGGAAGAGCGCCTCAAGAATCCCGATCCGGAAGATCTGTTCGACGGCGTCGAGTTCCTCGACATCCCCATCCTCAACACCCAAGCCCTTGGAATCACGCGCGAAGGCGGGATCAAGGGCCTGCTCAAAGCCGTCAAGGTCATCGATACCGATCCTGCTGGCCTCATGATCGACATCTATCCGAGCATGCTGCTCAACGAGCAGAGCATGCAGGGGTACCGGCGCTTTTTCGAAGAACTCCTGAAGAACGAACCGCCCATCGGCACCGATCCGATCGACGACGATAGCGAACTATCTCCCGCGACGGGTTCGGTGCTTTGGCACTGCTCTGCCGGTAAGGACCGCGCAGGACTTGCAACGGTGCTGCTGCTTCACGTGCTCGGCGTGCCTTACGAGAGCATCCTTGCCGATTACCTCGCTACGAACAAGTACATGGAAACCCGCACGCAGGAAATCCTCGATTCGCTTTCCGCCTACGGGATGGCCGGCAAGCTCGACGAAGGCGTCCGCGTGCTGAACTCCGCCGACGAACGGTTCCTGCGTGCCGCCCTCGATGCGGTGAACGAACGCTACGGCAACCTCGACGCGTACCTCGAAGAGGCGCTCGGGATAACACCCGAGAAAGCCGACGCGTTGCGCGCGAAGTTCCTCGGGAAATAGCGAAACATACCCCTTAGGTTGCGCCATTGCTCGCTGCGACGCGTGCAGGTTGCCACGCCTGCGGCGCGTATAGGCTGCTACGTCCTCGGTCTTTTCCCGCCTGGGGGCCATCAGAGGTCGGTCTTGATGCAGCCTCCGAGCAAGCGCGAGCGGTACCGACGCTCAATGCGCACACCGACGAATCGGTGCGCTCGGTGGCAAATCAGGTATTGTCGTACATTTTGGCGGATAACCCCGTATCATAGCGGAAACTTTTTTTGACAACTCTGCTAGGAATTATGGGGGACTGCTATGAGTGAGAGAATGGCGCAATCGATAACGAGCGAACAACCTGCGCAATCAGCGGTCGCAGGCGAACGGTCTACTGTGCCGGCTGCTGTAGCCGAGCAACCTGTGCAATCGAAAGACCAGTTAGCCGATCCGAGCGCCTTGGGCCTGTTCGGGCTTGCGGTGATCACGCTTGTGGCATGCTCTCAGAAGTTCGGGATAACCGAGGGCGTAACCGGCGTTATGAGCTGGGCGATTTTTCTCGGAGGATGTATGCAGCTCATAGCCGGCGTGTTCGACTTCAAAAAGAACAACGTGTTCGGCGGCACGGCGTTCATCGCATACGGGTTCTTCTGGTGCGCCATGGCGTTTTCGTGGGCGGTTTCGAGCGGCATGTTCGGCGAGCAGGCGGCGCTTGCATTCGATCCGAGCCAGACAGGCGTTGCGTTCACGGCGTACTTGATACTCACCGCGTTCATGACAATCGGCGCGCTCAGGACGACGAAGGTTCTCTTCCTTATCTTTCTTGCCATCGATTTTCTGTTCATCGGGCTTGCACTCAGTTCCTTCGGCATCGCGCGCGAAGCAACCCATATGCTGGCAGCGGTAAGCGAGCTCGCTATCTCGCTCTTGAGTTTTTACGGCGCGGGGGCCAACGTGCTCAACAAGCATTTCGGCGAAGAGTTCCTGCCGCTCGGAACGGCGTTCTGGGTAAAAAATAAGTAACAAGATCAACGATTGTTTTCGATGCGTTATCGAATCGCACCTGATGCGCTCCTGCTTCGTTAGGCCATCCTCACATTTTCATCCTATGCTGGAAACGCTGGAATGAACTATGTATAGGAGGTGTACCCATGCCATTACCTGAACCGAGGGCAAACGAGAAGAAGGAGACGTTCATCTCGCGCTGTATGGAAGAGATAACCGACGAGGATCGTGAGAAATGGCCCGATCAAAAGCAACGTGCTGCAATTTGCTACAGCCAATGGGACTCGTGGCAAAAAGAGCACGGGCATCCCGAGAGGGCAGAGAAGTAAGTGCGTTTCGGTCGGTGCAGTATGCGTATGGACACCACGATGCGCTTCGCTCTTCGCATTGGTTCGGGAAGCGCATCCAGCTCATCAGGCTGCTGCGGGAGCGTTTTCGAGGTAGGACTTCATCGAGTACTGCGTGATGTCCGAGCGGTTGATCACGCCGACGATCTGACCGTCTTCGAGTACAGGCACCTTCTTCAGGTGGTTCTCGCCGAGCACGCGGCACACTTCGGGAAGGTCCGCATGGATGTCCACCCCGATGATGCCTTTCGCGCCGATGTCTTTCGCCTTCATCTCCATGAGATCGCGCAGCTTGTCGTCGAACTTCTCGCTGTCGCGCCCCATCTGCATGATCATGACCACCGGGTCGACGTACATTGGGCTTCGTTTGGAGAGGTGGCGCATGATGTCGCCGTCCGACACGAAGCCGACCGCCGTGCCTCCGGCATCGACGAGCGGAGCAGCGCTGATGTGCTTGTCGACGAGCAGCTTCATGGCATCGATCACCGTGGCGTCGGAGTCGAGCACGTATACGTCGCGTTTCATGATGCTTTCGAGCACTGTACGGCGTGCGTTGTCGGTATCGGTCGAGGCTGCCTCGCCGGGCTTGTTCTTCACGAACGCGATGGTGAGTACGAGCCCGATCAGGCACAAAAATCCAGCAACGGCGAATGCCATGTTGATGCCGAAGATGCTTGCATGGACGGTGTCGAGCGAGCCTGCGCCCGCGTTGGTTGCGATCGTCATGACCGATACGAGGACGGCGGTTCCAAGCGAGCCGGCAACTTGCCGAAACGTGTTGTTGACCGAGGTGCCGTGGTTGATGAGCGAATTGTCGAGCGCGTTCATAGCCCACGTGGTGATGGGCATGTTCACAAGCGCGAGCGCGAACAAGCGCACGGTGTAGAGGATTGTGAGGTACACCACACCCGTGCTGTCGCCGAGAAACGCCATCGCGAACGTGGTGATCGTGAGCAACGAAAGGCCGACAAGGCTCAGCACGCGCGGACCGTGCTTGTCGAACAGGCGGCCAGCGATGGGTCCCATGGCACCCATGACGATGGCGCCGGGCAAAATGACGAGGCCCGAAACGGTGGCCGAGTAGCCCATGAGCGATTGCAGGTAGATGGGCAGAAGGATGCCTGCGGCCAGCAACGACGCCTGCACGACCATGCCGATGATCGTACCGATGAGGAACTTGCGGTTGGCAAGCACCCGAACCTGCAGCATCGGGTTTTCCATCTTGAGTTGACGACGGAAAAAGAATACGAGCGACACGATGCCAACGAGCGTAGCCACAGCCGCTTGGATGCTGATTCCGTACGATCCGATTACGCTGAACCCATACAGCAGACACCCGAAGCCGAGCGACGAAAGGACGACCGAAGGCTTGTCGAGCGTGGTCTGCTTGTCGGGGGCGGGAGTGCGCTTGAGCACGAACAGCGAGCAGACGATGACGAGTGCCGAGAGCCCGGCGATGATGAAAAACATGTCGTGCCAGCTCGCGTTGTCGATGATCAGGCCTGCAACGGTTGGCCCGATGGCGGGAGCGAATGCGATGACAACGCCGAATATGCCCATCGCGCTGCCGCGCTTGTCGATGGGAAAGGTCAGCATGAGCACGGTCATGACCATCGGCATGAGGATGCCTGCACCAGCTGCTTGCAGCAAACGGCCCGCCAAGAGTATGGGAAACGAAGGCCCCCACCCGGCGAGCAGGCTTCCTGCGGTGAAGATGCCCATCGCGACTACGAACAGGTTGCGTGTGGAGTACCGATCGGTGAGGTAAGCCGTAATGGGAATCATGATGGCGTTGACGAGCGTGAATCCGGTTGTGAGCCACTGCGCGGTTGCTGCATCGACGTTCATCTCGGTCATGACCGAGGGAAGCGCCGGGGTAACAACCGTCTGGTTGAGAACGGTGACAAACGTGCCGAACATCAACACGGCCAACATCATGATCTGCTTGCGACTTAATCCCATACGTGCTCCTTCGTTTCTGCGCAGCGGTGATGATGTGCCTGTATCCACAGATAGAAAAGGCGCTTGCGCGCCTGGGTTCTGGATCCCCTTGGTATACCGCTGCCGTTTTCGTGTAACCGCCCAATACTACGCCCCAATTAACGTGAGCGTATGAATTAGATATGGTCGTTTTGGGATCGAAACCAGTTGCACGGCGATTAATAACGTTTATCATTAATAACTGAAGTTCTTACCAATCATGATACCCGTAGCAGCCTTCGATCGGCTTTACACAGGGCAGCGTGATGCAAGGAAAGGTGAGCCATGCAGGTATGTGTTGGCTTTAGCGATGCTCCCGACAGCACCGTAGCGGGAACTGAGGCGGCGCAAGCCGCGCAGTCGAATGCCGTCCGTGACGACGCATGCGACATGGTGCTGCTTTTCTGCACCGCATCCCACGACGTTCGGAAGCTGAGGAATGCGGTCGCCGCGATCGTGGGCGAGAAAGTGCCGCTGTACGGGGGAGGTGCGGTGGGCGTCATCACCAACGACCGGTTCGGGTATGCGGGCGACCAGGTAGGCATCGCCTGCATCTGGCTTGAGGGAGCAACGTGCGATGCACTGTGCGAGCCTGGACTCGATCAAGGCGAGCGGGCTGTCGGAGCGCGTTTGGGTGCACAGCTCAAGGAATCGGGCGTTAGGCCCGATGATTCGGTTCTGCTGTTCTATGATGCAATCGACGATTCCGACCCTCGCATGAAGTTGTTCATGGCCACATGGCTCCTCGAAGGCATGAAGGAGGAACTCGGCTTCCTGCCGAACCTCGCGGGTGCCGGAATGCAAGGGGACCACGTATGCAGTCCGGTCATACAATTCGTAGGGAACGATCTAGGTCGCTGCCATGCGCTCGCCCTCTCGTTTTCCGACGATATTCGCATCGATACCGCCATCATGCACGGGTGCCGGCCCGCATCGGGATGCTACACCGTCACAAAAGCCGACGGTCCGACGATCCTCGAGATAAACGGCGTTGCGGCGCTCGACTTCATGGACGGGTTGCTGGGCCCGGAGCTTGTTCCCGACCAGTATCCGTTCTTTCTGTTGTTCGGCGTCAACCATGGGTCGAGTTGGATCGACTACGGTGAGGACGACTACGCAAGCAGGATGTGCTTCGGCGTCGATTACGAGCGGCGCGGCATCGTTATGTTCGAGCCCGATATGGTGCCTGGTACGAAGTTCCAGATCATGTACCGCTCGCTCGATCTCGGTTATATGGAGCCGAAGATCGAGACGCTCTTCAGCGGTTTAGACGATCGCGAACCGGTGTTCGCGCTGTATATCGACTGCGCTGGCCGCTGTGCGGGTTACGGCGGTATCGATAGGGAAGACGCCCTGGTGGTGCAGCGGGTGGTGGCCGACCGCGTTCCGTTGCTCGGCATGTACGCGGGTGTCGAGGTGGCGCCCCTCGGCGGAGAGCCGCGCGGTCTCGATTGGACGGGCGTGTTCTGCCTGTTCTCCGTGAGCTCTGCGCGAGGGGGCGGGCGAAAGCGCAGTGTGCGCCGCGTGCCCATGCTCGAGGGTGACGGTTTCCGCACGCACGGTCCCGAAGGCGACGTATCAGGTGATGCGATGAGGGCTTTGTGCGAGCAAAGCGCCGCAAAAGCGCTCGCGCTCGACGCTCAGTCGATCGTGGCGCGCTACGAACTCGAACGGAAGCGCCGCGGGTTTCAGCTCATGTCCGATCTGATGGGGTTACTGCTCGAACGCGACGATGCGCAGGATGTGATCACCTCGGCGGCGCAGCGCATCAATGCAACGCTCAACATGCAGCGCACGGTTGTTCTTGCCCCTGTTTTAGATGGCCGGTTCGTACCTGTGGTGTTGCAGGGCTATCCCGAGGACGAGCGGAAAGCCGTCGCGTCAGAAAAGCTTGCGCTGCCGGCTCCTATGACCGATATCGGTCGTACCGTGATCGTCAATGCAAAATCCGATGCGGCATGCTTCGACGAGGTGCGCAGAGCCCTGTCCCTTCCGTATTTCGTATCGCTGCCTGTGGTGCAGCGCGGCGAGCTCGCCTATGTGCTCGTTTCGGGGCGTATCGTCGAACAGCCGCCGTTCCTTTCTCCCCTAGACGAAGGCGATGCAGAAACGATGCAGGCCATCGCCGCCCTCATGTCGTCGGTTCTGTTGCGCAAGAGCTTGGAGGAAGCCGAAGAGCGGGCGCTTGTCATGATGGATGCAACGCCTTTATGCGCAACGTTTTGGAACGAGGAGCCCCAAGCCGTCGATTGCAACGCGGAGGCCGTCACGTTGTTCGGTCTCACATGCAAGCAGGAGTACCTTGCGCGGTTCGACGAGCTTTCGCCCGAGTACCAGCCCAACGGCGAGCGGTCAATCGACGCTTCGAAGCGGATGATACGCAGGGCGTTTACGGAGGGCCGCTGCGTCTTCGAGTGGCTTCACCGAAAACCGAACGGGGAGCTGGTTCCTGCGGAGATCACGCTTGTGCGCGTGCGGTACAAGAACGCGAACGTCGTCATCGGTTACACGCGCGACCTGCGGGAAATCAAGGCGAAGATGGCCGAAATCGAGTGCACGCAAAACGAGCTGCGCGAAGCGAAGGATAAAGCCGAGGAGAACTCGAAGGCGAAAACGAGTTTTTTGGCGAACATGTCGCACGAGATACGCACGCCGATGAACGCGATCATCGGCATGACCGAGATAGCGAAATCGAGTAAAGACGAAGCAAGCACCCGGCATTGCCTCGACACGATAGCCGATGCCTCGAACCACTTGCTCGGTGTCATAAACGACATCCTCGACATGTCCAAGATCGATTCGGGCAAATTCACACTCACTCCTTCCGATTTCACGATCGAGCACCTTATCGGCAGGGCGCTCGGCGTGATCACCTTCAAAGTGCACGAACGCCGCCAAAAGCTCACGGTTGAGGTCGACTCGGCGGTGCCCGTAGCCGTGGTTGCCGACGAACAGCGTTTAGCGCAGGTGATCACGAACCTGCTTTCGAACGCGGTGAAGTTCACGCCGGAAGAGGGGCACATATCCCTTTCCCTGCATCTGGTTGAAGAGGACTGCGATTCGTGTACGCTGGGGTTCAGCGTTCGTGATACGGGCATCGGCATTTCTCCCGAACAGCAGACGGTGCTGTTCGAATCGTTCGAGCAGGCCGATGCGAGCATATCGCGACGTTTCGGCGGCACGGGGCTCGGACTCGCCATTTCGAAGGACATCGTCGAGATGATGGATGGACACATCTGGGTCGACTCGGTTCTCGGCGAGGGATCTAATTTCCAGTTCGTTGTGCACGTGGGCAAGGGATCGGCAAAGCCCACCGGTGCAATCGCTGCGATGGCAGACGATGCTCCGAGCCACGACGTGTTGCGCGACGGCGCCTTCGCGGGCAAGCGCGTGCTGCTTGTGGAGGATATCGCCGTCAACCGCGAGATCGTCATCACGCTGCTTTCCGATACGTCGGTAGCGATCGATAGTGCAGAAAACGGCAAAGTAGCGCTCGAGCTGTTCACGCGCGATCAAGGTCGCTACGATGCGATCCTCATGGACATCCATATGCCCGAAATGGACGGCTACGAGGCCGCTAAAGCGATCAGGGCGCTTGGCACGCCCGAAGCCAAGGCGGTTCCCATCATCGCCATGACGGCCAACGTATTCAGAGAAGACATAGAACGATGCCTCGCGGCTGGAATGGATGACCATCTGGGCAAGCCGATCGACATCGACGATTTGTCGGCCAAAATGAGAAAGTACTTGCGATGAGGTGAACCGTGTGCGCAGGTCGAAGTGCTATAGTTTGACGAGGGCCGTAACTCAAGCGCAACGTATACGATCAGCGGCACAGGAAGGACGCGACATGAAAGCAAAGATGGTTCACGAGTGCATCCATGTGCTCGATATAGAGGCGTCGATGGAGTTTTACGAGAAGGCTTTGGGCTTGACGGAGATGGATCGCATCGATCCCGATGACGGTAGCTGGGCCATCGTATACTTGGGAAACGATACGACTGATTTCCGCTTGGAGCTTACGTGGAACAAAGGACGCGTGGAGCCGTACGACAACGGTACGAACGATACGCATCTTGCGTTTGCGGTAGACGATATGGCAGCCGCCCGCGCTCTGCATGAGAGCATGGGTTGCATCGTGCACGAGAATAAGGCCATGGGCATTTACTTCATAACCGACCCCGACGGATGCTGGCTCGAAGTTGTGCCGTTGTAGGCAGCTGCGCCGCGGGATGCATCGTTTTCTCTTGTGCAGGCAGCATTAGGGGCATGCTTTCGAGCCGAAGCGTCCCCGAGGCGTAAAGGCAGGCAGAAGATCAACAAATAGCTGGGGTGCCTTGACGAGGGCCGATCTTGAAAGATACTATTATCCGATTGGTTAGCGAATGCGTATGTCGTGCGCTTGGAATTGGATCGTCATCGGAATCTCGGTGCATCCGTTTGACGGCCGATGCGTTTGCGCAGAGCTGGGCGCCCGTGCGCCGGCTCGTGTACCCGAGGTGGTAAGCGATGACGATCGCGCGCGGAGTGAACGAGCACGACAAGGTCTTTTTCGATTCGGTTCTTGCGGGCTTATCGGAGCTCGTATACATGTGCGATGCCGAAACCTATGAACTCGTGTACCTCAATCAGGCCGGCGTCGAGCTGTTCGGCACCGACATCGTGGGAAAACCTTGTTACGAAGTGCTTCAGGGAAAGAGCGAGCCCTGCTCGTTTTGCACGAACGATCGTCTCGGGTTCGAAACGTTCTACGAGTGGGAGCATACGAACGAAACGACGGGCGGACACTATCTGCTGCGCGATAAGCTGCTGGACTGGGATGGCCGTGCCGTGCGACTGGAGATCGCATTCGACATCACCGATCGCACCCGGGAAAGCGAGTTGTTTCGCTTTCAGGCCGAGGCGAACGCCATGGTCGTTGAAAGCGCCAAGCTTCTCGAGAGGGAGACCGGGTTCTCGCTCGCGCTTGACGAAGTGCTCGGCAAGCTCGGAACGTTTCTATGCGCCGATCGGGCGTATGTGTTCGAAATCGAAGGGGAGCGCATGTCGAACACGTACGAATGGTGCAACGCAGGCGTGCAGCCGCACAAAAGCGAGCTGCAGAATATGCCGCTTTCCCTTATCGACCATTGGCTTGCGAGGTTTAAGGGGGGCGAAGCGGCTGTGATCGAAGACGTACGCGAACTTCCCGACGACCGCGCCGACGAGCGTGCTGTGTTGGTTGCCCAGGACATCGTTTCGCTTGTGGCGGTTCCGATCGAAATCGACGGCCGACTTGCGGGCTATCTCGGGATCGACAACCCTGCGGTCGGAGGCCTCGAAGCGATCGAAATGCAGCTTGTCGGTCTGACGTATTTCGTAGCGGCGAACATGAAACGAGCTGCAACGCAGCGACAGCTCGACGAGCTCACGTGGAACGATCCCCTCACCCGTGCACGTTCGCGCGCTGCGTTCCATCGTGATTACGATCGAGGCAGGTTCGAGTGCATCGGGATGGCGCTCATCGATGTCGATCGGCTTTCGATTGTCAACCGCGAGCTGGGGCGATCAGCGGGCGACGAGCTTTTGTCTGACACCGCGCGGTGCCTGCACAGTGTGTTCGGCGAGGGGGTGTACCGCGTAGGAGATGACGAGTTCTGCGCTGTTTCAACGCCCATCGGATACGAGGAGTTCGCCGATTTGTCCGTGCGGGCAATGCAGCGCCTCGGCGACGAGGGTATTCATGCTTCCCTCGGGTCTGCGTGGCATGGCGCGTGCGACAGCACGGCGGGTCTGCTCGATCTTGCGGGCGACCGTATGCGCAGCGCGAAACGGGGCCGCCATCGGGCAACCGATCTGGGTGTCGATCTGGCCTCCGATGCTGCAGTGAGCACGCTGTTGCGCCCAGGCGGGGCGAAGTGCGCTGCAGAAGCGGGTTTGCTGAGCATTCACCTTATGCCTCAGGCGTCGGCTGTTACAGGCGAAATACTCGGTGCAGAAGCTCTCATCCGGTTTTGCGATAGAGAACGGGGCATGCAGGCGCTTCCGTCCTCGTTCATACCCGCGCTCGAAGATATGGGCGAGATCGCCGAAGTCGATTTCTTCGCGCTTTCGAAAGCGTGCGAAACGATTGCGCGATGGCAGCGCGAGGGAAGAAACCCCGTGCCGTTGGCAGTGAACTTCTCGCGGCGCACGATCGGCGACGAGGGGTTCGTTGCGCGGATTTCCGATACGGTGGCATCGTACGGCCTCGATCCTTCGTTCATCGAAATCGAGATCACCGAATCGGCGCGCGAAGAAAGCGAGGCGTTGCTGCACGACGTTGCTGACGGGCTGAGGAGTTCGGGCTTTCGCGTCGCCATCGACGATTTCGGAGTCGATAACGCCAACTACCAGCTGTTTATCCAACTTGAGTTTGACGTGCTGAAAATCGACAAGTCGCTCGTATGGGGCCTCGGTACCGAAGCCCGCACGATGCAGGTGATTCAGAACCTCGTCGATTTGTGCAACGGCTTGGGCATCGAGACGGTTGCCGAAGGCATCGAATCGAAAGAGCAGTTGACCGCGCTTCGCGAGGCGGGCTGTACGCGGGCGCAGGGCTATAGCATAGGAAAGCCTAAGCCCATCGAAGAATTCGAGCGACGCTTCATGAGGTAGTGTTTCGAATCCGCGTCTTGTGCAGCAGACGGGCGTATCTTGTGCCGACGTTCATTGCAATGCGTGGCATTCGCCCTGTGAGCCTTATCCCGCTTGGTAGATGGTTTCGAGCGCGTCGCTTGCAACGAGGGTGCACAGCGCGTTGCTGGCCTGTTCACTTTCGATACCGAGGTGCTCGAAGCGCTTTGCAAGCTTGAGGCAGTACGACAGGTCGCCGGACTCTAAAGACAGTAAGGCGGTTGTGGCTTCCTCGTTCAGATCTCCAAACATAAGGTGCTCCTTTCTTTTCGATGCCCTTAGCTTATGCGTCGAAAAGAAAGGAGCTTTGAGACAATCGGAAAAGCTCGGCCATTCGTTTTGTCCGATTGGACAAAACGGGAGTGTACTATTCGGGAATGTGCGAGCGCTGTGGAAGACGCGGCTTGAGGCCGTCTACTTTTGCAGGTTGCTCAGTGCTGTACGAGGGGATTCGTCTGATCTAAAAATACGAGACCCAGCAAGAAAACAAATTCCCGATCGGGGGAATCGGCCATTCCCAGCACCGTTTTCGCCTTGCGCAAACGGTAGCGAATGGTGTTCGGGTGCTGGTGGAGGGTTTCGGCTGCACGGCGCACATCGCCGTACGCTCGCGCTACGGCTTCGCAGGTCATCGCAAGCTCCGTGCCGTTGGCATCGTCGCATTCTTCAAGAAGAGCGCGATGTAGCGCCGCCGTACGCCAAAACAGACGGCTTTCATTTGCTGCGGCGCGAAAAGCGTCATGGTGCAAATCGGCCCAACGCACGACGTCGTCTCCCTCGATGCGCGCGGTTTTGACCGCGGCAAGCGCTTCACGTACGCTTATGTCGCCGTCAGAGAGCGGCGTTTCCTCGCCTACCCCGAGCGCTACCGGGCCTATGGCGAGTATGCGTGCGATAAGATCGCCCTCTGAACGTGAACGGACGCGTGCAGGCGGCTGCGTGTAGGAAACGAATGCGAGCAGCGCGCCGTGGTAGCGAAAGGCGAACGCCGTATCCACCACATCCCAATCGTATTGGAAATCGACCAGTACGGCAGCGAGTGCATCAAGCGTTGCGTACAGCGAGCAATCATCGAGTGCACGAGGGGCAACGGCGATGCACTGCATGGTCGATCCCGTAGTGCCTGCGAGCTCGAAGAGAGCCGCACGCGTTGCTTGGGGATCATGGCCTGAAAGCAGGTTGTCCAGAATGCGTCCTTTACTTGACTGCTCGCCATCGCGGCCGATGAGGTCAAGCGCCTGATAAGCCACTACTTCATGGTAGCCTCCGTCGTAGAAGTACAGGGGCACGCCCGCCTCAAGGCTGGCCGCACAGACGCGCTTGCTTACGATGGGGCGGTACACTTTTTTCAAGGCGATAGCCGATACGCCGCGCTCGATCAAAACCAAGAGCGATCGTTCGGACAGCTCGGGATCATCTTGGGCGAAACCAAGGTTCGTTACGATGAACTCGCCGGGTATATAGGACAGGTATCCGTCATCTTTGTCGGGGGAGCAGTCGAGGATGCCCACGTTGCGCACCTCGCGCGCTTCGGCACCGGGGCAGCGCGCAATGGGTTCTACCCATTCGAAGGCGGGGAGCGCGAGTATGTCTGCAACCGTGATCATGCGGACTCCTTTCAGGCTGGTTGGCAGACGGGCTGTCTTGCTTCATCATACCCATTGATGCTACGGTGTGCGGTGTCCGAGGAGCGATATGCTGAGAATGATCAAATGCTCGCGAGAGGAGCTATGCACTATGAAAGACGACCAGCCATCCGTACTCGACTTGCTTAATTCTAGTCGTGCGACGGAAGCGGATTGGATTAGGTCGAGCACAATATCGGCGTGCTGCACGATGCGGTTTTCGCTGTCGGAAACCTGCTGGACGGACGAGTATCTCATCCCGCGTGAAGCGGCGCTCGGGAAGCTTTTGAAGAGAGATATCCCGATAATGAAACCGTCGAGGCGTTCGTTGCGGAGAATCGCTACGAAGTGGAGCTGTTCTCGAAGTACCAAGAGTGCTCCGGGTACGTGTTCTGTATCGGCAGGAAGAAGTAAAACAGGTCAGCCAAGTTTCCTTGACTGACCTGTTCGATCTAAGGTTTTCCTTAACTGTCTATCATGAGACAGCCCTCTGTATGGCTGTATAGGTTGCATTCGAGAGGCTGTTTTTGTCTCCGATCACGTAGGCTTTCGAGATGCTCCCCTTGTTGGGTTTTATCACTTTCGAGATCTGCCGATCGGCGACGGAGCCGTTATCCGCCAGAAGAAGCGGCGATGCGCTCATCCCGCCTAGGGACGAGGCGACGAGGGCGTCGGCGAACTTGCCGTCGTATCCTGCCGTTACGACGACGTTCCTGCACGTGAATCCGTTGCGGAGGGCCCAGTCGGCGACGAGCTGCGAGGTTTCGTACCGGTCGCTGCCGGAGAACCGGATCGTGTCGGCGAACTTCTTCAGCGAATTCTCGGCAGAGGCGGATACCGAGTATTTCGACCCCATGATGAGCACGGTGTCGAACCCTCCCCCCGCGATCTCGCCGAGCACGGCTGGCGAGAGGTTGCCGTTTCCATCAGCGAGGAAGATCGGCGCTTTCATCGCGTAGGCGACGGGGGAGGCCGAAAGCGCGTCGGGGGCCTTGGTTCCGATTGCGACGATGGCCGTCTTCCCCCAGCCGCCCGATCCCGCCTTGTAGATCTTGAGCGCCGTCTCGTACCGGTCGGCACCGCCCAGTCGGGAGGCGTTTCCTCCGACGAGGGATCTGATTTCGCCGAAAGCTTTGTCTGAAACGGAGTGTTTGTCTCCAATCACAAAGGCCCTATCCGCGCCTAGACGCTTGATCTCCGCTTTGGCGTCGGCCGTCAGGTAGGACGTCTGGGTGAGAAGAACCTGCCCGCCGTGCACGCCCGCGAGCCCCGCTGCCGCGAGAGCGTCGGGGAAGTCGTCGCCGCGCGCCACGATGACCGTCCCGCACGACCCTTTTTCAGGGAAAGCCGCCTGCGAGACGAGCGCCATGGTAGCATAGCGGTCTGCGCCGCCGAGGCGGGAGACGGTAGCCGGCTGTGGCTGGGGATCGGGATTGGGAGCGTAAATGGTGAAAGAAAGGCGCTTCTCTCCCGTGAAAAGTCCTTTGCCGATGACGATAACCGTCGCTTTGCCAACACCTCCATTGCCTTCGAAGGAAAGGCTATAGTCGATCCCCTCTTCCAAGGGCATCCCCTCGTAAGACACCTCAATGGTTGGGGCGATGGGGGTTCCCGTCCATATCTGATCCGGTATTTCCGAAATGGTCGCCCAAGCGATATCCTTCGCCTCTGTCGAGGTGGAATTCTCGATATCATCCGCCGTAACGGTATCGGTACCAAGCTGATTTTCAGACCCGTTGGCGTGCTCAACGAGTCGTACCTCGCCGTCGGCTCTCACCTCAACCTCGTTGTGCTCGCTCGGAAAAACCCAGTCCCTGTAGGAGACGCTGCTCTCCATGTCCCCTACCGTCGTGTTCGTGGCGATGCGCGATACCTCTCCGCCCGTCAGAACCATATTCACTTTCGAGGCATCATAGGCTGCGTCGACGCAGCCCGTTTCAGCGCAGCTGGTGTAGGTTCCGTATGCATCGCAATAGTCGAGGTCTTCGGCCGAGCTGAGCGCGAAGAGCTCGTTGCCGCTTGTTACGTCTCGTACGCTGACTGTCGCATCGACGCCTTGGAGATGGACGGTGACAACGTTGGAGGCGTCTACTGTCGGCTCCGCTTCGTATACTCCAAGCGAGGCTTCTCTGGCAATTCCGTTCTTTTCCTTGTACAACGCCTCGAGGTTCTTACCCTCCGCCTTGCGGGCGTTTTCGCCGCTAGCGCTGGCATCCACAAGCAGGAAATCGCGCTTCAGGAAGAAGCGCTTTTGCACCTGGACGGTGCTGCTGCCTGCCTTGATCTCGTAGTAATCGGTGTTCGGGAACGAAGCGTCAACGAGCGAAATTTCCATATCGTCGAACGAGCAATTGCGAAATACGATGGTGTCCTGCTTCGTGTCGGTCAGGATCTCAACCGCTGAGTCGAGGACGTCTTCAAGTCCTTCCTTTACTTTGCTTGGCTGCTCGAGGTTGGTGAAAACGATCGTCTTCATGACGCCCATAAGCCCCTTGCAGAGAACGTTTCCGTCCGACGCGCACGTGTCGCTGATGTGGACGTCGGCGCCGTCGCCGATGACGTACAGGTCGGATCCCTCGTTGCCCGTGAAGCGGGAGGAGCCGGCGCCGGCAACGAAGATGTCGGCCGTTTGGCCGCCGCGCATGGTATCGCCTTGGCCAGAGCCGGTGTACATGATCTGGGGAAGGAACATATTGTATGGACCCAGGGCATCGTCCATGCCCGTCAGCTTTACGTCTTTCCCCGTCGTTCCCAAAGTAATCTGGGTGTTCTTCGTCGCGAAGGAAAGGTCCGGCTTTCCGCTGTCAAGGTTGTTGACCGATTCCTTGACTGACTCCAGAACGGCTTCCGCATCGGCAACGTAAAAGGTTTTGGCCTCAGCAGCTGGAAAGATGGAAGTTCCCGAGCACAGCGCAAAACCGTCTTCCGCCGCTTCGTACAGCGAGTTCAGCCGGTACTTCGATCCGCCTGGATTCGCATCCACCTCAACGGAAGAGAGAACATCTGTCCCATACCCGTACAGAAGTCTCATTGAAGAGGCGTAGTAGTTGGTGCATATAGGGCGGTCGATCCCCTCGAAGTTGTTCCCGTCCACGAATTCGCCCTGCGTGAGCCAGGATAGCTTGGCGCCGTATCCGGCGGAAGCATTGAACACGTTGCAAGGGCTGCCTGACGTGATCGATGCGTACGATGCCGCCATACCGCCCAGGAAACTGCCCGTCACATGGATCGGGGCTTCCGGATTGGCGTTCTTTACCTCTCGGCACACCTCCATGGCGCCGTCGAAGCACCCTTTTGTTTCGCTCTGCAAAAGCGAGTTGAAGCTGCTGGCGTAGGTGATGATGCCCTTCGGGTCGAGCGCCAAGACGATGTCTCCCGTAGCAGGGTCTTTCAAAGCCACGTGCTTCTTCGGACCTTCGCCGTTCGCGCTTGCGAATTCGTAGCCCTTCAGTACGGAAGAGAAGAAGTCCGAGTATTGTTGGTCCTGCCCTTTCCAGATCGCCTTGTCGTTCGCTTGGAAGGGGGCGGACGCCAGGAAATCGTCGACCGTCTTACCAACCCACGAAGAACCGGGATTGAACGCAGCCAGCTCGCAGGTTGCAAGCTGCACGAGCGGATCCGTTGCGAAGTGTTTCGGGGTATCGGGGTCGTCGGGGGGCGTAGTAGCAAGCATGCGAAGGATGGGGTAGGGGTAGTCACCCGAGCCCATTTGCCATACGGTTTCGAAATCCCAACCGACGAATGAAGATTGTTGCTGCATGGCATTTGAAGAGAGTGGAACTCCTGTCGACGTTTCATATATCCCCTGTAGCACAGCCGTATCCAGATAATAGCTTTGGCCAGGATTGCCCCAATAGTCGGTTTCTTCTGCACCACCGATATAATCGACGTAAACGGGGCCCGACGTAGTGATGTTTCCTGTGCTATAGCATCTGTAAGAAAAGTTAGAGGCACCAGAGACTTTGAATTGATAGTCCTTATTAGTTGAAACGGATATATCGCCAATATTGCAACTGTCATAAGCGCTATAGTAATTAGCAAGACCTCTGACTTGGCATAGCGTTAGATCTCCTGCTGTGGTTTCTGCAGTGATATCGCCTGCATTGATGCAGCGATTACAATCGCCTGAACCGTTAATGCCAGCTGCATCGATACTGGTTGAGCCTTCGATGCAGACAGCTTTTGCGTAAAGAGAGCCAGTATTTATGGAGCTAAAAGAAGACGCGGCATTATTGCCCGCGATGCCGCCGGCGATGACGCTAGCACCGACGCCTGAACTGTAGTTACCGTTAACGCTGTACATGGAGGCAGAGATATTGACTGAGCTTCGACAATAGTTGACTTCGTTATTGTCTATTGCTCCGGCGATGCCGCCAATGTAAGCATCCGGGAATTTGTATTCTTCGGTGGAATTTCCCGTTACTGCAATCTCCCCGCTTGCGTAACAATTATCGAGCGAACCTTCTTGGCGTGATGCATTGAGATCACTAGACGCCCGACCTGCGATACAGCCGACCAAAACCTTTGACTTCGTCTCGATAGTTATACTGCAGTTAACCATTCCAAGATTACAAACTCCTTCGTCGAAAAAACGAGCGAACAAACCGAAATGAGGCGCAGCACCGTCTTTGTGAGAGGAAGCGGGAAGAGAATAATCGGTATCCCTTGCGTTGATAGTCATATTCTTCACAACATGACCGTTTCCGTCAAAATGGCCTTCGAATGCGTTTAAGGCGTCAACGCTCAATCCGATCGGTTGCCAATTCCCCCAACCAGATAAATCGATGTCATCCATTAGAATATAATTGGATTTTAGATCGTTGCGTACGCTATTCAAATCATCTGCCGTGTAGATGCCGACATAATCTTCCGGCACATTGGTCTTCTGTTTTACCGGGACGATAAAACCACTGTCAGCAGCCATGTCTGCATATGCAGAGGCGGTATTCGCGCAAATACCGCCTATCAAAAGGCATGCGCTAAATAATACAAGTAGAGGTGTCTTGAAGTGTTTTGCGCTCCTCATATTATCCCCTTTAGTGTGTTCGCTATAATCATTCAGCATCATACAGTATAAAGATACCCATTGATTGCTATAGAGCGCGCTGGCGGTATTTTTTGACTGATCTGGTGGAAGCTCTCGATACGATGATAAGCGCAATAGACGATTGGGCTGTCAGGTTGGAAAGGGTTTTCTTTTTTCAAGAAACGCTTCTCGGAGCTTACGGTCGGAGACTTCGAAACAGGATCGCGATAAATGCTTCGGTCGGTGGTGTTTGCGTCCGATGGGCGATGGTTCTAGAGGCGATATGAGTAAAGCATCGTGGGCTCCTGCTCGTGCTGGTATTCATTTCGTGATCAGGGCCGATACTAGGCTCATGGCCAGATTCCACATGAACGGAAGGGGCTCGCTCATGTACTATGTTATTTCGATAGGCCTCGACGTGTACGCCCGGTTCGTTTGTGGCTGCGACTTTCTCCGCGGCGATCCGCGAGTCGTCTCCAAATGGCTCGGCTACGGCCTGGTAGACGCAGTCTTCCGGACCCCCGCTTCTATCGCTGCTGATAGGCATGCTCGATCTGGCGCATCCCTCTTCTCGGCTGTCCCCCGTATCGTCCAGACGCCAGAGTCCGCCATCGTCGTGTCGCCTGCCCCCCATGGTGAGCATGAGGGCATGGCCACTCATTCGATTGGAGCATTGCATGAATCGTCCGTGCACGTTTATGCCGCGTTATTGCGCGCTTCGTGCAGTGGCATTTACGGGCTCCGAGGGCGCTAAAAACCGTGTGTTTACTGTGTATATGACCTCATTGATCATATTTTACGGGTTATAGGACAAAACGTGTGCCCCGAATCACCGTGTAATCGCTGATGCAAGAGTTGTTTTTGGTCGTGGAGTTGTCTCGGCGCAACTTCGAGGTCGGACGAAACGTGTGCCCCGAATCCGCTTGACAGCGCAGGTCGGAGCACTTAAGCCCCGCACTCGGGTCGCTTTTTGGTTCAATAGGGCGATGACTTCCCAAAGATGTCCTGTGTGCGGGGGCAATATGAAGCGCCATGGCAAGACCGCTGCCGGCTCCCAGAGGTGGCAGTGCATGTCCTGCAAGGCGACTAAAACGCGCAAGATAGACAGCGGCGCAAAGAAGCTCGACGCCTTTCTCGGGTGGCTCTTGTCTGCAAAGACCCAAGCCGGGATGCCGGGGCAGGGACGCAGCTTCAGAAGAGCGGCCGAAAGGTTCTGGAAGATATGGCCGATAGCCCCTGCGTGCGACGAGATCCACCACGTCGTATACGTAGACGGGATTTGGCTTGGCAGAAATGCCGTAGTGCTCATCGCCTGCACGAAAGACCACGTTATCGGATGGCATGCGGCAAGAAGCGAGAACTCAGGCGCATGGGCGGCCCTCATGGCCCGTATCGCTCCGCCCGATGTCGTAGCGACCGACGGGGGAAGCGGATTCGAGAAGGCGCGACGTGCGGTGTGGCCGCATACCCGCGTGCAGCGATGCACCTTCCATGCCTTTTGCCAGGTGAAACGGCAAACTACGACAAGACCGAAGCTTCAGGCGGGAGTCGAGCTCTACGGCGTCGCCAAGGGTCTTTTGCACGTTGCCGACGCCGACGGAGCCGCGGCATGGACGGCGGAGTTTGCCATGTGGTGCTCGCGGTGGGAGAGCTATCTCAAGCAGAAGACCATGGTTGAGGGGAGGATGCAGTACAGGCACGAAAGGCTCAGACGCGCCCGGAGAGGACTCGAGAAGCTTGTCCGTGCAAACGTCTTGTTCACCTACATCGATGAGAGCCTGCTCGAGCAAGGCGGCGTTCCTGCTACCACGAACCTGATCGAAGGCGGGGTGAATGCACAGCTGCGCGCGATGCTTCGATGCCACCGCGGCATGAAGATCGACAGACGTATCAAGGCCGTGTCGTGGTGGTGCCTCATGCATACCGAAAACCCGCCCTCGGCAGCGGCCATCTTGCAAGAGATGCCAACCGATGGCTCCATAGCCGATCTGTATCGCTCGCTTGAAGGATCAAACGACACCGAATCTGCAATCGCCCAATGGGGAACTGCTGTCGCATGGCACGAGCTTCATTCGAGTGGGGGTTATAAGATGGACTACGACTGATAAAGCTAGGGCACACGTTTTGTCCTATAAGCCTAAAACAAAGAAACAGGCCAGCCAAGTTTCCTTGACTGACCTGCACATTTTCTGGAGCCAACGAGCGGATTCGAACCGCTGACCTACGCATTACGAGCACCTCCAGGTAACGTAAACCTGAAAAACGAACCATCAATCATTATTAAATTTCCCCAGTTCATTAAGCTAATTTGAATTGAATTGACTTCGGTTGCCAAGCGCTTTTGACCCTATTTTTTACCGCGATACACTCTGCGGGTAAAAGAAAATCGCGGTTGTCCGCAAGAGGTCGAGAGGCAAGTTCGGGGAACATGAAGATCAAGGGGAAAGGACATCTCGAGCACGTCGCCGACGGCGTATGGCGCGGCCGCTTCTCGCTCGGCCCCGACTCTGACCGCCCGGGCAAGTACCTTTACACTCCCAAGCGCACTTTCTACTGCGAGGAGGAGTGGGAAGCGCGAAGCCAGTTCGAGGCCTACCGGATCGAGCTGGAGGAGTACGGGATTCCCGACAAGGATGTCGCCTACCTCGGCGCCTACGCAGAGAGATGGCTTTTGCTGAGGGAGGGCACCCACGGCTCGCCGAGGACCGCCGACCGTGAGCGATCCGACGTGCGCAACATACAGAGGCTCTTTCCGAACGTCAAGCTGAAGAACCTGACGGTCGGCGTGATCAAAACCGCCTACAAGGACGCGAGGGACTCCGGCAGGTTCGACAAGGAACTGTACCAGATCAACAAGCGCCTCCGCCAGATACTGAAGGAGGCGGTCAAGGAGGGGCAGATCCGCAGAAACCCGGCCGACGACGTCGTGGTGCCCAAGCCGGAGCCGGAGCCGAAGGACTACCTCGATCCAGAGAGGCTCGTGAAGTTCAACACGGCGTTGCGCACCCTACCGATGTGCGGCGAGGTGATCGGGGCCCAGATGCTCCTGAGAACCGGCATCAGGCCCGCCGAGATGTACGGGTCGAGCTGGAAATTCCTCGACGAGGAGGCCAGCCGGCTCTTCATCGGCGAGCAATACTCCAATGACTTGCAGCTGAGGAGGCCGAAGAGCAGGGCCAGCCGCGACTGGGTCGTGATCGACAGCGAGCTGCTTGCGATGCTCCTCACTTGGAAGAGGATCCAGAAAGACGAGCTGGAGAGAATCGGGGTGGAGCAGACCCCCGAGACCCCCATCGCCTCCAACAGCCTTGGCGGCCGGTTCGACCCGACCAACTACGGTCGCTGGTTCAGGAACTTCTGCGTCGACAACGGCTTCGGGGAGTACACGGTCGTGACGAAGACGTTCGAGCGGGATGGGAAGACGATCACGAGGGGACGCGGCTACGTCGGACTGTGCCCGAACATGTTCCGCGACATCCAGGCGACGGAGCTGGTCGGCGTGCTCAAGGTCGATGCCAGGACCCTCCAGTCGAGGCTGCGGCACTCGGATCCGAGGACATCGTTGAAGTACTACACGCACCCCATGCTGGAAAACGAGTACCAAGCCGCCGAGGGATTCGCGAAGCTTGTCAGAGGCGAGGTGACGGCACCGGCCATGCCGACCCCCGCGCTTCCCGCGAACCTTGACCTAGGGGCGCTCGCCCAGCTCGTCGACCTCCTGCAAGCGCTCCAGCAGCAAGGAGTGCTCCCCGCTCCGCCTACCGCGCCGATCGGGATCCCGGCAGCCGTCCAAGCTCCGACGGGCGTGGGCGACCCGGGCGGAGGGGGCCGGGGAGCCGCGTGGCATAGGGCCGCCATCGGGGGTGGCGAAACGTGTAAGCTCGATACATGAAAGGAAGTGGTGATGTGAGAAGGATCGCAAAGGGAGAGGGATGCGGGCGGGACGGCGCCCCTGCGGAGAAAAAAGGACTGTTCCGGAAAGGCACCTGCAAGAGGTGCGCGGCGATTCTCGCGGGTGCCGTGCTGCTGTGCGCCGTGATCGCCGTGGCTGTCCTTTTCGAGGCCCCTGTCGATAGCGAGGGCTCTGTGCGGACGGAGGGGGACCGAATCCTGGGTCAGACGCCAACGAAAGAGGCGGTCGAGGACGGAGTTGCCAAGAGCACCTCTCACATTGCAGACGAGGATCGGCCCGAGGCTGAGGCACAGCCGGCCGGATTGGACGGAGCCATCGAAAGCGAAGAACAGAGCCTGCAGGAGGAGGGCTTCGAAGCGCTTGCAGCGGCTTCGCCCTCTCCTCCTGCGAAGCGGGCGCCAGCTGAAGGCAAGCCCTCGCGGGCTCCTTCCTCCTCCGCGCCTGCCGAGCCAGCGTCCGACCCTTCGCCGGCGGAGCCGGATCCGCAGCCCGAGCCCGTCCCGCCGCCTTCGGAGCCCGCCCAGCCGGAGCCTCCAGAAACGCGCTGGGTCCACGGGTACAAGTGCGGCTCGTGCCCGTTCCATAGCACCGACGCCTCGGCGATGGAGGAGCATCAGCGGAGCCAGCTGCTCGCCGGTGCCGACCACGGCGCCTACGGATCGTGGTCGTGGGAGGAGTAGCTTATAATGGAGCCGCAATCTAAACGCACGACGAGGGCGGGAGCGGATCCGCGAAAGGCCGACGCGCATATGGAGCACGCCAAACCGAAACTCGATCCCGAAGCCCAGATCGATCACCTGAAGAGGAAGGGGGTAGGGTTCAACATCACGAGCGAGGCTGAGGCCATGCTCTACCTTGCGGACAAGAACACCTTCTTCAAGCTCATCTCCTACCGCAAGCTCTTCCCGCTCAGGGACGGAGGAGCGCGCGATGGGGAGTACGCCAATCTGGAGTTCGCCTATCTTCAAGACCTCGCATCCGTTGACCAGCACATGCGCTACGCGTTCTTGCCCATGACCCTCGACATCGAGCATTTCGCCAAGGTGAAGGTTGTGAGCCGAGTGGGATCGAATGCCGGAGAGGACGGCTACTCGATAGTCGCTGACTACCTGTCGCATCTCACTCCTGCCGAAAGGAAGCGCCGAGAGCGAGAGCTGGGCATGGCGCGCTTTGACCCGTGCAGCTCCGATTTGGTAGAGAAGTACTGCGACGACATGCCGGTGTGGGTGCTCCTCGAGCTGGTCAGCTTTGGCACTCTCATCGACTTCTACCTCTTCTGCTCCCAGAGATGGGGCGATCAGGCCATGGCCGAGGAGCATTACTTACTGCGGCAGGTGAAGGCATTGAGAAACTCCGCCGCCCACTCGTCCAACATGCTCGTGGGCCTTCGCGAAAAGAGCACCCCTCTCGCCACATCGAAGACGGTGAGCGCGGCGGTGGCGAGAACGAGTCTCGGCAAGCGCGCGCGTTCGGCCAAGATGAGGAACCCCCGCCTGCAGCAGATGGCGACGTTCCTATGGGCGTACAACCGGTTCGTCGTCGGCGACACGTGCTGGGAGAACGCGAAGGAGTCGATGGCGAAACTCAAAGGGAAGATAGGCGAGCATTCTGAGTATTACGAGAAGAACGACACGATCCGGTCCTCGTTTGACTTTCTGGAAAAACTCCTTGACGCATGGTTCTAGCGTGCCATAATGAGTTCAGATAAAAAAAGCGTTTCAGGCGTTTTTGCGGGGCAGAGTTGCGAAAGCAGTTCTGCCCCGATTTTGTGTGGGCATCTTCCGCGGTATAGAGCCGGACTCCCGGCTGGTCGCCGCTCCTGAAGATCGCCAAGCCCGATCTCCGCGCGGACCCTTTCCTGGAATGGTGCAAGGAGGCTGCCGCCCGCCATGTCGTGCGTTAGCTCCCCGGAAGTACCACTCGCCCCTGTCGTACTCAAACGATCGAATCTGCCTGTAGTCAAGCCACGTGCTTTCGTCTCTCCGGACAACGCCGTCGCCGTCCTTGCGCCTGCGCACCTGCCAGGGGCTCGTGTCCGGCGTCCCCGATGTCCCAAAGCCTCGCCAGCGCAAGGCGATGCCCGCCTCCCTTGGCACTCCTCCTGACCCGGCCCCTCCTTCCCCCGGCCACCGCCTCGGGCGCATGCTGCCCGGTGCCGTCTCGGGAAGCAAGGGCCGCGAAAAACCTTTCGCCTGAAACCTGTATTGCCCAGCGGAAGCTCAGGCCTGCGGTTTTTCGCTTTCCCCCTTGCTCCCCGAGACGGCACCGGGCGGACGCATCCCCGAGGAGGCGCCCCGGAAAAGGAGGGGCGCCGCGAAACGACAGGAGATCGTCATGGGAAATCAGGCCGTCATCACCACGCGCGAGCGCAAGTTCGGGCTCTACCTGCACTGGAACGGGGGGCGCGACACCGTGGGCCCGCTGCTCAGGTACTGCGAGCTGCAAGGCTACTGCCCGCCGAGCGAGGACGACTACGGCTGGGCGCGCCTGTGCCAGGTGATGGGCAACTTCTTCGGGGGATCGCTCTCGCTCGGCCTGGGCAGGTACACCACCGACAGGCGCATGGACCCCGGCGACAACGGCATCTACGTCATCGAAGGCTGGAAGATCGTCGACCGCATCCACGAGAGCGCCGGCTGCGAGGAGCAGCTGGTGTACGACTTCGACGAGATGCTGCGCGCCTTCGACGAGGCCATGCCCGAGCGGTTGCGGCTCGGCGGGTTCCTGGACTCGGTGGAGGTTCCCGTGGGCGAGCTGCGGCTGGGCGACGAGGTGTGGCTGCGCGACGGCGTGCGCGAGAAGTGGGAGGCGTTCCCCGTCGTGGGATTCGGTCAACCTGACGAGGGCCGCATCCCCGTGTGGGTCGACATGCCGGACGGCAGGCGCAAGGTCGCATACCCGGACATGCCCTACGTGGCCTGGTACGACCACGGCGGCGATTTCAGCTGGAACCCCAACAACTACGTGCGCGGCGACACGGCCCGCATCAAGCCGCGGGGGTGATGTTCGCCAGGCACCGCAAAGATCCCGTCGGCCCTGCGGCCGGCGGGATCTTGCTTCAGGAGGATGCCCTCGCTTCGGGGACGGCAGACCGCGGCCTGAAACCCTTGCGGAGCTCGTGCCGAACTCGTCAAGATGCACGGCAGCCATAGTCTGGCGCGATCGGTGGGATTACCTCTGCCCCGAAGCCTATTCCGCCGCGCTACTCCGGCATTCAACCAAATTATGAAGTTTCCAACCGCATGTCCCCGTCGGCTAAAGTGCTTCCAAGGTCGGCGCGGGGCTGCTTGTCGGCGTGGTAACCGAGCGGCGGATATCCGGCTGCAAAAGGCGCGGCAGCCATGTTGCGCGATGTACCCAGCAGCTTCGAAGATGTAGCCTCCCAGGTGCCGCGAAAAACCGACAGAAGGAGGTCGCCCATGCTAATCCCGCGGTTGTTCCAAAACGCCCTGCTGGGCAGGTACCGCGACTGGCTCGTCGAGCGCGAGCTGGCGCCGAACACCGTCAGCAAGTACACCCGCGACGTGCGGCGCATGCTCGAGTTCGTGTCCTCGTCGCCCGTGCCGAGCCTCAGCAAGAAGTCGGCGCTCATGTACAAGTCCGACCTCGTGGAGCGCTACGCCCCGGCGAGCGTCAACTCCATGATCGCCGCCGCCAACAGCTTCTTCAAGTTCCTCGGCAAGCCCGAGCTCTCCATCAAGCAGCTGAGGATCCAGAGGCGCACGTACCTCGGCACCAGCGAGGAGCTCACGAGGGACGACTACCTCGAGCTCCTCGCGGCCGCCGAGGAACAGGGCGACGGCAAGGCGAAGCTCATGCTCGAGACGCTGTGCTCCACCGGCATGCGGGTCGGCGAGCTGAAGTTCGTGACGGCGGAGGCGCTGGCCGACGGCTTCGTGAGCATCAACATGAAGGGCAAGGCCCGCATAGCGTGGATACCCGAGGAGCTGAAATCGGGCCTCGAGGCCCTGGCCGAGCGGGAGGGCATCCGCTCCGGCGCGCTGTTCCGCTCGAAAAACGGCGTCGCGCTGCACCGCACCTACGTGTGGAAGAGGATGAAGTCGCTCGGAGAGGCTGCCGGCGTCGACGCCGCGAAGGTCTACCCGCACAACCTGCGCCACCTGTTCGCCCGCACGTTCTACTCGGCCCACAAGGACATCAGCGCCCTGAGCGACGTGCTCGGCCACTCGAGCCTCGCCACCACCAAGATATACACCATGACGTCCGGGAGGGAGTGCCGGCAGCAGCTGGCCCACCTGGGCCTTGTGGCCTGACGAACGAGCGGGCTGCTACATAATGCCGATTATGTAGCAGCCCGCTCGAATTTCGTATGTCTTTTCGCCATGGAGCACCCTTGGCGAAATATAAGCTACCGGCATCATATCAAAAGATTAGACAAATAGAAAACGTTTTTTCAACGGGAGCCTTACAGGCGCGCCCGGCAACGCGTTGATTCCCGCCTTCGGGCACGCCAACTAGACCCCGGCTCTAAACGGGGCTATCGCTGCTTCGCCTTCGGCGATCAAGGTGGGCAACTCTGCGCAAAAATGCCTTTGCCCAAACCTCGAAACGGCACGCTCTTAACGCCGAGGCGTTTCGCACCCATTCCGGCTGCTACATAATCGGCATTATGTAGCAGCCCGGGGAAGGCCGAGCAGCACTTTGAAGACAACGACCAGATACGCCGTGCTCATCGTCCTGTGCCTCGCCTCTTACGGCGGCACGCGCAGCGCGAAGGACATCGCGGCCTTCACCGGAATACCCGCAGCTATGATCGCGCAGGTGGTATCGAAGCTCCGCCGAGCTCGGCTGATCCGCTCGGCGCGAGGACATGAGGGAGGCTACTGCATGGCTGGGCCAGCCGAGGATGTCTCCCTCCTCGACATCATAGAGGCGATGGGCGAGCGCGAAGCCGCCATCTCCTGCACCCCTCACGAGGCGCCCCCTTCCTACCGAAAGCTCGGCTCCGACCCCGTTTCCGAGCGGGGCGCCGAGAGGCTCGCCTTCGCCGTGCGATCCCTGGCTCTCGTGAACCTCCGCGTGGACGGGATCCTTCGGGAGGCGACGCTCGAGCGGCTGGTGTTCGGGCGGGAAGGCCCGGCCGTCCCCGATGACTTTCCTGCGTGCGCCGCGGCGCCCGACCCGCACGCTGTCCGTGTTCAGGGCATCCCAGAGCCACCGAAAAGAAAGGAGAGGGACTATGAGACCGACAACGATTAGCAAAAGGAGGGAGAGGCCCTCGCCGAGCATGGCGGGCAGGTCGGCGCTCGCCGTCCTGCTCGCCCTCGCGCTCGCCGGCCCTGTGCAGCTGTCGTACGCGGCGGACGCCTCCGAGGCCCCTTCGGCGGCTCCGCCCGAGAGCGCGGAGGGCGTTTCACCCGAGCAGAGCAACGCCGAGTCGGAGCAGGCTTCCCCGCCTTCAAGCCTGAACGAGGACGGAGTTGCAGAGAAGTCTGACGATGTCGTGCCGCAAGAGCCGGCTACGGTTTCTTCAGAGGGCGGCAGCGAGGAAGGCTCCGGCCCTGCAAAGGCCGTTGCGACAGCGGCGTCCGGCATGGGCGAGATACGCCTGTCTCAGGCGAGCATCGACGCGGGCGTCGATGCGGACAACTACCTTTTCCAAGAAGACGTCACCCTCATGGTCATCTACCATCCCGATCCCAGCGCATCGGGTCGTTGGTTCGAGATAGAGATTCCCTATGAGTTCACGATGACGGCATGGCCCGAATCCTTGGAGTCGGCGACCGTCCAACGCGTCGTCAGCAGCGAGCCGTACAGCGAAAAGCTGCTGGTCACCTTGAACGATGATGTCTCCCTCGACACCATTTTCGATATCAAGTTGCGCGTACGCGACATCGAGCTTTACCAAAAAGCATCCCAAGCGGATGTCGTCTCCCCCTTCGCGATCAATTCTTACACAGCCCAGGGGGCAACGACTCCTGTTGAGTCGAGCACGTTCGAAATGAAGACGAAAAAGCTTCCTGCTCCGGGCTATACGGTCTCGGTGAAGAACCCATCGCTTACCGCGGATGCCGTCAAAGGATCGTCCGGTTCGGCGAACGTGGAGTACACCCTCGATCTGTCGAAGCGAAAGCTGACTGCCACCGATGCCGACTTCGCGCTCGCAGTCCCTAAACAATTGAAAACGTCGTCCGGTGACGTGTTCGACCTCGATGCCGTGGTCAACGTTTCGTTCGGAGGGAATCCCCAGCTTGTCGGGGAGGATCAGGATCATTTCTACTACAAGCCCGACAAATACGAGAGCTCCTTTAACCCGGCTTATAGAGGAGACAAATCGGTCTCGTATCAGCTGCGCTACCATTCCGACAGGGCGTATTCCAACGAAGTGTACCTATCGGATCTCGATATCGTGTCGGCACGGGACGACTCGACGGTCGATTGGAGCGCGGGCAAAACCCTCAAGCTAGACACGGCCGTGTCGGGGAGGAAGATAAACGCCTCTTGGGATTCCGCGCATTTCCAGCAGCAAGCAAGAACGGGCGAGAAAGACGTGAAGGCGAGCGTGACGTGCTACGTAGCGCCGCCCGACCATATCGCCTCCGTCCTTTGGATGAAAGAGGCCGAGGTGATCTACACCATCACGGACGAAGTCATCCTGAAAAGCGGGCAGCCCGACGGCGACGGGGTCGACTGGAACTACGAGACCAATCTGGGCCGGCAGATCGAAGCCGCCGAGATACCGTCGCTCTCGCCCGACGGCGAATGGGTCGTCAAAGCCATCTACCGCGGGCCTGTCGGCGGTTCGAGGTACGAGACGGAAAGCGGGTTCGTCGTCGACGTCAGAACCGCGTACGCGGACGGATCCCCTCTGGGGGCGAGCGCCTACTACGGCGTTACCGCCTCGGGGACGTCCGAGCCCGAAGCGAGCCACGCCAGCCTTAACCTCCAGCAATCCATCAGAGTCGCGAGCGACGACCTCTCGTTCATCGACTGGCAGGGAGAAAGCCAGCCGATCATCGGCGAGTCTGATCAAACCGTAGCGCAATACACGCTGAAGGGCTCGAACTCGACCATGCTGTACCAGAACGCGAGGCTCGCCATAGATGATCCAGCCGTGCTCGGCGTATGCGATATGATCAGGATGACGCGAGGTTCCAACAAGCAGCTCGTCGAATACGCGACCAGCTCGGGCGCTACGGGCTCCATCAGGGTCGCCGACATCGGCGGTCTGATCGACGAGGTCGAGGTGCCCATCCCCTTGGCCGAAGGAGAGTACCTCACAGGGCTCGCCATCGACTTCGGGACGCTCGATGGGATAAACCTGTCCTACGATGTCAAACTGAAATCCAGCAGCCGCGTGCCTGCCACCCTTCCGTCGGACGGGACGGACCTGGAGGGGCGCGTCTTCTCAACGGGCGCGACGTTCTCTGCCGACGGGGCGCCCGATCGCAGCTGGGCCGCAGGCACGAAGTTCGTGCGCGCGTCTTCGGAGCAGATCATGAACGTTGCGGACAGCTCCGCCTCCACGTTCTCCCCGGACGACATGCCCAAATGGCTCGGCTCCTACGACGAGAAGCGAAACGCCGTCGTCGGGAAGGTCGAGCTTGCGGCGGGCACCGGGAAAAAGCAGTACTGGAACATGTCCATCGACTTTGCGGGAACCGATTCCCGGCTGCTCTCCCTGGTAAAGAAGATCGACACGGGCGGCAACGGATTCCGATTCAAATGCGTGTATACGACGAACCTGCACTCCGAAGAGCGCGAGGCGGGCGGCAATAGCCTTACGGTAGACCTTACCGGCGTGCTCTCTGAGAACGAGTACCTGACCTCCCTGAGGCTTGTCCCGACCGATAAATACTACGATGCTTATAGCGCGTGCACGGTCAGTCTTATAACGACGCCGGACGGCGACACGTATCCGCACAGGTTCTTCTCCGGCGAGGAGTTCCCCGCGACGGCGGCATCGTGCCGCATTGTGGCCACCTGCTCAGCCGACGACCTGCCCGCGTACGAACGTCAAGGGGCGAGCGTCTCGTTCTCATCGAAGGCGACGGCATACCTCACGGGAAACGAGTTCGAGGGTTTCACCTCCTCGTACAAGGTTTACCAGGGTGATTCGTTCACCTGCACCGTGAGAGCGCAGCCTTCGGTGACGTACGGCGGGGAGTATCAGATCAAGAACCCCGTGTACTACTTCAGGGTAGACAGCTCCTATTCCTTCCAAGACAGCACGTTCAAGGCGACCGGGGGGAGCGCCATCTCGTTCGGGGATCCCGAAGTGACGACGCACGTTGCTTCCGACGGCTCGACGATAGTCAAGGTGGTCCTCCCCGACTACGTGCTCGACTCCGTAGGGACGAAGTCCGATTCCCGCACGGACACCCTCACCAGGTTCCAGTTCGACCTGCGCGCGGCACCCTGGGCCACCCCCGGCTCGGGCTACACGCCCGTAAGCGAGGTCTGGACCGACTTCAACGAGAGCACGGGCGAGCCGGAGGCGGGCTACAGCCCCGTCGTCCTGCAGAACACGGTTCCCGACGACACAGGCGACCTGGGATTGCCGGGCGGCACGCAGCTCCACCTCTCCTCCCCCTACAGGGCGAACTTCCAGATACTGGAGGCCACCGAAGTGGGCGCGAACTCGCTGGCCTCTGCGGATGCGACCGCGTCCGTCGACGTGGAGGGGCACGACAACGACCCGTTCGGGCAGCGGCTCTCGATCGTATCGCACATCGACCATCCCACCAAGGACTGGGTGGTGTACGTTCCCGTGCCCAAGGAGGGTTCGATCGTGAAGTACCAAGCACAGGATGGCTCCGGGCTGGTGACGAAGGAATCGTCGCCCTCGGCTTGCTCCCTGAGCCTGACCGGCCCGGTGTCCAACGCGGGCGACGGCGCGATCGTCACGTATTCGACCGATGCTGCGCCTGCGTACGACCTGACGGGCGCATTCGTCGGCACGTACGTGGACGCCTCCGCCGTGTCCGATTGGTCGGCGGTTACGATGATCCGCATCGAGATCCCCGAGCTTGCTCCCCGCGAGAAGCGCTTCCCCGTTATCGGCTACGAGAGCGAGCTTAAGGCGGAAGTTGGGGACCTCATCGCCTACGGAGGCATCTACTACAACTTCAAGATGGGCGATTCCGCCGATTGGTACAAGGGGTCGGGCGGCTACGGCGCCCTCAACTCCTACACGCTGATCGACTTCCACGCTACCGGCTACGCCTGGTCGCAGCCTGCCGCCTCGACCCTGGCGGATCCCGCCGCCCCGGTCGAGGAGCGCACGCCGCTGGCCGGCGCGAAAGTGTCCACGACGAACGCCGTGACCGGCGAGGAGCTGTCGGCCGTCACGGCCGAAGACGGCACGTACGACCTGGCCGTGCCCAGCCACGGCGCCTATGCGCTGGAAGTGGCTAAGGAGCCTGCCCGCCGTTACGAGTTGGTGGCGTCGGGCGACCCGGCCGACCCCGACTCGTCGAAGTTCGATCCCGCCACCGCCCAGACGGCTGTCTCGTTCGAGCGCTTCGACGTGCGACACGTCAACGCGGGGTTCGTCGACCTTGGGCCCATCTCCGACCCGACGGAGCTCCCGGTGACGGGCGGGGCCGGCGCGGCTCCCTTCGCTGCGGCGGGCATAGCCTTGATGGCGGGAGCGGCGCTCGCGCTGCGGCTGCGCCGCAACCGTCTCCCCCGCAGCCGCTAGGTGTCGGAGCGTCCGTAAGGAGGTGGTGCCCGTCGAGGAGGCTGACGACCCGGCGATCACATGGAAGGCCTGCGGCCCTCGGAGGCGCCGCAGGCGCGAAGAGAGACACGACAACGAAACGAAGGAGGAGGCGGCATGATGAAAACATCATCGCTACCTAAGCGGGCGGCGGCGTTCGCGCTCGCCGCGGCCATGACCTGCCTGATGCTCCCGGCGGCCGCGTTCGGCGCCGGCACGTACGGCATCGAGGTGCACAAGTACCAGGACACGAGCTGGACCGGCGGCACCGCCGGCGACGGCACGGAGATCACGCCCCCGGCGGGAGCCCAGCCGCTGGAGAACGTCGAGTTCAAGGCTTACAAGGTCGTCGCCGGCCACGAGGCCGACGCCGACATCACGGCCGAGAAGGTCGCCGCCAACAAGGACGCCTACCTCGGCGCCGGCGCGGCTCCGGTCGGCGCCGAGACGACGGCCGCCGACGGCACGGCGAGCTTCACCGGCCTCGACGAGGGCCTGTACTACGTGGAGGAGACCGACAACCTCGCGGTCGCGACGAAGGCGGCGCCGTTCCTGGTGCGCCTGCCCATGAACATCAACGGCACGCTGGCGAGCACGGTGCACGTGTACCCCAAGAACACCGTCGAGGGCGCCCCGCCCGTCGACAAGGGCGGGCATGTCGAACCCGGCGCGCAGGTGGGCGACATGGTCGACTGGTACGTGAAGATGGGCGTGCCCGAGGACTACGAAACGGGCAAGAAGCTCGTCATCAGCGACACGATCGACAGCCGCCTCGCCTACGTGGCGGGCTCCGCGACCGTCGGCGTGGGGGCCACGCAGCCCGGCGCCACGGACGTCGCCTTCACCGAGGCGATCGACGGGGCGAAGGTCACCTGGACCATCGACGCGGCCGCGCTCAACGGCATGGCCGTCGCCGCGGGCGACTCCATCTGGGTGAAGTTCCAAACGGAGATCGTCGCCATCGACGGCAACCCGATCCCGAACCAGGCGCACGTCGACTACACGAACTCGCTCGGCGCCACGGTGAGCGGCGACTCGGGCACCAACCCCGTCGACCCCGACGGCCCCGACGGCCCGAACCCGCCGATCGATCCCGAGATCGGCTTCGGCGACCTCGACCTCACCAAGGTCGACAAGAAGGACAACGCCGTCCTCGCGGGCGCCGAGTTCGAGCTCTACACCAAGGATGCGGGCGGCAACTACGTGAAGGTCGCCGCGTTCGGCACCCAGACGTCCGACGCCAACGGCAAGATCGCCTTCGCGGACCTCGCGGAGGGCACGTACTACCTGAAGGAGGTCAAGGCGCCCGCCGGCTACGAGACCCCGGCCGACGGCACCTACACCGAGTTCACGGTCGCCAAGGACGGCGGCTACGACGTTGAGCTGTCCATCACCAACACCATGAAGGGCGAGGACGCCTTCCTGCTGCCCATCACCGGCGGCATGGGCGTGATCCCGTTCGCCGCGGCGGGCATCCTGCTCATCGGCGGCGGCGTGTACCTGGTCGTGCGCTCCCGCAAGCGCAGCGCCGCGTAGGCCGAGGAGGCGCGTCCGTGAGGCGACCGGCCAAACAGGCAACGAACGAAGTCCGGCCGGGCCCGCAGGGCGCAGGCGCCCGGGCCGGGCGGCGCCCCTCGGGGAACCGCCTGGCCAACCTCGCCTTCTCGCTCCTGCTGCTCGCGGGCGCAGCGCTTCTCGCCTACCCCTCGCTCGCGGAGTGGCAGGCGCGCGAGGGGCAGCAGGCGAGCGTCCGCACGTACCTGCAGGCGGTCGAGGAGGCCCCCTCGCAGGAGCAGGAGGCCCAGCTCGCGCTCGCGCAGGCCTACAACGAGGGGCTCGCGGCGGCGACGCCCGCCGACCCCTTCTCGGGCGGGGCGCCTGCCTCGTCCGAGAAGGGGTCGGGGTCGCTCGCGGAGGACTACGCGGGCATCCTCGACGTGTACGACGGGATCATGGGCTACCTGTCCATCCCGTCCATCGGAGTGGAGCTCCCCGTCTACCACGGGACGAGCGAGCGGGTGCTCCGGCTCGGCGCAGGGCACCTGCCCCAGACCTCGCTGCCGATCGGCGGCGAGGGCGCCCACAGCGTGCTGTCGGCCCACACGGGGCTGCCGGGGGCGAGGCTGTTCGACGACCTCGACGAGCTGGCCGAGGGCGATCGCTTCTTCGTGCGCGTGTACGGGCGGACGCTGGCCTACGAGGTGGACCGGATCTCGGTGGTGGAGCCCTCCGACACGGCGGGGCTCGCGCGCGCCGAAGGCGAGGACCACGTGACGCTCGTCACCTGCACCCCCTACGGCATCAACTCGCACCGGCTGCTCGTGCGCGGGACCCGGGTGCCCTACGAGGCCGAGGGGGCCGTCGCCGACCAGGCGTACGCGAACCCCTTCCCCTGGTGGACGCTCCTGCTGCTCGCGGGCTGGGCCGCCGCCACGGCGGCGGTGTGGCGGACGGGGAGGGGCCGGGTTGGATAGGCGGGAGAGAGGCTCGGCGCGGCACGGCGCGCGGCGCACGCCGCCGAGCCGCGCGGACGCGCCGCGGAGGAGCGCGGCGACGCTCGCGCTCGCCGTCCTCCTGATCGCGGCGGGCGTCGGCGCGATCGGCTACCCGTTCGCCATGCAGGCGCTCTACCGGGCCGGCGCCGAGCAGGCGGTCGCCCGCTACGACGCCGAGTACGGCGGGGCGGGCCCGGGCGGCGCGAGCGCATCGGGGCGCGACCTGGACCGGCTGCTGGCGGACCTGAGGGCCTACAACGAGCGCATCTTCGCCGAGGGGCAGGACGGGCTGCGGGACCCGTTCTCGTACGAGCAGCCCGCCATAGACCTGGCGGGCTACGGCTTCGACGAGGATATGATCGGGTATTTGGAGGTGCCGAAGATGGACCTGCTCGTCCCCGTGTACCTGGGCGCGAGCCCGGAGAACATGGCGCGCGGCGCGGCGCTGCTCGGCGAGACGTCCGTCCCCATCGGGGGCCCGGACACGAACGCCGTCATCGCGGGCCACCGGGGCATGTCGACGGCGGCGATGTTCCGGGACGTCCAGCTGCTCGAGCCCGGCGACCGGGTCTACGTGACGAACCCGTTCGGCGAGCTCGCCTACGAGGTCGCCGAGATCGAGATCATCGACCCGAGCGACCGGGACGCCGTGCTCATACAGCCCGGGAGGGACCTGGTGACCCTGGTCACCTGCCACCCTCCCCCGTACAACTACCAGCGCTACCTCGTGCGCTGCGAGCGGGTGCAATGAGGGCTCCCGACCGTGCAGGAAGTCGATCGCGTAAGGAGTGAGGAGAGATGGCGAGGACCGCAGAGAGGGAGCTCGACGAGAGGAAGGCCCGAGTGCTCGGCCTTTTGAGGAGCAGGGGGGCCGACGCCCGCTCGATATCGCTGTCCTATTCGGCGTTGAGCGAGGCACTCGGCACGACCGAGTGCCGCATGCGCTGTAGCCTCAGGGCCTTGAAGGCCGACGGGATGCTCGCGGTGCACGCCCGGTACTTCCCCAACGGAGGGCAGAGGGAGAACGCGTACCGCATCACCTCGAGGGGCAGGCGCTGGCTCGCGCGCATCGAGGAAGGCCAAGCGCCGGACGGCGCCGGCAACGTGGAAGAAGAAAGGAAGGGCAAGCAATGACGATTGAAGCGTATTGCATGAAGTGCAAGGAGAAGAAGCGGATGCTCGACCCCAAGGCGGGGAAGACGAGCAACGGCAAGGACATCATGAAGGGGACCTGCCCGGCCTGCGGATCCACGATCTGCCGCATCGGCGCGGTGCCGGACGGGAAGTAGCCGGGGCCCCGGGCCCGCCCCGGAGCCCTCGAAGGAGGAGACGTGGAGAACGAGTCGAGGCTGCTCGTCGAGCTGGAACCCGAGGAGCCCGAGGAGCCGGGGCGCGAAGGGCCCGCCCCCGAGGCGGCGCCCGCGCGCATGCCGACGGCCGCCAGGGCCGCGTTCTTCGCGCTCGGGCTGGCCCTGTCCGCGGCAGGCGTGCTCGCGTCGTGGCTCGTCGGCCGATCCAGGTCGGTCGGTGCCGCGCACGAAGCCGCCGGCGCCGCGGCGATCGGCTGCATCCTGAACGCGTTCGCGCTCGCCGGGATCGCGGCGTCCGAGCTGCTGTCCTGCACGGCCGCGATCCTCGACTAGGCGCCGGAGCGCAGAGAACCGATCTGACAAGCGAAACTAAGGAGAAGATCCAAATGGAGAACGAACCAATGCAGTACCAAGTCGAGATGCCCGCCCTTTCGGGAGGGGCGAAGTTCGGCTACGGAGCCCTCGGCTTCTTCCTCATGCTCATCGGCGTGCTCGTCGCCTGGCTCGTCAACAAGGACAAGGCCCCGGCGGTCAAGAAGTCGGCCATCGTGAGCTCGGCGGTGGGCATGGCCATCGGCATCGTGGCGTGGATCGCGTTCTACGCCGTCGTGTTCGCGGGCATCATGGCGACCTACGGGGCGTACCTGTAGAGGACCCGCCCGGGGCGCCGCCGAAGCGGCGCCCCGGCGCCTGGAAGACGAAGGGCAGGCCGATGAAGATAAGGCAGCTGAGGTTGTTCGCGGACGTATGCGACGAGGGGAGCCTCTCGGGCGCCGCGAAGCGCAACGGGATGTCGGTGCAGAACGTCTCGAAGGCCATGAGCGACCTCGAGGGGGAGCTGGGCAGGACGCTCTTCGACCGAAGCGGGAGGGGCGCGCGCCCCACCGACGCGGCGCGGGCCCTCCTCCCCTACGCGAGGACGGCGCTCAAGGCGTTCGAGCTGTGCGAGTCGTTCGGCTCCTCGCTGCGCGGGCCGGAACCGAGGCCCCGCAACGACTAGTGAAAGGAAGATCTGCATGGAAAGAGGAAGGGCGATGACGCGGCGGTCGTTCGCCGCCCTGGCGCTCGCGTCCGCGATCGCCGCGCCGGCGGCCCTCTCGGGCTGCGCGGCGGGAGGCGCGGGCCCGGAGTTCGACGTGCGCGTCGAGCGCACGTGGACGACGGGGGGCCGAGACGGCAAGAGGATGCTCGTCGCGGACCTCGCGGTCAGGAACAACGGGGCGGAGAGCGTGCCCCTCGGGTACGTGGGGTACTCCTGCGCGACCGCGTCCCAGGGCGCCACCGCGCTGCCGCAGGGCTACCTGCCCCCCGAGGTGCCGGGCGCGCTGCCGACGGAGGGCGGGAACCTGGCCCCCGGAGCGGAAGGCAGGAGCCAGGTCGCCTTCGAGCTCAGGGGCGACGATCCCGTCGAGGTCGTCGTCGCGCCCGCGACGGCCGACGGCAAGTCGACCGTCGAGCTCTACCGGGAGACGCTCGACCCCGCGCGGATCGAGAAGGTCGAGTCGGAGGCGGGCTTCGACCTCGAGGTGGGCGGCGCGACGGTCGCCGACGACGGCGAGGGCAAGGGCCTCGTGGTGGTGGACTTCACGTTCACGAACAACGCCGACGAGCCGAGGTCGTTCAGCAGCGCGGCCGACGTGCAGCTGTACCAGGGCGACGTGGAGCTCAAGCAGGGCTACCTGCCCTACCGGCACCCTTCCTACGACGAGGAGAGGGACGGGAACAGGACGGCCAAGGTGAAGAAGGGCGCGAGCGTCGAGGTGCAGGCCGCCTGGGAGCTGCTCGACGAGGGCTCGCCGGTCGAGCTCAGGGCCGTCGACTGGGAGAGCTACGACCAGCGCACGGTGCTCGAGAAGACCATCGAGCTCGCCGGGGCCGGCAAGGCCCCGGCCGCGGACGCCGGCGCGAAGGCGTAGGGGGATGGCCCGCCCCGCATGCCGCCGCGCGGCCGGTGCCCTCCTCGCACCGGCGATCGCGCTCGCCTGCCTCGCCGGCTGCGCGCCGGCCGGCGCCTCCGAGCGCGCGGTCGAGGAACGAGCGGCGGCCGAGCTCGAGGGCGTCGCGAGCCTCGACGGCCCGGCCTTCGAGGCCGCGGCGGCGTCGCTTTCCGCACGGGCGGGCACCGAGCGCTACGGGGTGGACGCGGCCGAGTTCTGCCGGGAGCTGCTCGCGGGCCTGTCCTTCGAGGTCCGCGGGGCGGACGTGGACGGCGCGAGGGCGACGGTACACGTCGACGTGACCCGCAAGTCCATGGGCCGCGCGATGCCCTCGTTCGCCGCCGCGTTCGCCGAGTACCGGGGAAGCGACGCCTTCCTCTCGGCCACGCCCGAGGAGGCCGCCGAGCGCACGGGCGAGCTGATCCTGGAGGCGGTGAGGGAAGCCCCCTTGGAGACGGTGGCCGCAGAGCTCCCCTTCGAGCTGGAGGGCGGCTCGTGGGTCCCGGCCGAGGGCTGCGAGGACGAGCTCGCCCGGGCGCTGGCGGCGCCCGGCGGGCGGAGCGAGCAAGGAAGATGAACCTATCGGGAAAGGAAAGAACATGGAAGACGCGAAGAACGAGAACCTGGCCAACGGGACGATCCTTGCCAGGGCGGCCCTCGCCGCCCTGGCTCTGGCGACGGCGGTCGCCTTGGCGGCCGGGCTTTCCGGCTGCGGCCAGCCGCCGGAGGAGCTGATCCGCAGCGGCGTGGAGTCCGAGCTCTCCGAGATCAAGGCCATGGAGGGCGGGGCGTGGGACGACGTCATGGAGGGCATGGCCGCGGGCTCGGCCGGCCTCGAGCAGTACGGCGTCGACGGCGAGGGGCTCGCCCGGGCGCTGCTCGAGGGCTTCGACTACCAAGTGGGAGAGGTGCAGGTGTCCGGCTCCGCCGCGACCGTCGAGGTCGAGACCACGTGCAAGTCGCTCGCGGCCGTCGGCGAGGCGTTCAACGCCAAGGTCGAGGGCTATGCGGAGAGCGCGCCTGCCGAAGGGGCCGACGAGTCGACGGTGGGCAAGCTGTTCATGGAGGCGATGGCCGAGGCGCCCCTGGAGACGACGACCATAACCCTGCCCTACGCGCTGAACGGGAGCACGTGGGAGCCGGGCGCGGGATTCGAGGCCGCGCTCATGCAGATGTTCGGGATGTAGCGGCCCGGGCGACGAGGCGTTCCGCGGGAGAGAGGAAGATCGATGCAGAAGGATGCGAGCATGAGCAGGAGGTCGTTCGCGGCCCTGGGGGCGGCCGCGCTGGCCTCGGCCTGCGCGGGAGCGCTGGCGCCCCGGGGCGCGGCGTGGGCCGATCCGTCCGGGACGGCGAGCGTGGAGGCCGAGAACGGGTGCGTGAGGATCACGCACCCGGACCAACCGACGTCGTCGAACATACCGCAGGCGACGAGGGACGACCCGCCGCGCGCCTCGGTGACGGTCGGCTCGACGGCGGAGCCCTCCTGGCTGAGCGTGTCAGGCGTGCCCGCGCACCGGGACTGCGAGTTTCTGCGCGTGACCGTCTCCGACGGCGCCGGGGGCTTCGCCGAGGTCGCGCGCTACGACGAGGATGAGGGCAAGCCCTCCCTGCTGGCATGGGACTTCGATCTCGGGGCGACCGCCCTGCATTTCCGGCAGTCCGAGATCGGAGGAGACGCCTTCAACCTCAAGATGAGGCTGGTCGAGCCGGTGGCGTTCCCGCTCGCCTTCCGCTACGAGTACGCCCCGGCGCCCGTCTACACGATCTCGTTCCACGCCGACAGGGGCTCGGGCAGCGAGGTCGTCGCCGTGTACGAGCGGCACTACCTGGACGAGCGCGGCGAGCCGCCCGCCGTCTCCCGGCCGGGTCACCTGCTGGTCGGCTGGCGCGACATGGACGGCCCCGCCTCCGGCCCGCCCGCGTGGTACGAGCCGACGCTGTGGATGGAGCGGGCCGACCTGGACTTCGAAGCCGTATGGGAGGCGAGGGAGTGCGCGGTGTCCTACGACCTGGCCGGCGGCACCCTGGACGGCGCCGCGACCGTGGCCGGCCGGGTCGTCGGGTTCTCCGACAAGGGGATCCTGCCCGTTTCGGGCGCCGATCCGACGAGGGAGGGCTTCGCCTTCGCGGGCTGGGCCTGGCAGGGCAGGCCGGTGGCGCCCGACGACTCGGTCGAATCGCTCGCGGGGGACGACTCCGTCGCGTCGCTCGAGCTCGTCGCGCAATGGACGGAGGCGCCCCCGGTCGGCGACGGCGGCCAGCCGGCTGCCGGCGCCCCCTCGGAGCCGGACGGCAGGCCGTCGAACGGCACGGCGAACGCGAAAGCGACGGGAGAGCGGCTCGCGGCGACGGGCGACCCCGCAGCGGTCCCGGCGGCCCTGTCCGCGGCCGCAGCGGCCGCGGCCGCGCTCGCGGCGTCCTCGGCGCTCGGCCGGCGGGGGCCGGGAGGCGCAGCGGACGACGAGTGACGAATCCTTCCCGAGGCGAGACGCGAGGAGGACCTCATGGCAATGCCGCTGCGAAGCGGCGGATCGGAGCGAACCATGGAAGACAGAGAGACGACGGCGGGCGGCGGCGACGTCCCGGCCTCGGTCGGTGGCGCCCAGGAGGAAGGCTGGGTTCCCGGGCCCCTCGCAGAATCCGAAGCCCGACGGGGGGCGGCCCCGCCGCCACCTGTCGGGCAGCCTGCGACGGCTCCTCCGCCCTTTTCCGCCGCCCCGCCCGCGCCCCTGCCGGGCGCGGGGAAGGCGACCGCCGCGCTCGCCCTGGGCATCGCGGCCATCGTGCTGTGCGCCGCCCCCCTGCTCGGCATCGCCCTGGGCGCAGCCGCCGTCCTGGTCGCGGGGTCGTACCGGAAGCTGCTCGGCGAGGACGGCGGGGGCGATCCCAGGGCCGGCCGCGCCAAGGCGGGCCGGGTGTGCGGCTTCGTCGGCATCGGCTTGGGCGCCCTGTGGACCTTGGTCTGGGCGGCGGCGATCGCCATGGGCGTGTGGGCGGTCTCGGTCGCGGGGATCCACGAGGGCTCCGACCCGCTGCCGGAGCCCCCGGCCGCGACGCAGGGGCCTTCGACCGGGGGAGGCTCCGAAGCGGACCCGTCTGGCGGATCTGCAGGCGGCTCGGCCGCGGATCCCGACGACGTGATCATCGCCGGCGGGGCGGACGTCTCGTCCAAGTACGCGTTCGAGGTGGACACGGCGGTTGTGGGTCTCGACGAGTACTCGGAGGCCCCGGTGGTCGTCCTCGTGGGGGATTTCACGAACGAGTCGGACGAGACGGTCTCGTTCTCCGATGCTCTCGGCGCGACCGCGTCCCAGGGCGGCCGGGAGCTCTACTCCGCCTACCTGAGGGGCGCGGACGCGTTCAACTACGAGTCCATCGCGCCCGGCGAGACCGTGCCGGTGTTCGTCGGCTGGGAGCTCGGGGACGCCGAGTCGGACGTCGAGATCGTCGTCTACGACCAGTACCACTACGCCAAGCAGGCCGTATTCGAAGGGGCCTACACGATAGACGAGCTTTTGGCCAACACCGAGGCGCTCTCCAGCGAGCTGGAGGGCATCATCGACGAGGAGCAGGAGCTGGCCGCGTAAGCCGGCGGGCCCTCGGGGAGGAGGGGGAGATGCGCGACAAGCGCATGGCCGTGTTCGCGGCCGCATACGAGAAGGGATCCATCGCCGCCGCGGCGAGGTGCCTCGGCATCTCGTACCAGGGGGCCCTCCGGCGCGTGCGCGACCTCGAGGGTGAGCTCGGCGGGGACCTGTTCGTCAGGGCGCCGTGGGGCGTCGTCCCCACCCCGCTCGGCCAGGAGGTCCGCGCCGGGCTCGACCGGGAAGCCGGAGGGGAGGGATAGCGCCGTGGAGATAGGGCTGCTCGACTACCTGGTGCTGAGGACCTCGCCGACGTTCGTCTCGAGCCTGCGGGCCGCTCCCGGCCTCTGCGCCAGCGCGATCAGGAGGATCGACGACGCCGAGGCCTTCGGGATCGACGAATGGAACGAGGCGGGCGCCTACCTGTGCCCGGGCTACGTCGCGCGCGGCGACTGCGAGTCCGCGAGGCGAGCCTTGGCCGAGGCGCTGGACCGGACCAGAATCGAGGGCGCCGACGGGCGCCGAGGAAAGGACGAGAGATGACTGAGAACGAGAACGACCCGAACGTCGGCGGAGGGCCTCGGGACTGCCCGCCGCCTCCCCCTCCGGGATACGCCGGACAGGCTCCCTGCCCTCCGCCGGCCCCTCGGCCGGCCCAGCCGCCGGTCCCGAGCGTCCTGTCGATGGCATGGGCCGACGTGCGCGCTTCGAAAGGCTGGCTCGGCAAGGCGGCGCTGCTCGCGCTCGTCATGATGGTGCCGGTGCTGAACTTCTTCGCCGTCGGGTACCTGCTCCTGTGGGGATGCGACGCGGCGCGCGGACGGCGCGAGGCGCTTCCCCAGGGGACGTTCAGGGACGGCTCGTTCGCGCTCGGCTTCTACGTCCTCGCGGTGGGCTTCATCGCGGGCGCGGTCGTGGGGCTGGTCGCCCTCGTGCCGATCCTCGGCCTGCTGGCCCTCGCGGCCATGGTGGTCCTGTACCCGCTCCTGTACGCCGCCTTCCTGCGCATCGGCCTGACCGGCCGCTTCGGGGCCGCGTTCGACCTCTCGGAGATATGGGCGCGCTTCCGGGCGGGCATGGGGCAGGCCATGCTCGCCTGGTGGGCGCCGTCGCTGATCTCGTCGGCGGCGGTCTCGGTGGTGGCCGTGCCGATCGCGCTCCTGGCGATCATGCCGATGTTCGCGGCGGCGGGCTTCGCGGGCACGGGGTCGGAGATGGCCGCCCCCGCCGTCCTCCTCGGAGTGGGGGCCTTCTTCCTGGTCGGCGCCCTGATCGCCTACGCGGTCATGCTCCTCTCCGCCTGCATGCAGATGGTCGTGTTCCGCGCGTTCGGCCACTGGGTGGCGCGCTTCGCGCCGCACTGGACGCAGCCGCAGGCTCCGCTGGAATGGCAGGTGCCGATGGGAAGATAAGGGTTGCGGATCGCCAGACCGAGCTATCTCGTCATTTGCAAGAGCGCTGCCCTCGCATATTTGCTTGATGCGACGGCAGCGCTCTTTGCCGTGTCGGGCTTTCTGTCTGCCTTGGTTTTCAAACATGATCATTTCGTAATCTTTGCCATAAGACGAGAAAGGCGCCTTTCGGCGTCTTCGAAAAAACGATGGTATTCGGTTGGCCGTGCTCTCGTCCAGCAGGTCGGCCTCTTCGGCAGGCTCCCTAATCCCGAGGGTAGTTGTGGTTCTCGTACAGGTAGCGGAGCAGCTGCGGCTTCGGGACGATCCAGGTCGTTCCCACCCTCGTGCCCCTGAGCTCGCCGCCGTTGAGCAGCTTGCGGATCTCCTGGGCCGTGACGTTCAGGGCCTCGGCTACCTGGCGGGTGTTCATCATGTAGGGCAGTCCCTCGAGCATCGGCAGGTAGATCCTCTCGGGATCGGCCTCGAGGCAGGCCTTCTCGAGGTTCTTCGCCTCGCCTGCAGCCGAGTATCCCCGGTCGCCTCGCCCGCTCCTAGCCATGCTTCGGATCCTTCCACTGCACGGCTTCCTGGCGCCCGGCTCTTCTCGAAGGTCCCCTTCCCGTCAGGTCGTCGAGCGACATGCCGACCATGTCCGCTATCTTGACCGCTTCGGGGAGGGTCCAGTCCCGAATGCCCCGCCGTTTCCAGCTGAAGCTGTTGCTTGACATGGGCATCGCCTTGGCCAGGTCGCTTTGCGTCATGCCGACCCGCTTCATGTACACGGTCAGAGCCAGATCGAGGTTCGGGTAGTACATCTCCATACCTCCCATCCCTTCCATATTGCCAGATGGAAAGCCAATTTCACTTGGCCGTCCCTCCATTGTATGTCACGGCTCGGCTTTCGGGTTTTCATGCTAACCAATCTGACCCGCAGACTCACTTTTCGCGGTTTGCGGCTCATGATCGTGAGGGGGCTCAGCCCGATCTCCGTATCCTCCAAAGGGATTGCGCCCGGAGGGGGCGGGCTTCCCTCCGGGCTCGCGCCTACCGGCGGGGCCGTCCCTCGCCCAGAGAGGCGCTCGCCGCCGCATCCTCTCCGTCGCCGCTGCCAGGCTCCCGGCGATCCTTGTCACCGCGCCCGATCGGCGGCCCCGCGATCGCGAGGACCGCTGCGGCTGCGAGCGCCGCGCCTAGGAGCCACGCCCACGAGGGCAGCGGGTCGCCCGTCTTCGGCAGCAGGGCCGCCAAGGTCCCGGGGATCGCCTCGTCGTACATCGTCACGTGCTGGACCTCCCCGGTCTCCTCGACCGTGAACGCCACGTCCTCGGCCAGCCCGTAGTCTTTGGGGGCCGCGCGCTCGACGAGCACGTAACCGCCCGCCGGCAGCTCCTCGATCATGTGCGGCTCTCCGTCCGAAGTCCACGAGTCCACGACGGCGCCCTCCTCGTCGCGCATCTCGAGCTCGGCCCCGGCGAGCTCTCCCTTGCCCGCGATGTCTTGCTTCGACACCCGCACCTTGGTGAAGTCGTTCTCGAGGGCCAGCTCGAAGCGCGCCTTCCCCTCGATCCGACCGCCGTCGTCGACGACGACTTCGCGGACATCCTCGTCGAGCACGTATCCCGGCAGGGCCTCCGTTTCCCGGAACTTCCAGATGCCCGGCTCCAGGTAGCGGGCCTCGATGCGGCCCTCCTCGTCGGTCGCGCCCGATTCCAGGGCCTCGGGGGCCACGAGCACGTCCGCCTCCTCGACCGACCAGGCGAGGGTTCGGGCCTCGGCGCCGGGCCCGCCCTCCCACGACGCAGACGCGCGCAGCACGGCGGTGTCGGATTCGGCCGAGAGGTCGACGGACGCGATGTCGAACTCGGCCGGCTCGCCCTCCTCGCTCGAGATGGCGGCCCTCAGCTCGTAGCTGCCGAAGGGCGCTTCGGCGATCCAGGCTCCTCCCTTGCCCTCCAAGCCGACCGCCTCCCGGCCCGCGACCTCGTCGGAGGCTCCTCCGGCGTCGTCGGATCCGCCCGAGGTGGGTACGAGCGAGACGCCGGCGACATCGACGCCTTCCGGGGCCTCGACCGCGATCCCGACGGCGCCGGCCCCCTCCGGCGCGTCTACGTCGATCTCCGCCTCCGCGGGCCACCATGCGAAGGAGACCCCTTCGAGCGGCTCGCCCGTGCCGGTGCGCGTCTTGACGACGTCCGCCTCCGTGGGCGCGTCGTAGGCGCCCACGCGCTCCTCGAAGGCCTCGGCCTCCTGGCCGGCGTACGCGAGCGTCACCACGATGCCCTCGTCGCCGTCGGGAAGGGCGCAGCCCGCCGGGGGCTTCGTCTCGACGACCTCGTACGTGCCCAGGTGGAGCTCGTCGCAGCGGGCGACGCCTTCGGCGTCGGTCTCCATGGTCGAGACGACCTCCCCTTTCTTGTGGCGGACGGTGCCGTCGGGGGTGGCGATGTCCGTCGCCGCCCGCACCTCGTAGACCGCGCCCTGCAGCGGATTCCCGCTGTAGGAGTCGTGCTTGCGCAGCGCGATCGTCCCCTTCTGCGGCTCGTCGGGGTACTCGGCGGACGCCTTCACGACGGGCGTCGACTGGCCGGCGTAGGCGAGCTCGACCCTCACCGGCTCGTCGGAGAGTACGTAGCCTTCGGGGGCGGCGCGCTCGACGAGCTCGTAGGCGGACAGGTAGAGCGGCCCGGTCTCGGCGCGCCCGGAGCCGTCGGTTTCCAGGCGCTCGACCACCTCGCCCGCCTCTACCAGGACGGCGCCGTCGCCGGCGAGCACGTCATCCGTCGCCACCACGTCGAACTCGGCTCCCGCCAAGGGCACGGTCTTGCCCGTCTCCGCGTCGGTCTTGACGACCTCTATCGTCCCGCGGGCCTGCTCGTCGGGAACCGAGACGGCGGCGGAGGTGACGGGGACCTCTTGCCCGGCATAGGACAGCACCGCCTCGACGGGGCTCCCGTCGAGCAGGTAGGGGGCGGGCGCGGCCGTCTCGCGCACGAGATAGCGGCCGAGGTAGAGCTCGCCGGTACGCGCCGTGCCGGTCCCGTCGGTCGAGACCTCTGCCACGACCTCGCCCTTGACCGCGCGAAGCGTCCCGTCGGGCGTGACCACGTCCTCGGCGGCCTCTACGGCGAACGTCGCCGTGCCCGACGCGATCGCGCCGCCCGTCTCGGAGTCGGTCTTCGTGATCGCGATCGTCCCCTTCTGGGGGCTGTTCGCGACCGTCACGACGATCGGCTCGTCCCATGCGCCCACGGTGAAGGAGTCGACGGCGAAGGGCACCGGGTCGGGGCTCAGCACGTAGCCCTCCGGGCTCTGCGCCTCCTGGATGTAGTAGCGGCCCTGCGCGAGCTTCTCGGGAAGGACGCAGGCGCCGCGGCTGTCGGTCGTGAAGGCCGAGTGGACCGTGACGGTGGGATAGTGCGAGGTGAGCGTCACGACGTCCATGCTCTCGTCGAGCACGCGGAACGTCATGCGGCCGGACACCTGCCTGCCGGTCTCCGCGTCCTGCTTGACGACGCGGATCGCGGTGCCCGTCTTGTCCTCGAGCGTGTAGCGCAGGACCTGCCCGTCGTCGACGACCTCGACCTCGAAGGGGTCGACACGCTTGTAGCCCTGCGGCACGGTGGAGGCTACCTCGCGCACCTCGTAGCGCCCAACGGGAAGGGAGCCGGACGCCCCTTGGGCGCGCAGCGTCTCGGTGGAGGCCCATCCCGCGTCGTCGGTCCTGATCGTGCACACGACCCCGCCTTCGGCCGCCTCCTTGCCGTCCGGCCCGATGACGGGGTTCCCGTTGAGGTTCGCGATCTCGAACTCGACGCCGGCGAGCGGCACCTTGACCTCCGGCTGCTTGTCCTCGTCCGTCTCCGTCTCGCCGAACTTCACGAGCGAGACGTCGCCCCTCTTCACCTGCTCGGGAACCTCCGGCATGTCGTACGTCGAGACGTTGGGCGCGGAGGCGCCCGGTTCGATCTGGCGGACGTACGCCGTGGAGTTGGGGAGGTACCCCGCAGGCGCGGCGACCTCCCGGACGACCAGGGTGCCGTAGGGCAGCCCGACCTGCCCGAGCGAGTTCTCGAACCTCTCCTCCAAGGGGATCGTGGCCCAGCCGTCCTCGTCGGTCGTGATCGTCCAGGTGCGGCCGGGCGCCGTCTGGGCGATGGACGGCCAGTCCGCCGCCCAGTTCCCCTCGACGCCGTCGACGGCCTCGACCCTCCAGTCGTGCGTCCCCTCGCCGTCGGGCGCTATCCCCCGAACGTAGCCCGGGTACCAGCTCACCTCGAACCTGGCGCCCGCGAGAACGGCGCTTCCCTGGGGCAGGTTCGCGCTCCCGTTGAACTTCCTCTCGCCGTCGAACTTCCCGAGCAGGGCGGCGACGGGGTCGAGCCCGGGCACCTCCGCGACGCGGACGGCGGCCGTGCGCCCCGACAGCGTGGCATGGTGCCTGTCCCTGTCGAGCTGGAACCCTTTGGAGGACGTCTTCTCCTGCACGTAGTAGTCCCCGTAGGGCATCCTCCCCGTGCCGGCGCGCCCGTTCTCGTCCGTCGTGATCGAGCACACCCACTCGCCCGACGCCTTGAACACGTCGTAGACGGCCCCTGCGAGGGAATAGCACGGGTTGCCGTCCGTGACGCCCGGATCGGAGCTCTCCTTCACCAGCTCGATGAAGCCGCCCAAGGGGGCGGACTTGAGCCATGCGATGCACTGGCTGCCGTTGCCCCGGGTGACCCCGACGGTGGCCTGCCGGGCGCAGTCGCGCAGGGCCTCGACCGCCTCGGGCGCGACGCCGTCGACCGCGTCCCCGTCGACGATCGCCGAGCAGAGCTCGTGGAAGGCCCTGCTCTGCTCCTCCCATTCGCCGCGGTTGCTGGTCCCGTTGAAGGGGTCGCACCATCCGTTCCATGCCTGGGCGAACACGTAGGAGAGCATGACGTGCAGCCGCGCGTAGTAGCTGTCGTCCTCGTTGTGCATCGAGAGGCAGCGCCTGGTCTGCTGCCAGAGCGGCGAGGCAACCTCGGCCACGTCGTTGCGGCTCCCGTAGCCTTCCCCGACCGCGTGCTCCGCGAGTATCATGGCCGTGCATATGATCGCCGCGCCCCTGCTGTCCGACCCCTTGGTCTCGTCGTAGGCGTACCGTCCGTCGGGGGTGCCGAGGTTGGGCTGGGTGCAGAAGGCGAGGTGCCCGTCCGCCCTGAAGTAGTTCGTCCCGAACCCGTCGTAGAGCTCGGAGCCCGTGTTCGACACCGTCACGGAGCTGTCCGCCCGCGCCGCCGGGGGAAAGGCCGCCCCCTGCAGCGCGACGATAAGCGCGAGCGCCGCGGCGGCCAGCCCGCGCGCCCTCCTCCCGCGCTCCCTCGGCGAGCGCCTATGCGCCGTTCCCGCTTCCGTCCGTTCCATTGCCCTCTCCTTTCCTGCCGTCGTTCTCGATGCTCACGGCCGACGCCACCAGCGTCGCGTGGTACGCGCTCGACCCGTCCGCGCCGACGCTGCGCCTGCTGCGGATCCTGCCGACGAGGCAGACCCTGTCGCCGGGGGCGACCCCGGCGAACCTCTCCGGGGCGTCGGGCGCGTAGTACGAGCAGTTGAAGTAGTCCCTCTGCGGCGCGGCCGAGCTCCCGTCGTCCCGCTCGGTGACGGCGACGACGCGGACGTTGGCGACCGGGACGCCGCCACCCGTCGCTCCGAACGTGGGCTCCGCGGTGACCGTTCCCGACACGACCGCGAGGTTCTCGTCCCTCATGATTCGCCGCCCCCCTTCGCCTCGGAGGCGCCCTTCCTCTTGAAGGCCGGCCTGCCCTGGCCGCGCCGTCTCGGCGCGAGCTCGCCGCAGAAGGGGCCCATGTCGGGCAGGTCCGCCTCCACGTCCAGCAAATCGGGAGAGTGGGGCATGGCGGCCCACCTGAGCCCTTCGGCCTTGAGCGCGTCCTTCAGGAACGAGGCCGTGCGGTCCATGGCCTTGGCGTTGGAGTCGGCGAAGGCCCAGACCGACGACGAGGCGGCGTCGCGCGGGGCCTCCGACGCGAACCTCTTCAGGTCGGCGGCCTCGGGCAGGGACGTGCCCGTCACGATAACGCGGGCGTCCGCGAGGTTGAAGGCCGCGATGTTGGGCTCCGGCACGTCGCGGCCGTAGTAGAGGACCGCGCAGTCGACCACGACCGCATCGTAGTCGCCCTTCGCGGCGCTCGGCGCGCAGCCGCGGAAGACGTCGACGCCCCGGAGCCTGAAGCGGTCCTCGGCCCTCGCAACCACGCTCGAGGCGTACAGCGCCCACTCGTCGCCGTCGGAGAGCACGAGCGCGCACCTCGCCTTCTGCGCGGCGAGCCAGAAGGCGCAGGCGAAGGCGGCGTGCGTGACCCCCGCTCCCGGGCGCACCCCGGCTACCGCGAGCGTACGCTTGCGTGGTGCGGGCCTGGGCCTCGCGCCATCGGCGAGCGCGGAGGCGACGGCCTCGGCGGCCGCCTCGGCCGCGACTTCCCGGATCTCCTCCCTCGCGAGGGAGGACCTTCGCGGCGAGCAGCCCGTAGTCCACGAACTCCGCCGTCGGCGCGTCCTCGGCGCCTTCCCTCCCCCCGGCCAGCGCCGCCGCAGGCTCCGGCTCCCAGGATCCTCGGAGGCCTCGCGCGCGGGAGGCGCCGGGGGCAGGGAGGGGCGCGGGCGCCTCTTGCGGCCGAACGGCGGGCCGCTTGGGCCTGCGGCGGGCAGGCGCCTCCTCCGCCCACCCCGCGACGTCGGACGGCAGCGCCGGGGCCTCGATCCTGCGCGGCAGCACCGTCCTTGTGACGTGGCCGGCGGAAGGCACGACGATGTCGCGGACCCCCGCGGCGACGAGCCTTCCGAGGTACGGGTCGTCGGCCGGCCTGGACGGCGACGCGAGGAACACGATTCTCATGGTGCCCTCCGGGCTGAACACGTAGTCCAGGACGCCTTCCTCGGAAGGTCCGCCCTCCGGCATCGACTCGTCGTCCACCACCGCGACGGCGAACCCTCGTCGCGCGAGGGCCGAGAGCGTCGAGGCGACGTCGGCGCCCTCCGTCCAGGCGAGAACCGCCGCGGGGCCGAATCTCCCCATGGCCCCCGTCACCTCGCCCGCCCTCTCGGGGGCTGCGAGGACCGCCACGGCATCGTTTCCCATATCGTTCTCCTTCCGGTTGCAGCTACATAGGCTCGAGTATCACGAGCTGGGGGTAGGGCGCCTTCGCGACGAGCGACTTCAGGAGCTCGAGGGGGATGTCGAGCTTCGCCTCGCCGGCGTCCTCGATCTCCGACCACGTGGCGCTGCGGGAGCCGGGGTCGGCCAGGTACGCCGTCCGCCCGTCCTCCGACAGGCCGGCCCACACGACGAAATGCCCCGACGTGGCGAAGGCGTAGCCCTCCGATGGCCCCGAGGAGGCGATGTTGGCGATCGCGCAGCCCCCGCGCCCGATGGCGTCCGCCGCAGCCTCCCAGTCGCCCTCCTGCGCGTACTGCGCGTGGTAGCCCCTCAGCCCGAACTCCTCGGAGGCGCCGGGGATCTGCGAGGGGTAGAGCAGGTTCGCGGAGTCGAGGACGCCCCGCTCCCGTCCCATGGAGAGCACCGTCAAGGGGTCGATCGAGCGGTCGCCCGAGTAGGTCGCCCACACCATGGCGAGGCATGTCGTGCCGCATCCCGACGAGCCGATCGTCCCGCCTCCCACCAGGTAGTCGGGGCTCTGCCATTGGGGGTCGCCCTGGTTGTAGTAGACCCACTCGCCCTGGAACGCCGGCGGGCCGCCGGAGACGAGCTCGTAGAAGGCGCGCTCGCTGAACGTGATGCGCCCGGCGGCGTCGACCTCGACGGATCTGAGCGCCCGCAGGTAGGAGCCTGCGAGCTCCTGCTTCTCGGAGGCGGTGAACAGCGGGTCGGCCCACGCCTCGGAGCCGGGCTCTCCGGGCGCGCCCTCGGGGGGCCGCGAGAGCCAGTCGAGCACCTCCTCGAGCTCGGCCGCGTAGCGGCTCGCGTACGCCTGCGGGGCGTTGCCCGGAGGGTTCGCGATCATGGCTCCGCAGAGCGCCCTGGCCACTTCCTCGTCGCTCATCGAGTCGTCGAGGGCAGCCGCCTCGAAGTAGCGCCGCGCCCCTCCGGGCCCGTTGAGGTTCACGAGCCCGCACACCAGCCCCTTGACGCAGTCGCGCCGGGACGGCAGCGACGCGAAGCCCATCTCGCCGAGCAGCCGCTCTCCGGGCAGGTAGTAGCTATCGTACTCGTAGCGGTCCTGGAGCTCGGCGAAGAGCGCCGGGTCGGCCGCGTAGGCGGCGATCCAGGACCTCTCGAGCGCCGGGTCGCCCTGGGCGATGGGGCCTGCGGACCACGGCTCCAGCATCGGGAAGGCCCCGGGGGCCTCGGAGAGGCAGAAGGCTATGAAGCCGTCGAGCCCGTATCGGCGGTCGAACTGGTAGTAGCCGAGGGCGTTGCCGCCGTCGCCCCAGCCTCCTCCGTAGTCGGCGCTCTCGTGGGCGGCGTAGTACTTGAACTCCTGCGAGAGCGATCCGAGCTCCGCCCCGCCGGACGAGGCGAACATGTCCGCGAACGTCCGGCACGAGACGCGCCAGTACGTGCTCGCCACCTCCTCGGTCCACCTCCAGACGCCCGCCTCCTCGTCGAAGGAGGCCCCGAGGCCCTCGGCCCCGTCGGGCTCGTCCGCGCTCTCGCGCGGGACCAGGTCGACACGCGTCTGCCGGACGGCCTTGAGGGCGCGCTCATGGACCGCCTCGTAGCGCGCCCTGTTCGACTCGACGAGGCCGAAGTCGTTGCCGGACATCGCGCTGTCGAGCGCCCAGAGCCACTGCCAGCTGGGAAGCTCGTAGACGCTCGATCCCTCCTCGTCCGGCCAGCGCCCGCGCGCCCACCGCTCGAGCCTCTCCTGCTCCTCGGAGTAGTGCCGGACGCGGTCCGCCTCGATGCCCCCGCCCCGCACCCCGAGGAGCACCGACCCGCCGCCCGCGTCGGCGAAGCGCCCGCCGGCCGCGTCGGTCGCGACGTCCCACAGGCCGATGGGCGCGCTCAAGAGCGCGAACCCGGCAAGGATCGGGAGCGCCGCGGCCCCCGCCGCGAGCGCCGCGAGGCCGCCGGCGCGCCCTCCCTCCGCGGACGGCGAGAGCAGCGAGGACAGGGCGCCGAGGGCCTTCGCGACTGCCGGGACGCCCATCTCAGCGACCCCCTCCCTTGCCGAACAGGCCGCGCTCGTAGTCGTCGAGCTCGTTCTTCATCCAGATGCTCGAGGATCCGACGCGGGCGAAGAAGCCGCCTTTGTCGAGGCGCTCGATCTTGAGGACGGTCTCCTCGGGCAGGTGGAGCAGCCGCGCCGCGTCCTCCAGGTTCTTGCCGTCGGTCTGCCCGACGAACCGGTAGGTCGCCTGGTCGAACATCGCCTGGCCGGCGGTCTCGTCCAGCGCCTGCAGGAAGTGCGAGATCTGCTGCGAGGAGACCGCCCAGAACGAACCGTACTTGCGCCCGCGCAAGAAGCCCTCGGCCACGATGCCCGCGGCCTGCGGGAAGCGCATGGTGATGAGGTGGGCCTCCTCGACGGCGGTGAGCATCTTCTTCCCGCTCCCGCGGTTGGCGTCGGACTGCGACTGCAGCCAGCGGAAGGCGTTGTAGTACTGGGCCTCGGCCAGGGCGCGGTCCTCGGGCATCTTGAGGGCGTCGAGCACGACGAGGCCCGCATCGGCCGGGACCGAGGTGGAGCCCTCCCAGAGGCGCGCGTAGGGCCCGCCCGTGAGCTTCCTGAGCTTCGCGAGCACGCGCTCGGCGTTGTCCCTCTCTCGGCCGGCGGCGAGGCCCTCCGCGTAGCTTTCGAGGAACCCGGCGAGGTCGCCCATGCAGGGGTAGGCGCGCCCGGGGCCCTCGGCCACCTCGGCGATCGTGGTCGAGTAGTCGATGCCGTAGCCCTCGTAGGCCTTCGAGGCCGCGTACTCGACGAGGTTCCTCATGTCCTCCGTGAGCTCCAGGGCGCGGCCGAAGAACTCGACCAGAAACGGCATGTGGTACGACAGCGCGCTCGCCTCGGGGCTCTCTCCGAGGTCGTCGGGGTCCGAAGGGTCGACGACCATGGGCGGCACCCGCAGCTCCCAGGGGCTGATGGTCATGCCGGCGCCGCCGATGCCCAGGTCGACCCAGGCGCCGCCGAGGTCGCCGCACATCTTCTTGAACTCGCGCTCGGGGTCGACGATGCGCACGCGCCATCCGAGCACGCTCACGCAGTAGTGGACGAAGCGCTTCAGCAGCGTCGACTTCCCCGAGCCCGTCTTGCCGACGAATATCATGTGCGCGGCGGCGCGGTCGTCGGTGGAGGTCGCCGGGTCGATGACCACGGCGCCGCCCTGCTCGTCGGTGCCCACCACCAGGCCCGCCCCGTCGTTGAGGCCTATGGCGGCGAAGGGCAGGCCCCCGGCGATCGTCTCGGTGGGGACGGGAGCCGCGGCCGGCCCGAAGGTGTGCGGGTCGCGCACCATGAGGGGGCTCGCCGCCCAGAAGGCGTCCTCCTGCGCGTTGAAGGCGGTCTTGGCGGCGAACCCGGCGTTCGCGAGCGCCCCGCGCACGTCGCGGTCGAGCCTTTCGAGCTCGTCTTCCGACCCGGCCCTCAGGACGAGGTAGGTCGCCATGTTCCAGAACCGCTCGCCCCCCTCGATGACGCGCGACGCCGCCTGCTCCCCGAGCGCGCGCTCGTGCTCCATCCGCACGGCCTCCACCATGTCACGGGCGCCGACGCTGAGCCCCGCGCCCAGGTTCTTGTCCTGGTTCGCGAGGCTCTTCAGCAGGCCGCCCTCGCCGAGGGGCTCGAAACGGAACGTCACCGACACGGCGGGGTTGCCCAGAAGCGGCTCCATCCACCCGACGCGCTGCTCCGTCTTGTATCCCCGGCCGGCGACGTACAGCACGCGGACGAGCCTGTCGTCGACGACCATGCGGTCCATCATGAGCCGGCCCGCGGCGTCGACGGTGGCGATCTGCGACGGCGAGACGGCGTTCAGGACGACGGGGTTCGGCGCGCCCGCCCCCCTCTCCGGGCGCCTCACAGCGCGCCTCCCGCCGAGGTGCCGGTCGGCTCGTTGGGGCAGACGTACCTCTTCACCATGGCGAGGGCCGCCGAGTCGCAGACGACCTCGGCCGAGAACCCGCATCGGGAGATCCTCTCGGCGAGGTCGGCGGCGCGCGCCGAGGCCTTCCCGAGGGCGTCGGGGCCGGGCGCCGTCTCCACGGCCACGTACACGTCCCGCTCGTACTTGGCCTCGCCGGCGTCGGGCGAGGCGCCGAGCCAGTAGCCGCGGACGTCCGCCAAAAGCGCGTCGGCCTCGCCGATGCGGCTCCAGCCCGCGCCCTCGGGGGCCTTACCTCCTGCGAGGCCCCTTCGCTCGCGCTCGAGCTCGCCGAGCCTGGCGAGGACGCGCTCGTGGTTCGCGGAGCGGTCGGCCGGTCGGGGCATCTCGAGGATGGCGAACGGCCGCGAGGCGTCCGCGCCGAGCGCGCCCTCGGTGACGCTCGCGAGCCTCTCCCGCTCGCTTTCCGTGAGGCCCGTGAGGTTCGCCCCCCGCACCGACACGGCGGAGACGACGGCCCCGTCGCTTCGCAGGACGGCGCAGCCCATCACGTTGGCGAGCGGGACCCTCTCCTGGGCGCACGCGCCGAGGGACCGGCCGCCGCGCCTCTTCGACGGCGGCGTGAGGAAATCGATCATCGTCGGCTCCAATCTTCTCGGTAGACGTACCGGCCCGCGCGCGACCTGCTCCGGGCGTACTTGGCCAGGTGGGCGGGCAGGGGATGGCCCTCTATCGGGGCGACCGCCCCCAGGGCGAGCGCCGAGGGCGCGAGGACGCAGATCGCGAACGACCACGCCGCGGGGATCGCGGGCTCCGCCCCCTCGACCGTCCTGCCGTCGATGCGCGCCGAGACGTCCTCCGGGCCCATCGACGCGTCGAGCCCCTCCGCCCGCGCCTCGGCCGCCCGCGCCCTCATTTCGGAGGAGAGCGCGGCGCCGGCCGCGTCGGCGGCCTCCGCCGACTTCAACGCGGACAGCTTGGAGGCGTACTCCTGGGAGAGCGCCGCCCTCTCCTGGGCGTTGAGCGGCCTCTCCGCCGGCACCGTGAAGGAGTTGGCCCACGGCATCGCGACGAACGCCCCGGCCATCGCCACGGCCACCACGAGCGCGGCGGCGCCCACCGATACGCCGCGCGCCACCTCGGCGCGGCCCTTGATGGGCCGGAACACCCGGTACGTCTTCTGCTCCATGCCCCTCCTCCTCCTCATCGCGCGCCTCCTCCGCCGCCGAACCCGCCCCCGTAGCCGGGGTCGTCGTGCCAGGAGGCGTCGGGGTCGTTCTTCGCCGCCGCCTCCATGAGCTGCGACAGGTAGGCGTTCCCCGGGTCCGACTCGACCGTCCTCTCGATCTCGATCGCGAGCCTCGGGAGCAGCCCGATGAAGCCCACGACGAGCGCGATGCGCACGACGTTCGCGGCGAGGTTGGCGTTGTCCTCGTCGAACACGTCGGACTTCAGATGGCGGATGATGGAGATGACGAGGGCCGCGACGGCCGCGAGGACGACGAGGCCGAGCGCGGCGGGCGTGACGGTGCCCGTTATCAACGCGTACACCTGCGACGACTGGTCCATGGCTACCTCCCCGCTCTTGCGAGGCTGCGGACGGCGCCGGCCGCCGTGCGCACGCCGAGCACGGCGAACATCGAGCCCCCGGAGGGCCCGCGCGCCTCGGTGAACTTCTGGAGCACGGTGTCTATCGCCGTCGCCGCGGACATGACGGCGATCCCGAGGAAGAGGAGCGGGAAGCTCGCGCCGTCGAGCGTCGTCGAGGCCAGGAGCCCCTGGCTCACGCAGAACAGGCCGACCACGAGGAGCACCCACTGCATGGACTGGGCCACGGCGAGCGCCGCCATGGACTTGACGATGTCCGAGAACTGAGAGGTGTCGGTCGTGCCCGTGTAGACGGCCACGAACGGGGAGGCCATCGAGAGGATCATCATGGTCGCCTGGCGCTTGCAGAACCGCCACAGGTTGACGCAGAGCACGACGACGAGGACGAGCACCACGACGAGCGAGGCCGTGACGATCCCCGGAGAGGCGAAGAAGGCCGCGGTGTCCGCGAGCAGGTTGTCCACGAGGCCGCCCTTGACCGCCTCGACGGCCGCCGCCATCGAGAAGTCGCCGACGGTGGCGCGGGTGTCGGCGAGCAGGGTCGCCCCGACGTCCCAGATCCAGTACATGAGGTTCGGCGCCACCATGACGAAGACGAGCGACATGATCGATTTGAATGCGTACTGGCCCGTCGAGACCTGCCGGTTCCCGCCCCAGAGCATGAGCCCCTCGCCGACGCCGTAGACGATGCGCACCACGACGACCGAGGCGAACGCGACGGCCTGGGCCATGAGCGTCCAAGCGGCGACCTGCGGGTTGGCGTAGAGCGTGTTGGCGGACTCCAGCACCCAGCCGAAGGCGTCGCCGACGAACGCGAGGAAGTCGCCCGCGAGCGTGAGCACCGCCGCCATCATGAGCTTGGCGAGGGACATGGCCGCCTCCCTACGCCCCGCCGGCGGCGCTGTAGATGCCCTGCACGAACGAGGGCCCGATGGCGATCAGTATCACGGCGACCGCCGCGAACAGCATGATCTTCATGCCCCGGCCGTGGCCCGCGTCCGAGGTCGATACCTTCATGATGATCACGCCAACGATGAACACGATCACCGCGATGGTCACGCCGAGCGACTGCAGCTGCCCTATGGAGTTGTTCAGAATCGTCTGGGGGACGGAGAAGAGCACGTCCATGCGGGTTCCTTTCCCTATCCGAGCGGGCGCGCGGCGCGCCCGCCCCCTTTTGCTGCGGCGCCCTCCCGAGGCGCTTCCGCCTTTTCGGGAGAGGGCTTGGTCTGCCTCGCGAGCCTCTTCGCGCGGCGCGCGCCCAGGCCCTTGACGAACGCTTGCTGGGCGCGCTCGAGCTCTTCGGGGCCGTAGAGGGTGCGCTCGGGGTAGTCCGGCATCCCCGGCACGAACGCGAGGGGTTCGGCGCGCACGGGTCCGAAGTCCGGGTTGAGGGCGAGCTCGGCGCGGCGGGCGTTCTCCTCCTCGCTGCCGTCCCCGAGCATCCTCCCCGACGGGGTGTCGGCGAGGTCGGGGAGGGGGTACACGGTCGCGTAGCGCCTGGGGCGGACGACGAGCGCGCCCTGCTCGACCGACCAGTGCGTGAGGTCGCTCACGGGCATCAGGTCGGCCGCTCCGCTCCTCTGCGAGTCCGACGTGGAGTTGGGGACGATGCTGAACAGCCTCGTCGAGGCCGAGCTGCCCGACATGGCCACGGTCGTCTTCCCCAGGCAGTCCCTGAAGTAGGGCAGCGTGTACTCGACGTCGTCGGACTGAAGAAGCATCTTGTAGGTGCAGTTCGAGCGGATCGACGTCCACGTGTCCCGGTACTTCTCCCGCAGCTGCCCGTAGTCCTGCACGACGATGCACCACCTGATGCGGTAGGAGCGGTCGATGGCGAGGTGCCCCGACAGGTTCGGTATGGCCGGCAGCTGCGCCGCCTCCTCCAGCATGTAGGTCAGATCGTACGGGCACCGCCCGCCGAGCCTGTCCGCCTCCTCGTGGACCACCTGGTGGCTTTGGGAGACGAACAGCGTCGCGATGCGATGGTAGGCGGGCTTGTCGGGGTCGAGGATGAGGAACACCGCGTTCCTTCCCTTCGCGAGCGAGCGGAGGTCGACGTCGGCCGAGGAGGTCGTCCGCGCGATGTTGGCGTCCCCGAACGCCTTGATGGCCGAGAGCGCCGTCGAGAACAGGGCCTGCCGGTTGTCCTCGGCGGCGTGCCTCGCCTCGGCGAGCGCGCTTCTGGCCGGGTGGCCGAAGGGGAGCTCGGCGAGCATCTCGTTCAGGGGCACGAAGCAGCGCCCCTCGGGGTTCTTGGGGTTGACGGGGACGGGCTCGCCGAACTCCGAGATGATGCGGTAGACGTTGGCCATGGTCCGGTAAGCCGCGGGGACCGGCCGGGACACGAGATAGAGGATGACCGCCGCGATGACCGAGCGGGCGCCCTGCCAGAAGTACATGTTGTCGCCGGTGAGCACGTCGTCGGGCACGAAGGTCACGGCGAGGTCTCGCGCGTAGGACTCGGCCCGCGCGTAGTCTCGCGCGTCCCACGCCTCGCGCACGATGGCGAGGGGGTCGTAGCCGTCCGAGTACGCGGCCTGCTTGAGGTCGATCCTCCAGACGGCGTAGCCGCGCTCCTCGAGCAGCGCCTTCATGGCGGCGTAGATCTCGCCCTTCGGGTCCGCTATGACGAAGGCCTCCCGGGTTCCCCGGCTCAGAAGCTCCATCGCGGGAAGAAGCCACCTGCGCGTCTTGCCGGCCCCCGTCTGCCCCGCGACGAGCATGTGGACGATGCCGCCGACGTAGTAGTAGCGCCCCTGTCCGCAGCCGAGGTAGATGCCGGTCCGATCGAGCCGGGCGGTCCTGCTCGCCCGGACACTGTCGGTCGTGCGCCTCAAGTCGCGGGGGGACTCGTTGAAGCGGGAGGACCCGCATTCGCCCGACTCGAGCGCCTTGGGCTGGCGGGAGCGGAAGTCGTCGCCGTCGGGCCTGGGGCCGAGCGACCTGCGCAGGACGGGAAGCGCGTAGAGTACGGCCATGCCCGCGTAGCCGGCCCAGAGCGCGGCCTGGGCGTCGAACCCCGTCTGGGCGAAGTACGCCGGCCACGGGTTCGCGGGGTTCGAGAGCACGGCGGCGACCGCATCGACGACGGGTCCGGCCTCGAGGGCGCCTCGGGAGGCGAGGCTCGCGGCCGTGCCTGCGGCCGATGCCGCGGCGGGGACTCCCCACCATGCGAGCGCCGCGGCGCCGGCAATGCCGACGACCGCGTCCGAGCCCCTGCGCCCAGTGCCGTTCATCCGTCCTCCTCGTCTCTGCGGCCCTCAACGCGACGAGGTTACATCGGATCGCCGCGCGGCCTTTTCCACGCCGGCGCCGGGCTTCGAGGGGGTTTCGCGTCCGACCGCGTCCGGGCAGCTCCGATGGCGTCCGAGCCCCCGGAAACGCCTTGAAAAGCGCCCGGGAATCTCCAACGCTTACCCATACCTTCCGAAGTGGCTCTGTTTTCGCAGCTCGTCGAAGGCGCGGGAGGCGTATGTTTCCCCTGTGCCGTTTACCGATCGACCACGGTCGGGCGCCTCCGGCTTCGGGGAGCGCTCTCGGCGCGCAAAAAAGGGGCGGATCTCGCGATCTCGCCCCTTGCTGCGTCGGTGCATGCGCAGCCCATGCCCGGTCTTGCCCCTCGGGTCGGGCGGGCAGTACGGACCCTGCCCCGGTCTTTCCTTCGCCTACGCCACGATGACTTGGGGGTTCGCGAAACGCTTCGGCCGCTGTTCGCCGGTTGCCTTCTTCGAAAGCTCCGGCCAGTAGTCGGCGTCGAAGACGACCGTGTCCGCGTGCTCGGCAAGGTACGCCTTGAGCGCCTCGTGGCTCCCCTTCTGGATCCTGCCGCCTTCGAAGAGCGTCTGGTCCGCCGGCTCCATGCGGAGCAGGCCGCCTTTCGCCCCCGAGAAGCTGCACGCCGCCGAGCGCGTCCCGCCCTCGGGGCCGAACACGTTGCCCGACAGCTCGAGCACGGTGGATCCGGCCGAGTCGACGAGCGTGACGATCGTGCGCCCCTTGCCCGAGAGGGCCGCCCCGGACACCTGCCTGGCCAGGGACTCCACCCCGACGTCCTTGAGCTTGGCGGCTCTGCGGCATCGGAGCTCGGACAGCTCCTCCTTGAGCTTGGGCACGTCCTCGGCCTGGCCGTCCCCGGCCGTCGCCAGCTGGTAGAGGGACTTGTACCTCGCCGCCTCGACCTTCTTGGATTCGAGCTCCTCGGCAAGCGCGGACCTGTCCCTCTTGAGCCGGATCACGGCCTCGTCGTGCCTGCCGTTCGATCTCGAAAGATCGTCCAGCTCCCTCTGCAGCGCCTTCGAGCGTGCTTGCGCGTCCTCCAGCTGCCGCATCAGGTCGCAGTTCGAGTCTGCCAGCCTCTCGTTCTCCCGACGGTAGTGCGCCACCAGCTTCCACATCATCTTGAACGCCATCTCTCTTCCTTTCTGCTTGCGTGCGTGTCTATGTGAACGCGGATGCCGGCAGGCGCCCGCGATGATTCCCGTGGGCGCCAAGTCGTATGGCGATTTGAAGGTGCGGTCCGCGATGCGGACGAGCAGATGCTAACACCGGCCCGTCGGCGCCTCGCCGCGGCACGCGGGACGGTGCCGATTCGCGGGAGCGTGGCACGAGGGGCGTTCAGCCAGATAGGGGCGCTGCGGTTTGCGGAATCGGACCCGTTTCCGGATACGGTTGCGCCCGAAAGCAAAAAAGGGACGGCCATGGAGGCTCGTCCCTTTCGCTGCGTCGGCTCTGGGGCGCGCAGCCCGCCCGGCAAGCACCGACCCTTGCCCGGTCACGCTGACATCGGGCAGCAGCATCGGCAGGAATCGAAGGCGTTGATATGGTGCCTGATCACGGCCTTTTCGTGGGAGAGGACGTCGATCGACACCGTGTCGAACCGCATGAGGACGTCGACGACCTCGGAATCTTGCAGGTACAGGGCCGCCACCCTCTCCCTCCGATCGCGCTCGGCCTCGCCGCTTCCTTCTCGCGGCATGCCCTGCTCCGCGCCGCAGCCCACGTTCACCTCCACGAACACGATGCAATCATCCCCGTCCATGGCGACGATGTCGGCAACGCCCGCCGCGCACGTCCAGTTCTTCGCGACCACCTCGTAGCCGCGTCGTTCCAAGAACCTTGCGGCCGCCTCGCGCCCGCGGGAATCGAGCTCCTCGCAGACGGGGCGCTCGATCGGCGGGATCCGGAAGCCGTCCCGATCCCCGTCCTTTGCGGCGCATCGCCGCTCCTTCTCCATCGTCATCGTCGGGCTCATCTCTGTTCCTTTCTGTCGACGTCTCTCTATCTGGACGGGGCGCTCGGCCCCGGGGTTTTCGGGGCGCTGCCAACCGATGCTCTGCTCTTGTCAAAGTGCTCCCCTCATGGGGGCCATCTCGATCCTACTCTCCGCCTGGCGTCCCCGCGCGCCTCGTCCCCGGTTCCCGCCGGGTACCGCATAAGGTGGCACGCGCCGCGAATCCCCAGGTGGATCGAGTGGCCCAACTTGGGCCACTCCCGTCGACGCCTTCGAGGCCCCCTTCCCCTTCCCCCTCCTTTTCGCGCGCCCGCTTCCCGGGGCCCTGCGCAGGGTCGCGCGCGTGCTCGCCCGCGCAAAGGCGGGGAAACTTTCCGGCTGCGCCGGAAACTCGGGCCCTGCGGGTTCCCCTTCCGCCCTTGGCGCAGGCTGCGGCCGCGCGCCGGTTGCGAAGGGCCCCCGCGGAGGCGGGCGCGGGGGAAGGGCGGAAAGCGGGCGATGGGAGGAGCCATGCAAGATTCGGCTTTCGAGCAGCAGGACCGCGCCTCGTTCGTCGAGGCGCTCGTCGGCTCGCTGATCGAGTGCGGCGACGGCCGCTACGAGCACCTTCGCCTCCATCCGATCGTGTGCGTGGACGAGGAGGCCCGGTCGTGGCTCGTGCGCGACGGCAAGCGCCTCGCCGACGTGTCCTGGTGCAGCCTGCCGACTATCGGGCTCGTCGTCCTCGCGCACGCATGATGGGCCCCTTGCGGGCGGAGCCGTCCCGGCCGGGGGATCCGCCCTGCAACGGCGCAGCGGCCGGCGGTCGGCGCGAGGAGGGCCTTCAGCCGAGCGCGCGGGCGGGCGAACCTTGCCTTTACCAGCCTGCCAGACGGTCCTCCCGCCCGTCAAGGGCGCGAACTTTCTCGGAAAACTGCCCTGCGGGAACTTTTCCGAGAAAGCTGCGGGCTGCGCCTTCGCTTTCCTCCCTTGACGGCCGGGGGGCCGCCCGGCAAGGCCGCTCGCGGAGCTCGCGGCCGTCGGCATTTATCAAGGCATCGCCCCCGAGAGAGAGGAAGAGGACAGATGCCGAGAAGAAGGACCGATCCAGGTAACACGCCGAGCATGATCTCGTTCTGCCGACACTGCGGGGAGGGCTTTCCCGCCGGCTCGACCGGCATGGAGGGCGTGTGCCCCGACTGCCTGGACGAGTTCTATGAGGATTGCCCGCAATGCGGGCGCATCCGGCCCCGCGAGACCATGATCGAGCTAGGAGGGAGCGGCCGGCGCATGTGCAGGGAGTGCGCGCAGCTCGAGGGCTACCGCTGCTTCGACTGCGGAGGATGGCACGACGACGAAGGGGAGACCGTGGAGTCGGGCCGCGTCGTCTGCCCCTCGTGCGCGCGGCGCTACCTGCGATGCGAGGAGTGCGGGACGATGGTTCGCGTCGAGAACGCGTCGAGCGACGGCGGGGACACGGTGTGCTGGGATTGCCGCGCGGCTAGAAGGGGGCGCCCCGTCCACCCCTACGGCTACAAGCCCCGCCCGCTGTTCCGCCGAGCCGAGGGGGAGGGGGACGGCTCGCTCGTGCTGGGCGTCGAGCTTGAGATGGACGGCGCTGACCCGAGGGCCGCCATCGCGCGCATCCAGGAGCGCTACGGCGAGGACTGGTTCTATTTCAAGAGCGACGGCAGCTTGCACATGGGCGCGGAACTCGTGACGCATCCCATAAGCCCCCTCGTCCTCTTCGGCGACGAGGGGCGCGCGATGTGGGAGCACGTGTGCGCTTCGGCGGTTCAGGAGGGGCTGCGGAGCCACGACGCGCGCACCTGCGGCCTCCACGTCCACGTGAACCGGGACTTCTTCGGAGAGGGCCGGGTGGCCCGCGTGATGGCCGAGTCGAAGATGATAGAGGTGTTCTGCCGATTCCACGAACCCCTCGCCATCTTCTCCCGCCGCCGCCCGGAGCAGCTTGCCCAGTGGGCGAGGCGGAGCGAGGTTCCGGCGTGCTCGGGCGGGTGGCTGGCGCAGGCCCGCCTCGCGAGCGAGAACGCGCGCAGGACGCGCTACCTCGACGTCAACGTGCAGAACGAGGCGACCATCGAGATGCGGATGTTCAGGGGCACGCTCAAGCCGGAGACCCTGCTCGCCACCCTCCAGTTCGCGGCCGGGCTGTGCTGCGCGCTCAAGGAGCGCAACCCGAGCCAGCTGGGGCGCATGACATGGTACGACCTGTGCGACGCCGTCATGGACAGCTGCCCGTGCGGAGCGCCCGAACTGGAAGCGTACCTGGTCGAGAAGGAACTGATAGTCGAAAGGAGTTCGAAATGTGCGTGATCGTCTACAAGAAAGCGGGGGCCGCGATGCCCTCCATGGACACGCTCGCCGACTGCTGGGCGACCAACCCCGACGGGGCGGGCTTCATGTTCCCGGAGGGAGGGAAGGTGTCCATCCTCAAGGGGTTCATGCGCTGGGCGGATTTCGCGAGCGCGCTGTCCGGGGCGGCCCAGGGGCGCGCGCTCGCCGAGGCGCCCGTGGCCTTCCACTTCCGCATCGCGACGCATGGCAAGGTGAAGCCGGGCTGCTGCCACCCGTTCCCTGTCAAAGCGGACTATGCGGCGATGCGCAGGACGGAGGCGCGCGCGGACGTGGGGTTCATGCACAACGGCGTGCTCCGCGGACTCGCCACCTCCGGGAGCGTGTCCGACAGCATGGCGTTCGCGAAGAACGTGCTGAACCCCCTCAAGGCCCTGTGCGACGGGTTCGTCTGCAACGAGTCGGTGGCGGGCCTGCTCGGCGGCGTCGCCCAAGGCTCGCGCTTCCTTTTGATGGACGGGGCGGGCAACGTGGCGACCGTGGGGGATTGGCACGAGCGCGAGGGGCTTGCATTCTCCAACCTGAACCACGTCTCGCGCTTCGCATCGGCGGCGGACTCGTTCGGCGGCATGGGAGGCTATGACGGCGCGCCCTTGTCCGACATGGCGCGCCTCGGCCTTTTCGAGCCTTGCTCCCTGTGCCCTTACGCCGAATGGTGCCTCGAAGACGCGCCGCTTTGCAGGAGCGCCTTCGAGGCGGAGGCGGTGAGCGAGGGACTGCTCGCGCCGTAGCGAGCGGGCCGGCCGCGCTCGGCGGCCGGCCCCGCCGGGGCTGCTCGCCCCGGGACCCCCGGCAGGAGGGGCCGGCCCCTCCTGCACCTCCCGCCCGCCGTGCGGCTGGCGGGGCGAAAGACGACCGAACGAAGCGGATAGGAGAGACCATGGAAGCGATCGAGATCGAGAAGATCAGGGGCATACTCGCCGACTACGGGCGTTTCGAGGAGGGCTCGAGCTGGAGCGACCGGCTCGAGTTCATGGACTCGGCGATGCGCGAGCTGGAGGGGCTCCTGGAGGGCGCGCAGCCCGGCCAGGGCTGCGGCGAGGGGAGGCTGTTGGTCGAGGTTGAGCTGGTCATGCGAGCGCTCGCATCGGTCGAGGCCGAGGACGAGCTGGCGGCGGAAGAGTCGGTTCGGCTCGCATGGGAGGGCGACGACGGGTTCGTCCGGGACGTGCTGGAGAAGGCCGTCGTCGCGGATTTCACCATCTGCCCGGTCTGGGGCGGCGCGGAGCCGTCCCTGCCCGTCGTCGAGCTCGGAGGCGGAGGCGATCCCGCGCGCCCGTGACGCGCAGGCGCGCAGGCGGGCGCGCAGGCCGGGCCCCGGCCCGGCCGGCCCCGCCGCGCTCCTCCCGCTCAGAGCGGAAGCCGCGCGGCGGGGCCGGGTATGCGGGGAGGATCCGACGGGCCTGCGAGGCGCGGACGGGCGCAAAAAAGGGCGGGATCCCGGGGATCTCGCCCTTGCTGCGTCGGTTCGGCGCGCAGCCCGCCTGCCGCTGGTCGCCCGCGGCTAGGGCGGCAAGTACCGACCCTTGCCCGGTCCGTCCCTCGGCATCGCCTCGGCGGCGATCCTCAGGCCCCTCACGATCTCGTCGGCGAAAGCCGCCAGGGCGTCGTCCACGAACCCCTCGTCCAGGATCGGGGCCGCATCCGCGCGTCCCGGGGCGCCCTCCGGCCGAGACCGCTCAGAAGCTGAAGTCTTCCGAGGCCAGCTCGGCTTCCGCATAGGCGGACTCCACCTGGCCGGACTCGATCGCCTTGCGCATGAGGAAGAGCTTGTCCTCCCTGGAGTCGTACGCGACCTCCGGATAGTCGCACTCGATCTTCGGGCGGTTCAGGATCGTCTTGCCCTCGCCGGTGACGTAGGGGTTGGGCCGCATGGCGAACTTCGCCGTCACGGTCCGCCCCGTGGTCATGCGCCCGGCGAGCTTCGCGCAGTGCTCGACCTTCATGGCCTTCGTCTGCATGTTCACGAGGCCCGTCTTCTCCCGCTTCTCGCCTGAATCCTTGTCGACCCACGAGTCGTTCAAGACGAGCGTGAACTCGACGACCCCCTTCCCGCTGCCGTTGCCGAACTCCTTGACCGACGCGCCGTTGGCGAGTCGGCCGTGCGCCACACCGCTCATCATGCTCATAGTGCTCCCTTTCATCGGTGCGCTGCCCAAGCGCTTGCTCGAATGGACGCCATGATCGTAGCGGCGCCGGGGCGCGCGGGCGGGCTTGCGCGTGGGGATGGGCCTCGTGCTATTATCCGTGCCACGGAAACTCGGCACGCAGATTGCAAGGGGGCTCTATGGACTCTTTCGGAACGGACTCGCACGGCCGGACGGGCCGGCCGAGGAAGAGCGAGGAGGAGAGGCGACAGGGCAAGAACGTGTCGTTCTATGCGGACGACCTGGAACGGATCAAGGCCATCTGCGAGGCTCGGGGAGGCCGCTGCGACCTGAGCGGCGTGGTGAGGGACGCGGTCAGGCTCCTTTACCGCTACGAGGTCGAGCGCGAGACGCTGGTCGCCGACAGGCGCCCGGGCTTCAACCCGAGGTTCGCGAAGGACTGAGAAGGAGGGCCCGGTCCGGCTAGCCTTCGATCCGGACGGATCCTTCGGGCGCCTCCGACCCCTTCGGCATGGCCACTACCTCGTAGTCGAGCGCTCCGAGCATCTTGCACAGCGTCGCGACCGTGCACCCGCCCTCCAGTCTTCTATGCACTGCCTGCGGGGATATACCCTCGTCCCTGGCAAGATCGGCGAGACTCTTTGCGGACTCCCGCGCTATCGTGCGCACTGCATCGGCGGCTTTCATAAGGCTCCCTTCGTTATGTAAATCGTATCCGAGGGATGCGCCCCAGTCAACGATTCCATTGTGCGCGGGATAGCCGCTTTGGAGATCAGGGGATTCGGTGACCATCTTTTTCGCATATGCTTGCGCATCAACAAAAAGATTGATATAGTATTATCAACATTTTTGTTGATGATGGGGAGGTGAGGTTTATGAAAGTGACCCTATTGGCTCAAGTCGAGAACTGGGGCGCCGCAGGGGACGCCCGCGATGTCCCGGAAGGCGCCGGCTTGAATCATCTGATCGCCGAGGGCGTGGTTCGCCGTTGTCCTCCGGAAGCCCATGCGCGCGTTGTGCCCGCACAAGGGGATACCGACACTTGGAGGGAGCCGACCAGCATTCGCGAACTCTCCAGCCGAGAGCCGGAAAAGAGAACTAGCGACATCCGGCATTCGTTTCTGGCGAGCGCGCGCTGCCCCTCGCGTTCTTGCCCAGCTGGAATTCGAGCATCTCCAGGACGGCCTCCTTGCCCTCCTCGTTGAGGCGGTCGAAGCCGCGGCAGAGCCCGCGGGCCCTCTCGTCCAGGTACGAGACGGTTCCCGAGCCGTCCCTTCCCAGCAGGCGGTCCGTGGTCACGTCGAGCGCATCGGCCAGCTTGAGCAGCGTCGGCTTGCTGACGGCCTTCTTCTTACCGTGCCGGTAGTCGGATATCAATGCCTCCGACACGCTCGACGCCCGAGACAGCTCCGCCTGGGTCATGCCCCGCTCCCGCATGAGCGACTCGAGTATCTCGCCGATCTCCATGTCTGCCTCCTCACGATCATGAGTGCAAGGTTAACAAAAGCGAGCTCGATAGAAGCGATGATTAAAAAGAACTTCCCAAAAGTTACGAATCCTACCGAAAGGCTAATCAAATGTTAAGAAACGGCATAGAATCTGGAACCAATGTTAAGGCAACCGTAGCGTTTGGAGATGCGGATGTACTACCCGAACATCGACTACGCCATCACGCTCTACATGAAGAGGGAGTCGATCACCCAGGAGGCGTTCGCCGGGCTGATGGGCATGGCGCCCAACACCTTCTCGTGGAAGAGGCGGGGCATACGCGAATGGAGCCTGACGGAGTCCAAGGCGCTCGCCGACATCCTCGGCATGTCCCTGGACGACCTGACGGGCAGGGCCAGGCTCGGGGCCGAGCGCCCCCGCTGGCTGCAGACGGAGGAAAGGACGGGCCATGGCATCCGTTAAAAAGTGCGAAGCGGTTTACGGGGGCTGCCCCCGGTGCGGGGAGTGCGACTCGAACGTCCCCCTCTTCCTCTGCCCCGAGCTCGCGGCCGAGCACTTCGGGCTCCCCGAAGACTACGTGCGCGAGCTCCTGAAAGGTCCGAACCCCATCCCGCACATCCCGCGCGGGCGCAACAAGCTCGTGTGCGTCCCGCTCGCCCGCGACTACTTCATCGACCGCTGCCGCAAGGGCGCCCGCCCGACGGCGGCCTCGGAGGCCCCGAATGGCCGTTTTCAGGGTTAACCACCCGGATCCCTACACGCACATCCACAACGCGATGCTGCGCGACGGGCGGCTGAGCGCGAAGACCAAGGGGGTGCTCGCGATGATGCTGTCGTGCCCGCCCGATTGGGACTTCTCGGTGCGGGGGCTCTCGGCCATGACCGGCGAGGGGAGGCATTCCGTCAAAGGGTGCATGGACGAGCTCAAGGCCGCGGGCTACCTGCGCGTGACGAAGCTGCCTCCCGGCAAGGGCTCCTCGAACCGCTACGAGTACGTCTACGACGTCTACGGGCTCTCCCAGGAGGCGATTGTGGAAAACGAGGGAGGGGAGAATCCCCAGGTGGTTCAAGGCGCCGAAAACCGGCCCTTGACAGGCGGCGGGTCAGATCAGTTGAGCGCGGGGCCCTCAAGCGCCGGTTTTGAAGCGTTTGGAGAGCCGTGCCTAAATAAAGTAATGAACGACAAAGGCAAGCACGAAGGCGATTCTCAAAACCAAAAGGAATGTACTTCACCCCCATCCGTCCGACCTTCCGTAAAGGGGGCCCCGGACGGGGTCGACGCGATGGTCGACGGGCTTCTGCGGATCGCCGTGAACCGCAACGACTCGGAGTGGGTGACCGCGAAGGCGAAGGCGAGCCTGCGCAGGCTCCTCGCAAGGGGCTACACCTACCCCGTGATCGAGGCGGCGCTCGCCGCGTACCAGGAGGCGCTGCGCGCGTCGGGGAGGCTTCCGGAGTTCTACCCCAACATCGCCAAGATGCTCGATCCGGCCAACGCCGGCGGCGTCGCCTTCTTCCTTCCGGAGAAGATGCCCTCGGCCAGGCTCCTCGGCACGTACCTTAAAGACCAGCCGGGGTACATCTCGCGCAAGCGCGCGCTCGACGTGGCGAACGACACCGGCACGCGCGAGGAGCGCGAGGGGGCCCAGAGGGAGTGGGACGCGTTCGTCAAGTCCCACGAGAAGCTCGCCTACGAGCGATGGATGAGAGACAAGGCGGGGTGCTTGTCCAAGCGCCCCTGAAAGGAACGGAAATGAAGACCATAGCCATATGGAACAACAAGGGAGGGTCGGGCAAGACCACGACCGCCTACAACACGGCCTACGCGCTCGGGTGCGAGCTCGGTCGGAGCGTCCTGCTCGTCGACCTCGACAAGCAGGCGAGCCTGTCGCACTGGTTCGAGCACGATCCCGACACGGGCGAGACCGTCGCGGACGCCTCGCTCGTGCAGAACCGCGGCATCGCGAACGTGCTCGTCCCCGGCGAGTGCGGGCGCAGGCTGGAGATGGAGGAGGCGGCCTTTCCCACGGGCTGGGAGGGGTGGGCATCGTCCCTTCGTCCGAGGCGTTCGCCAGGCACTGCAGCAACGAGAAGCTTCCCAACCACGCCAGGCTCGCCATAGCCCTCTCGAAGATGTCGAACCGGCCCGACTACGTCCTGATCGACTGCCCGTCGCAGATCGACAACGAGGTGCGCAACGCGTGCGTCGCGGCGGACCTCGTGATCGCGCCGACGATGTTCGGGGGCGATCACGAGGAGAGGCTCATCAAGGCCATCATGTCGGTCAGGGAGGAGCGCGAGGACATGGACATGGAGCCGTGCCCCATAAAGGTCCTCGCCATCGCCGTCCGCGAGCGCACCACCAACGACACCGAGGGGCTGGCAAACCTCAGGGAGGCGCTCGGAGACATGATGCTCGAGACGTACATCCGCGACTCGGTCAAGGCGGACGAGGCGGCGAACCGCAAGATGGGCGTCGGCGAGGCGTGGGCCGCCAACAACGTCGCCGTCGACTACCTCAGCCTCGCGAGGGAGATCGAAGGGGAGGTGGCGCGATGACGGTCGGAGGACCCGTGAACAAGGCCTCCTCGGGCAGGCTCGCGAGCCTGCGCGCGGCGGCGGACCCCGGCGCCTACGAAGTGCGCGTCGTGGACGTCGACCTGATAGACGACCATCCGGCGATGGAGCCGCTCGACCGCGGCAACGTCGAGTGGCTGGCCGGCTCCATCGAGGCCGACGGGCTCGGGCAGCTGCCGCTCGTGCGCCCCAAGCAGGGCGGCCGCTACGAGGCGATATCCGGACGCCACCGCAAGGAGGCGTACAAGCTGCTCGCCTCCCAGGGCAAGTCCCAGTACCGGTCGATCCCCGTGAACGTGGACGTGCGCTGCAGCGACGCCAAGGCGCGCGCCCTCGTCGCCGTCACCAACATGTTCCGCCCGGGGGAGACGGCCGAGGAGCGCGGAAGGCGTCTGCTGGTGCTCAAGGAGGAGGTGGCGGCGGCGCGGGCGGCCGATCCGGACGCGTACCGCGGCACCACCACGGTGGAGGCGGTGGCCGAGATCGTGCAGCGCCAGACCGGCCGGTCGATCTCCCCGACGGAGGTGAAGCGATCCATCAAGGCGGCATCCGACGCCGCGGGAAGGCGCTCCCAAGGGCTCAGCGTGCCGCTCGGGCAGGTCCTGGACTCCATGGGCCTTCCCGCCTCGGTGGCTAGCGCGGCGGCCGAGCTCGACGCGCAGGGGCAGGCGGCGCTCCTCGACGCGCTCGAGCTCGACCCCGGGATGTCGGCAGCCGCCGTCCGCCGGGCGATCAGGGACGTGCGCGGCTACAGCGCGGAGGATCTCTGCGCGGAGCTCGCCAAGGCCGAGCGGGCCCTCGGGCGGGCCGTCGACATCAAGGACGCCGGCGTCGCCTGCAGGCCGGAGTACACGGCCGCCGTCCGCTCGCTCGTCCGCAGGCTCGGATCCACGTTCTAGGGAGGGAAGGGATGGAGCGCGCACGCTTGGAGACGCCCGCCGCGGGGGCCCTCGAGGGGGCCTTGCCCCGGTTACAGGATAGGCCCGTAGTCGCCTGCGCGACGGCGAGCATTTTCGGCGTGCCGAAAAGCCCTGGAGAAGGGCGCTGCCGGCGCATGCGCGCCGGCTCCGGGGGCCGTATACGGCGGCCCGGCCCGGATAGCCTCGCAGGCTCGCCGGGATATCCTACGCAGGTGGAAAGAGGTGTCCGGCGATGGCGCGCCAGCATTGCGTGAAGCTTCCGGACGACGTCGAGGAGCTTCTTCTGCGGCGCGCGGCCGAGCGCGGCTCGAAGCCGTCGGCCGAGCTCCAGGCCGCAGTAAGGCGGGGGCTGGAGGCGCCCCTGAGCGCGTCGGAGCTCATGGACGCGGTCGACGAGCGCGCCGCCGGCATGGCGCGCAGGCTCGAGGAGTCGGCGGAGCGCGCGTGCGCGAGCCTGGAGAGGGCCCAGTCGATGATCGGCGTGGAGCGCAAGAACATCGGCAAGTCGGTCCAGGCCTCGTGCGCGTCGCTCGCCCTGCTCTGCTACGCGCTGCCCGTGCTGGCCGCGATGCTCCGCGAGGGGCGCGGCGACGGCGTGGGGTGGCCGGACGAGGCGGTCGGCGTGCTCGCCGGGACGGGCACCAACGCGCTGCTCGCCTGGTTCTGGGGGGCGGGCGGCCTCATGCAGCGCGACTCGCAGCCTGACTTCTGGCGGGCGATGGCGGCGAGCATAGGCAGGGCCGGGGTCGACCCCGTGTCGGCGTTCGGCTGCACGGAGGAGCAATGGGACGAGATGGTGGGCAACATGGCGGAGAGGCTGGGCGGAAGATGAAGCTCGAGGTTATTTCGGTGCGGGTGCCGGCCTCCCTCAAGGCCGAGGTGGAGGGGTACGCCCGCTCCCTCGAGGACGGGGCCAGCCCGTCGGAGGCCTGCAGGAGGCTGCTCGAGATAGGGCTGGCCTTCGCGCAGGAGGGCCGGTACGCGTCGGTGTTCGCAGACCTCGTGCACGACGTGGCGGAGGCCGTGTCGGCCAGAGCCGAGCACGAGATCGAGTCGTTCGTCTCCGAGCGCATCGACCTGCTGTACGTGTCGCTCATGGACAGGCTCGACGACCTCGAGGGCCATGTGGCCGGGGCGGGGGATACGGATTGGACGGAGGGGTAGCATGGCGTGGTGGGAGGACGTGAAGGCGTCGGCGGTCGTTATCCGGCACGACCCTCTCGGAGCCGGGCATTGCCGGCCCTTCGAGTACTACCTGAGGCAGGCGCAATGGGAGGGCAAGGGAGGCATCGACCGGGCGCCGACGGAGGACGACATGCGGCTGGCGAGACGGCTTTGGTGCGAGAGGGAGCTCGGCGACCGCGTCGACTACGCGACGAGGGAGGGCCGCTGGGCCGGCAAGGGCGACGGGCTCATGGCCGACGCCTCGCTCTGGGGCCAGCACGGCCCCCTCTCGAAGGAGGCGGTGGTCGGCTCGGCCGCCGCGTCGGGCTCCTACATACTCGAGTCGCTCGTGGCCGTGAAGCGGTCGGAGGCCGGTGCGCTCGGCATCGCCACAAAGCGCGACTTCGAGCGGATGATGCGCGCGACGTGGACCGACAACGTGATGCGCTGGGGCGTCGTCGAGCGGCGCGAGGACGTGCGGTGGGCCGCCGCCTACCACACCGACGCGCGGCAGTCCGTCCATGTCCACGTGTTCACGTGGTCGGCGGCCGGCGACTTCAAGTTCGGCACGACGGTCGGTCGGAAGGCCACGTTCGAGGGCGGCTCCATCGTGCGGGCCTACGCGATGAGGCGGGCCATGGAGCCGCGCAACGAGATGCAGGCCCTTTTGCGCGACGCCATCAACCTCAAGGTGCAGGTCCTCGTCGGCGCGCGCCTCGACGCCGCCAGGTGGGCCCGCGTCGAGGCCCAGTCCCGAAGGCTCGAGCTCGAGCCTGCGCGCCTCATGCGGGACGATTTGGACGATGGGAAGCGCGCCGAACTCGATGTGATGCGACGGAGGCTCGCGTCGGCGCTCGAGGGCGGCTCCGGAGCGCTGTCGCGCAACCGCCGGGCCGTGGCCATCGCCAAGGACATCCACTCCTTCCTCGCCAGGAACTCCCCGGGGATGTCCGATTTGCGGGAGCGGTACAGACAGACCTGGGAGGTGTCGGCGAACATCAAAGGGTATTCCGACAAGGCGTTCGTCGACGGCACGGCCCGCTTCTCCGACAGGGGCGAGGTCAGGCGGGCCTGGGATCGCGAGCGGGTGCGCTACATCGACTCGAACATGGCCGCTATGAGGGATCGGGCCGTCTCGATCATGCTCCGGGATGCCGCCAAGGGCAACTTCGGCGTCGTCGACTACTCGAACCGGCTCGAGGTAGAGGAGCAGCTCCGCCGACGCTCGGAAGAGCTCTCCTTGGAGCGGTCCCGGATCGAGCGGAGGGCGAGGGAGCTGCCCGAGGAGGGGGCTGGCTGGAAGGTCGAGGCCAGGCGCGCCCGGGAGACGCTCGCCGCGCGGGAGTCGCTGCGAGAGGAGCAGGACAGGCGGCTGATGTCGCCTGCCGAGCTGTCCTTCCGGGCCGAGCGCGATCTCGCCGCGCGAACGGGACTGTCGCGCTCGGGGTGCCGGGAGCTCGTGGAGTCGGCCAGGGCCGCCTTCGCGCTCGCGTGCTCGAGCGCGGCCGGCTTCCGCGACGCCCCCGCCGACGTCAAGAGGAGCTGCGAGGAGGCCGCCGCGCGCATCGTCGCCGCGCCGGCCATGCAGCGCCGCATCGACGAGCGCGCGGCGGCCATCTGCTGCTCCAAGGGTATCCACGACTTGGAAGCCCAGCACGCCGTGCGCGCTTCGGGCGAGAGGCAGACGTTGGCAGCAGTGGCGGAGAGGGTGCATGCTCGGGCAAGGGAGGACCCCTTCGCCGCCCTGCGAGGCCCGGCCGGGCCCCAGGAGGCCGAGCGGCCGGACCTGCTCTTCGGGGTGGCGTCGATTTTCGAGCGCTATCTCAGAAGCCAGCACGACCAGGAGTTATGCGGAGGGACCGTCAGGCGCAGTCCGGGGATGGACGCCCGCTGGTCGGAGGGCCAGGAGGACAGGAAAGCCCTCGAGAGGGGCTTGAGGTGAGGGCCTGCGAGGGCCGACTCCGGAAGAAGGGAAAGACATCATGAAGCGAATACTGAACGACAGGTTGCTGACCATCGAGGACGTCTCGGAGATGACGGGGCTCTGCAGGCCGATCGCGTCGAAGCTCATCGACGAGTCGGGGCACGCCATCAACGTGCACAGGCGGAAGTTCATCCTCGAGAGCGGCCTTCTCGAGTACCTCAAAGACTGCGCCGACCGGCGGCACAATAAGGACGTGACGCATTGAAATCGCCATCGTCCATCCAGTCAGCAGCGATTGAAAAGACATTATAGGCAAGAGCTGCCGACGATAGATCGAGTACGTTGTCGCACGCTAACGAATCGTGAGCATCTTTAGAGGACGCAGCGTGACAAGTCTCTGCTCTATGCAGCTTTATCAATCGGTGCCAGAATGCATGCTTTCAGCAAGGTCGTAGAGATCGTTTTTTAGATATCCAAGATACTTGCGGACAGCGTATTCTTCCGATGATTCTATTTTCGTTAATTCTGCTAGTTTTTTGGCCCAGCGAGAGAGTCTTTTACAGCTGCCTTCTGAAAGGGTTCTTGAGGCAAAGGCGCCCGCCATTCCATTCGCGTTAAACACCTCATGCAGTTTGCGTAAGCTTTCCGGTCTCATTGAAGGCATGGCTGATGCGAGCGCGGCTTCCTCCACTCCAGCTAGGACAATCGCCATCCTTTCTATGTCAATGCGCTCTTTTTCAAGAACAGAATAGTATTGCATCGTAAAGCTATCTGGATCGTCTCTCAGAGATCGGTTAAGGGAGTCAACCGTGTCCTCCAAAGATAATTTCATTGCGAAGTCTCGAAGCTCGTCTATCTCCTCCAAAGGCTCCAAGCCTGGAATGGGAGGTGACGCGAATCTTCTGTCCTGCCAATCAAAGGGATTGCTGCATACCGATGCCATGGCCTTGTCAGGATTTCTTCTTATGGCTTCCTTCATGTATTGCGTGAAGTCTTTCAGGCTTCCATCGTGGATGTCGGGGAACGCCTCGCCGATGCTTTTGACTATTCTGAGCAACTCACCGTATCTCTCAAACGGAAGTCCGAGAGATCCATCTTGAGGGTTAATCGCCTTCTTAAAGCATGCAATCATTGCAGGGACGTCATCGTTCCTAAACATAAGGCTCTTCCATCGGTCCATCCATTCGACGGCATCGCGAACCTTTTCGCTTTCCGGGTAGTATGCTTCCCGATATGAACCCAGGCAGCTTTCCATCTGGTTACCGTCCAACTTCTGATGCCACTCGAAATGTGCTCGAATGAAAGCGAGGGACTCGTACCTACGATAGGAGTCTGCTCGATGAGCGGACTCCATCGAGGACACTATGTCGGCAGGATCCGCGGGCGTAACGTCAGAAGGCTGAGGGAAGTATCCCTCCGCTGCGCGTATCGAGAACGAGCATACATCTTGAAACACTGACATGCGAATGCTCCGGTCGGCGGGATTCATGAAAAAGTCGGTTTTCCCCAAATCACCCATTAATCGACGAAGACGTTTTACAGTGCGTATATTGGTGCATTTCGCATTTGCAAGAGCTTTCAAAAAAACCTTCTCTGCGCTTGGGTCAATCGAGCTGAGCTCCGCGCCGATCATGTTGCCAACGATCTCCTCCATAGGGGGCTCATACGTGCATCTTCTCCAGACCAACTTCTCCATCAGGGCTTTGTGGCTATTCGCGTCATCTTGATCCGACTCCCTGTGAGCCTCATTGGATACGAGAATAACTTTTCGGGATTTTCCATTCACCAACGAATCCACGATGCCGAACAATTCCCGTTCGGAAATCAGACATCTCTCTAGATCGTCGAAGACGAGCAGCATCGACGACCCGAGTAGAAACTCCGCCAATGCCTTTGTTCCTATTTCATAGCTTATGCCCAATTCCTTCTTGGCTTTTTTTGCTACTCCTCCCAAAAAAGACAAACCTGCATCGCGAGCAAACTCGGCCACAATCGCTTTGCGACCTTCACCTTCGCCTCCACTGGCGTACTCGTTAATGATGCCTAGATAAAGCCTGTCGTATAGGTCGCTCGCTGAGCTAGTTCCAAACAAAGAGACCCTGACAATCCTGTAGCCTTCGGCCGCATCTCTCAAGCCATGTTCGACGAAGTGAGTCTTTCCGCTGCCCCAGGCGCCTTCGATCATGAAAGCGTACTTGTCGGTGTCTTCCAGATAGTCTCGTACCATGGTCTTTACGGAATCTTCGTTCATAAAGCCCCTCCATTTTCCAGGATCCAGTAGCCCCGTTTCTCCATCAAAGCGTGCTCGAACTAACCGAGACTCGCCGTTTGGCGTTCGAAGTCCATACCGTTCCGACTTGCATGATCCATCGCTTATAATGGGCCCGAAATGTGTGCTTACTGTGGATTCGCCCAAAAAGCTGCTTTTTACCCGGGATTTTACCCGGCGTCGAAAAGCCGCTGAAAAGAAAAAAGGCCAGACGAAAAACACCGTCTGACCTGCACATTTTCTGGAGCCAACGAGCGGATTCGAACCGCTGACCTACGCATTACGAGTGCGTTGCTCTACCAGCTGAGCCACGTTGGCGCACCGCTTCACACGTGAAGCGCGAACAAGAAGTATAGCGAAACAGCGCCCTATCCGCAAGCGCGATTCCGCAGGAAAATCCACGAATCGCAGACGGTACGGCGATGGTGCGGAAACAGTGTAGCGGCTAGAACAGGGTACGTGGTTCTCGATCGCCGTTTATCGTGTAGAAGCTTACTTGATGTAGAACCCTGAAATCGAATCATCTTCGTTGAAGCTGATCGTGTATTGCGCTGGCCCGTTCTCGTAGTTAGCGATTTGCACGACGGTGGCGTAGGGGGTTCCGTCTTTGGCTTTGCCGTTGAGATACGCCACATCGCCGAAATCTTTGAACGCACCGAGTTGATCGAGGATCGGATCGCCGTTTTGAGCGAAATCTTCGGCTGAAAGCCCAAGGGGCTCGCATTTCTCTGCGACGGCATCGAAGTCGCGCGCGGTGTACAGGTCTATCAGCTCGCGCGTTTGCTCAGTGAGCTGGGTTTCGTTCGCCCAGTCAGGTAAGCCCTCCTGCACATCCGAGCCTGATCCACTCGATGAGCAACCTATCAGGCAAAGGGCGCACGCCAAAGCCGCCATCGTTACCAGTACTCCTAAACGCTTTTTCATACATCAGTCCTCCTTGATTGTGCCCATCGAACAGTAACCAGCAGAAACAGTATCGCTACGAGCAGAAATACCGCTTCGAATGCCCAGGGAGATACACTTGGCATCGAAGCGGACAGTGCACCGAGGTCAACGAGCGTATGGAAAAACAGCGCAGCCAAAAACGGTACGACAGAGCGACGTTTTACGGCAACGTAAACGATAACAGAAAGTGCGACTTGTACCATGATGGCACCGATGCGCTCGATACCGGCAAGGATGATGGCGGGACCGGCCATCGCGAGTTGGTCGGGAAGCGCCAGCAGCGCAACGCTGTTGAGTCCGATGAGCGCAGCTTCGAGCCCGCCGTGGCCCAGACCGTATGCGAGAGGGATCTTCAAATCGAACGGTGCCTTGCGTTGAGTGCGCAGCAACAGAAAACGGGCCGTTTCCTCAAACAAGCCCGCCGACGCCGCAAGGGCGAGCGCGTATACGAGCGGTTGGGTTGCGGCGAAGACGGTAAACCATGCAGTTTGGCCGAGCATCGAAAGCAAGGGCAGGCGAATAAGCACCTGGGATACGAGAAAACCGATCACGCCAAGGCCGAAAGCGATCGCGCAGCGCTTGTCGCGCGCGAGATAGTACGCAAGAGCCCCCAGCGGAATTCCAAAGCAGATGAGTATGTTGCCGATCGCGGCAAGCGTTCCCATGGAAGCCTTCCTGTATCGATGACCCGATGCCTCGCGCACAGGCTCGGGTCCCAAGCGCGATTGTTATATCTTGAGTATAACAAAAGAATGAACGACGGGAAAGCTTCGCCGTAGCGCTATCTGTTGAGCGGTTTTACGATGCGCATTTGCTCATTGGCCAAATCGCCCGCACATGGGCGTTTACCTATGATAGATAACCATTGTTTGACCGCATGGCAAAGGTTTCCCTTCCATTTGGGCCGCTCTGAACGGGCGCGCGTATGCTTGCTACGTGAATTTAGAGTATCCGCAGATCGAACTGCGTAGCGTACCGTAGACAGAAAGGCAAAGCGATCTTATGGGCGAGCAAAACGAGTACCGGCTCTATGTTGGTTCGTACCCCCCGAGCGAAGGCGAGTGCGGAATCTACTTGCTCGCGCTCGACAAAGCCCGTCGTTCGTGTTCGATCGTGCAAGCGAATGCAGAAACGGCGAATCCTTCGTATCTGGTATCGGCCGGCGACGTTCTCTATGCGGCTAACGAGCAATCGGAATGCGCGCAGGTATCGATGTTCGCCACGCAGGGCGACGGGCCGATTGTTCTGCGCGACACGTATCGCACGCACGGCGCGGGAACCTGTCAGATCGCGCTCGATCCGCGCATGCCGTACGTGTACGGAGCGAATTACGAGAGCGGATCGATCGTGGGATGCCATATCCTTTCCGACGGCCTGTTCGGAAGCGGTATGGATTCGGTTCAGCAAAGCGGCCATGGTCCCAACTCCGAGCGGCAGGAAGGCCCCCATGTGCACATGGTCGGATTCGCCCCCGACGCCCCCGCATTGATCTCGGTCAACCTCGGCACCGACGCGCTCATGTCCTATGCCGTCGGCGAACACGGGCTCGAGCCAGCTGCTTGTGCGGAAGTGCTGCACGTTTCTGCCGGGGAAGGCCCCCGGATGGTTGCCCATCACCCCACGCTTCCCTTTACGGCGCTCATCACCGAACTCGGCAATCACCTCATCATGTACCGGCGCCATGGCGCGAGCCTTTCGAGCTGGGAGCAGCTCGATTCCTATCGACTCGTTTCTGACGAATTCGGGGGAGAGGCGCTTGCGGCCCATGTTCTGTTCTCGCCTGATGGCCGCTACCTGTATGCATCGGTGCGCGGTCCCAACCAAATCGTCGTGTTCTCGGTTGACAAATCAGGCGCACTCGTCAAGCTCTCGGAGGTATCTTCGGGAGGCTCGTGGCCCCGTCATATGGAGCTTTCGCCCGATGGCACCTTACTTGCCGTCGCCAACGAGCGCAGCTGCGAAGTCGTGGTGTTCGAGGTCGACAAGGCGAACGGTTTGCTTGCAGGCGAAGTCGCCCGATGCGCGATCGCCAACCCAACCTGTGCTGTTTGGCGAAAATAGGCTTCCTCCCTGTAAAGCTACGTCACATGCGTTCGCGCAGCGTCGAGCCGTATATGCTCATGTTCTCGAACCTATTCTGCATCCAGGTTGAGGGGAACTGCTGGTCGAGAAAATGGTCGATCGGCGTTGCGGGGGGCACGTGATCCATGCGGGCGCTTTCGCGCGCCAAAGCCTGCACCGTGAGAGCGATGTTGAGCACCATGAACACCGCGCTCGCAATGCTCAGGGCTCGAACCGCCGTGCTGCGCCAGTCGATGCGTTGCGACGTGCGACTCATAAGCGGCATGACGATGCGCGTCCACGCAAGGCCGAGTGTGCCCCACATGAGCGCAAATGCCAGATTTACTCGTCCATCGATATTGCCGAAGGTGCCGCTGTAATCCCAAGCGATAGCGCCGAAGAGCACCTCCATAAGCCAGCTCGTTGCGAACTCGACTGCTGAGCCTACAAGGGCGGACATGCCGAACACAGCGAGGGAGTTCGCATGGGTGAGGCAGTTCGCCACAATGGTGAGCATGACCGCGCCAGTGCCGTAGATAGGGGAAAACGGCCCACAGACCAGCCCCGCCCGATCCTCGTATCCGCCAAACGCGATCGCGTGGTATACGGTTTCGATTGCAAGGCCAGCAACCGAGCCGATCACGAAAAGCCAGAATAAGGGCAGGATTCCCTCGACGGTTGAATGTGCGGTACGGGATGGCGTGGTCATGCCGGCTTCCATGAAGAGCTCCTATTTCTTGTGCGATGCTGTCTGCTTGTACCATACTGCGAGATAGATCTTCGAAAAGTGTCAAGGTACGTTAAAGATTTCATTAAGATTCGCAGGGAGCCGCCGTGCGTTGAACGAAATCGGAGCATGATCTGCGGGTTCTCGCCGCAGTGCGCATCGCATCGCCCGCCCTTTCCTGCCTTCGGCGCAAGGGCCGCTCAAACCACGTGTGCGCAAGGACAAAAAGCGGTATGCTATGGGCTTTAACGATCTGCGGAAGACGGATGGGCGGCGTGGAGCAAGAGCAGCAGAAAACAGATAGGACGGGCTTTCTCGAAGCTCTGTTCTGCCATATCATCTGGGGTCTTATGCCCATCTACTGGAAGCTCCTTTCGGGCATCCCTGCGTTTCAGGTGCTCGCGTGGCGCATGGTGTGGGCGGCGGTGTTCATCCTCGCGCTGTGTGTGCTGGTGAAACGCGTTCGGTTCTTGTACCTTGCGCGAGATCCGCGGGCGGTCAAGACGTTTCTTTCTTCGGGCATCATCGTTTCGCTCAACTGGGGCATTTACGTATGGGCGGTCAACAGCGGCCATGTGCTCGAGACGAGCATCGGCTATTATCTGTGTCCCCTCGCGAACATATTCTGCGGCATCGTCGTATTCAAGGAGCGGCTGACGACCGGACAGAAGATCGCCACGGCGCTCGCAGCGGCGGGCGTGGTGTTCTTCATCGTAGCGCACGGCGGCGCTATTTGGATTTCGTTCGCACTTGCGATTTCGTTTGCCGTGTACGGCACGGTGAAGAAGCGCGGCGGCTACGAAGCGCTTCCCGGTATGGCGTTCGAATCGCTGCTTACAGGCGTAATCGGCATTGCGATCCTTGCGATCGGTTTCGCTTTTCCCGCGTTGTGGCAGTTCACGCCTCCCATGCCCTCGCCGATGGCCGTGACCGATCAAACCCTGCTTGCAGCCCTGCTCGTTGGAGCGGGCGTTCTTACGGCCATCCCTCTTCTGCTCTTTTCAGCGGCGGCGAATCGTGTGTCGATGACCATCCTCGGGTTCATGCAGTACATCGGCCCTACGCTTGCGCTCATCTCGGCGGTGTTTTTGTTCGGCGAAGCCTTCACGTTTGCCCATGCGGTATGCTTCGCGCTGGTGTGGGCGGGTATCGCCATCGTGAGCATCGAACCGTTCGTGCGGCGGGCGAGGCGCAGTGCTCGCCGTTCCGCCTGACGGCCGTTTCGTGTTCCGTTCAGTATGCCGGTCGAGGGATGTTTTCTTCAGATACTCGCGGTTTTGCGTAAGGCGCATTGCGGGTTCGACGAACCCCGTTCCTCACCGCAGTTTTCGTCATTTTGTGAAGGCCCCTTGACTTGGAGCGTACTCCAGGGAGTTCAATGGGTGCACGCGAGAACCTGCCCGATGTCCAGCGCATCTGCAATCGGGCGGGCGCACCCATGCAAAAACCAAGAGGAGCGTGCGATGAGCCAATGCACCGAGATATTCCCCCAGGGAACCAAGATCGACAAGGAATACGCGCAGGTTTCTTAGCGGCATCTTCGAAGCGGGTACACAGCGCGATACAATGAACGCAAACGACGCACAGCGAAAGACGAGCATCCATGGAAAAACGAGTTTTAGGACGGACCGGCATCGAGGTAGGCGTAGTCGGCATCGGCGGAGAGGGTTTCGAGAACAAGCCCTACGATGCCTGCGAAGCGTTGATCGACCGTGCAATCGCGGGTGGCGCGAACTTCATCGACATCTACAATTCCAATCCTGATGTACGCACGAACGTGGGCAGAGCACTTGTGCGCTATCCGCGGGAGAGTTTCGTCGTCGAGGGCCATATCGGTTCGGCGTGGAAAGACGGCCAGTACTACCGGACGCGCGATATCGAGGTATGCCGCTCTTCGTTCGAGGATTTTCTTTCTCGCATGCAACTCGGATTTGTGGATATCGGCATGATCCACTACGTCGACGAGCCGGCTGATTTCGATGCGGTGTTCGGCGGGCCTGTGCTCGCTTACGCACAGGAGCTGAAAGAGAGCGGGATCATCGGCTGCATCGGCATGTCCACGCATAACACCGAAATGGCGCTACGCGCGGTCGGCACAGGACTCATCGATGTGATGCTTTTCAGTATAAACCCCGCCTACGACATGCTGCCCGCCACCGAGGACGTGAACTCGTTTTTCGCCGAAGGTACCTACGATCGCGACCTCACCGGCATCGATCCCCAGCGCGAGGAACTTTACCGCCGGTGCGAAACCGAAGGAGTGGCGCTCACCGTGATGAAGGCGCTCGGTGCGGGCATGCTGCTCGACGGCGAACGTTCGCCGTTCGGTCAAGCAATGACGCCGGTGCAGTGCATCCATTACTGCCTCACGCGCCCCGCTGTTGCGTCGGTTCCCGTCGGGCTGTCAACGCTTGAGGAGATGGATGCGGCGCTCACGTACGCAAAGGCGACCGATGCAGAGCGCGATTACAGCGCAATCATCGCAGGCGGCCCTCGCACTTCCATCGAGGGAAGCTGCATGTACTGCGGACACTGCGCGCCGTGCACGAGCGGCATCGACATCGCCCAGGTCAACAAGTTTGTCGATCTGGCGCTTCCGCAAGAAGTGGTTCCCGATACGCTGCGCGATCATTATGCGCTGCTCGACCATACGGCAAGCGAATGCATCGAGTGCGGGGCTTGCGAGAGCAACTGCCCGTTCGGCGTGAGCATCGTCGAGAAAATGCATACGGCGGTCGACTTGTTCGAAAAGGCTTCCGCATGAGCAACGATATGATGCACGTAAACGGAGGTCTTTCGGGCGAAGGCCGATCGGGCTGTTCGGGTGAAGCCCCCTTTGCCTTCGATCCAAACGAACGCTACGGGCTTGCCTTTTCGGGCGGCTGCGATTCGTCGTATCTGCTTGCGGAGATGATGCGAGCCGGTGCCGATGTGAAAGCGTACATGGTCAAGTCTGCGTTTCAGGCTGCGTTCGAGGTCGAAGACGCGCGTCGCGTCGTTGAAGAGACCGGTGCCGATTTCGAGCTCATCGAGGCAGACGTGTTCAGCCGCGACGAAATCTGCGCGAATCCGTGGGATCGATGCTACCTGTGCAAGCGCTACCTTTTCGGAACGATTTTCGATTATATGGCCCGCGACGGCAGGACGGTGCTCGTCGATGGCACGAACGCGAGCGACGATCCGGCGCGTCGCCCGGGGTTCCGGGCGCTTGACGAGCTGGGTGTGCGATCGCCTTTGCGCGAGGCGGGCCTCACGAAGGACGACATCCGCGAGCGCTCGCGGGCCATTGGCCTTTCGACGGCTGACAAGCCGAATTTCTCCTGCTTTGCCACCAAGGTCCCCGAAGGAACCCGAATCACCCGCGAAGAGATCGACCGTGTCGCCTGCGCGCTCGGATTGAGCGTCGATGCTGCGGATGGTCAAAGCGCTTCTGCATCCGGCGAGTTCGGATCGAGCGGAAACACGGCAAACGCCAAGCGCGCTTGTGCAGGCGGCGAGCCTGGATCGAGCGAAGGCGGCATCGCAAATCAACGGGAAAGGTCGTGCTGAGCATGGAGCAACGCGATTTGGAACAGCTGCTTTCACGGGTTGCCTCGGGTGAGGTTTCTCCTGACGAGGCGGTGCATGAGCTTAAGGTTGCACCTGTGACCGAGCTCGGCTATGCGACGGTCGACAACCACCGCGGCATCCGCCAAGGCGTTTCGGAGGTGATCTACGGCGAGGGGAAAACCGCCGAGCAGATAGCAGGCATCTGCGGTGCCATGCTCGAGGCGGGGCAAAAACGCATTCTCATCACTCGGCTCGATGAAGAGAAGGCGATCGCCGTGGCCGACTTCCTCTATTCGACACAGGATGACACAGGTCCTTCGCTCGAGTATCGCGCCGCAGCCCGTATCGGCATCGTCGGTGCCATGCCCGAACCTGATGGCATCGGAGTGATCGTCGTTGCTGCTGCGGGAACGAGCGACCTGCCGGTTGCCGAAGAGGCGGCCATCACAGCCGAGATGCTCGGGAATACTGTAAAGCGCCTGTACGATGTAGGCGTGGCGGGCATCCATCGCCTGCTCGCGCATGCCGACGATGTCGCCGACGCAAGCGTGATCGTCGCGGTGGCGGGTATGGAGGGTGCGCTTGCGAGCGTGATCGGCGGCATGGCGTCGTGTCCGGTCATCGCTGTGCCTACGAGTGTCGGATACGGTGCGAGCTTCGGGGGAGTGGCAGCGCTGCTGGCTATGCTGAACTCATGTGCGAGCGGCATTTCCGTTGTCAACATCGACAACGGATTCGGTGCCGGGTACCAGGCCCATATGATCAACCACGTGAAAGCGAGACGATAGATGAACACGTTGCATTTCGACCTGACCCGCACGGCCACAAGGCAGGCTATCCTCGATGATCTGCTTGCCCGCCTTTCCGAAGAGCATCGGTCGGTACTCGCCGAACGTACCCGACGGGCAGGCGTTCCTCTGATGCATCACCACGATCTCGGCGCAGTCGATGCGACGATCGACGGCCTTATGGTAAGCGATCACGTTAAGCAAGACATGCATGCGATCTACCGCATCCTTGCCGAAGCCGAAGCTGCGGCGCACGGGTGCGCTGTCGAGGAAACGCACTTCCACGAAGTCGGTAACGGCGAGGCGATTGAAAACGTGCTCGGCATCTGCCTCGCTGTCGAAGCACTCGATCCCGATGAGATCACCGCAACGTGCGTACAGACCGGCAGCGGCACGGTGCAGTGCGCGCACGGCGTGCTCGACATTCCGGCACCTGCAACCGCCGCCATCATCGCGCGCGGCATTCCCGTATGCAGTGAGTTGCTCGAAGGCGAACTCTGTACGCCCACCTCGGCAGCCGTCATCTACCATTTCGTCGATCGGTTCGAATAACGTGCGTTCGGAGCGCAATCCGCGTTTCGGATGCTCGCTTGCGCGGTGTCGTCCGGTGCGGATCGAGCGTCTTATTCGTACGTATTCTGTTGAGCGGGGCATTTCTTCCGTACGTATCGTATGTTCTCAGGTATCATATGCACTGAAAAAGTAAACCGCATATTACTTAAAGCATGAAAAGATTCGTGCGCGCTCCGCGCGCCGCAGGAAGGAACAACCGTGGGAACCCAGATACTCTCGCTGCTCGGCGTCGGATTCGACGGCCCGTACCTTGCCGTCGACGATCTCGATGCGGGGAAGCGCACGATGCTTTCCCCTGAAGGAAAAACGTTCACTATCGTTAAGCATCCTGAGCGCTTCTGCGTGGGTGCGTATGACCTCATGAGCAAGGGGCGCACGATGTGCGAGCGCCGCCAGGAGCTTCCCGCCGATCATAAGGACACCTCGTGTCCCGCGTGCGCCGAAAAAACCGGGTTCAACCCCTCGTTCTACCACGGCGGCGGCATTTCGGCGCAGCAGCGCGCTTACAATGAAACTCCGCATATCGTCTATCTCGCGTACTTTTCGCCCCAGCATTTGAAGGTTGGCATCACATCGGAGGCGCGCGGAGAGCTCAGGCTGCTCGAACAGGGCGCACGGTCGGCGATGATCCTCAAACATTGCGCGAGCGCATACGAAGCGCGCGAGTGGGAAGCGAAGCTGTGTTCTGCTCCGGGCATCTACGAAAGCCTGCTGCCGAGCGTGAAGCTCCGCCTGCTGACATCCGAGACCCATAACCACGACGAAGCGTGCGCTCTCATGGAAAAGACGGTGCGCGAGACGTTTAGGATCGACCCGACTGAGCCGATCGATCTCGATCGCTACTACTGCCGCGATACCTCGATTCTCCAAGGGACGGTCAATGCGCCCGACAACCCGTCAGACACGATGGTTGCAGGCGAATGCGTCGGCATGGTGGGAACCATCGCGCTCATGCGTCAGCAGGGCAGGGTGTACGCGGCGCCCCTCAAAAGCTACGTGTCCCACAGGATCGAGCTTCGCGAAGGCGAAGTGCTTTGGGAGTACTCGGCACCACCTGAGCAGGGGTCGCTTTTCTAAAGGACGACGTTGGCTGCACGGGGTCGCCCGCGATGTCCGGTAGAGGCCCAGGTGGGGGCTCAACTTCCGCCGTCAAGCCGATACCGGCACGGCTCCGCAGAGCACCAGATCGAAATCAGGTACCATACGGGGCCCTGCCAGTCCTGGTTTCCCGATACGCATCGGTCATATTCTTTACACCTGATCTGCGCATATGAGCCTGCCATGATGGCGATGTGACGTAAATGTGACGCCATTGGTACCATCTATAATTTAGTACTAATTAGTGATATATTACTAAACGAACCAAAGGAGACCAACCAAGCGGGCAACGGAGGCGAAAGGGTAACGATGGGCACGAAACGCGAGCCGAGCAGGTTGAACGAGCATCGCGAGCCGAGTGAGTCGAGCGGGCCGATCGAACCGAGCAGGCCGAGCGGGCCGGGCGCGAAACGCACCGAAACGCACAGCGCCTCCGCAAAGCGTGAACGGCTCGACGGCGCACTGGTGATCGCGCTCAGTAGAAGCTACGAGATCGCACACCGCACAAGTCGCAAGCTCGTCGCAGAGTACGGTATTACGTTCTCGCAGTTCGAGGTTCTCGAGGCGCTTATGCATAAAGGCCCGCTTACGGTGAACGCAATCATCGACGCGGTGCTTTCGACGGGCGGCAGCATTACCGTCGTGGTGCGCAACCTCGAAAAGCTCGGCTATGTGGCGCGAACCGTGAACCCCGACGATGGCAGGTCGTTCATCGTCGAGCTGACTGCGTGCGGTAAGAGCCTCATCGAAGAGCTTTTTCCCCGACACATGAAAGCGCTCGGCGCATCGCTGTCCGAGCTCGGCGACGATGATATCGAAACCATCATCGAACTGCTGAAGAAGGTCGGGCAAGCTCAAAGCACCGAAAGGAAGATAAAGCATGATCAAGGTCATAAGCCATAACGATATGGGAACAAGCGAGCGCGGATGGCTGCACAGCCTGTTTCATTTCTCGTTCGCCGAATACTACAATCCCGATAACATCCAGTTCGGCGCGCTGCGCGTGGTCAATGACGACGTGTTCGACGCAGGGGGAGGGTTCCCGACCCATCCGCACAACGATATGGAAATCATCAGCTACGTGGTCGACGGCGAGCTCACCCATAAAGACAGTCTCGGCAACGGCAGAACGCTTACCAAGGGCCAAGTGCAGTACATGAGCGCTGGTAAAGGCATCCTGCACAGCGAGTTCAACCGCACCGACAGACCGCTTCGCTTCCTGCAGATTTGGATTTATCCGGACGCAGAGGGTTACGAGCCGAATTACGGCGACTATGACTTCGCATGGGAAGATCGCGAGAATACGTGGCTTCAGATCGCGTCGGGTCAGAACGGGTCGGCACCGGTGAAGATCAATCAGGATATGAAGGTGTCGGTCATCAGCCTCGACGACGGCAAAGAGGTCGCATACGAGCTTGCGCGCGGTCGGCAAGCGTACCTCATCCAGATTGAAGGCGAAGGTGCGGTGAACGGCCATGCGCTCGAAGAGCGCGATGCCGCCGAGATAACCGGTGAAAGCCAGGTTGTGCTTACCGCGAAAACCAAGTCGCACTACATCCTTTTCGATATGCACCAGTCTTAGCGTATCGCCTGCGCTGCCGATCGCTGAATCGGCAGCGTGCCACGGCGGTGCGGGTTGGAAGCCCCAAGCCCAATGCCGCACTGCCACGGCGCGCTTGACGCGCACATAAGCCAACTCGTTCGGCACCTCTGCCCAAGGGTTCTTACGTCAAGGTTGCTATCCTAGTTTGGTACGGCAGGCATGGAGTCGAAAACAGGCCCCGATCCTCTGTGGGATCGGGGCCTGTTGCAAGTGCCAAGAACTTCCTCTACCCTTCCGCTTTCGCCGGGTACGCGAGCATTTCGTCGACCGTGACGAAACGGTAGCCCTGCTCCTTCAGGTAAGGAATGGCGTCTCTGATGGCTTCGACAGTTTGCGAGCGGTCGCCCCCGCCGTCGTGGCAGAGGATCACGGCTCCCGGCCATGCGCCCTTCAGCTGTTCGGCGATGGCTTCGGCACCGGGCAGCCGCCAGTCAGAACTGTCGATGTTCCAGCCGATTTCGGCCGAGATGTGCGGTGCGAGGTTCTTCTGAACCTCTGCCCCGAAGTTGCCGCCCGGGGTGCGGATGACGGTGCTCGGATCTGCGCCGATGGCTTCGCGGATGGCATCGTAGCCTTTGGTGACTTCTTCTATCTGTTGCTCGGCGGACATGAGGCCCAGATCTACGCCTTTGCCATCGCCGCTTGCGTGATCGAACGTGTGCGTGCAGATCTGATGTCCCTCGTCGTAAGCGCGCTTAACAAGGGCCTTGCCATTGTCGTCGATGCGATTGCCAACGGTGAAGAACGTAGCTTTCACGTCGTTTTCCTTGAGAATATCGAGCACCTGTTCGGTCGTGTCGCGCCAGGGGCCGTCGTCGAACGTGAGCGCGATTACTTTTTCTCCGCCGGTATCAGGGTAGTACTGGCGGCACACGGGGTTCTGCGGCGCGATGTCTTCGACGAAGGTTTTGCCCGAGATGTCGCCGACTTTCGTGGTCTTGCTGCCGTCGATGCCCTCGCCCTCGATTACATGGAGTGGCCCATTGCCTTCCTGCACCACTTCGTAGGGTACCGTTTCGACGGTGTCTTGCGAAGGCTCCATCGTGTTCGCGCCGTCTGAGACGAGTACGATGTCGCCGGCGGAAAGCTTCGTTTGCGGATCATCGACCTTCTTGCTGTTGACATAGGCGGTGAACGCTTCGCCCTTTCCCGCTTCGAGCACCTCGCCGTCGACCGCGACGAAATCGCCGGTTTTGGGCGTTGCGTAACCGGCTTGGATGATGGCCTCGATATTCTTCCCGTCCCCGAGTTCGATGTGCTGGCCGTTGACGGTTACGGCGATGGGTCTCGATTGCATGAAGAAGAACACGCCCCCGACGATGCAGACGAGCACGACGAGCGCCGCCAAAGCGGGCTTCCACGGAAACGACAAACCGCCTCTTGCCTGCGACCGATACCGGTTGGCGTTTTCGTACTGCGCATGTCCTTGGGGCGTGCGCTGCTGCCTGGGGGGAGCTGCTTGCCGTTGGCCCTGGTGCTGTCTTGCTGCGACGTGCTGCCTCTGGCCTTGTTGCTGTCTTGCTCCGGCCGCTTGTTCGGGTCTTGAAATGCGGTCGGCCTGCATGCGCCTGCGGTAGGTGTCGGCATCGCGGCCATACGAAGCTGCGCTCTGCTCGGCGTGCGGAGATCTCGTCCGCCCCGAAGCGTGCGCCGATCTTTCCGCAGCGGAGCCGCTTTTGCGCTCGGGTCGTCCGTCGACCGTGAACCGCTCGGTTGAGGAAGGGGGGCGACCCTGGCCGCGCCCCGAAGGGGGGCGATCGTTCGAGCGATTGTGCGGCGCTTCCGGCATCGTGTTTCCCCTTCTTGCGGATGCTCGTCGGGTTTTGTCCGTGTCCAGTATAAAGGACGATTCGGAAAGCTACTATCTCATCTTCAATTTCATTCTACCTGAAAATTATGTGGAAGCCCCAGTGCTTTGGGCGGAGCGTTTATACTTGATGCTTCCAAAGAAGAAAGGATGCGGTATGGGTTTGCAGCTTGCACTCGCTCGGGGGATCAGCGCCGTAAGCACCTTCGGGCTCAAGCGCGTGTTCAAGCGACCAGCGGCCAACTTCCCCGGCAAGATCGCCCTGTACGTCGATCCGCACCTCATTGCTGACCTTGCGCGCAAGCTCGAACGCGGCTCGGTTGTCGTGTGCGGCACGAACGGCAAAACCACCGTCACCAACCTGCTCGCCGACGCGCTAGAAACGGCTGGTATGCGCGTTATCTGCAATCGCACGGGAGCGAACCTCGACAGCGGCGTAGCAACGGCGCTTCTCCATGGCAAGCGGGCCGATTGGGGGGTGTTCGAGAGCGACGAGCTGTGGCTTGCAAAGGTGCTTCCCCAGCTCAAATCGGATTACCTCATTCTTTTGAACCTATTTCGCGATCAGCTCGATCGCGTAGGTGAAATCGACCGTATCCAGGAGAGCATTGCAGGCGCGCTTTCCTCGTCGCCCGATACGGTGCTTCTCTACAATGCCGACGATCCGCTGTGCGAGGCGATCGCCCGGCGCGTACCTAACAAGCACATCGCGTTCGGCGTGGGGGAGGATATGGGCTTGCCGCAGAACACCGTGGCCGATGCGCAGATGTGCCAGATGTGTTCGGGCATGCTCGCATACGAATACCGCCAGTACGGCCAGCTTGGCGAGTACCGTTGCCCGCAGTGCGGGTTCGCGCGGCCGACGCTCGACTTTGCGGCTTGTCGCGTGCGCTTCGAGGTGGACGGCATCGCGTTTTCCGCAGGTACCGATGCGAACACGACGGTCGATATCCACTCGACGGCTACCGGGGCGTACATGGTGTACAACCTGCTTGCCACGTTTGCTAATGCCCGCCTGCTCGGATGCCCCCCCGACGCGTTCCAAGGGGCGCTCGATGCGTTCGACCCGCAAAACGGCCGGCTTGAGCATCTCGTGGTCGAAGGCAGGCCCGTTCTTTTGAACCTTGCGAAGAACCCGACAGGCTTCAACCAGAATCTTAAGATCATTACGCAGGACGCAGGCCCGCGGGCCGTTGCTTTCTTCGTGAACGATAAAGAGGGCGACGGGCGCGATGTCTCGTGGATATGGGACGTCGATTTCGAAGAGCTTGCCGAAGCGGAGAACATAGTCGTATTCGCAGGTGGCATCAGAAAAAACGATGTGCAGGTGCGGTTGAAGTACGCAGGCGTCGATGCCGCGCTCATCGGGGGGGCCGCGGATATGCTCGAGCAAACGGCCGATCTGCCGCCTGAGTACCGGTTTTACCTGATAGCGAACTATACGGCGCTTCCCGGGGTTCGTGCAGAGCTTGTGCGCCTCGTCGAGCAGGGTGGATCTGCGGCTTCGATCGGCGGCGCGGCCCCCCTAGGTAATCGAGGCGGGGCAGGCGAGCACGATGCAGAGCGCCGTGAGTCTTCGGCTGCTCGCGGCGATGCAGCTTTTGAGCGTGGCGAGTCGGCGGAAGGGGGCCTGTAATGGAGGCTTTGAGAATCGCGCATCTGTTTCCCGATCTCTTGAACCTTTACGGCGATGGCGGCAACGTCAAGTGCCTCGCGAAACGAGCCGCATGGCGCGCGATTCCCGTGGAGGTCGTAGCCGTCAACCATGGTGACACGATCGATCTTTCAGGAATCGATATCGTGTTTCTCGGGGGAGGCCCCGATCGCGAGCAGCGCCTTGCATCTGAAGAGCTGCTTCGCATGAAGAGCGATCTAGCCGCGTACGTAGAGGCCGATGGCGTGCTGCTCGCCATATGCGGCGGCTTCCAGATACTCGGAACCGAGTGGCTTTTGGGCAACGAGGGGGTCGAGGGCCTCGGTATAGTCGATATGGCAACCAAGCGTGCTGAAGGATCGGCCGATCGGCTCATCGGCGACATCGTGCTTTCGTCCCCGCTCGCCAAACGGCCGGTGGTCGGCTACGAAAACCATGCCGGACGCACGTATCTCGGCAAGGGCTTGCAGGCGTTTGGCACGGTTGTCTCGGCAACGGGCCATGGCAACAACGATGTTGACAAGGCGGACGGCGTGCTGTACCGAAATGTTGTGGGCACCTACCTGCACGGACCGCTTTTGGGAAAGAATCCCGAGGTGGCCGATCATCTGCTTGCCCGTGCGCTCGAGACGAGGGCTGCACGTTCGGGTGAGAAGGTGGCCTCGCTTTCGCCGCTCGATGACAGCGTGGAGGAAGCCGCCAACGAATACATGGTAAAGCGGCTCGGCGTGCGTTGATACGTTGTGCACATTTCGTGGACTGGAAGTGTCATCAATAGCGTATCATATAGCGGAGAACAGGGGCTAGAATGGCAATCGTTTCACCTGATGAATACGTTGTTAATAGAGCTGAGCGCCATGGTTTTGCGAGGACAATCCGTATGGCGTTTTCCTAAAAACGGCTGATTCACCTTGCACTTGAAGCGCTTGCTCGGGCACAATGTCGTACATGATGGATAGGAAAAGCAACGCACGGCGCAGAAACGCCCCCGTTGATGCTGATCGTCAGAGGAGCGGCCGCAGCAGCGCGCGCGGTTCGTCCCGTTACGATAGTTTCGACCCCTCTGCTTACGGAAGGCAACCTTCCTACAGCGAGTATTCCCGCACACCCGATGCCGACGGCGATCCGAGCGGTGCCCAAAGCGGCTACAGCCGCCGGGTTTCGCAGGCCGAATACACCCGGCAGCGCAAGAAGCGCAAACGGCGCAAAGTGGTTGCCGTTGTCGTGGCGGCGATTCTCGTGGTGTGCCTTGGCGGTGCGGGTGTGGCGTTTGCCTACCTCCATAACCTCGGTTCGAACCTGAACGACGGCATCGATGGCGAATTGCGCGCACAGCTTGTGAAAACCGATCTTGCGAACGAGCCGTTCTACATGCTGCTCATGGGTACCGACGGTTCGGCTGAACGTGCCGAATCGGCAGAGTACGCGGGTGATCCCACGCGTTCCGACAGCATTATCCTCGCGCGTATCGATGCGCCCAACCACAAGGTCACGCTGGTATCCCTTCATCGCGATACGCTCATCGACATGGGCGAATACGGGCAGAACAAGCTCAACGCCGCATACGCGATCGGCGGACCTGCCATGGCGGTCGAGACCGTTTCGAAGCTTGCGGGCGTTCCTATCTCACATTATGCGGAAATCAACTTCGACGGCTTCAAGGACATCGTGAATGCGCTCGGCGGCGTCGAGGTCGACGTGCCAATGGAGATCAACGACGACGATGCCGGCGGCCATCTCGATGCAGGACTCCAAACGCTCGATGGCTACCAAGCGCTTATTTTGTGCCGGGCCCGCCATGCGTACGACGATTACGGCGACGGCGATTCCTACCGTGCGGCCAACCAGCGCCTTGTGCTCGGTGCAATCGCCAAGAAGATACTCGCCTCGGACATCGGTACGATGGCAGGTACGGTGGAAGCCCTTTCCAACTACGTGACGACGGATTTGAGCGTGTTCGACATCATCGGGCTCGCGCAGGCAATGCAGGGGCTCGATCCTGCGACCGATCTGTATTCCGCGATGGAGCCCACCACGTCGGCGTACGTTAATGGCGGTTGGTACGAGTATACGAACATGACCGCGTGGAAAGAAATGATGAGCCGCGTCGATCAGGGTTTGCCGCCGACTGCAGAAGATGTCGTGGACGAAATGTCGGGTACGGTGCTGGCTTCGACGGGCAGCGGCGCGACGAGTAGTGGAAGCGATACGTCGGGCGGCCAGACCATAACCGAACCCAAGACCGGCAATGTTGCCATCAGGAACGGCAACGGCATCGCAGGTGCCGCATCGGAGGCGGCCGCCAAGCTCGAAGAGGTCGGCTACACGGTAGATACCGGCAATGCCGAAGGGTTCGACTACTCGCAGACCATCGTCATCTACAACTACGCGAATCAGGCAAACGAGGCCAAGGAGATCGCAACGACGATCGGCGTCGGCAAGGCTCAGCTCAACGACGGCACCTACGCGTTCGAGGGTGATTTCCTCGTCGTGCTGGGAGCCGACTGGGAGTAATCTCGACCGCCCGACCGCCCGACCGCCCGACCGCCCGACCGCCCGACCGCTTTCCGCGACGGCAAGGCCCGTCCACCCGCCGTGCGTGATGGCGAGGTCCTCTCCGCCCGCCGTGCGGGACAACAATCGTGCCATATGGCATTATCTTTTACAAGGACAAATTGAAGGCCCGCAGTGTACGTACCTTCGATCAGGCACGATGCATTCATGTCCTCGATACGGCGGGGTCGAGCGCATCTCGTTGGACCAAAATCGTGCCATATTCTACGTGTTAATTTTCCTATAATGGCGCTTGGGGGACGGCGCATCGCCCCCCGCCGGCCGTCTCCGGACCCGGCACCGGCTTGTCCATATTGCCCCGAGAGGGCTCGTGCCATCATGCCACCGGGTCCGGCGGCGCCCGCCCGTCGCTCATCAGATTGATGCCCTGCGCTCCGTAGAATACTGCAGAGGGCGCCAGCCCGCGGTCCGCGGGCGGCTCCGCCGGGAGAGAGGAGAGGCATGGACGGGTCCGACATGGACTACGGCGCCTACTGCGGCGTCGACGTCGGGAAGGCGTCGCACTACGCGGTGGCGCTGGGCCGGGACGGGACCCGCCTGCTGGGCGGGCCCGTGGCCCAGCGCGAGCCCGACATCAGGGAGCCGCTCGGGGAGGCGGCCGGCTACGGAAGGGTCCTCGTCACGGTGGACCAGCGCGGGGGCTTCGGGGCGCTCGCCGTGGCGGTCGCCCGGGACATGGGGATGGACGTCGCCTGCCTGGAGCCCAAGGGCTTCGGGCGGGCGTCCGCGACCTACGGCGAGGGCAAGTCCGACGCCAGGGACGCGTTCGTGATCGCGGACGTGTCGCTCAGCGCGCCGAGGCTCGTCGGGCTCGTCCCCGGGCCGGACGGGGCGCTCGAGGAGGTCCGGGCGCTGTGCTCCTACCGCCGCGCCGTCGTGGGGGAGCGGACGCGCTGCTACAACCGGCTGCGCGAGCTCCTGCACCGGGCGTGCCCGCCGCTCGAGGCGCTGTTCCCGGGCGAGAGGCCGCACAACGCGATGTCCCTGCTCCTGCTCGCGCGCTACGGCGGCCCCCGGGGCCTGCGGCGCGCCGGGAGGGCGCGCGCGGAGCGCTGGGCGGCCGGGGTCGCGCGCCAGAGGAACCGCGAGCCTGCCCTGGTCGCGGAGGCGTTCGCGGCGGCGGCGTCCGTCACGGTCGCGCTCCCGGGGGCCGAGATCGCCGAGGACCTCGCCAGGAAGGCCGCGCGCCGCGCCATGGAGCTCGAGGCCGAGGCGCGCGAGCTCGACGCCGCGATCGGGGAGCGCGCCCGCCTGCTGCCCGGGTTCGACGTCCTGCTCAGCGTGCCCGGCATCGGGCCCGTGTACGCCGCGGCCATCGCCGCCGAGACCGGCGACGTCGCGCGCTTCCCCGACGCGGGCCGCCTGGCGTCCTACGGCGGCGTCGCCCCCGTGCGCGAGGAGTCGGGCACGGGGGCGAGGAGGAGCAGGAAGAGGAGGGGCGGCAACCGCCGGCTCAAGGACGCGCTCGTCGGGTCCGCGCGGGCCGCCGCCCTGCACGACCCGCCGTCCAAGGCCTACTACGCGCGCAAGCGCGCGGAGGGCAAGAGCCACAAGCAGGCGCTCCGCGCCCTCGCGCGCCGCCGCGTAGACCTCATCTACGCGCTGCTGACGGCCGGCGCCCTCTACGCGCCGCCGCCGGACGGGGCCTAGCCGCAGCCGGACGCCCCGGTCCGCCGCACCCCGCATTATAGCGGGGCCCTGCCCCGTGCGCAAAGAGCCATTGCGGGGCCGGGGCGCAGGGCCAGCGCCCGCCCGGGCTCGAATAAAAATATAGATTGATGGCACGATCGCTGTCGCGCTGCGGTGAACGTCGCCTTGGGATGTCGCCTAGGAAGGTGGTTTCGCTGAAGATGCTCGTGACGACGTACGGAAGTTTTGTTTCCCTACGGTATACTGAACTCTGACCTGCGGTTCGCAACCGCAGGGTAGCAAACTCCCTGCAAAAAAGAAGCCGCAAGTTGGTTGAGCGGAGGTGCATGCATCGGCATCATGGGAGGCGTCGACAAGCGGTACAATCTCTTACTGGCGATCTCGATCCTAAGCTCCAGGTTGCGCATCCCGATACGGAATGCGGCAGACATGGTCGGGAATCGGATGCGATGCAAAGGACGACCCATGAGTTTTCGCGATAATCTGCAACATCTGCGTGCGACGCGCAATATGACGCAAGAGCAGCTTGCCATGCTGCTCGGCGTAAGCCGCCAATCGGTTTCCAAATGGGAAGCCGAGCGCGCGTATCCCGAAATGGACAAGCTGCTTCGACTGTGCGACCTGTTCGAATGCACGCTCGACGAGCTGGTGCTGGGTGATTTGACCGCTCGCCCGACCGATGCGGCTTCGAGCATGCCCACCTGTGCGGCTCCGCAAGATGTAACAGGGTACGATCAGGCGATGCGCGCGTTTGCATGGAAGCTTCCTCTCGGGGTGGCTGTTTTCATTGCTGGCTGCGCGCTGTCGGTTCTGTTTGCGGGCCTTACGCTCGTGCCCGGTTCTTCCTATCAGAGTTATTCGAGCGCGTTGATGCTTGTGGGAGCTGCCGCCGGATGTGCCATCGTTCTGCCCGCACTGTTTGCGCGCAGGGAGTTTCGTCGAGCCCATCCCTTCGTCGAGGATTTTTACACAGTCGAGCAAAAGAGCCAAGCGCGCAAGGCTGCCTCGAGGGGACTTGTTGCAGGTATCGCCCTTATCATGGTCGGGCTTGCTTCGACCATTGTGCTGCAGCCGTTCCAATGGCTTGCAGGTTCGATTCCCTTGCTGTTCGGCGCGCTCGGTGTGTTCGTCATCGTGCGCGGATACCTGCTGGAGTCGCGCTGCAACATCGAGAAGTACAACCAGAAATCATTGCGCGGCATGGACGAGGCTGAGATCGATGCTTTGGGCAATGCGGAACTCGCTTTGCGCGCCCGCCAAGCGAAACGCGAGTACGGCATGTATGGCGTCGTCATGGGTCTGTCCACGGTTGTCGGCCTCGTGCTTTTGTTCGTACCGGCGCTGAACGCGCAATGGTGGTTCTGGCTCGCGTGGCCGATTGGCGTCATCCTCTGCGGCGTGGTCAAAGCGATTCGCGTGATCCGTAGCGGCGAATAAGCGAAACCTGCACGGGTTTGCGTTCGGCCCGAGCATAGAAATCTAGTTTAAACAATCTAACAGTATGCATACGGCTTCGGCGGCATCTCAGCGCGAGTGTTGCCTCGCCTCGGTCCGCATAGACCTCCGCGCGAGCGTCTCGCCTCGGTCCGTGCGACCCTTGGGCAAGCGTGACGTACACCGTGCCATGTGGCTTCTGGCGCGAGTCCCGCTCGCCTGAGACGCTGCCGCCCGATGCAGTATATTAGGAGGATATCCATGAACAGCACAATCGTTGCACGCGCTATACGAAAGTCGTTCACTGCGGGACGGGGAAGCAAAAAACGGGTGACGGAGGTTTTGCGGGGGATAACCCTTTCTATCGAAGCCGGCGAAATGGTCAGCATCGTTGGGCCGAGCGGTTCGGGCAAATCCACGCTTTTGTACTGCCTTTCGGGGCTGGAAGCGGCCGACTCGGGCTCTATCGAGGTGATGGGCGCGCAGGTTGTCGGAGCCCGGCGCAATGCCCTGTTCAAGATGCGCCGAGATCATGTGGGATTCATCTTCCAATCATACAATCTCATCCCCTCGCTGACCGCAGGCGAGAACGTGGCGCTGCCTGCGCGCTTGGCGGGTCGTCCGCTTACCGGGAAGCAGGTAAGCGCAGTGCTGGAAAGCGTGGGCTTGGGCGGCCGGGAAAAGAGCCGCCCTGGCGATATGTCGGGAGGCGAACAGCAGCGCGTGGCCATCGCCCGCGTGCTTGCGGCGACGCCCGATGTGGTATTTGCCGACGAGCCGACCGGTGCGCTCGATTCCGAAAACGGCCGCGAGGTGCTCGGCATGCTGCGCAGGATCGGCGACGACGCCCGCCGTTCCGTGATCGTAGTGACGCACGATTTGGAGGCGGCATCGCTTGCGGACCGTGTCCTGGTGTTGAAAGACGGGGAGGTCGTGAGTGAGCTGGGTCACTCTACTGCCGCCGAGATACTCGAGGCGATGGGAGGCCGGCAATGATCAAGCTCGTGTTCTCCGACTTGCGCGACCATGCGGCAACGTGGATCGGTGCCTTTCTCGTCGCGGTGGCTTGTGGCTGCATCGGCGGTTGGGCGGCATCGTTTCAGGCGACCGCGAGCGCCTACGCGGCAGATCCGCTGGTATTTAGAAACCTGCAGCAAACCGTTCCCGTCGTGATCTCGTTCTCGTCGGTTGCGGCGGTGGCGGTGCTTGCGTCGGCGGCGAACCTGACGGTTTCTGCGCAGCGGCGCAGTTACGCGCTGTGGCAGTTGGCGAATGTAAGGCCGCGGCTGGTGAGCACGGTGGTGCTTGCCCAGATGATCGCGGTTGCGATGTTGGGCGCCGTGTGCGGCACGCTGCTTGCTGTAGCCACGGTACCCTTGGTCTTCTCCTTGGTGATCACCTCGCAAGAGGGATTTTCGCACGTGGCGCCGCAGGTAGACGCATCCTTGATGCCAGCGGTGTGGTTCGTGGTTGCGGGCGTGTTTCTGCTCGGGGGGCTCAAGGGCGCTCGCAGCGCGGGAAGAACGCCTCCGCTTGTCGCCCTGCGTGATTTCGAGCCGAAGCGCAAGGGCATGACGTGGATGCGCGTGTTTTTATTCGCGGGTTTGGCTGCCTGCACGTGCTGGTTCATCTTCTTTATGATCGAATCGGGGCCGAGCGACGCCATGAACTGGTCGCTTTTCATGCCCCTTTTCATGGTAGCGACGCTCGTGCCCCTCGCTCCCCTGGTCTTCTCAGCGGTACTCAATGCGTGGACGCGTCTCGTTCCGCAGAAGCGCTGGAACGCCTGGTACTTAGCGCGGCATACCGCTCGCTTTGGGCTTTCTGCTTCGACTTCGGTCGAGACCCCCATCATGGTGGGCTTCGGGCTGGTAGCGGGCGTTTTTTCTGCCTTAGGTTTGTTCACGAGCTACCTGCAGAGCCAAGGCACCATCGATATCAACGGGCTGAGCTTTGCTGCAGCGCTTCTCATGTTGGGCGGTCCCGTGCTTCTGTGCGCGGACGGGGCGGCGGTGAGCGTGGTGATGACATCGCGGTCACGTACCCGCGATGTTGCGCTCCTCATCGCAAGCGGGGCTCGCGCGGAAACGCTCATGGCCGCGGCGGTATGCGAAGCCCTCATCCATGCGGTTACGGCTACTCTGGTGGGTGCGGTGAGCGTGGTTGCTTCCAACGCCATCGTCGCGTGCGTGATCGGATTGCCGATCTTCGAAGGGCTTGCTTTCGGGGAAGGGTTCGTGGTGTCCCTCGTGGGTTTCGCACTGGTATTCGCTGCCACGTTCATTCCCACGTGCACGGCGCTCAATCAGGAAACCGCTGCCGTTCTCGCGATGCGGGAGTGACGGCCTGCTTGGCGTAGGCAAAACGAAAGCCCCGAAGCCTGGGAGAAGAAGGGCTTCGGGGCTTGTGCATGTCATCCTGAAGCTGTGAGGGAAGGGAGTGGCTTCAGGATGGTTCGGAATGGGTGCGTTACGCTTGCGTGGTCGCCTCGATCTCTTTGCCAGCGGCGTTCATGCCCGCAAGGCGGCCGAACGAGAGCGCGGTGCCGAGCGAGATGCCCGCAACGGTGACAGGGTACTCCACGAGGTAGCGGCCGCCCTGGACGTTGCCGGTGGCGTAGAGGCCCTCGATCGGCTCGCCCGCTTCGTTAAGCGGCTGGAGCTTCTTGTTGACCTCGAGGCCGCCCATGAGTACGAGCATGCCGGCGCTTCCGAAGGGATAGGCGTAAAACGGCGGCTCGGATACGGGGAACAGACGGCGCGGGTCTTTGCCGAAGTCGCTGTCGTGGCCGGCGGCGCACATCTCGTTGTAGCGGTCGATGGAGGCTTTCACCGTTTGTGCGTCGAGGCCCATCTGGCTTGCGAGGTCTTCGATCGTGTCGGCCTTGAGGAGCCCTTGCGAACCCTCGACCATTTCCTTGGTCGTGTAGCCCAGGCCGAAACCTGCGAGCACGGTTTGGTACTGATCGACCTGATCTTCGGGGATGAAGTGGTTCACATAGCCGTGGCCGTCGGGCATGTGGGCGATCTCGTCGGGCCACTTGCTGTCGAAGATCTGCCACGAGCGCAGGCCTTCGGGTCCCTCGGGCACGCGCGAGAGCTGGTCGGCGATGTTTTGGCCGGGGATGTCCTCGTTCATGAAGCGGTTGCCGTTGATGTCGAGCTGCAGGTAGCCGTCGACGCCGAGGGGGCCGCCCATGTGGTGGGTCATCGGGGCGTGGGGGCCGAGCTCCATGTGGCTGCCGGCCCAAAGGCCCATGAGGTGGCCGTCGCCGGTGTTGCCGACGTTGCCTGCAGCGTCCATCGTGGTGTAGAAGCTCACGAATTCGTTCGCCCACGGGATGAAGTAATCGCGCATGTCCTGGTTGTTGCCGAAGTCGCCGGTGGCGAGCACGACGGATTTCGCGTTGATCTGCGTGTAGTTGCCATCGGCGTCGTGCACGTAGGCTCCGGCGACCTTGCCGTCCTCCACGATGAGCTGCTCGCCCCAGGTGGAGTAGATGAGCTCAGCGCCCATCTCCTCGGCTTTCGCTGCGGCCGCATCGAGCGTCCACTGCATGTTCGGGTTCGTGGTGATGGTGCCGTGGAAGTACGGGTAATACTCGGTGGTGTAATCGTAGCCCTCAAGCGCGGGGAAGCACTTCGGGCGAATGTAGTTGGGCTTGTCGGTCTGCTGATCTGCCGCAGTGCTCGTGAGCACCTCGAAATCGGCGCCTTCGACGAGCCAGTCGAAGTCCTCGCCGGAATGATCGTACCAATAGCCGAGGAAGTCGGGGGTCGGGCGGTAGCACATGTCTTTCATGAGCTGGTTGACGATGACGTCCTTGCCAGCCCATTCGATGCCGAGATCCTTCTGGATCTGCGAACCGACGACGCCGAAGTCGCCCGCCATCGAAACAGCGGTAAGCTGAGCGGCCTTTTCGACGCCGATGACCTTCGCGCCTTCTTCGGCGGCGGCTTTGGCGGCCGCGACGCCCGAGAGGCCGAGGCCGATAACGAGCACATCGCAGTCCTTCGTCTCTTTGATGTCAGTCGGCACGCTCGGCGCCGTCATGAAGTTCGGGGTGAAGTCGGCGGGCTTGCCCGAGGCGGAACTGCCCTGTGCGGCAGCGTCGCCTGCGGCGTCTGCCTTGCCCGAGTCGGCGGCGTTGGATGCTGGGGCGCATCCAACGAGTCCGGCGGCGCCGGCGGCAACAGCCGCAGTGGCCCCGAGTCCGATAAACGCGCGTCGGCTTAATCTTGCGTTGTCCATATGTCTCCCTCCAGAAACTGTATATGGTCGTGGAAGCTCTCTTGCCGGCTTCCGGTATGGGCGCACTGTACGCAAGCGCGCGCCTGTTTTCATCACCAGTGAACTGGTGAATTTTGCAAAACCTGCTGAAACCCATCCCACCCGATTCTGGTGAGACGGGTAATGTGACCACTTTGATCAGGTAAGATGCCGACAGATTCCAAACGAAAGCAAACCCGTTTTCAGGTTGCAACATCGAATCAGCCGACGAGGCGATATACTATGCGGATGGGAGAAAGGAAACCGATGGGGTATTTGAGAGATATCGCAAGGAGCCTGCGTGCTCGCGATGCGGTGTTCTTCGGCGGATACGCTCTCTACCTCGTGTTCAGCTACATGGTGTTTCATTCCGCGACGGTGCTCTCGTCGACAGGATCGCTCGGGTACGGTTTCGAGGTCATGTTCTCGATGGGGGCGATGGGCGCGCGCATCGTCGTGTACCTCGTGTGCGCGCTTGTTGCCTACCGGCTGAAGCCTATCTCAGGTGCCGCAGCTGCGCTCATGACGATCGGCGTTGCCATCGTCGCTTTCGTCGCGACCGCCATGGTGTTTCAGTTTGCGCCGGTTTCGACTCCCGATCTGTTCGCTCCGTGGCTTCTGCTCGGCGGCATCCTTCTCGGGGTGGCCGATGCCTTGATTACGCTTTTGTGGGCGCGGTTCTCGTCGACGCTCACGCTGCGCGCGGTCTATCTGTTTGTGGTGCTCTGCAATGCGGTGAGCCTTGTGTTCTACTTCGCCATTACGCTTGTACCGGCTCCGGCGGCGCTTCCCATCGCAGCGCTTTTGTTCGTCATGTCGGCCGCGTTCGCCAAAAAATCGCTCGACGCGCGTCCATCGGTCGAGTCTGAGTTTTCCAAACCGGTATTCGGGGGAGCGGTCAAAAGCTTGTGGCATCCGGTGCTCGGCACGGTCATCCTGTGCTTCATGAGCGGACTCATGCTCCAGATTTCCGGACAACACGAGATTCCGCTCTCGTCGTTTCAGCAGACGTCGCTCTTTACGAGCGCTATCGCGGTGCTTTGTTTGCTCTTGCCGGCACTGCTCATCAAAAAACCGCTCAATGTGGGGAAGATTTACGCGGTGGCGCTTCCGCTCTCGGCGGCGGGTTTTCTTTTGCTGCCGCTCATCTGGAACGCAGCGGGAGGCATCGTCAATTCGTTCGCGCAGCTGGGCGCCATGGTGGCGGGTATCATCCTCTGGTGCATGATCGCCGATTCGGCCCACGATACCAAGCTGCCCTCAGCGCTTTTGTTCTCGCTCGCACTTGCCTGTACGAATGCGGCGCAGCTCGCTGGTACCATTATCGGCTTCGTTAATGCCGAAACGCTCAAGCAGGGCGATCTAGTGCTTACCACCGTTGCGCTCGTATCGGTGTATTTGCTGCTCATGGCAGCGCTTTTGCTGTTCAAGGACAAGAGGCTTACCACAACCGAGGAAACGGGGCCCGCTGCACCGCAGCCCACGCCCGAAGAGGTGCTTTCTTCGCGCTGCAACGATATAGCGGCGGCTCATCAGTTTACGCCGCGTGAGACCGAGATATTCAAGCTGCTCGCGCAGGGCTATACCATGCCTGTGATATCCGAGAAGCTGTTCGTGTCGGAGAATACCGTGAAGTCCCACGTGAAGAGCATCTACCAGAAGCTCGGCATCCATGTGCGATCCGAGCTCATTGAGTTGGTGAACCGCCCGTGATGCGCGTTCGCTGCGGCACCGTCGCCCGCAACGTCTTGCGCGTTTTGGTGCATGAGGGGTGCCGGCCATGATGCGCATCACGGTTGTTGCGGTGGGCAAGCTTAAGGAACGGTTCTGGGTCGAAGCCTGCGCCGAGTACCTCAAGCGCCTGAAAGCCTACGCTAAGGTCGAAGTCAAGGAGATCGCCGATATCGATCCGGCGAAAGCCGGGGGAGTCGACGCCGCCCGCGACAAAGAGGGTACGGCCATCGTCGCGTCGCTTCCCGAACAGAGCCACGTCATCCTGCTTGCCATCGAGGGCAAAGAACGCACGAGCGAAGGATTAGCCCGCCGCCTTGACGAGCTGGCGCTTGCGGGGAGAAGCGACATCGCGTTTGTGATCGGCGGCTCGGATGGTGTGAGCGACGCCGTGCGGGCGCGTGCCGACGAGCAGCTTTCGTTCGGCCGCATCACGTTGCCGCACAACCTCGCGCGCGTCGTGCTGCTCGAGCAGGTGTACCGCGCCTGCAAGATCTCGCGCGGGGAGCCGTACCATAAGTAGGCAAAGGCATGCGGTGCATTCATCGTCGCCGTCATAGGCTATTCGGTGGCAGGACTGCTTATCGAATGCGGCAGTTTTCCAAAACGTACCAATACGCGATATGCGTTCCTATGAGAAGCGTAGGTGTCGGTTTCGGCTTGGTGGGTTACATGAATCACGCTGAATAGCGTCGGGCACGAAAAGCGACCTCCGCTAACGGATTTTTTCGACTTGTGCATGCTTTGGACAGCTTCTTCGATTCTTATTGCTGTGCCATTACTATGTCATCAGGTAAAACGCTAGTTTGCTAATGGCTCATACTCTTTCTAGGTGCCTGTTGTCTGCACGATAGGCTCAAGACTGCGGTTTTGTGTGCACAAGTCGAAAAAATCTGCTACGGAAACTCTCTTTTTCTGCCCAGCCTGCGGTCCGTGCTATGACGTAGTACGCAGTCGAAGAGCTGTTGATGCAACATCCCGTTTCGGAAGTGGACGAAGCCCTCGAAATCCGATGAGCTTCGCCCAGTGCGAGCCGCGAGATGCCTTTTCGTTTTACCCGAACAACGCCTGGGCGATCGCGTAGCCTTCGCCCTGCACCCCGATGCCGCAGCTGCCGAGCGTGGTTTCACCGATGGCGTGAAGACCTTCGATGCGATTGCCGTCCTCATCGAGCACCGTGTAATCGTATCCTGAGTCCACAAGCACGCCGCCGACGGTGATGTGCATGGCCCAGGTGCGGGGCGACGCGTAGAACGGCGGATTCTCGATGGGGCTGTGCTCGGTGAAGTTCGTGCGGCCGAAATCGGGATCTTCGCCCGAGCGTGCGATCTCGTTGTAGCGCTCGATCTCGGCTGTGAAGGTTGTAGGATCGCAGCCCATGAGACCCGCAAGCTCTTCGAGGGTGTCGGCGCGGTAGAGCTGGCCTTGGTTGATGAGGTTTTCGACGTTGCGCCCGTAGCGGTTGACCTCGCCGTCGATCCAGCAGGTATCCTTGTCCGAGATCATGAACATCATCTGGTCGGGTTGCGCCATGATGTGCTCAGTCATGGTGAAGCGGTCGAGCACTTCGTTCATGAACCGCTTGCCTTCTTTGTTCACGATCGGGCAATCGATGTCATCGCCTACCGTGGTCTCGTCGGTGGAGTTCTTGCAGTCGGCGAAGGGGAAGGGCATCTGCGTGTCCATCGCGGCGGTTGCAGCGCCTACGGAAAGCGCCATCGTGATACCGTCGCCCGTGTGGCCGAACGCGTTGGTAGTGGGGATGATCTGCTTGGGATCCCAATCCCATTGCGTGTTGTACTCTCGCAGCATGTCGGGATTGCCCGAGAATCCGCCCGTTGCGAGGATGACGCCCTTTGCTCCGGTTACGCGGTACGTGGTGCCGTCGGCTCCCTGCGCAACGACTCCCGTAACCTGTGCGCCCTCGCTGATGAGTTCGTGAGCGGGTGTGTTCAGGTAGATTTCGACGGGGTAGTCGTTCTGCTCGATCATATCGGTGTAGAACTCGAAGTAGCCCTGTCCGCACGTGCCGTTGACCGACGAGGTCCAGCGCGGCCACGAGTATCCCACGATGCCTACGAGCGGTTTGAAGTCGAAGCCGCTCGTTTCGAGCCACTCGTCGAGTTCGGCGATGTGCTGGCAGGAGATGATCATGTCGGCGTAGGCGCCTTCGCCCTGCAGCGCGTACTGGAGCGCATGGAGCTCGACCGAGTCGAACACCTTCGTGCTGCCCGTTGCCCTCCATGCTTCAACATCGGCCGTGAGCTTGGCGAGGTCGGCGGCGGGCATGATCTCGGGTGCCGCTGCGAGGTTCGCTTCCAGCTCTGCCGTGAAGTTGTCGGTCATGTCTTCCCGCAGGTCGTCGGGTGCGAACACGTATTCGAGGTAGCCGCCGCTGACGAGCGCGTTACCGCCGACGTTGCAGCTTTTCTCGAGTACGATGACTTTGCTCGCGCCGAGGCGTGCGGCATTCACTGCGGCGACGGTTCCGCTTGCGCCCGCTCCGACGATGACCACGTCGGCTTCGAGCTCGATTACTTCGGTCGAGGGGGCGGGTTTCTCGTAGTTGCCTTTGAGCTTGCTCGCGCTGCCGCCGGCTTGCTTGACGCACTCCTCGCACGCCGCGACGATGGCCGTGCTCGTGAGCGTGGCTCCCGCGATGGCGTCGACGCCGAGCGATTGATGCTCCACGATGGCGGCGGGCACCGTTTCGAGCGCGGTATCGGATATGTACTTGGTTTCCTCGTGGTCGACGACCGTGACGCTCTCGATGCTCGTTTCGGAAAACGCGACTTCAACGGTGATGGGGGCGAACTTGCCCTGACCCACGCCCGTGTACGTACCCGCCTTGAACTGGCCGTTCTCGCTACCTGCCGACGCTTTCGGCGCGCAGCCCGCCAAGCCGAACAGCGCGATGTTCACGCCCGCGATGGCGGCTCCTGCCAAAAAGCTACGGCGCGATATGTCCGCTTTGGGCAGAGCGTTTCCCTCTCCCGTCAAACGAGCAGCCGTCGACGGTGCGCTTGCGGTCGTTTTCTCTTCCCTCATGGTTTGATCCTTTCCCTGGTGGCCTTGGATGGATCGAGTATGCCCCGCAAGCGCGCTGCGCGAATCTCCCAGGCGGCCAAGTTCGGGGGTAACTTTGTAACCCGTTTTGTAACCCGCCATAATTCACCAGATCAAACGCACAGAGCAGCTCATTGGGCTTCTGTCGAAACGGCGGAATCAGTTGCTATAATAAGTCGATGGCTGGAAGGGGTACATACAGGGGCTTGCAGGATGGTGCGGGAGCTGCCCATGCGGGCGTCGCGCGCACGGCTTCGCTCGGCCTCGGCGCTTGGTCGTTCTGTTTCTTCGGATTCGCGTTCGCTCGTGCGTGGCTCGAGATCGTCACGTACCGCACGGCGCTGCTCTTTCCGCACGATGTGTGGTTCGGCGAGGATCTGTTCACGGTTGCGATGGTCGTGGCGTTCGTTCCCTTCGCGCTGTTCGCCCGCAAGCTCGCTCCGTTGTATGTGAAGCGGTGTATGGTGTGGCTTTGCACGGGGTCCATGATCGCATCGGGGCTCGCGTTCATGGCGGCGAGTTTGTTTCCGGGAATCGTTTTGCCTTTGAGCATCGTCGCCATCATCGGCGGCGGTATCGGATCGGCCCTTTCGATCCTGCTTTGGGCTGAGCTCCATAGCTGTTTCGAGCCGTTGCGCGTCGTTCTCTATATAGCGGGTGCGTTTTTGCTGGGATCGTTCATGGCGTGGGTGCTCATGGATCTCGATATCGTGCGGCTGACAATCGTGCTCATGGTGCTTCCGCTTTTATCCCAGGTGACGCTGCATGCTTCGTTCAGCCTTGTTCCGCGTGCGGATCTGCCGAAGAAGACGTGGGGAAAGCTCCATTTTCCCTGGAAGCTTTTGGTGGTGCTGGGCATCTACCAGTTCGTCTACGGCGCGAAGAGCGAAGCGAGCGTGCCATCGGGCGAGCTGTTCTTGTTGGGCACCATCGCCGTGTCGATTATCGTGCTCGCCGTATCGCTGCTCATGTCGAAGCGATTCGACTTCACGCTTTTGTATCGCACGCCGTTCGTGCTCATGATGTGCGGGCTCGTCATGACGTTTCTGTCGCTTTCGGGCACCAACCTCGTGGCCGGGTTCTTCATTGCCGCCGGGTACTCGCTCATGTTTCTCGTACTTACCATTCTGCTATGCGACATCTCGCACACCTACGGGGTGTCGGTGCTCGTGCTCTGCGGCATCCAGGAAGTCACGCTCATCGCCATTCCGACTGGGCACATGGTGTCGCGGTTGTTCATGGGGGAGCAGCCGATCGTAGCCGCCGATCCGACGCTCGTGACCGCGGTGCTTACGATCCTCGTGGTTATCGCAACCGTTGCGTTGATTTCTGAGAAGGGGCATTTCAGTTCATGGGGCGTCGCGTTTTTCGGCGCGGGCGAGATTGCCGAAGAAGATGCGCGTGCTAAACTGCATGCCCGCTGCGCCGACGTGTCCGAGGCGTTCGGATTGAGTCCCCGCGAGGCCGAAGTACTCGATCTTATCGCGATCGGAAAGAACTCGGCAGTCATCGAACGTGAGCTGTGCATCGCCAACGGAACGCTCAAATCGCATACCCGTCGCATCTACCAAAAGCTCGGCGTGCACAGCCGCGAAGAGCTACGGGAGCTGCTTTCGGCCGATCCGCAGTAATTCGCCGTACGCTCGCCTTGCGTGAAGACGGCCCGAAGCCGTACGCTCGCCTTGCGTGAAGACGACTGAAGCCCTACGTTCGCTTTGAGCCTAGGCAGCCCGATGCCGTACGCTCGCCTTGGGCGAAGCCGGCCGAAGCCGTAGCTTTGCCTTGTGCCTAGGCAGCCCGAAACCGTAGCCTAGTCTCGAGCCAAGGCAGTCCGAAGCTTCGCCTGTTGCCGCCCGTGAGCGGTCACGCGTCCGTAAATATCTTCAAATAGGAATATACTTCTTTCAATATATATACAATTAAGTATAATAACTGGCGACACCATGGTACGAAACTGTGCGAACCGTGGTGACCGTTTCGGATGGGGTGACATGCGGGATACAACAGAAAGAATCGGGGCTGAGGTAGCGGCGCTGTTCGATCAAGCAGACAGCGAGCTGTTCGCTGCCGCGCACGCTGCGAGCGAGCGGGCGATGCGCATCGGCGAAGGCCCTGCATCCATAAAGGCTTCGCCGCTCATCCTTACGGGCGACTGCAAAACACGGCCCGTCTGCAATCACTGCAAATGGGAGCATTTCAAAGCGGAATCGTATCAGGCGTTCGCACTCGATCGACCTCTCTCGGACATTATCGACCATGCGCACCATCTTGCCGATCTCGGGATCGAGCGCGCTTTCACGGCGACGGGGTGGATGGGGTACCGGCTTCCGCGTACGTATATCGATGCCGTCGAGGCCATTCACGACGCCGAGCCTCGGCTTGCGCTGTACGGCTTGTTCGGTGCACTCGACCGCCAAAGCCACTTCGACTTGGCATCTGCAGGGCTCACCGGCATGCTCACGAGCCTCGAGTCGCCGAGTAACGAGGTGTACCGTGCGTTCAGGCCGGGCGGAGATTCGCTCGAGAATCGGATCCGGGCGCTCGAATACACCTGCGAAGCGGGGCTATCCGTATGGACCGGGTTTCTCGTAGGGCTCGGGGAGACCGAAGACGATGTGGCCTGGGGCATCGAAACGATCGCGCAATTCGAGCCTGAATCAATCTCCATCTTACCCTTCGTACCCTTTCCCGATACGCCGATGGCTGACTATCCGGCGGCCGATCCGCTGTGGCTTGCCCGCGTGAATGCCGTCGCGCGCATACGGCTCGCGCGCACGCCGTATTTCTTTTCCGACCACGACCACGAGTTCGATCGGTTGTACGCAGATCGGATCGGCATCAACGGGTCCTACGAAACGGGTGTTGCACCGCACACCCGATCGTAACCATAGAAGCTCGCATACCTTGAGGGAGGAAACAATGAACGAACAAGATCGTCAGACTATCGAGAATCTCGAACGACCCGCCCGCTTTTTGTCGCGCCGATCGTTTATCGGTCTGTCGGGGTGCGTGGTGTTCACGGCCCTTGCCGGGGGCGGGTTGTTGGCGGGGTGCTCGTCTGAGCAAGCGAAAGAAGAGCCTGCCACATCCGAGTCGGCTGCCGAACCGACCGAGCAGAAACCTGCCGGCGACCGCACGGTGAAGAACCTCGACGGTAGCGAGATCGTCGTTCCTGCGGAGGTGACGAGCGTTGCGGCTATCTTCGGGCCCTCGTATGAAAAGCTCGTAGCCGTCGGCGCCGAAGGCCGCATCACGTGCGACGGCGATTTCCATATCAGCGGATGGCCGTGGTCGAACGTCATCTACAAGCGCGTCAACGATGTGCCGGGCATTCCGAACGCCCATTCCGACCTCAACGTCGAGGATCTCGTTGCGCAGGGCGTGCAGGTCGTATTCTGCTTCCCGAACCCCGCCCAGGCCGAAGCCATCAACAACGCAGGCATGGTTGCCGTGCCTATGACCTCGACTGGCGCGTTTAAGGATGTGGCCGACACACTCACGCTCTACGCCGACGTGATGGGCGATGAGAAGGCCGCTTCGCAGGCCAAAGCGTACGCGAAGTACTTCGACGAGAAGGTGGCCATGGTCAAGGAGCGTACGGCGAACGTGACCGAGCGTCCGAGTGTGTACCTTGCCTACACCGACATGCTCCACGGCTACGGTGCCAAGTCCGATATGGTAGAGGTCATCGAGCTTGCGGGCGGCGAGCTTGCGAGCAAGACCCTCGAGGGATCGTCCAACATCGAAGTCACCGCCGAGCAGCTGCTCGAATGGAACCCCGACTACATCTTCCTCGACCATGCCGGCTCGTCGGGCAACGCGACGGCGGAGGATGCCATCAACGAGGCGCTCGCTACAGGCGACTTCAATTCCATCGCCGCCGTTGCGGAGAACCAGGTTGTCGCCACGCCGACCGGCGTGTTCTTCTGGGATTCCGGCATCCAGAAGATCCTCTACCTCGTCTACATCGCCAAGACCATCCACCCCGATCTGTTCGAGGACGTCGACATGAAAGAGCTGCTTGTCGATTTCTACCAGCAGTTCTTCGATTACAGCCTAACCGACGAGGAAGCCGAGCGCATCCTCAACCATCAGGATCCCGCGTAAGGTTTGGTCGTGGGCAAGCGCATCGAACGACAGGGAAGCGCTCCGCTTGGGCGCATAGGGCTGATCGCCTTAGGCGCGGCAACGCTGCTTGCTGCGACGATTTCGCTTGCAGTGGGGCGGTTCAGCATCGATCTGCCACTGCTCGCATCGACGCTTGCCCACGCGCCCGATGCGGTTATGGCGCTTGTAGGCGGCGGTGATCTCACGAGCGAAGAGCTCGTGGTGTTCAAGATGCGCTTGCCTCGCATCGTCGGAGCGCTCTTGGTGGGCGGAGCGCTCGGCATGGCGGGGGCGGCGTTTCAGGGAATGTTTCGCAACCCCATGGTTTCACCCGATCTGCTCGGCGCTTCGTCGGGTGCGGCGTTCGGCGCGGCATGTTCGATGCTCGTTGCCGCACCGGTCGCCGTGATCTCGGGGTCGGCCTTCGTCGGCGGCCTCATCGCGGTGTTCCTCACGTACCTTATCAGCGTGACGGTGGGCAAGGGCACCTCGAACGTCATCGTGCTCGTGCTGGCGGGCGTGGTCATCAAGGCGATGTTCGAGGCGCTCATCTCGGTTACCAAGTACGTGGCCGACCCGTACAGCCAGCTGCCGGGAATCACGTTCTTCCTCATGGGAGGCCTTTCGAGCCTGACGTGGTCGGATATCGGCATGCTGAGCGTGCCGGTGCTCGTATGCGGAATCGTGCTCTACGGGCTTCGGTGGCGCATCAACATCCTTTCGCTCGACGATGACGAGTCCCGCGCGCTCGGCATGGAGTCGGGGCGCATCCGCGTGGTCGTCATCGTGTGCGCTACGCTCATGACCGCGGTGAGCGTAGCGGTTACGGGCATCATCGGCTGGGTGGGGCTCGTCATCCCGCATTTCATGCGGATGCTGTTCGGCCCCGATTGCCGCAGGCTCCTTCCCGCATCGTTTCTGGGCGGCGCGCTCTACCTCGTGCTTATGGACGACATCGCCCGCGGAATGTTTCCCATGGAGATACCCATCGGCATTCTGACCGCGCTCGTCGGCGCACCCGTGTTCGTGGCGCTTTTGGTGAAATTCAAAGGGGGGTGGAAGTGATGGCGCTCGTGATCGATGATGTGACGTGCGGATACGGGGGTAAGCCTGTCGTCGAGCACGTGAGCTTCGCCCTCGAACCCAGTAGCGTGACGGCGATCCTCGGTCCGAACGGTGTGGGAAAGACGACGCTCTTCAAAGCTGCGCTCGGGTTTTTGCCCTTGAGCGGGGGATGTGTGTCGATCGACGGGGCGGATTGTGCGAAGATGAGCCGAGCGGAAGTGGCTCGTGCGATCGCGTATGTGCCCCAGATCCAGAACATCCCGTTCGCCTACACGGTTGAGGAAGCGGTGCTTATGGGAAGGGCACCGCATCTGAAGCTCTTGCAGCAGCCCGGACCCGACGATCATCGGATCGCCCGCGAAACGCTTGAGACCATGGGGATCGCGCATCTTGCGAAAAAGACATGCGTCGAGGTGTCGGGCGGCGAGCTGCAGATGGTGGCGATCGCTCGAGCGCTCGCGCAGCAGCCGCGCTATCTCGTGATGGACGAGCCCACTGCGAGCCTTGATTTCGGAAACCAGATTCACGTGCTCGAACGCATCATCGAACTTACGGAAAGCGGCATGGGCGTGCTCATGACCACGCACGATCCCGAGCAGGCGTTCTCGCTCAAATCGGACGTAGTGCTCATGCAGCGCGGCCATGCCTGCCGCTGCGGGTACTACCGCGACGTGCTCACCGAAGAGGTGCTTGCCGAGACCTACGGCGTCGATGTGCTCATCCGCCCGATTCCGTACGAGGGAAAGAGTATCGAGTGCTGCATGGCGCTCATCAAAGAGACGGGGCATCGGCATAGGGAACGGTAGCAGGAACGATCCGCCTGTTTGTGCTGTTTGTCGCGCCGCCTTATGCGTAGATTTCCTTCTCAACCACGAGGTCGTTTTTGATCTTGCCGACAAGCTTTTGCAGGGCATCGATGCAGTTCGGGCGGATGTCAGCTCCGATCAGCACGTACATGATCGAATCGCCTACGCCGAGCGCGCCTTCGTTGAGCCACACGCGCACGTAATATACGCCGGGCCATGTGAGCGCTTCGGCGACAGCAGCGTCGACGCCCGCCGCGTCGTAGGAGAACTCCACCTGAGCCACATCGCCGAGGCCCTCGACGCCTTCTCGGACCTGCGCTTTCGGAGTCACGCGCACGGTGCCGTTGTGGGTGAGGAACATGCCGCACTGCGCAGCCTTCGGGTCTTCCTTCGCTTCTTTAAGCCACTGATCGATTGACGGTTCCGGTTTTGCCATGGTACCCCTCGTTTCGTTTTCCCATCCGATTGCTCGGTAATCCTAGCGTATCAATGGGGTTAAGTATACCGCATCGGTGCGTATATTCTCAAACAAGGAAGATATTTGCATCGACATGCAATCGAACATGCGGCATGCCTCTTGCTGGACGTAGAAGCTTGGGTGAAAGATGTGGTTGAGTGGTATCGCCTTATGCAGAACTCGTATATGACGTACCCAATCGTGTTCCCGAGTTCTCGGATTCTGGCACAAAATTGGAGGTTTGACAATTGTATAACCAGATACCTATTGAAATCGAAGGTAATGGCAGACAAAATGCCTGATGGCAAATTATCATACCCTCATATAATAAATGTATTGTATTCCATAATTGTCAAACCGGAGGTGCGGCAGGAAGTTGGACCGCCGGCAGGCGGTCCACGACCGATCGAGCGGCCCCCGCGGGGGCCGCGAGGAGGGAGCCGCATGTACACGGAAAGGGAGAAGGTCCGCTACGTCGAGACGATGTGGGCCGAGGGGCTCACGCCCCGCGCCGCCGAGCGGAAATGGGGGACCCCGTCCAGGGAGTCGCTGAGGCGGTGGCTGGAGCAGGCCGAGGAGGGCTCCCTGCCGGCGGAGATGCCCAGGGTGAAGGGGCGCGCCGAGCACGCGCCCCACTCCCGCTACCCCGAGGCCACCAAGGCGGAGGCCGTCCGCCTCTACGGCCTCGGGGAGAAGCCCGCGCACATCGCCCGCCGCCTCGGCATCGCCGAAGCGAGCATAATATCGGTCTGGAGCAGGAAGGCCCGCAAAAGCGCTATCATGTCCGAGACCGGCGCGGAGGGCGCGCCGCGCGAGGACGAGGGGGCGAAGCCGGGCATGGGGCAGGCGGCGGGATCGGACGACAGGCGGATCGAGGCCCTCCGGGCCGAGCTCGAGGAGGCGCTCTTCGAGGTGAGCGTCTACAAGGAGCTGATGCGCGACCCAAAAGCCGCAAGCCCGGCGAGCCTGTCGAAGAGGCGGCTCGTCGGGTTAGGCGAGAGGCTGAGGCGGGACTGCGGGTGCTCCCTGGCCCGGATCTCGACGTTCTTGGGAATCTCGAAGAGCACCTACCTCTACCACCGGGCGAGGCTCGATAGCCCGTCCGGCATGACGGACGGGGGCTTCGACGGGGCCGTGGCCGCGGCCTTCGCGGAGAACGGCGGGATCTACGGCTACCGCCGCCTCAGAGCGGCGCTGGAGGCCGGCGGCGTCCGCGCGCCCGAGCGCAGGGTGCGCGAGTCGATGGCGCGCCAGGGGCTCGTCGCCCGGTGCTCCAGGTCGGAGAAGAGATGGAGCTCGTACGCGGGCGAGGTGTCGGACGCGCCCGGGAACCTGCTGCTCGGCGAGCACGGGAGGCACGACTTCTCGGCGGACGCGCCCAACGAGCTGTGGCTCACCGACATCACCGAGATGCGGGGGCGCGACGGCAAGTGCTACCTGTCCGCCGTCGTCGACTGCTTCGACGGCAAGGTCGTCGCCTGGCGCGCCTCGGAGAGCCCCAACGCCGAGCTCGCGAACTCCACGCTCGCCGACGCGATAGCGACGCTTCGGGAGGGCCAGCGTCCCGTCATCCACTCCGACCGCGGCGGGCACTACCGCTGGAAGGGGTGGATCGCGCTGTGCGAGGGGGCCGGCCTCGTGCGCTCGATGTCGCGCAAGGGGCACAGCCCCGACAACGCGGCGTGCGAGGGCTTCTTCGGCCGGGCGAAGGTCGAGGCGTTCCATTCGCTCGTGCGCGCGGGGGCGCCCGTCGCCGAGATATTCGAGGCCGTCGCGCGCTACATCACGTGGTACAATGACGGCCGCCTCAAGACGTTCAGGGAGAACGGGAAGAAGGCCACCTGCGAGACCATCGAGGGCCGCCGCAGGAGGCTCGGGCTGGCGGCCTGAGCAGTCCAAGAATCCTGCCGCACCCCCAACCTCCAATTTTGTGCCAAGATCGGGCCAGTCGGGAACACAAGCGCGCATCCGGTCCCTCATCCCAAGCGTTAAACCCGTTGAGGTTAGGTGGATTACGTTAGCTACTGTGATCTAATCGACCCGCAACTCGTATTGACTCGCGGCTCGCAACAACTCGCGGCTCGTGCCGACCTGCGGCCCGTATCGACCTGCAACTCGCATCGACCTGCATACACTCCTACAACGCAGCCAAACCGCTGTCAGCCATCTTCTCGATGAAACGAGCGATATCGTCGGTGCTCTCGCGCATGCCCGTCTGGACCCATGAGCGGATGACGGCGAGGCATCCGTTGGCCATGAACGTGTAGAAGCGGTCGAGTTCGTCGGCGGCCAGATCCGGTTTCACGCGTCGCCACATCGCGATGCTTCTCTCCCTGAACGTGTCTACGATGCGCAGCAGCAGTTCGGGGTCGCTGTATTCGCCGAAAAACGCCATGCAAAGTTTTTCGTTGCGAGCGATGGTTGTGCAGATGTCTTTGCTGAATGCTTCGAGCGAACCGCCTTCGATCGTGTTTTTAAGCGAATGCATGATGGTTTGTGCAAGTTCGCGTTCGATCTCTTCGTACAGCGCGTAGATGTCAGCATAGTGCGAATAGAAGGTCGCACGGTTAACCCCTGCTCGGTCGCAGAGCTCCTTGACAGTGATTTTGCTTACCGGCTTCTCTTGCATGAGATCGAAGAAGCTGTCGCGCAGCATCATTTTGGTAAGACGTACGCGATGGTCCTGTTTCATATCGCCTCCTTTGCGCGCTCGCTCGGGTTGTGCGTTTTCCGTTCGCAAGACAACAGATTGAGTCCGGATGTCGATTTGCTGACACTTCTGAAGCATTTATCGGTTGAAGAATGATCATGATGCAATATAACTATAAACGCGAAAGATAATCAACACCGTGTTGTCAAGGATGCGCATCCGCCAGGCTGAGTTTTGGGCGAAGGATCGGAAACGCTGCTTGCAATGGCAAAGGATTGAGCTACCGTGGACCGATTCGCTACGTTCGTCATCGATCATAAGAAGCCCGTCGTGTGGCTTACGCTCGCGCTCGCCATCGTGGGTGCGGTGATGACGTTTCTGGTCCCCATCAACTACAACCTCTCCGATTACCTGCCCGAGTCAACCGAATCGATGCGTGCGGTCGATACGATGCAAGACGAATTCGGTGCAGCGGTGCCCAACGCGCGGGTCATGCTCGACAACGTGAGCATCACCGAAGCGCTCGAGTACAAGGAAAAGCTTGGCGCGGCAGCGGGCGTCGACGACGTCATGTGGCTCGACGACGTGGTGGACTTGGGTACTCCGATCGAAATGCTCGACCAGGCTACCGTCGAGCAATACTACAAAGACGGCCATGCCATCTTCGATGTGACCATCGCCTCGGGCAAAGAGTCGGAAGCGATGGATGCCATCTATCCTATCATCGGCGAGGGCGGCCACGCATCGGGCCAGGCGGTTAGTACTGCCGAGATGAAGTCCATGACTGTCACCGAGGTTATGAACGGCATTCTCATTCTCGTGCCGCTCATCCTGCTCATCCTCGTGCTTTCGACTACCTCGTGGATAGAGCCCATCCTCTTTCTGCTCGCCATCGGCGTATCGGTGCTTATGAATATGGGAACGAACCTGTTCATGGGAGAGGTGTCGTTCATCGCGTTCATGGTGGCGCCCGTGTTGCAGCTTGCGGTGTCGCTCGACTACGCGATCTTCCTCCTCCATGCGTTCCAGCGGTTTAGGGAAACCGAACCCGATGCCGTGTCGGCCATGCGCGCCGCGATGAAGAAGAGCTTCTCCTCGATTGCTGCTTCGGCGGCAACGACGTTCTTCGGATTTGCCGCGCTGTGCTTCATGCAGTTCCAGATCGGTATGGATCTAGGCCTTGCGCTCGTGAAGGGCATCGTGCTCTCGTTTCTGTGCGTGGTCATCTTCCTTCCCGCGTTTACGCTCATGGCTTACAAGCTCATCGACAAGACGCGCCATCGCCGATTCTTGCCGACGTTTCGGGGGGCGGGCAAGTACCTCGCGCCTTTCCGTATTCCGATGTTTGTCATCGTGATCGTACTTGCGGTGCCGTGTTTCCTCGCCCAATCGAACACCCAGTTCACCTATGGGATGGGCTCGGTCGAAGGCAGTCAGACGCGCGCTTCGCTCGATGCGGAGGCCATTGAGAAAACGTTCGGGCAGGCCGAGACGACTGTCGTGCTCGTGCCGAACACCGATAGGGCGCGCGAAGCGGAGCTTGTGGGCGAACTCGAGCAGATTCCGCATGTGACGTCGGTGCTTTCCTATACGAACACCGTTGGGCTGACTATTCCCGTGGAATTTCTCGATGATGGGATCACAAGCCAGTTCTATTCGGATGATTACGCGCGTATCGTCGTGTACGCTGATACGGAGAACGAAGGCGACACGGCATTTCGCGTCGTCGAGCAGATTCGCGAGAAGGCGAGTGCGCTCTACGGCAACGAGAGCATGTCGGCGGGCTACGCGACGAGTCTCTACGATATGCGCGATGTGGTCACGGTGGACAACCAGACGACGAATCTCATCGCCATCTGCGCGATCATCCTCGTGCTCCTGCTTACGTTCAAATCGGCCACGCTGCCGGTCATCCTCATCGCTACCATCGAATCGGCCATTTTCATCAACCTTGCCGTGCCGTATCTGGCGGGCGATTCGCTCAACTACCTCGGCTTCCTCGTCATCAATACGGTGCAGCTCGGCGCTACGGTGGACTACGCCATCCTGTTCACCGACAACTACCGGAAAAACCGCCAAGTCATGGCCGTGCGCCCCGCGCTTGCGAAAACGCTCGGGGATACGTTCTTCAGCATCCTCGTATCGGCGAGCATCCTTTCGCTCACCGGAGCTGTGCTTTGGCTCACCTCGAGCAACAACATCGTATCGATCCTCGGGTTGCTTCTGTGCCGTGGAACGCTGCTTTCGTTTCTGCTTGTGGTCACCTTTTTGCCGGGAGCGCTGCTCGTTTTCGACAAGCTCATCGGCAAAACCACGTGGCGCGCGAACTTCTTCGACCCGCGTACCTCGAACGGATCGGGAACAGAAGGCGGCCCCCGTACGCCGAACGGCTCGAGTGCATTTCCCGAAACCCGCACCTCGGGTGAGCTGGGAGCAGAAGGCGATTTCCGTACGCCGAACAGCCCGAATGTATCACCTGATTCCCGCCTAATAAGCGACACGCTTTCATCTCGTAAGGAGGAATCGTCATGAACGATACCCGAATGACGAACCGTATACTGCGCACCGCCCTGTCCGTCTCGCTTGCGGGCGTGGTGGCGCTTGGGACGTTTGGCACGGTTTCGCTGCAAAATGCCCAGGCTGAGGAAGGGGGGGCGGGGGCTGGCTCGGATGCCTCGGCCGCTGCGTCTGCGGACGCAGCAAGCGGCTCGGCCGACAACGCGACCTCGTCGTCGGACGCAACGGCGGGCGGCTCGGCTTCGTCGGGCGAAGCGGGTGACGAAGGTTCAAAGAGCGCCGCCTCTAGCGTGAACACAACGCCGAAAGACGAGGTCGTGTACGCACGGCTTGCGGGCGACGGCGCGGTGAACAGCGTATACGTGGTAAACGTGCTTTCCCCCGAAAAACCGGGCGCGGTGACCGACTACGGCGACTACGCCTCGGTCACCAATCTCACCGACACGAGCGCCATCGAGCAGGACGGCGACGCGCTCACCGTCGACGTGACGGGCGAGTCGTTTCGCTACCAAGGCGATCTTGCGGACACCAACCTTCCCTGGAACGTTTCCGTAACCTATACGCTCGACGGTAAGCCGATGAGCGCGTCTGATCTCGGTGGTGCAAGCGGTGCGCTCGAAATCACGATCGATACGAAGCGAAACGATGCAGTCGATCCGACGTTCTTCGATAACTACCTGCTGCAGGTCACGCTCGCGTTTGCGGAAGGGAAGGCGACGAATGTGGCCACGCCCGACGGGCAGATCGCGCTTGCGGGATCGAACACGCAAGTTACCTTTACGGGAATGCCCGGCAAAGACGGCTCGTTCACCGCGACGGCCGACGTGACCGACTTCGAGATGGACGGGGCGAGCCTTGCGGCCGTGCCGTTTTCCATGGTGATCGAATCGCCTGACAAAGAAGGGCTGCTTTCGGGATTCGTGCAGCTTGCCGACGGCGTGGGCGAGCTCAAAGACGGTGCCGACCAGATCGCAAGCGGCGCGCAGGACCTCTCGGCGGGTGCCGGCGAGATGGCTTCGGGTATATCCGGCATCGCCGACGGCGCGGCGGGCGTTTCGTCGGGCGCGGGAGACATTGCCGCGGGCGCAAACGGTATCGCGAGCGGTCTCGAGGCCTACCAGCAGGGCCTCAACGCCCAGGCGCAGCAATCCCAATCTTCGATCATCGATACGAGCGCGCAGAGCCAAGCGTATCAGGCTGCTATGCAAACGTATGTGGGTGCATTCGCCATGGCTTATCATGCTGCGGATCCCGAAACCGTCGGACCCGAAGTCGCTATGGCACAGGCCCAGCAGGCTACGGCGGCCCAAGCGGCAGAGGTGCAGACGGCGCTTCAAGCGCTCGTAACCGTGGAGGCTGCGAATGCAGCCTACGGCGCGGTGGCCCAGACGCTCTCATCGGCTGCAGCGGGTCTCGATGCGGAAAGCGACGGACAGAGCCTCATAGGCGGCATCAAAGCGCTTGCGGCGGGTGCGTCTTCTTTGGCGGCAGGTGCCGAGGAGCTTTCTGGCGGCGCGTCGAGTGCGGCGGCGGGTGCGAACTCTCTTTCGTCAGGTGCGGGCGAGCTCGCAGGCGGGGCAGGGCAGCTCGCCGACGGAACCGGTAGCCTTTATACGGAGATTCAGGCGATGCCCGATACGGTGAGCGAAGAAATTGATACTATGATCGCTGAATACAGCAAAAGCGATTTCGAGCCGACAAGTTTTACCAGTTCGAAAAACACCGATGTTACGCTGGTGCAGTTCGTGATGGCCACCGAGCCCATCGTTGCACCCGAGCAGAGCGAGCCCGAAAGCCAGCCGGCTGAAGACACGTTCTGGGATCGCCTTCTGGCGCTGTTCGGCATCGGGGATTAGGCGGGAGACGGTCGGCATCGCACCCGGAGCGCCGCGTGCGCGGATCGAGTGGAAAGAGGAACCGATGGCGTTACCTGCAGCCGACCTGACCAAAAAGGCCGACAACAAAACGACGATGGAGTTGGGAGCCGTGCTGCCCCTGACCGCCGAAGTCAAAAACGATCACCTGTTCATCGGAGGCGTCGACATGGTCGAACTCGCCCGCGAGCAGGGCACGGCGCTCTACGTGATGGACGAAGCCGATATGCGCTACCGCATGGAAACCTACCTCAGCGCGTTTCGCAGCCGCTACGAGAATTCGGATGTAGTGTTCGCGAGCAAGGCGTTTCTTAACAAGGCGGCAGCTAAGATCGTCGCCGGAGAGGGCCTGTGCCTCGACGTGTCGGGTGGCGGCGAGCTCGCGGTGGCACGCGCGGCGGGCTTTCCGATGGACCGGGTGTTCGTGCACGGCAACAACAAGACGCCGCTCGAGCTTACCGAGGCGATCGAGGCGGGGGGGGGGGGCATCGTTATCGATTCGCGCATCGAGCTCGACCGCGTGTCCAAGATCGCTGGCGAACACGGCACAGTCCAGGATATCTACATGCGCATCACGCCGGGTGTGGAGGCCGATACCCACGAGTACATCCGCACCGGGTGCGAAGATTCGAAGTTCGGTTTCACCATGCGTGAGGATTGGGCGTTCAACTGCGTGAAAGACGTGCTTGCGGCCCCGAACGTGCGCTTGGCGGGCATCCACATGCACATCGGTTCGCAGATTTTCGCGCTCCACTCGTTCAGGGAGGCCATCAAGGTGATGGTCGAGCTTATGGCGCGCATCAAGGCCGAATACGACTACGAGATCGAAGAACTCGATGTGGGCGGCGGTTTGGGCATCGCGTACACAACCGAGGATAAGCCTTCGACCATCGAAGACTTCGCCGAGTGCGTGACTTCGGCCGTCAAGGAGTACTGCGCCGAGTTCGACGTGAATCTGCCGCGCCTGCTCACCGAACCGGGCCGCAGCCTCGTGGCGAATGCGGGCGTGACGCTCTACACCGTGGGCATCTTGAAAACGCTGCCGGGCATCCGCAAGTACGTCGCGGTGGACGGCGGCATGTCCGACAACATCCGCACGGCGCTCTACCATGCCGAATACGAGCCGGTCATCGCGAACAAGGCCGGTCAACCCCGCACCGAAATCGTCACGCTTGCAGGCAAGCATTGCGAAAGCGGCGATGCCGTGGTCGTCGACATGTCGATCCAGCATCCCGATCTCGGCGACATCGTGTGCGTGTTCGGAACGGGCGCGTACTGCTACACTATGTCGAACAACTACAACGGGCAACCGCGCCCCGCGATCGTGTTTGTGAAAGACGGCGAAGCGAGGGTGACGACGCGCCGCCAAACCTACGAGGACTTGCTGGCGTGCGATCTGGATTAAGGGAGAATACCATGGCTGTAAAACTCGGATTGGTCGGCACCGGCACCGTCGGCGGCGGCTGCATCGAGATACTCAAGAACCACAAAAGCGCGTTCAATCGCCACTACGGCATCGACGTCGAGCTCACCCGCGTGTGCTCGCGCAATCCCGAACAGGCGCTCGAGCACGGCGTAGAGGATATCTTCACGCAGGATTACACGGACATCGTGAACGACCCCGACATCGATATCGTCATCGAGCTCATCGGCGGAACCACCATTGCGCGCAACGTGGTTTTGGAGTCGCTTCGCGCGGGCAAGAACGTGGTCACGGCCAACAAGGCGCTCATGGCGACCTACGGCGAAGAGGTCATGGCGGCCGCTGCGGAGGCAGGCAAGGAGATCGCCTTCGAGGCGAGCGTGGGCGGCGGCATCCCCATCATCGATCCGCTCAAACATTCGCTCATCGCAAACCGCATCGACGCCGTGATGGGCATCGTGAACGGCACGACGAACTACATGCTCACCCGTATGGCCGAAGACGACATGCCCTACGACGAGGTGCTTGCCGAGGCGCAGGCAAAGGGCTTCGCCGAAGCCGATCCGACGGCCGACGTCGACGGCCTCGACGCGGCGGCCAAGATCGCCATCCTCGCTTCCATTGCGTTCAACTCGCGCGTGACCATCGACGACGTGCATACCGAGGGCATCCGCAGCATCACGCCGCTCGACCTCGAAATCGCGAAGGACATGGGCTACTGCGTGAAGCTCCTCGCGCATGCGCACCGCACCGACGAGGGAATCGACGTGCGCGTGCACCCCACCATGCTGCCGCTCGGCCACCAGCTCTCCACGGTGAACGGCGTGTTCAACGCCATCTTCGTTGTGGGCGATGCGGTGGGCGAGACGATGTTCTTCGGCGAGGGCGCGGGTTCGGGCCCGGCGGCGAGCGCCGTCATGGGCGATGTGCTCGAAGTAGCCCGCCACATCCAGATGGGCATCGACCCCATCGTCGGCTGCACCTGCACCGACGAGCTGCCCATCGTGCCGATGGAAAACCTCAAGACCAAGTACTACATCCGCTTCGCCGTGGCCGACCGCTCGGGCGTGCTCGCCTCCATGGCGGGCGTGTTCGCCGACCACAACGTGAGCGTGCACTCGGTCATCCAGCGCGGCAAGAAGGATTCGGGCACGGTCGACCTCACCTACGTCACGCACACCGCGCGTGAGAAGAGCGTGCGCGCCGTGCTCGCCGACATCGCGAAGCTCGACGACGTGCTGCGCGAGGAACCCTCGGTCATCCGCGTGGAGGACTAGACGTTTTCGTATAAGCTCCGGATGCTCCCAGCGAGCACCGTTCGGTAGTCCTCCCAGGCGATGGCTCTGTCAAACAGATCGTCTGGGAGGAGCCGCTTCATCTGGGCGCGGAATTCGCCGCTTTTAAGTACCAACAAGCACTGAACACGTATGAGCTGCCGCTCGATTCCTTACGCCGCTTCTGCAATCTCCTGCGATTCCTGGGGTGTGATCATCTTGTACTCGACCATCTGACGAAGCACCTGCAGTTGCCGTTCGCGTGCAAGTTCGGGGTTCTCGGACGGCGCGTATGCCGACGGTGCATTCGGTACGCCGGCAAGCAACGTGGCCTCCGAATCCGAAAGCTCGGAAGGCGCTTTGCCGAAGTAGCCCATGCTCGCATCGCGGATGCCGTAGTAGCCGTCGCCGAAGTAGATCGAGTTCACGTACAGTTCGAGGATCTTTTCTTTCGAAAGCTTCGATTCCAGATCAAACGCCATGAACACTTCAGCAACCTTGCGCTCAAGCTCCCGATCCTGGCTGAAGAACTGGTTTTTCGCAAGCTGTTGGGTTATGGTGCTGCCGCCTTCGACGAATGAGCCGGCCTTCAGATCGTTTACGAGTGCCCGACCCGTGGCTATAATGTCGAATCCGGGATGCAGGTAGAAACGATGGTCCTCGACGGCGACGACTGCATCAAGATAGCGCTCTGGCAGCTCTTCGATAGGGGTGAAGCCCGGAGACGCTTCGATCTGCTCGATCATTGCGGTAATGGGCGTGGCCTCGAGCGCCTCCTGATACATCGAATAGCCGCGCGAACCGTAGAACGCCACAACGCAGAGGGCGAGCATTGCGATCACGACCAAGAGTCCCGCTGCGATGGAGCCCGCTGAGCGGTTGCGTGTGTGCGGTGCAACCATTACGCGCCGTGTGCGGGCGCTCGTTTGATACGGAGCGTAAAAGCGATTGCCGTCCGCTTTCGTCGTGCTGTATCCGTTGCCCATGATGCTCACCTGCCGTTCGGTTTTTCGGTTTCTGCTTCGTTCAGCATACCTCGTTGTCCTTGCAGCTACCTTACAGGCCACTTATGGGCGCCTTACACTTTTGTAAGCGAGCGTGCGGCCCGCGCCTCGGCGTTTGGTATTCTTTAGGGAACGGCATGACTGGAAGGAGTTCCCCATGGCAACCGGAGCGGTATTCGATTGCGACGGCACGCTGCTCGATTCGATGGAAGCGTGGCATATCGTGCAAAGCGATTTGGCGAAGCGCGCGGGTATCGTATCGACCGACGAGCTTACCGTCGAGTTGGGCCCGATGACCATTCCCGAAGCAGGTGCCTATCTCCATGCGAAATACGGCGTCGGAATCGATGCCGACGATGTGGTGGGCATGATCGACGAAGGCATGCTCGCGTATTACCGAACCAGCGCCCAACCGCGCCCGGGTGCTCTCGAATTCGTGCGGGCGCTTGTCGATCTCGGGGTAAGCTGCAGCGTAGCCTCGTCGAGCCCTCAATCGTACTTGCAGGCAGGACTTGAGCATGCGGGTTTCGCTCCGTACCTCGATGCCATCGTGTCGGTCGATGATGTGGGGGCGTCGAAACGCGAACCTGCAGTGTTCAATCAGGCGTGCAAGCTCATGGGAACGAGCATTGCCGAAACCTGGGGTTTCGAAGACTCGTTGTATGCGCTTCGCACGCTCAAGCGTGCGGGATACAGAACAGTCGGTGTTTACGACACGGATCTTGCGGGTACGTTCGAGGAGTTGTCCGAGGTCGCAGACGTGACCGTCCGATCGTTTTTCGAGCTTGACGTGCGTCGATTCGCCCGTTGAGCGCCAGGGAAGCAGGCTTTTCCGGTAAAGGTGTATAAGAACTTGTACGCCTTGCTAAAATGTTCATGATTGCGAAACGCGGTTGCGCAGGCGTTTGCTATACTGGATAAATCCTATTTTGCAGGTGTCATTATTTATAAAACTCCTGCTAATACATGATAAACGGTCTTAGAATTACCAAGGAGGAACGATGGCCGAAGAGAACAACGTCAACCCGAGCGGGGTACCCGAACAACCCCCGACTTTCGAGCCGGTTGGGGCCGATCAGGCTGCCGCGGAAACGCAGCCGGTTGGCGTGCCCGAGCCGCCCGCGCCGGGGCAAACGGCTCAGTACATGCCGCCCCAGCAGCCCGGCGTTGCGCCCGAGCCGCCTGCGCCTGGCCAGTACACGGCCGCCCAGCAGCCCACGCAGGCCATGCCGAACGGCTATCAGTCTCAACCTGGCTATCAGGCACAGCCGGGTCAGCAGCCAACGATGGGATACGGCTATCCGGCGGGCTACGGTGCGCCTCAGCCCCCGACGGCCGCCCCGACAGGACCGGGGAGCGGCAAAGCGCTCGGTGCCCTCATCTGCGGTATCTGCGCGATTGTGTTTTCGTGGACTGTGATCATCGGCGTTATCTTGGGCATCGTCGCCATCGTGCTCGCCTCGCAGTACGTGAAATCGTACAGTAAAGACGGCAAGGCGACGGGAGGCAAGGTGTGCGGCATCGTCGGCATCGTGTTCTCGATCTTCGCGCTGATCGGCTACATCGGTTTCGGTATGCTGGTCAATTATGCCGTCAACGAATACAGCAGCACCCCCACTCCGTCGTATTCGTATGATTCCGGCTCTTCGAGCGATTCGAGCTCAACGATGCCTACCGATGCTGACGAGCAGGCCGCCATCGATGCGGCGAGCGCGGTGCTCGACGAGCTGAAGAATCCCACCGCAGCCGACATCAACGCGCTGGCTGCCGGCCTCGATGAGGGCTTCGCCTCGGAATCGGGCCTTGAGAGCCTGAGCGAGATCGGCGTCGATCCTACGGAGTTTGCTACGTGGCTCCTTTCCGACTTGAGCTACGAAATTGATGACGCATTCGTGTACAGCGATGGTACTGGCACGGTATACGCCGATGTGACCACCAAGAATTACTACGAATTCATGACTATCTTCGAGACGAGCATCGACGACTTCCTGGCGAGCGCCGAGGCTTCGAGCATAACCGATGAGGCGGCGGCAAACGCCAAGATCGGCGAACTGGTGAAAGATGCCATGGACAAAACGGGAACCACCGTCAACTTCGCGTACATCGACGTGAAGAAGGTCGGCGGCACCTGGGTTGTTGACGACGATTCCCTTGAAGAGGTGGCCCAGAGCATCTTCGGCATCTATTACTAGGTCTGCTAAGGAGCGCATCTCGCGAAAACGTGTATGCGCACAGAGTGCAATCCTGTTGAAAGACCCCGAGATCCAAGCGGATTTCGGGGTCTTCTTCGATGCTCATACCGCCTCTGCGGCTAGCGCCAAGGATCTTCTTCGTACGGGCTCGTCTGTTCGACGCGATCCGAATACGGATCGTATCCATCATCGTCCTCGTTGGCGGCGCGCAGAAACGGATTGGAGGGCTCATTCGTCCGCACCTTCTTTTCGCGCAGGGCGGCTTCCGCCCGCTTCTGGGCCTCGGCTTTCATCCTCGCGAGAGACTGCGCATCGGAATCCGCCAGAGCTTCGGCTTCCGTTCGATGCTCGGCGTCCGCTCTTGCCCTGTCGTGTTCGCCCCGATGATCGCCGCCCGCTTCTACCCTGCGGTGCGGGCGCTCTTCTCCGCGTCCGGATGCCATGGCTACTCGTCTTCGCCGATCGAGCCGATGTCGTAGGGAGTCGTCTGATAGACGTAGTAGTTGAGCCAGTTCGTGTAGAGCAGTTGGGCTTGGGCGCGCCAGGTGGCGCGCGGCTGCTGCGAGGGATCGTCGTTCGGGTAATAGTTCGCGGGAACTGCGACATTCGGTTCTTTTCCGAGGTCGCGCTCGTATTCGAAGCCGAGCGTCTCGGTGTCGTACTCGGGATGGCCGAACACGAAGAAATGGTGGCTGTCGGTGCTCTTTGCGATGTAGACGCCCGCCTCATCCGATACTGCGATCAATTCAAGTGCGGGATTCGCTTCGATGTCCTCGGCGCGGACTTCGGTGTAGCGCGAATGTGGGGCCATGAACACGTCGTCGAAACCGCGCACGAGCGGTGAGGAGGGTTTCACGAGCTCGTGCTCGAATACGCCGAACAGCTTTTCGGGCAATTCGTACTTCGGCACGCCGTAGTGATGGTAGATGCCCGCTTGCGCCCCCCAGCAGATGTGCAGTACGCTGTGCACGTTGGTGCGCGACCAGTCCATGATGCGGGTGAGCTCGTCCCAATAGTCGACGTCTTCGAAGTCGAGCCGCTCGACGGGCGCGCCGGTGATGATCATGCCGTCGAACCGCTGGTCCTTGATGTCGTCGTAGCTCGTGTAGAACGTTTCGAGGTGCTGTTCGGAGGTGTTCTTGGCCTCGTGGCTGATCGTCTGGAGCAGCTCCACCTCGATCTGCAGCGGGGTATTCGAAAGCTTGCGCAGGATTTGCGTTTCGGTGACGATTTTCGTGGGCATAAGGTTTAAAAGCAGCAACCGCAGGGGACGGATATCCTGATGCATAGCCCGAAGTTCGGTCATAACGAAGATGTTCTCGCTTTCGAGAATCTCGGTTGCGGGCAGCGAATCGGGAATCCTGATAGGCATTGCGGGTCCTTTCTGCAGGCAATGTTGTTAGGTTCGCCCGTCGGAGCGCGGCATGCGAGCCATAGGTCCGAAGGCGGTACCGGTAAAACGAATACGCACTATGATACCAGCGCGTGAAACCAAGTGCTCACGCAATCAAGGTTTCGCCATATTGGACGAGGTTTCGTGCTGGATCGAGCAGGGGAGTTTCGCGACGATGCGCTCGTATCCCGTTGGGAAGAAAGGGGAATGCTGTGGCTATATCCTCGGCGAACGCGAGAAGCGGAAGCTGCGTGCTGAGGGGATCGAGGTTACCTCCGTTATCGCGAACGCCATCAACGAGTACTCCTGGGGGTGCCTTTCGGCAATGGAGGAAATCGCTACCGTCGTACCCATCGACCAGTCGGATTTCTGGTTGGCATCAAAGTACAAACCCATCCATGCAGATTTTGAAGATGATCTTGTGCTGGCTGCCGTCGAGCGCTCGAAGGCGGACTTTCTGGTAACGGCTGACGAGGTTCTCCTTCGGCGCTCGCCCGTAGCAGCTCTTTCCCCGAGCGATCTTCTGGCGCTCATCAAGGCTTGATCGTCGTTTCGGTCTCAGGGCCATCGAGCTGTCGGTTTGCCCTGCCTGGAAACGGGCGTAGTGTACCTATCGTGGACGAAGCTACGGAAGCGCGCAAAAACGAAGCCCCGACCTCGCATGATGACCGAACCCAACAGAGTCTGGTTTCGCGAGAATCGGGGACTTCGTTCGCCTTTGCGCGAGAGACGGCTTTTCGGCGGCAGAGCGGTATCAGGCAGATTGCTCTTCTGCGGCTTTTTGGCCGGCTATGCGGCCGTTCACGAGGCAATCGGCTGTAGCGCACGAGCCCAAGCGACACGCTCCGTGGATGCCGCCGACGGCTTCCCCTGCTGCGTACAGGCCGGGTATAACGTTCAGGTTCATGTCGACCACGCGGCAATCGACGTCGGTCTTTACGCCGCCCATGCAATGGTGCACTTTCGGCCAGAGGCGCACACCGTAGAACGGCGCCTCGTCGATGGGCTGGGCATCATCGGGGATGGGCTTCTCGAAATCCTCGTCCACCTTGTTGGCCACGAACGTGTTGTATCGGGCGATTTCCTCCCGCACCGCATCGACGGGCATGCCGTAGTGCTCGGCTGCCTCTTCGAGGGAGGCGAACTCGGTGGCGATGCCGGCTTTGATGGCGCTCTCGAGGCCGCTTCCCCCGTTATAGAGCGCTTTCTTGCAGGTGATCTGCACGCAGGGCTGGCCGGTCTCGAGGATGGCGTCGGCATAGCGCTTCCGGTCCGTCAGCTCGTTGACGATACGCTTGCCGGTTGCAACGTTGAGTGTGGGGGCGTAACTTGCCTGGCCGTCGGTGTAGAAGGCGGCAACGCCGTAACCCTGCTCGTCCGGGCTCATGAAAGGCAACAACTGAATCCAGTCGGTGTGAACCGCCATCGCGCCGGCTTCTACCGAGGCGCGCAGGCTTTCGGCGGTGGCGCCTTCCTGGTTCGTGCAGTCTACCGTCTCGTCGAGGCGCGGGTCTTGCGCCTGGCGAAATGCGAGGTCGCGCCCGAATCCTCCCGTTGTCAGCACCACTGCCTTGTTGGCCTTGATGGTGGTGGGGGTGCCGCTTTCGACATCGTTGCCGCTGGGCTTGTCGTGCACGACGGCGCCGATGACTCGTCCGCTTTCATCCTTCACCAGCTCGGTGAGCATGCGCTTCGTTTCGACCTCCACGCCCATTTCCTTCAGCTTTTCCGCGAAGGGGCCCGTTACGTTCGCGCCGCCGCCTTCGCCCTGCGCGATGGAGCGCATGACGGTGTGACCTCCATAGGGGTAGAGGTAGTGCTCGCCGTCGTCGTTTTTCGCCCACGTAGCGCCCATCTCGATGGTCCACTCCCACGTTTCGTTGGACTTCTCGGCGATGACGTGGCATTTCTCCCTGTCATTGAGATACAAACCCGCCACCATCATGTCGTCGACGTACTGCTCCACGGAATCCTCGACGCCCTCGCGCTTCTGCACGCTGGAGTTGCATACGGCGAAGTCGCCGGCCGCAAGCGCCGAATTGCCGCCCACGCGCGCGGTCTTCTCGATGACCTTGACGTCGGCCCCGGCGCTTTTCGCCTCGAGCGCCGCAGCCAGTCCGGTGTATCCGCTTCCGACGATCAGCACGTCGCACTCTTCATCCCACTTCGTATCTGCTCCGTTCGTGGCGGCCGATGCGGTTTGCTTGTCCTGCGGCGCGCAGCCCGCCAAGCCCAGTCCGGCGAGCACGCCTGCCGCAGCCGCACCGGTGATGAACGATCGACGCGATACGCCCGTTGATTGAACCGTCGTGGTGTTCCCCATGAATACCTCCCTATCTCGGTTTGTCGATTCGGCGCGCCGCAAGGCGCAACCGGTGAAACGAGCATAGGGGCGTCTGCGCCCGCGCGCACCCCACCTTGCGCGGGTAGCTTGAAAACCCCCCTTCAGGTGGGGTGCGCGATCAGGCGTTATTGAGGTGGGCGAGAGAATCCCCCCTTTTACCCGATACGAAAACTACCCTTCCCCCATCTGTGACGATGTGGCCGACCGACAGGTTTCATAGCATGTCCTTGGCTCAGCGCTTCGGGTCATGGTAAAACGCAAGTTAACAAGGAGGAAAGATCATGGTTAAGCAACACATAACGCGTCGCTCGTTTCTTTCAGGAGCCGTCGCAGCAGGATCGGCCGTGGCGGCCATGGGTTTGCTTGGAGGTTGTTCCCCTCAGCCTTCACCAGAAAAAACTCAAGAAATCGCATCAGAGGAATCTTCCAGCATAGAGGTGTCTTCCGATGCGGAAACGGTCGACTATGACGTCGTAGTGGTAGGTGCTGGAACTTCAGGAACGTGCGCAGGCCTCGCATCGGCTCTTGCGGGGGCAAAAACGCTCATTGTCGAAAAGACGGGCATGCGCGGCGGTCTTTCCAACTACTCAACTTGGATAGCAGGCGCCGAGACATCCATGCAAAAAGACGCTGGAATCGAAGTATCATCCGATGAGTTGTTCATTGTAATGAGAGAGTATTACAAAGGCACCTGTAACCTCCCCCTTGTGCGGAATATTCTAGATAACAGCGCGAAAACTATGGATTGGCTGCAAGAGAACGGGCTTGGCCTGCTCGCATTTCCCGAAGGCCTGAGTGTCCAATCGAACCTCCCGCTGAAACAAGAGCAAGCAGGCCACATGATGGTGGGTCCCAACAATTTCGATTCTTTGAAGGGAAACGAGGGCATTTTCGACGGCCTTTATCAGACATTCGAGGCCAAGGGCGGCCAGCTCATGCTCAACACGCCTGCGATAAAGCTTGTTTCGGACGATCAAGGCAAAGTCACTGGAGTTCTTTGCGAGAAAAATGAGGGTGGCCAGCTTCTCGTCAACGCAAAGGCGGTTGTGCTCTCGGCGGGGTCATGGAACGGTGATGACCCTTACTTCAAAGCGCAGATTTCAAAAACCGACTGGCCGAATGCTGTTGCAGAGTCGCAGAACGATGGATCGGGCATCGCCCTTGCCGAGGAAATCGGCGCGCAGCCGTGGATGAATGGCCCGTTCATGCACCAGAACTATTTTAGCGCTCTGGATTCCTCCGAACGCTATGACATGCGCTTCACCGAGTTTACCATTCTCAATCGCATGCCGTGTTTCATGTGGGTGAATACAGAGGGCGCACGATTCGCCAGCGAAAGCGTTTCAGGTGACTTCGCTCGCTGGGCGAGTACGTCGCTTTCCCAAGGCGGAAGTTACTATCTCGTCTTGGACCAAGCTACGATCGACGATCTAGAAACTCACGGAACTCCAGTTGAAATCATCAGCACGCAGGGAGCGGAGGAGTTCCGTAGCGGCGACGAAAGCATCATCAATAACTGTGGCCAAAAGTCGGGACCGATCACCGATCTTCAGAAGCTCATAGACGAGTTTGTCGAAGAGGGCTGCATTGCCAAGGCGGGCAGTATCGAAGAACTCGCGGAGGCGGCTTCCCTCGATGCGGAAACGCTTGCCGATTCGATTGCCGTCTACAACGAAGCCGTCACCTCGGGCACCGATAAGCTGTTCTTGAAGGATCCGAAGTACCTGTGCTACACGGTGGAGACAGCTCCGTTTTACGCGTTTCGCGTAACCGCCAACGTTGAAGGCGGCGCGCTCGGAGGAGTTCGCGTAAATAAAGATTTGAAAGTGTACATAAAGGAAAGCGGGCATCCGTTTGGCAATCTGTTTGCCGCCGGACTGAACGCGAGCGGTGTTTTTGGTATCGGGGGTTACGTCGACATCTGTGGCATGACCATGTGCTCTGCCGTGAACTCAGGGCGCCTCGCCGGAGAGGGAGCGGCGCACGTAGCGCTTGAAAGCTGAGTTCGAACCGTACAAGAGGCGGGGGCGGCGCCCGCTCCCGCCTATCTCCATCGCCCGCTGTTGAAAAGCTCTATGAGCTCTATTTTGCTGTGTACTCCCGTTTTCTCATACAAATGCTTAATATGCGTCTTCACCGTCGATTTTGAAATCACGAGCATTGATTCGATAGCAACATGCGTGTACCCCACAACCCAATATCGCATGATGTCTTTCTCCCGATCGGTCAAACCGAAGCGAAGCGCGATGGCTTCAAGGGCAGCTTCGTCGAGGGTTACGGCAGTGCCGGAATCCATGCCAGCTTCATTGCCATTTAGCCGTTCTGCACCGTTTTCGATGCCGATACCGTTGTCTTCCATTTCCTTATCGATCACGATCGTCAATTCTCGATCAGGGAAGGAAAAGCTCGCTACCAGCATGAGCACAATCGAGGATACGACTAGAAGAAGCAACGCGTGATCGGGCAAGAGGATTACGCCGACTGCGCTTCCCGCAACCTGAGCGGCATGATTGATAAGCCTGATGAAAATGAAAAGCGCGACGGTGAGCGCCGGCATTCGCTTTGCAAGAAAGATGGCCAAAACCCAATTTGTTATCTCAACAAGTATTATCGAGGCACCGACGAGCCCGGCAACCGCTTGAATGTAGACCGAGCAGAACAGAATAGCGAGGATGGACGCGCAGGCAGTCAAGATCACGGCGATCTTGTAGGCGAATGCGAGGTTAATGCATGCTTTGTTCTGCAACAGTACGATAAGCCCAAACGCGGCGGCAGTGATAATCATGGGCATCGGCAAGTCGTACGAGTATTCCGGAGTCGTGATGAGCGCAGTGCGACTCAGGGCGTACACGAAAACGATTCCAGCAAAACCGATATAGACCCTTGGAGATATAAGTTCGGCAAACGAACTGAACCGAGCGCTCGCGCAAGGCGCTTGCTTAACATCCGTTGCGCCAACGAGGTCGAGCGTACGATGCACTATTTTGGCAAGTGCAAGAAAAGTCGACGTGAGAATGCAGCAGGAGGCAAGAACCGATGCAAGATCAGGAAGAACGAATCGGCCAACATAGAACATGATAGCTCCTGCAAGCAGAGACACGCTCGTATAGAGCAACGTCCGATCGCCTTTCAATTGAGCTGAGATTGCACCCCATAACGAATAATACCAGACAATGGCCACCCCGTCGGCTACCGCTGCGACAAGCTGCCAAACAGGGGAGATGCGACCCCATTGCCAATTCCATAAGACCGTCGCTGCAATCGCTGCTAACGTCATCAGCGTCGCAAACAAGCGACTGAGGAAAACTCTCTGAAACACCGAGATTTTGCATAGCCAAACAATGCAGGTGACGCAACTCGATAGAAGCGCAACGAAATGCAACAACCAGGGAACATCTTGACCGAAGAAGGAAAAGTGCGATAAGCCCGTGTCGACCGTGAGAAAGATCCAAGCCCACAGTCCGCCGAAACCGCAAATGAACACCCATGGGTTTTCCACCCACGCATTGCGCGCTCCCTTGACCCCCAAACCACGCCTCCTACATAATGTCGGCAACCACCACGAGAGCATCATACTATATAAGGAAGCACGGAAGTCTGTCGCAGGGGCAAGATGTGATTCGCTCGGCGACCGCCCAAGGGAAGGGGCTCGTCCCGAGCTGAGAGGCGGACTGCGGTGATCGGTAGCGTGGTGGCGAAGGCGCTCAGCGTTCTTCGGCATCGGCCTGGTCGTGCACGAGGTCGATGATCTCCTGCTTGCTGTGAACGCCGAGCTTGGAGTAGATGGTCTTCTGGTAGCTCTTCACCGTGTTCTTCGAAAGAAACAGCGTCTCGCAGATGAAGGCGAGATCGCGCCCTTGGGCGAGGAGGTACAGGATGTCGCTCTCGCGGTTGGTCAGCCCGTGCTCTTCGGCGAGCGCGTTGCTTCGGAGCTTGCGCACGTTCTCCTGCCCCTGTGCGAAGCGGCCGAGCAGCTCGTCGGCGGCGCGCGCTTGGGATTCTGCCCGTTTGCGTTCGTGCGAATTCACCATCCAGATGACCATGAGGATGAGGTACAGCAAGAAGAATGCCACCGCCGTGGTGCACACGAAGTCGGCCGTGCTTCCCACGCCCAGAAGCTGGGCGACGTTCTGCCCGATGAACAGGCCGAAGCGCGGCAGCGCGTACGCGAGCGAGATGCCTACGAGCAGTTTCGTGCGGCTGCGCGCGTAGGTGGTAACCACGAGGTAGAACAGCGCGAGCATGACGAGCTTCCATCCCGCGGCGGCGAGGATGTTGAGCGACACAGCGTAGCCGCTCGAGAGAAACGGCAGAAACAGGATGCCGGTTGCCAGAATGCCGAACACCACGTTGAAGAGCAGCGACGGCGCCGGTTTCGCGCGCGTTCCGAAGTAGGCCAGAAACACGATGGCCGCCGCGATGCCGCCGAACTGCGAGATGAGAACCGAGTGGGCGGGCGAAGCGCTGCTTCCCGTGGCTGCGGTGTCGAGAATTCCATATACGATGGACAGCGCGAACGTGCACACGCCCGATACGAGGAACACGTCGAGGAACTCGTGCTTCGAAAGCGCCGTGCGCGCGGCGGGTGCCCGGCGTGCGCGGTCGTCTTCGCCGTCCGCGGGGAGGTTGGCGGGTTTGGTGAAAGCGAGGCACGCTGCCGATGCGATGAGCAGCATCGCGTACAACGGCAGCGAAACGGCGTCCGGCATGAATCCGACCGCTATGTTGAGAGCCATGCCGCCAAGCGACATGATGCCGAACGCGATGGCGATGCGGCGCGGCGAATAACGGGCGAACGCCTCGAAGTAGAAGGGCATGACCAGCCCCATGCCGACACCTGCTGCGCCTGCGGAAACGGACACGATGAGGGGGTCGAGGTGCATCGTTGCCGCGTACCACGCGCTCCCGAGCGCCACGGCGAATCCAGCGTATCCAATGACGAGGAACGGTGCGCGCTTGGGGCACAGCTTCAGGCTCACCAGCAGCGACAGCAGCACCGACGTTGCGAAAATCGACGGATTCAGCACGTTGTCGAACGCTGCGGGCGAGAAGTCGGGCCGATCCATCAGCCAGCTCGAGTAGAAGAAGGAGACGCATACGGCGTACAGGCAGGTGAACCCGACGACGGCAGCGAGGTAGCGCTTGCCTGTTGCAAGCTGCTTGGTATCGATCTGCGAGTTCGTGCTTTTCATGGCTCCTCCGTTGGCTCTCCCTTAACGCGCAAAGCTGCGATGCTGTGCCGGGTGGCACCCGTCGCTTTCCCTCCGGGAGTGAAGAACCAATATACCAGAATAGGTAAGAATCTCACCACGCGCAGAAAACCCTCAGCCGGTCGACGGGGTGTTGTTTGACACCCTTATATATAATCAATATAGTATCAATTAGCAACAACGACGCGCGATCGGTTTGTCCGCCAAGGCCTGAAAAACGACAATGTAACTATGCAGAAACCGAATAAATCCAGTTCACGAATTTTAAGTTGAAAGAAAAGTCCCGAAAAATGTCGTTTTTCGAAGGTTGACGGACATCGGCCTCGCTAACCGCTGACAGACTGGCATTGACGCGGCTCAGCATGGCACCTGATGGTGATCAGGGGCATTGGTGCTTCGAACGGGCGTATGTCGATGCTGGCTTAACGGCGGACCTGCACCTGTAGAATATGCGGATAGGGGTTCATATGGTTTCGAAAAAGTTGATTATGGCAGCGTTTGTCGCTTGCGCCGCAGCAGTTCTTGTTTTCACGGCCTGTTCGGTTGGCGGCAGCTCTTCCGATTCTACGGCAGGCGATGCGTCGAATGCGGCCGATTCCGGTTCTTCGGAAGGCGCGTACCGCAAGATCGATGCCGAAGAGGGAAAGAGGATGATCGACGCAGGCGGTGTGACCGTTGTCGATGTGCGGACTCCCGCCGAATACGCGGAGAAGCACATTCCCGGAGCCGTCAACATTCCCAACGAAGATATCGGCTCGCAGCAACCTGCCGAACTCGACGACCCTGAAGAAACGCTGATCGTATACTGTCGCACAGGGGTGCGCAGCAAGCAGGCGGCCGATAAGCTTGTCGAAATGGGCTACCGAAACGTCTACGACATGGGCGGAATCGTCGATTGGCCATACGACACGGTTTCCGGCGACGCTGCTCTGTAGCACCTATGGTGGAATACCGTGGGAGATCGATACGGAATCATTTCCCTCTGAGGTGATCTCGATGATGTACGCCTCTATCTAGTTTGCCGATGACGCGCAGATTGCCGACTCGAATATCCAGGAAGACAATACCGTACAGAGCTGGCGAACGTCCTGTGGATGGGGGATTCGATGCCGTACTTTGTTTTCTGCCGTCATATAGGTGGACGAAGGTCGAAGGGTTTTCCCAGGAAGACATAGAGGAAATTACCGAGCTTCTCGAAAACAATGCGCCCTTGATCTTTCGCCTTTCAAGAGAAGCGACAAAGACATATGCCTAAGGTTCTTGAATTTGGCTCTTACGTTCTTTTCTTTTGTTGGGAAGACGGCGGGAGGCATTCCAAGGTGACATTACGTTCTACTGCCGACAGTTCGCAATCGATATGCAGAGTGAGATACCTTGAGCCTGCGTGATGCGGTCTTTTGCGTATGGTTTCGGCTTCGCGGGTCTCAGGTTGCTTGTGTCTCTTTCGTCCCTGTGGTTTTCGGGATTCCCTCTTGCGAAACACGTGCGTAACGCGGCGCGGTATATAATGCTGCAACCAAGGCTACCGAAAGCAAGGAGCAACACGTGAGCGAAACGATCAGCACGGTCTGCGTACAGGGCGGGTATACGCCGGGCAACGGGGAACCGCGCCAAGTCCCCATCATCCAGTCCACTACGTTCAAGTACGATACGTCCGAGCATATGGGCAAGCTCTTCGATCTCGAGGAGTCGGGCTACTTCTACACACGGCTGCAGAATCCCACGAACGACCATGTGGCTGCTAAAATCTGCGAGCTCGAGGGCGGCACGGCGGCTATGCTCACCTCGTCGGGCCAAGCGGCGAACTTCTTCGCCGTGTTCAACATCGCTTCGGCGGGCGATCACGTGGTGTCCTCATCCTCGATCTACGGTGGTACGTACAACCTGTTCGCCGTAACCATGAAACGCATGGGCATCGAGTTTACGTTCGTCTCGCCCGATTGCACGGACGACGAGCTTGAGGCTGCCTTCCAACCAAACACCAAGGCCGTGTTCGGCGAGACGATCGCCAACCCCGCACTTTCGGTGCTCGACATCGAGCGCTTTGCGAGCGCGGCGCATGCGCACGGCGTGCCGCTCATCGTGGACAACACGTTTCCCACACCGGTGAACTGCCGCCCCTTCGAGTGGGGGGCCGATATCGTCACGCATTCCACGACTAAGTACATGGACGGCCACGGCGTGGCCGTGGGCGGCTGCATCGTCGATTCTGGTAAGTTCGATTGGACGGCACACGCCGAAAAGTTCCCTGGTCTCACCACCCCCGACGATAGCTACCACGGCGTCACCTATACCGAGCGGTTCGGGCTTGGGGGAGCGTATATTACGAAGGCGACTGCCCAGCTCATGCGCGATTTCGGTGCGATTCAGTCACCGCAGAACGCATTCTATTTGAACCTCGGCCTCGAAAGCCTGCACCTGCGTATGGCGCAGCACTGCAAGAACGGCCAGGCGATGGCCGAGTACTTGGCGGCTCATCCGAAGATCGCCTGGGTGCGCTACCCCTCGCTTGAGGGCGACGCGTACTTCGAGCGCGCGCAGAAGTACCTGCCCAACGGATCGTGCGGCGTAGTGAGCTTCGGCGTAGTCGGTGGGCGTGCTGCTGCCGAAACGTTCATGAAGAGCCTGAAGCTCGCTCAGATTGCCACGCACGTGGCCGATGCGCGCACCTGCGTGCTCCATCCGGCGAACGCCACGCATCGTCAGATGAACGATGCCGAGCTCGCGGCGGCGGGCATCTCGCCCGACCTCATCCGCCTTTCGTGCGGCATCGAGGGCACCGAAGACCTCATCGCAGACGTCGAGCAGGCGCTTGCTGCGGTCTAGCGGCGAGCGAAAAGCTGGTTGCTGCGGTGCAACTGCATGCACAAAGCTGGTTTCTGAAAGAGGGGCGATGCGCGAGGATGCGTCGCCCCGCTTGTGTTTTCTGCATACCGCCAAGGATCGCTTGCGGGTCGGCGTCTTACGGGAGCTCGCCTTTCGCGGTGCGGGGCGCATTCCTGCCACCATCATGGGATGCGTGCGCGGTATTGAGTCTTCGTGCAGGAAAACGCACCTGTTTCTGGCCAATCGTCTCGTCTGTCCCACGAAAGGTACGTTCATCCTGAAAGAGGGCCTATGCGGTTGCGTCATTGACCAGCGCTTTTGAGCCAATTCTTGCGAGACGCCATTGCGACAGCACGGTTTATAGCGCTGTTTTGTGGGACAGACGAGACGATTGGCCAGAAAAGCCCTCTGCGAGATGCAACCAGTCTTTCGCGAATGCCCTATCGGCATCCGCTGCGTTCGCACTCGGCCGCACGGCACCCGTTCTCGGCTCACGCAGGTGTATGTATGAAGATACCGTTGAGACGGGCTTATCGTTTTGCGGACAAGCCTCAGCGGTCTACAATGGGGTCACAACAGAAGAAGAGAAGTTTCCTTCCCCGGATGGAAACCGCGAAAGCGTTTGTATGCTAACACCGTAGGGCTTTGAAGGTGGAAGCGTGTGAGCGCTTTTCTCGTTCGGCGGCATGCTGAGCGGGTTCCGCAGCAGTGCGCGTCGAGCACGCGAGACAAGGAGAACGCCATGCAGAAATTTATAGCCGAAGACTCGTTTTGGGAGCTGGTTCCCGATGCCGCCATCGGTATCATCGTCGCACGCGGGCTCAAGAGCGCCGACGAGGTGCCGCACGCCGATGCCGAGGAGATTGCGAAGCTGCTTGCCGAGGCAAACGAGCAGGCGAATAAGTACCTCACGAGCAACGTCATCTCGGAAAACGAGATGGTGAGGGTTTGGCGCGAGGCGTACAGCAAGTTCAAGACGAAGAAGGGTGCGCGCTGCTCGATCGAGAATCTTCTCAAGCGCGTGCTCAAAGGCAACCCAGTCGGCTCGATCACACCGTCGGTCGATATCTACAATGCGATATCGCTTAAGTACGCATTGCCTGTCGGCGGCGAGGACCTCGATACGATCGAGGGCGATTTCCGGCTTGGGATCACGCAGGGCGGAGATGCGTTTCTGCCGATCGGGGAGGATGAAGAAGAGCCGACGCTTCCAGGCGAGCTCTGCTACCGTGACGATGCGGGGGCGATTTGCCGTTGCTGGAACTGGAGAGACGGCCAGCGGTCGGCGCTTACCGACGATTCGAAGAACGCGATCCTCGTGATCGAGTGCGTCGATCCTGCTCGCGTTGAGGCGCTGAACGAGGCGCTTGATGAATTCGCCGGACTCATGGAGCGCTATTTCGGGGCAACCATCGAAGAGCGGGCGGTCGTGAGCCGTGCGATTCCCGAGATGGTGATCACGGCGTAGTCGGAACGCACTCTCAAACTCACGTGAGCGACGCGGTCGAGCGCCTCTTGCGCGAACCCACGAGAGCGTTGCGTTCGAGCAAGGGCGCCCGAACCCCTAAGAGCGTCGCGGTTGAGCAAGAGGTGCTCGAGACACCGAGATGTTGCGGTCAAGCAAGGGGCGCTCGAGTTACCGAGACCGCATCGATCGTTGCGCCTCGTTGGCTTTCGATCCCGCTTCGCGTAGGGCTCACTCCTTTATGGCGGCATAGAAAATGGCAATGATGCTCCACGGGCTTCAGGGAGTATCCTTTTTCCATACCGTTGGCACTGCACGGCGCCAAGATACGCGGAGCTGCCGAGAGCAAAGGGGTGCACCTATGGCACGGGTATTCATGTCGAGCTGCAAGAACAAGGCATTCTATCCGGAAGCGAGCGCAAAGCTGAAGGACTACCTCACCGACGGCGGATACATCGATGAGTATGCGGGATGCTGCAAGCCGGGAGGTCCCCAACATCATGATCTCGAGCCGGATACCGATGCGATCGTGCTGTGCCATACTTGCCAGGCCATCGTCGAGGAGCACGAGCCGGTGGCAACGGTCACTTCCGTATTCGATATCATCCTGAACGACCCGACGTTTCCGTTCCCCGATTACGGCGGCGAGGCTGTTACCGTACAGGACTGCTGGCGGGCGAAAGGCCACCACGATATCCACGATGCGGTGCGCGCGCTTCTGCGGAAGATGAACATGGAGCCCGTCGAGCTCGAAGAGAATCGCGACAAGAGCCGTTTTTGCGGCTTGACGCTGCTCAACAAGCTGCCTGCCCAGATGGCGGAGCTTGCCCCGAATCATTACGGTTCGCTTGAACCCGGTCTGTTCGAGCCGCGTCCTTTGGAAGAGCAGATGCGTCTTATGCAGGAACAGGTTTCGAAGATAACGACCCCGCGCGTGGTCAGCTATTGTTTCGCGTGTGACGGCGGCCTCCAGCGCGGCGGCGCTGATTCCGTTGCGCTTATTGATCTGCTGTTCGGGACGGTGTAAAAGCGCTCTGGGCTTCTATTCTGCGTAATAGGCCATAAGAAAAAGCGGAAATCGTCTTCAGTTTTAGTACAAAATCACGTTTGCGAACGGTTTTTTAAGCACAGCGAGGCTTGTTCAATAAGGGAAGATACAGAACTTGCCTAATCATAAAATAGACTATGCCTAATATTCTTTAGAAAGATCATTCGCAAACGTGATTTCGTACTAAAGCGATGCGAGAATCGCCTGTTTCGGCAGCGCGAGCCGTCTACCCGAAAATGATCAGCAATCCCAGCAGTATGCCGATGATGACGAAGAATGCGGGCAGCTTCGAGCGGTACATGAGGATGGCTTGGGGGATGATCTCGCCGAACACCACGTAGAGCATCGCCCCGCTTGCGAACCCGAGGCTCAAGGTAAGGCCCATGGGCCCGATGTCTCCGACCCAGAAACCGAACCAAGCGCCGACGACCGTGGGGATGCCGCTTGCTGCTGTTACGAGCACGGCTCGCACGCGTCCCATACCGCCGTTGATGAGCGGCACCGCCACAGCCATGCCTTCGGGGATGTTGTGCAGGCCGATGAGCACAGCGAGCACGATGCCCGCCCCTGCGGCGAGCTCGTTTTGCGTAGCGAAGCCCGCGCCGATGGTCATTCCCTCGGGCACGTTGTGAAGCGCGATCGCGCATGCCATCACGATGCCTGCAACGAACAGCGACGATTTAGAATCGTTGTGCTTGCGGTGCTCTGCGAAATGGTCTGCATGGATGAGCTCATCGAGATCGTCGTGGGTTTTCGGGTGGTCTCTGCGGGAAACGTGCGGAACTTCGGGGTTCGTTTTGCGGTCGATCAAGAGGTTCAGCAGATATACGACCGCGACGCCGGCGATAACGGCGCCGCACACGATGAACACCGCATGATCTGACACGAGCTGCGCCGATTCAATCGATTCGCTCAAGAGGTCGAAGCACACGATGGAAAGCATCACGCCGCCCGCGAAGCTCAAAAGCAGGCTGACCGTACGGCTCGAATCGGTGCGGAACAGCGCCCCGACGATGCCGCCGAGCCCTGTGCCTCCCATGCCTGCTAGCAGCGTGACGATGGTGATGAACAAAAACGGATCCATGGCTCCCCTGCGTCAAAAAGCGCCCGACAGGTGCCGGGCGCCGATGTCTTGTTAGCCGTATATAATAACAAACTCCTGAGGGGCGCGTGCCCGCAGATGCAGGAGTTATGCGGCTTGGGGCAAATCTTCTTCCAGGTTCTCGTCCGTGTCGCCGGTCGCCTGTCCGGCCGCATCGTCAGACGACGAGCCTTCCTGCCCGCCTTCGCCGATTCCAATGGCCCTCGCCGCCGCTTCGGCTATCGCTGCGGGATCGGACTTCGACAGCACGTCGGTGCCGTCCTCGACGGTACAGCCCGAGCATCCGCGCGAGCGGTGCGCGTCGAGCGCATCTTGTACAGATCCCGAATAGATGGTGGAAGAGTTCTTGATGTATTGGCAGTCAGGATTGAAGTGGTACACCTCGCCGAACGGCGTCCAATAGGCAAGCCCGTCGTCGGAGAGCACTGCGGCACCCGCTTCGGCCTGATCGAGGTCTTCTTGGGTGACGGGATGATAGTCGACACCGCTTGCGAGCGCGGCAATGAGCGCGATAACGGCGACGATCGAGCCGAGCTGCTTGGTCTTCTTATCGAGGTTCTTGTTCGAGAGCAGTACGATAACGATGGGGGCAAACGCCACAGCGGCTATGATGACGCCGAGGTCGGTCTGCATCCAGTATGCGAGCTTGTTTTCCTTCGATGCGGGGGAGAGGTGGTTCGCGCGCTTCCACAGCTGGGAACCTACAACTACGAAAACGAGATCGGCTACGATCCAGACGATGATCCAAGCCATCTGCGAGAGGCCCGGCAAAAACAACGTTCCGTTCGCCACGAGGATGGCCATGACCTCGCACGCGATACCGAGCACCCAAAGCACGATCGCTCCGATGCGGAAAGGCAGAGCGTTTCCCTTGCGCTCTTCGTGCATCTGTTCGCGCACGGCCTCGGTGGCTGCGGCGCCCGATCCCCCCTGATGGGGATGAGCGATCTTCTTGCCTGTCTTCGCGTCGACGAACGTGCGCTCTTTAGGTTCTTTCTTTTTGGGTGCGGAAGAATCGCTCGTTTCGGATTGCTCTTCGGTCGCTGCTTCTTTGGATGCGGCCTGCTCTTCGGCTATCGCTTTCGCGCCCTCTTCGCCTTTTTCGACTGCGGACACTTTGCCTTTGCCTACCGTATCCGCGGACTTGGCTTCGGTTTTCTTCTTCGTAGTCATGGATTGCTGCGCTCCTAGGTTCAACCAATGGTGGTGGCACGGAGGTTTCTTCTCGATATCCGAGCGAGCAAATTATAATTCGGCAGGAAGGGAGAAACGGAAAACCCCTGATGATGCAACTTATTGTTGAAGGAGAACCATGGACATACAACAGATTGTCGCAAGCGTGCTCGAATCGGTTTCGAAAGACCCGCAATGCCTCGAGCAATTCGGCGTCGATCCGGCTGAGGCCATCAAGGGGGCAACGGGCCTCGAGCTGACCGACGAGGAGGTCGGCGATGTTGTCGGCATCGTGGGACCGCTCATCGAGGGTAAGGAACTCGACATGAACTCCGTCATGGAAACCGTCGGCGACTTTCTCGGCGACAACGGCGGCGATCTGCTTGGCAAGCTCGGCGGCCTCTTCGGCGGGAAGGATCGCTGAAGATCGCGACTTACCTACTTGTGGAGAATTCCGCCCGAGGTGCCCGAAAAGCCCCTCATTCGTATTGACGTGCCCATTTCCTCATCTTACAATGCAAAGGTTCGCTTTCAAAAGCCCCGTGTGGCAGAATCGATGCGGAAGCGCTATCGGCTGGAGTCCAGACCATGCCCGGCGCGTCGGCGTAGGAACCCGGCATCCGTATGCGTCTGCAACTTTTGAAAACAAACAAACCCGCAAGCCGGTGCAAGCTTCTCAGGCTGCGGAAGCAAGCAATTTGGAGGAATGTTGTGAAGACGTATTACGCAAAGCCCAACGAAGTTGAGCGCGAATGGGTCGTGATCGATGCTGCTGATCAGGTTCTCGGCCGCGTCGCTACCAAAGCCGCTCATATCTTGAAGGGCAAGCACAAGCCGCAATACACCCCGCACGTCGATACGGGTGATTTCGTCATCGTCATCAACGCTGACAAGATTCGCCTGACGGGCAACAAGGCAAGCGCCAAAGAGTACTACCGTCACAGCGGTTATCCGGGTGGGCTGAAAGTCGAGACCTACGAAGAGGCTATGGCCAAGCATCCTGAGCGCGTTGTGGAGCATGCCGTCAAGGGTATGCTTCCGAAGAACACGCTCGGCCGTGCAATGGGCAAGAAGCTCAAGGTCTACGCCGGTGCGGAGCATCCGCACATGGCTCAAAAGCCCCGCGAGATCAAGATGGAGGATAACTAATGGCAGGCGAAGCTTTGTATTACGGCACCGGCCGCAGGAAGAACGCCATCGCTCGCGTTCGCCTCGTTCCCGGTACCGGTAAGGTTACGGTTAACGGCCGTGAGGGCCTCGACTACTTCGGTCGCGAGGCGCTCGTGAACTACGCGAAAGCACCGTTCAAGGTCACCGACACGCTGGAGCACTTCGACGTGATCGCAACGCTCAACGGCGGCGGCATCTCGGGTCAGGCTGGCGCTCTGCGTCACGGCATCGCCCGTGCCCTGCTCGAGGCAGGCGATTACCGCGGTGAGCTCAAGCGCGCCGGATACCTCACGCGCGACTCCCGTATGGTCGAACGTAAGAAGTACGGCCTCAAGAAGGCCCGCAAGCGCCCGCAGTTCAGCAAGCGCTAAACCGATACCTATATCGAATGCGAAAGGAACCCGCCGTCTGGTGGGTTCCTTTGCGTAGAGCGAACTTTGGGAGCTGTAACGACACCGAATGCTGCGGTGTGCAGCATGAATGTCGAACAGGCACTTACTGCGGCCATTCCTCGGGGCGGTGCAGGGTGTCGATGCGGTCGTACAATACAGATACTACCTTGAGGGCGGCTTCTACTTCCGTATCGTCAAGTCCCTCGAACAGGGCGAGCACAGGTTCGTACATGGTTTTGTAATACCATGCAACCGCTTCCGTTCCTTTGTCGGTGAGCAGTGCGCGGATCGCGCGGCTGTCGTTCGGATCGGCGCTGATAGCGACGTAGCCTGTACTTGCGAGCTTGTCGAGGATCTGCCGAGTGTTTTGGTACGAGCTCTCGTTCGCGTCGGCGAGCTCGCCAAGGGTGGGCGGTTCTTCGAACGAATCGATGACCGGCAAGAGCAGCATTTGGTTACCTGATAGTTCACCGCTTCTCATGCGTTTGAGACGCTTCATCCTGTTGCTGAAGCTCGCGAGCTTTCTCAGAAGCTCTCGTCTGGGGGTCATAGGGTAGCGATCGTGTATCATCTGTCTCCTCAAACGTGTAATCGTGTGTCCGTGCTGGCGGCGGATGCCGACAGCTTCCAACAATATTAGGCATTACATAAATTGTACGATAAGCGAAAGGCGCGGGAGGTTCCATTCGGTGACGGTATCGTTGCAGCACGGAAAGCCGCCAAGGGCGGCTTTCCGGTAGGGGCTGGCATGCAGTTCGCTTCGGCTGGCATCGCACAGATGCCTTGCGCGGATATTGGTTACCTGGAGGGCGTAACCGTGTTCACGCGGTCGGCTTCGGGCATGGGCGCAGCGATTATCTCGAGATCGGCAATCTCCTTGTCGGCATCGCCGCCCGCTGCGTTGATGCCGGCGATACGGCCGAACGTGAGACAGCGGCCGTGGTTGGTGCCAGGGCAGATGGTGGGGTAGTCGTTGGAGAAGTACTGTCCGCCTGCGGCACCGGCCACATAGAGGTTTTCGATCGGCTGGTTGTTCTCGTCGAGGATGTGGCATGCGGTATCCTGACGCAGACCGCCCGACGCGGCAAGCAGCGTGGATACGAGCTGGCCGGCGAAGTACGGCGGGGTGTCGATGGGCCACATGATCTCGGGGCGCTTTCCGAAATCGTCGTCGTTGCCCTTGGCGACGAGTTCGTTGTACCGATCCACCGTGGCCTTGAGGTTGTCGGCCGGTACGCCGATCTGGGACGCAAGGTCTTCAAGCGTGTCGGCCTGGAACAAAAGGCCCTGTTCGATTTTCGCCTCGCGCAGCTTCAGTTCGACTTCCATGTCGAACGGGACGCCGAAACGGCGGTACTGCTGATCGGACGAGATGCCGCCCGAGCGTCCGTCGTTGCACGATTCCGCGAACGATTCGAGGGAGTTCGCATCGTAGATGGTAAACGCTTTGCCTTCGGGCTGGAACGATTTCACGCACGATTTCGACTGCGTGTTCACGTCCTCGTTCATGAAGCGGTTGCCCTCGGCGTTCACATGGAGGAAGTTGTAACTTTGCGCGCCCGATTCGAGATGGATCGTCGAGCAGTGAGGCTCGGATTCTTGCATGGCACCGCCGATCCACATCGCCTGCTTGTGCAGGTCGCCCGTGGAGATGCCGAAGGGGATGTACAGGCGGCTGTCGGCATTCCAGGTAAACGGCTGGTAGCGCGTGCGCATCTCGTCGTCGTCGAGGTAGTCGCCCGAAGCGACGATAACAGCTTTGGCGTTGATTTGGGTGTAGTTGCCCTCCTCGCCAACGATCGCGCCGGTCACCGGACCGTCGCCGTCGCGCAGCAAGCGCACGCAGGGCGTGTCGTAGCGGTACTCGACGCCGAGCGCTTCGCCCTTCTCGATGACGGCGGGTATGAGCACGGCCATGCCGAGGCCGGTGGACACGCCGTCGAGGTACACGAAGTCGGTCGTATCATCGTAGAAGAAGTGCGTGATCGGCTCTTCGGTGTAATCGGGGCCTTTGTAGTAGCCCGCCCAGAGCGTCGGCTGGAGGCCCGAATCTGCTACGAGATCCTCGAGCCAGTCCATGCACGCCCCTGATTTCTTGGCGAACTCCCACAAAAGCGGTTCCTTGACGCGACCAGTCGCCCATTCGGTGAGGCGGCGGACGATGTGCGCGTAGTCGGCTTCTTCGAACCAGCCTTCGTCGACGTACTGCTTCACCATGCGCGATCCGTAGGCGGTGATGTGCCCGCCGCGTCCCGACCAAGTGGACGCTTTGTCGATGCAGAGCGTCTTCGCGCCGTATTCGGCAGCCGTCGTCGAGGCGATGGCACCCGCGAACCCGCAGCCCACCACGAGTACGTCGACGTCTTCGGTCGCTTTGATCTGATCGGCGGGAATGTCTGCCGGCGGCGTCATGAACGACCATTCGACGGCCGCGTTTGCTCCGAGCGGGTTGCCGGTGAGCGCCGACGCGTCCCCCACGGCACCGCTTCCCGCCGCAGCGTCCGCCTTGTCGGGGGAGCTGCCGTTGGGCGAGCAGCCGACGAGGCCGGCGCCTGCCGCCCCTATGCCTGCGAGTCCTGCTCCGATGAGAAACTGCCTGCGCGATACTCCCGTTGCGTTCTTTTTCATGCCGTTCCCTTCCTCTGAGATTTTATCTGCGTGATGCCGAGCTCAGCGGTTCGCGTTTGGTCCCGACTCGGCTCGCCGGTGGCTGACCTTTCGGTGCGAAGCGCATTCCGTACGACCACCCTAGCCTCTGACGAGGGGAAACGCATCCCCCGAGTACGGGTAACTTTCCAGGGGCACGCTTCTACCCCTGCGGGGGTAGATGGGATTTTCGAGCGGTATATGGTAGTATCCTCGGCATATGGTGCTCGGCATGCCAAGGAGGGCTGCGTGAAAGCAGGCGAGGGATCGAAGGGCCGGGATGCTCAGCGGACACAGGACGATACGGCGGTGACCGGATGGCGGGAGCGCCGCGCCATCCTGTCTGATTTCAAGAGCGAGATCATCGACCATCCGCGGTTATCGATCGGTTTCGGGCTGTTTTGGACATGGGTGTGGCTTGTGTTTCAGACGACGTTTTTCAGTCCGTCGTTTCTTGTCGAGGCCGATCTGCTGCTTCCCGGCTGGATCGTTCCGCTTGCGGCGTACGCAGTAACGTTTCTCGTGCTCGGCGGTCTGCTCAAGTTCAAAGGCATTGTCCCAAAGGGAAATGCGTACCTGCGCTTGATTCCCGCAGTCATGTCGCTCGGCGTGCTTATCTGCGGAGTGCTTACGTTCTCTCCCTTGCAGGATCCGTTCGTCAATGCCGTCGTCATCTGTTTCGGCGCGTTGCTCATGGGTGCGGCAACCTCGTGTTTCCATGTGGAATGGGGGCGTGTGCTCGGTGCGCTCGGCCCGAGAAAAACCATCCTGCACGGGATCGTCGGCACGGTGCTCGCCGCCGCCATCCTCGTGCTCATCACCTCGTTCTCGGCAACGTTTCTGTGGATCATAGCGTTCTTCATCCCGATTCTCGGCATGCGGCTTCTCGTCGACGAGTCGACATCGATACCAGGGCTGTACCCTAAAATCGAAGATGTGCGTCTTAACGTGCCGCGGCGTTTTCTCGCCACCTCATTCACGCAGGGCCTTTCGTTCGGAATCGTCCAGACCATTCTGCTTACGGGCAACTACGAGGTTCCCGTCGAGCTGCTCGCGGGATCGAGTTTCGCCATTTCGGCATTGGGCCTGTTCGTCTGCGCGCTTTTCTTCCGCATGGACTTCAACCAGCTCATCTATCAAGTGGGCTTTCTCGTTATGGCGCTCGGCTACCTTTTGATGTCGCTTGTCGCGCCTAGTTTCATCGCGGCGCTTCTTGTGCATCTGACGGGGTACCGATTCGTCGATATCATGATGTGGGCGCTGTGCGTGTATCTGATCAAGCAGCGGGGGTTGCCGACGAACTGGGTATTCGCGATTACCACCTGTTTTTTACTGCTCGGGCAGCTTACCGGCTCGCTTGTAGGTGCGGCTACGATCGCGCAGTTCTCGCTCAGCGGGCAAGGTGCGCATGTGCTCTCCATCGTCATGGTGTTTGCGATTCTTTCTCTTGCACTCGTTCTTTCCGACCGCAAGAATCTGCGCACGGGGTGGGGCATGGTGCGCCCGGGCGATGCCGAAGAGCCGGCAGGCGATTTCGAGATGGGCTGCGAACTCGTGTGCCGTCAGTACGGCCTCACGGCCCGCGAAGGCGAAGTGCTCCTGCTGCTGGCCAAAGGCCGCAACCGCGCCTACATCTGCACGGCTCTCACGCTCTCCAAAGAGACGGTGAAAACCCATATCCGCAATATCTATCGCAAGATGGGCATCCATTCGCAGGAAGAGGTGTTCGCGGCAGTGGAGGCCGAGCAGAAAAGCTATGGCTTTGACGGGGAAGCGCCGCACGAAATGCGGATATGACGCACTGTAAATAAGCCTTACTCTGAAAATCCTGACGAGTTTGTTCGTTGAATAGAGAACAAATGTTTGCTATACTTGCTTAAGCGGTTGGGGTTCCTAACCGATGCCTTTCGGGACAGCCGCCTTGTACGATCGTTTCCCGAAAGGTGGCTGCAGAAGATGAATCCCGTGTTATCGGTCTTTCATATTAGTATCAATAATGGTATCATATCATGAGCAGATTAGAACGCATCATAGAATCGATGCGCAATAACCCCTGCGACGTGCGGTATGCCGATGCGGTGTACGTATGCGATGCGTTGTTCGGAAAGCCACGATCCAAAGGCTCGTCTCATCGGGTGTATCGAATGCCATGGAAGGGCGATCCGCGTGTAAACATTCAAAACGATCGCGGTATGGCAAAACCGTACCAGGTGCGTCAGGTGCTCAAAGCGATAGAGCAGCTTTCGGAAGGGAATTGGAATGAGTGTTGCTAACAAATATTCCTATCGAGTCCGATGGTCCGAAGAGGATGGCGAATACGTCGGAACGGTGGCCGAGATGCCCTCGTTATCGTGGCTCTCAAGCAGTCCGGTCGAAGCGCTCACGGGAATCAGCCAACTCACCGAGGAAGCGGTTTCGGACATGGCAGCTTCAGGCGAAGAGCCTCCCGAACCGCTGTCGAGTAAGCGGTTCTCGGGTAAGTTTCAGGTTCGTATTCCTCCTGAGCTGCACCGAAAACTTGCGATCGAGGCGGCCGAGGAGCGCGTTTCGCTCAACCGCTTAGTTGCTGCACGCTTGGCATAGCGATACGATTCGGCCGAGCGGCTCGCAAAGCGTGTCGAGAAGCGTTGAGGGCGCGAAAAAAGCGGCTGCAGCGGTGGTGGGCCTCGGATGCGCCCCGGGCTATCCCGCCGAACCCGATTTGCCGAAACCCGAATATAGCGTGTGCATCCCCGTTTCCGAAGCGCATCAATGCTAGAATACGTGCCACACGATTTTCAGGAGACGCCTATGTTACTGTGCGCACACTATATTCTGCCCATAACGTCAGAGCCGATCACCGACGGGGCTGTGCTTGTCCGCGATGGCAAGATTCGCGACCTCGGCAAAGCGGACATGCTGAAGCTCCGCTATCCCGACGAGGAAGTCAAAGATTTCGGATTGGCCGCGCTTCTGCCGGGCCTCATCGATTTGCACACCCATCTGGAGAACTCCGTCATGCGCGGTATCGTGCACGACGTGCCTTATGCCACGTGGATCCAATCCATGGGGGAGAAGAGCGCTCGCATGGAAGTGGGCGATTGGTACGATTCTGCCATCCTCGGAGGCCTTGAGGCGCTTTCCTCGGGAATCACCTGCGTTGCCGACATTACGCCCACAGGCGCTGCCTGCACGGCAACCCAGAAGCTCGGATTGCGCGGCGTGATCTACCGCGAGGTCGGCGCGCTCGACAAGCACCGCGTCGATTACGCGATGCGCATCGCCGAACACGATATCGCCCATTGGAAGGAAGAGGTCGATTCGAGCCGTATCACCATCGGCATCGCCCCTGCGGCCCTCTACGTCTGCCATCCCTCGATGTTCGCGAAGGTCGCCACCTTCGCGACCAAGCACGACATGCCAGTGGCGATGCACCTTGCGGGCAGCCGTGAAGAATACAACTTCATCAAGTACGGCTCGTCGCCCTTCTCGGTTCACGAGATGGATCAGAAGCGCGGCTACGTGGAAATTCCTCCGTGGCTTCCCACGGGCACGACCCCCATTCGCTACGCGCTCAACTGGGGCGCTTTCGACGTTGATAATTTCCTCGCTATCCACTGCGTCCATATCGACGAGGAAGATGTCGAGAAGCTCAAGGAGTACAACGTCGCCGTGGCCGCCTGTCCGCGCTGCAATGCGCAGCTTGGCATGGGCGTTGCTCCCATCAGCGAGTTTCTGCGTGCAGGGCTGCGTGTGGGTCTCGGCACCGATTCGCCTGCAGCAACCGACTCCACCGACATGCTCGCTGAGATGCGCATCGGCATGCTCGTGCAGCGCGCGGTTAACGTCGGCTCGTTCCTCGATTCGCAAACGATGCTTGAAATGGCTACGATCGGCGGTGCCCGCGCGCTTATGATCGACGACAAAGTCGGTTCGCTCGAAGTGGGCAAGGAAGCCGATGTCATCGCGGTCGATTTGTCCGGATCGCACCAGACGCCGACGACCGACCCGGTGTCGGCCGTGGTCAACACCTGCAGCGGCACTGATGTGCTCATGACGATGGTGGCGGGTTCGATGCTGTACGAAAAGAGCAGGTGGCATGTTGATGTCGAGGTGGCGAAGAACATCGCCCGCGTGATCGAGATCCGTGGAAAACTGAGGATGTAGATGGCGAACAAACAGCAAAAGCTTACCGCACAGCAGAAGAGCGACCGCATCAAGGCGGCGCAGGAGCGCGAAGCGCGCGCGAAGGAGAAGCGGGAGAAGTCGGAGAAGATGAAGAAGGCGTTCATCCTCGTTGTCGCGATCATTCTCGTGCTCGCGCTATCGCTTCCCACTATGGCGCTCATGGTGATGGGCGGCGGATCGTAGGCGCATCGGTGTAGGGCGGCGCACCGTCTGTGGAATAATGCGTATGCACGCAACCGTGCGGCCTCGGACCGAGGGTTTGTGCTACTATGATTCGGTTAAAGATCAATGAGGTGCTTGCATGCAAACGCGTGCTTGCACCCTGAGAATGTATAGGGGTTACCTTGCTTGGTGTTAGTGGAATCGAGTTTTTCCTCATTCTGCTGTTCGGGTTCCTCATCTTCGGACCCGATAAGCTGCCCGCTATCGCGAAAACAATAGGAAAAGCCGTCGGAAAATTCAGAAGCGCCCAAGAGGAGATGAACAAGGTCATCAAGACCGAGGTATACGATCCGAACTCTGACGAGCCGTTTAAAAACCCGCTTGAGGCTCTGTCCAAGATCGGCGAGGTCGGCAAGTCGGACGACGATAAGACCGAAAGCTTCTCTGAGCGCAAAGCGAAATACGACAAGGAGCGCGCGGCGAAGAAGGCCGCCGAGGAGAAGAAAGCTGCGGCAGGCGCTACGGCGGGCGCAGGTGCTGGAGCTGCCGTTGCGGCGAAGAAAGCGGCCGACGGCGAAAAGGCCGACGATGCGAAGGCCGACAAGCCCAAGCCCTCAGCAGACGAGCTGTACGGCAACAAGCCGGCCGCTGCCAAGAAGGACGTGAAACCCGCCTCCGCTGCGAAAACGACCGCAGCAGCAAAGCCTGCGGCGGGCGCAAAGGCTGATGGCACCACGTCGGTCGATAAGAAGGCGGCCGAGACGAAGCCTGCTGCGACAAAATCGACTGCGGCAACGAAGAGTGCGACTGCGCAACCTGCGAGCGGCACCAAGGCTGCAAGCACCGCGAAAACCACCGCTGCAAAATCGTCTGCGGCAACAAAATCAACCTCGTCTCGCTCGACGGCAACGAAGTCCGCTGCAACGAAGCCCGCTGCCAAAACTACGAGCACCCGTACCACCGCCGCGAAATCGACTGCGGCATCGGCCAAGTCGACGGCCAAGTCGACGGCTGCAAAGCCCGCTGCTTCGAAGAGCGCTGCGGCTGCTGCAAAGCCTGCCGCCTCGAAGAGCACGGCCTCGTCTGCAAAAACGGCCGGGGCAAAAGGCGCTGCATCAACTGCGCGATCGTCTGCGGCCAAGCCTGCGGCGAAGCCCGCCGCCGAAAACAAACCTTCGACTGAGGAAAAGGGGGAATAAGCTATGCCTATCGGTCCGGCGCGTATGCCCCTTTTCGACCATTTGAGCGAGCTGCGCATGCGCCTAGTGCGCATTCTTGTCTGCCTCGCCGTCGCCGTATGCGTGTTCTACCTCGCAACGCCCACGATTTCGGAGTTTTTGATCGCTCCCATCCGCGACTACATCCCGGCCAACTTGGTCGTCATCGATCCGTTCGAGCCGTTCGCGCAACGCTTCAAGCTGGCGTTCTGGACATCGCTCGTCGCGTGCATGCCGGTGATCATATGGCAGATACTCGCCTTTTTCCTGCCTGCACTCAAGCCGAACGAGCGCAAATGGTTCATCCCGACGTTCGCCGCAGCGGTTGCGCTGTTCATTTTCGGCACCGTGTTCTGCTACCTCATCATCTTGAATCCGGCGTTCGAGTGGCTGACCGACCAGGCGGTTGGCTGGGACATCATGGCACGCGCCAGTTCGTATCTCGACATCATCATCAAGTTCGAGCTCGGCTTCGGCTTCGCGTTCGAGCTTCCGCTCATCGTGTTCTACCTCGTCATCTTCGATGTGGTGCCCTACAAGAAACTCCGCAGCAGTTGGCGAACCGTCTACATCGCACTCATGGTCATCTCGGCCATGGTAACGCCCGACGCTTCGCCGGTAACGATGCTCCTCATGTTCGCCGCGCTGGTGGCGCTCTACGAGGGTAGCCTGCTCATCTCGCGTCTCGTGCTCGGCAAACGCATCAAAGAGCAGACGGCAGCCTACGAAGCCGCTCAAGCGGAAGAGCAGGAGTGGCAGGAGGAATACGCTGCCATGAAGAAGGCCCGCAAGGAGAAGAAAGACTAGCCTTGCGGCGTTCGCGATAGGTTTGACTACGTTGATCGGTGTTGTGCTTACTCTGGAGCGCAGCACCGATTACCCTTTCAAGGGAGTCATTCGAGACGAAAGGAACGCCCGGTGCACGAATTAGGCATAATGACCGGCGTCATGGAATCGGTAGACGTCGCAGCTAAGGATGCGGGAGCCGACAAGGTCCTGAAAGTCAGCCTTTCGGTTGGCGTTATGACCGAGGCTATCGAAGACGCACTGCGTTTTGCATTCGAAGCGCTTTCTGAGGGGACGCTGTGCGAGGGAGCGGAACTCGACATCACGATGGTCCAACCGAAAAGCCGTTGTCTGGAATGCGGTGCCGAATACGAGCACGATCGTCTGCATATGCTCTGCCCTGCATGTGGCAGTTTCGCCACGCAGCTGCTTGCGGGAAAGGAACTGCAGATCGATTCGATCGAAGTGGACATCCCCGATGACGAGGAAGCGGACGGCGATTGCGGTACCGAAGGGCACGGCGCCTCGGGCGAAAACGAAGGAGCGCGATAGACCATGCAGATAGACATCAAGCAACCCATCCTTGGTAAAAACGACGAGCTTGCGAAACGCAACCGCGACCTGTTCGCCGAGCACCGCGTGTTCGTGCTCGACCTGCTCGCAAGTCCCGGATCGGGCAAAACGTCCACGATCCTCGCCACGATCGACGCGCTGCGCGACGAATTCAACATCGCCGTCATAGAAGGCGATATCGCATCGAGCGTCGATGCCGAGAAGATCAAGGCACAGGGCATCGCAGCCGTGCAGATCAATACAGGCGGCGCGTGTCACCTCGAAAGCGACATGATCAAGCGGGCGGTCGACGTGCTCGATCTCGAACGGCTCGACCTCATCATCGTTGAGAATGTGGGCAACCTCGTCTGTCCGACCGATTTCGATCTCGGCGAGAACATGAAGGTGATGATCCTTTCGGTTCCCGAAGGCGATGACAAGCCGCTCAAGTATCCGGGCGTGTTTCAGGCATCCCAAGCCGTCATCTTGAACAAGGTTGATACGATGCCCGTGTTCAACTTCGACCGCGATGCATTCTACGCTTCGGTGAACCAGCTTAATCCGCAGGCTCCCATCTTCCCGATCGCCGCGACGAAAGGCGAGGGCGTGGCGGAATGGGCCGAATGGCTTGCCGAACAGATTCGCGCGATTCAGTAAACGGTTGACGGATCGGCAATGCTTTCGAAACCTTCTGATGCGATACTAGAATCAAAGCGATGCGCGGTGCGACGTGCGCGATGGGCTAGCGGCAGGAAGGTTATACATCATGGGACCTCATGAGAAGTACGCGGCATGCGTACAAGGGCTCAAATCTTATGCGGCAAACGCGGGTTTCACCGAAGCGGTGATCGGCTTGTCGGGCGGCATCGATTCGGCAGTTGCCGCAGTCATGGCGGCCGATGCGTTCGGTGCCGAACGCGTTCACGGCGTACTTTTGCCGGGTCCTTACTCGAGCGACCATTCAGTCGATGACGCGCAGCAGTTGGCCGACAATCTGGGTATCGATGCTCAAACCATCTCGATCCTCGAGCCGTTCGAAGCTTTCGAGCGGGTGCTCGCCAAGGCGTGCGGCGGCGAGCTTAAGGGTCTTGCCGCCGAAAATACGCAGGCCCGATGCCGCATGGTGTGTTTGATGGCGCTTTCGAACGCGTACGGGTGGATGCTCGTCAACACCGGTAACAAGAGCGAGGCCATGATGGGCTATTCTACGCTCTACGGCGACACCGCTGGGGCGTTTGCACCGATGGGAGGCTTGTACAAGACCGACGTGTACGCGGTCGGTCGGTGGCGCAACGAGCAGGCGCTCCGTGCGGGCGAGGTGCCTCCCATACCCGAGAACATTTTCATAAAGCCGCCGAGTGCCGAGCTCGCGCCCGACCAACAGGACGAGAAAAGCCTGGGCATCGCCTACTCCCAACTCGACAGGATACTCGTCGCTCAAGTGGAGCAGGGAAAGAGCGTCGAAGAGATCGTGCGTGAGGGCATTGCGGCGCAAGAGACCGTACTCGAGGTGCTTGCAACCGTTGAGCGCTACGCGTTCAAACGCGCGATGGAGCCCCCGTTTCCCTCGGATACGTTTTACCGATAAGGGCTTGCTGCGGGTCCGGGTTTGAGGCTGCGGAGCTCTTCGGGCGGCCGGGCAATTCGGTTGAGCAAAGCGCTCGCCTTGCTGCGTATTGCAACGACTTGCAACACGACGTCCCTACGAAGCGCTTTCGCTTTCCGTTTGATCGCTTTCGGCGAGCGCGTCTGCGATCGCTTTGCCTACGAGCATGCCGAATGCGGCGTTCGAAGCAAGTCCGTTCACGCTTTCGGCGGCTGCCGAACCGCAGCAGTACACGTTTTCTGACGATGTCTGCGCGCCGGTAAGCTTACCCGTATCGTCGGTCTGCATGCCGCCGAGCGTTTTGTGCCTCACGGGAAACTGCTTGAGGGCGTAGTAGGGCGCTTCGAGCTGCTTTATATGCGCGGTGCGTCCGAACTCGCCATCCTTTTTCTCGTCAACGGATCGATGGTATGCTTCGAGGGTTTCCGAGAGCGTATCGGCGGGCACCTTGAGGGCTTCGGCGAGATCGTCGAGTGAATCGAAGGGTCCGATAAGACGCTTTTTCTGCTTGCTCGTAACGGAGGCGATGCTGCGGGACAGCAGCCCCTCGGAAAGCTGCTTGTCGAATACGATCCACCAGAAGCCGAGTTCTTGCAGGGCGCATGCATTCGCCGAAGCGCCCACTTGGTCTTCGCGTGCGAACCGCGTGCCGTAGGGCGAAAGCGCAACAGTCGGGCCGAACATGCCCCATGACGAAGCCTCGGGGATATCGCCGATAAGCGAAGCAGCCTGATCGAGGTCTGCCGTCTTTCCGCCGATTGCCGTGCAGAGACTGATGCCGTCTCCGGTTGCGTATACGGTCAAGCAGCCGATTGTCGCCTGATCGGGGATGTTTGCGCCGACAAGCTCCTGGTTCGCGCTGTAGCCGCCGGTGGCAATCACGATGCGCTTCGCCTTAACGTCCAAAGTTTTTCCAGTTTGTTCGGCGCAAAAGCGCATGCCCGCGGGTTTGTTCTGTCCGTCGAGAATAAACGCCGATGCACGCATGCCCAGCTCGAAGGTGACTCCCTTACTCGAAAGCCCGTCCTTGAGGGGAGCCATCACGCTTTCCATGTCGCCGATGCCCTTTTTGGGAATGACCACCGAATCGGCTGCGCCTTCGATTGAGTATTCCCGGGGGTCGGCGAATTGGGCGCCGTAGTCGCGTGCTACGCGGTCAACCCATTCGGTTTGCGCCATGATGAGGTTCTGCTTGAAGCGAAGGTTGTTTGCGTCGCCTTCCTCCTCGAGTTCTGCTTTGCGCTCTTTCCACGCGTCTTCCGCAGACTTCTCGATGCCTGCCGCTTTTTGGATGCTCGTTCCCGAAACGAAGAAGAGCCCGTTCGCTTCGAAGCTTTCGCCGCCGATCAAATCGCGCTTGTCGGCTATGAGCACCGAGCGATTCTGCTCAGCGGGATCCATCGCGGCGGAAAGCCCCGCGATGCCGCTGCCGACGATGAGCACGTCGACCTCTTTCGAAAACGAGATCGGAGGCGTCTGTGCAAGCGCATTCTCGCCGGTTGTTTCGGCGGCGCTCGAAGCGGTGCCGTCTGTTTCGCATCCGAACAGGGCGCCGCCTAGGGCAAGCACGGCGGCTGAGGTACCGGCGAGCTTGAAGAATTCGCGGCGTTCCATGGTGTCTGAGGTCCTTTCGGTAGCGGTGCGGATGCGTGCGCGTACGGCGCGGCACGAGTGGACACCGAGTATAGGGCCGCAGAGTCGCAATTGTCATCACCCAATACGCTCGGTGCGCAATATCCCCATGTTCACGCAAGGCCGATCGGCACGGCCTGCGCACGTAACGGTTGGATAACAAGGGCGCAACCGCTCGCAAGATACATCGCGGGGGGTATAGCGCCTCTCGCTCACGTCACCTACTATAGCCTCATGGAAGATTTTCTCATCAATACCAAGAAGATGGGCGCTGCCGATTGGCTGCTCGACGTTGCGATCGCGCTCGGCGCGTTCGCGTTCGGCTGCGCGCAGCTTCTGTTGACGATGTCTTCGGTCGTGATGCCCGACGAGCTTTTCCGCCAGCTGCTCGGCATACCGAACGTCATGCCGCAGGTGGGCGCCTACGTTGCCATTGCCCTGACGACGCTGCCGCTCGTCGCCCGCCGCAAATCGCCATGGCTCGTGTTCGTCTTCGTCATGATAGCGTTTTTGGGAACGCAGAATACGCTGACTGGCTACACGCTCGCCATCCTGGGTCCGATCATCGCGCTGTACACGATTGCGCACGAACGCGACCGCGCGGAAGCGGTAGTGGCCACCGTGCTTGCGGTGGCGTCGCTTCTGTTCGTAACACTTCCCACGCAAAGCGAGAGCCTGTCCGACCTCATGCGCCTGCAAAACGTCACGTACATGGTGGCGGCGGCGCTCGGCGGGTTCGCGGTGCGCACGCATCAAGAGTATGTGGCCGAAACCGAGCAGCGCGCATTCGCTGCCGAGAAGAGCCGCGAGGAAGAGGCGGCGCGACGTGTCGAGGAGGAGCGTGTGCGCATTGCCCGTGAGATCCACGACATAACGGCCCATTCGCTTTCGGCAGTGAGCATCCAAGCTGCCGCCGCCGAGCGCATGATCGACCGCGATCCCGAGGCCGCAAAGCAAACGATCGCTACCGTGCGTGCCACCTCCAAGGATGCGCTTGAGGAAATCCGCAGCATGATCGGCGTTTTGCGCAGCGGCGATGCGCAGGCTGAAACGGTGCCGACGGTGGGAACCGAGCGCATGGCCGACATCGTATCGTACCTTGAGGATGCCGGCATCGACGTCGACTACGATGCTACGGGATTCGATCGCGAGCGGGTACCCGCCTACATCGACGTGGCCCTGTTCGGCATCGCGCGCGAAGCGGCCACGAACATCGTTCGGCACGCGGACGCCCATCGCGTATCGATCCGCCTCGCCACCGATGGCGAGATGGCCCGCCTTGCGGTGGAAGACGACGGGCGGGGCCGCACCGAGGGTGAGAAGACCGATGGGCACGGCATTGAAGGCATGAACGAGCGGGTGAACCTGCTCGACGGAACCATATCTGCACACAACCGCGCCGGCAAAGGGTTCGCCGTTCGGGTGAGCATACCTTTGGGCGAAGCTGGGAGGAACCATGGCTGAAGAGCTGATCGGAGGCACGAACCTCTATGATGACAAGTACAGGGAAATGCAGGAGCGACTGCGCGAGCGAAGCGAAAAGGCGGTGCGGCTTGCCGATGCGGCGCTGAAGCGAGCCCCTGAACTTACCGTGGTGATCGCCGACGACCAGGATTTGGTGCGCAACGGCTTCAAGCTCATTCTTTCATCGTTCGAAAACCTCAAAGTGGTGGGGGAGGCGAGCAACGGTCGCGAAGCGGTCGAGCGCGTGCGCGAGACGAAGCCCGACGTTGTGCTCATGGACATTCGCATGCCCGTCGAAAACGGCATCGAGGCCACTGCCGAAATCACGGCTGACCCCGAGCTTGCCGATACGCATGTGCTCATTCTCACCACGTTCGACATCGACGAGTACGTCTACGACGCGCTTTCGGCAGGCGCGAGCGGATTCATGCTCAAGGATTCCGAACCCGACGACATCGCCGCAGCCATCGAGGTAGTCGCCGAGGGCGATGCGCTCATCCAGCCGTCCATCACCCGTAGGCTCGTCGAGACGTTTGTTGAATCGCGTGCACGCAGGGCCCATTCGGAAACGTCGCTTTCGGTGCTGACCGAGCGCGAACGCGAGATCCTCGGGCTTGTGGCCCGCGGGCTTACCAACGACGACATTGCAGGCGACCTCGTGATATCGCCTGCTACGGTGAAGACCCACGTAGCCCGCATTATGTCGAAGCTCGGTGCGCACGATCGCGCTCAGCTTGTAGTGCTCGCCTACGAAAACGGACTCGTGGTGCCGGGGGCGTGAGGGCTCGCAACCCGTTTCCGTGAACGAGTGACCGCATGTTTGCGGAGTGCTCTTCGTCCGCCGATCGGAGAACTGTAGAATCCTTGTGAAACCTAAGTCAAACACACTTAGGTTTTCTCAATTTCTCTTGCATTCGTCTGCGGGGGTGGTAATATACCGCTTTGTTTAGCACTCGTTACTCAAGAGTGCTAGCACTCCGCTCAAACGAGTGGTTAAATAGTGCAACGTGACGTGATTCAGAAAGAGCCGATCGAAAGGAAGGCATACACCATGAATCTTAAACCATTGGGTGACCGTGTGATCATCAAAGCTGACGAGGCTGAGACCACGACGGCGTCTGGTCTGTACATCGCATCCGAGGCTAAGGAGAAACCCACGACTGGCGTTGTGCTCGCAGTGGGCGATGGCAAGCTCGACAAAGACGGCAAGCATCTGCCGATGCCCGTCAAAGAGGGCGACAAGGTTATCTATGGGAAGTTCGGCGGAACCGAGGTTACCGTGGACGGCGAAGACGTTTTGATCCTCCGCGCCGACGACCTGTACGCGGTCTTCGCATAAGCCTTCGTTTTCTGTATCCCTGTCAGGCACTTTGCCATTCGAATCGCCGTATGAGGCTTGCGGATGGCGTTAGATGAAAGGAACTACCATCATGGCTAAAGATATCAAGTTCGATGCCGATGCACGCAGCGCGCTTGCGGCCGGCGTTTCCAAGCTGGCTGACGCAGTCAAGGTAACCCTCGGCCCCAAGGGCCGCTACGTCGCTTTGGAGAAATCCTACGGCGCTCCCACCATCACCAACGACGGCGTAACCGTCGCCAAGGAAGTCGAGCTCGAAGATCCGGTAGAGAACATGGGCGCTCAGCTCGTGCGCGAAGTCGCCGTTAAGACCAACGACGTTGCCGGCGACGGCACCACCACGGCGACGCTGCTTGCCGACGTCATCGTGTCGGAGGGCCTGCGCAACGTAACCGCCGGCGCCGATGCGCTCGGCATCCGCCGCGGCATTCAGAAGGCGACCGATGCGGTCGTCGAGGAGATCAAAAACAACTCCCACGATGTGGCGGGCAAAGATCAGATCGCGAACGTCGGCACCATTTCCGCAGGCGACGCCGAGATCGGCGAGAAGATTGCCGAGGCTATGGACGCGGTCGGCAAGGACGGCGCTATTTCGGTCGAGGAGAGCCAGACCTTTGGCCTCGAGATGGACATCGTCGAGGGTATGCAGTACGACCGTGGCTACATCTCCCCTTACATGGCAACCGACATGGAGAAGATGGAAGCTGTTCTCAAGGATCCCTACATCCTTTTGACCGATCAGAAGGTCAACAACATCCAGGATATGGTTCCGCTGCTCGAAGAGGTTATGAAGACCGGTCGCCCGCTGTTCCTCGTTGCCGAAGACGTTGAGGGTGAAGCGCTTGCCACCATCCTCCTGAACAAGCTGCGCGGCACCTTCAACTGCGTCGCCATCAAGGCCCCTGGCTTCGGTGATCGCCGCAAGCGCATCCTTGAGGACATTGCCGCCGTTACCGGTGCGCAGGTCATCGACAAGGACTTCGGCATGACCATGGCCGATGCCACGATCGACATGATGGGCCATGCGAAAACCGTCAAGGTCACCAAGGACACGGCGCTCATCGTCGACGGCGCAGGCGACAAGAAGGCTATCGACAACCGCATCCATCAGATCAAAGCCGAGCTCGAGCGCGTCGATTCCGATTTCGACCGCGAGAAGCTCCAGGAGCGCCTGGCCAAGCTTTCCGGCGGCGTTGCGGTGCTCAAGGTGGGCGCTGCTACCGAAAGCGAGCTCAAGGAGAAGAAGAGCCGTATCGAAGATGCGCTGCAGGCAACCCGCGCAGCCGTTGAGGAGGGCATCGTCGCTGGCGGCGGCGTAGCGCTTGTGAACGCCATCCCTGCGCTCGACAAGGTGGAAACGGCCGATAAGGACGAAGAAGTCGGCATCAACATCGTGCGCAAAGCACTCGAAGCCCCCATGCGCGCCATCGCTCAGAACGCCGGCTTCGAGGGCAGCGTCGTCGTCGAGCACGTGAAAGGCATGAAGGCGGGCGAAGGCCTGAACTGCGCCACGGGCGAGTACGGCAATATGATCGAGATGGGCGTGAACGATCCGGTGAAAGTTACCCGTACGGCTCTGCAGTCCGCTGCTTCTGTGGGTGCGCTTATCCTCATCACCGAAGCAACCATCAACGAGATCCCGAAAGACGGTCCCGACTTGTCCGCGCTTGCCGGTGCTGCCGGCGGCATGGGCGGGATGATGTAGGCTCGCGCTTCGCAAGAATTCAACACGGGCAGGTGATTCGCACATCCACCTGCCCGCTTAAACTCGGAATCGGGGTGGCCTGTCGGTCGCCCCGATTTTTGCTGCAAGGGGTTTTCTGCGGATGCCACTCGGATAGGTGCATCGAAAGCTGAGCTCTGGTTGTACCTACTCGGCAAAGTTGGCCAGAAACGGCGTCTCTTGAGCTACATAGGGTGTGCAGAGGTTAGGGTTGACGATCCATTCGTCGCATGCAGGTTCGAAGAACTTGTCGATATAGCAGAAGTGGTACGGGGTCGTCATATACTTTCCGAGAAACGATCCGGGTTCGTCGAAATCGCATTCGTATGCGTAGGCCCATGAATCGGAACCCGCCGATTCGGCGATTTTCGCGAACGTGCAGTTTTTTAGACCCGGTACGTGATCGGTCATGCCGTTCATATTCGCTTCCATCTTTGCAACCATGTCGGGATCGGCATCGTCGAGCAAGCTGAAGATGAGGACGCGATGGCATTTCGAGACGCTCGTTTCTTGCAGTGTGAGCGTTCCGTCGCCGTAAGCGACGTATTCGAAACCGGCGACGATCGATTCGTTTTCGAACAGTCCGTATAGCGTTGCCCATGACTCCGCGGCTTTCGCCTGCTCGAACGCAGCTTGGTCTCTGAAGCCGAGCTCGCAGAAGTAATCGCCGCCAGGCATGGGCGGTTCGAGCACAGGGGCGGCAAGGTTGACGTCGGTAATTGCACCCGCAGCGCTTTTGACTTCGGCATCGAATGATTCTCTTGCCCCGCTATCGATCCCCTCGGCAAACGTTGCCATAAAGACTGCGCTAAACATTGTTGAGCACCTCCATATACTCTTCGCTTGCGAAATACGATCGATCTCTCTCGAGTACCCGCTTCCTTACGGCAGCCCACCATTCGACGTAAGCTGGGTTGTACCGTGTTGCCGATGACATAGCCCAAGCGGCGACAGCGATATCGTCGAGCGTCCAAACGATCTGTACGATGTTCGAATCGTTTTCAAGCCACAGAGGCGGCGCTATCGTGGCGTTCACGAAGGCCATCCCGCCTCCCTCTGCCATCGGTCGGTAGGTTTTCAGGTATTCGTCGAGAAACGCCTTTCCGTCGCCTGGTTTGGGCTTGAACGTGTCGACCACGTACACCTTGTTTGCCGATTCGGTTGCGGGTGGAATCTCTTGTTCTTCGGGAGCTCCGCTTTCGGTTTCTTTTTCGGATACCGGCTCGGGTTTCGCTGTCTCTTGCTGAGTGCAGCCTGCCAGGATACCGAGCGATGCAACGCTCGCTGTGGCTCCAACCGCCACGAAAGCTCGTCGGGAAATGCCCGAACTCATACCTTGCATAACCATCCCCTTTCTCATATGTGCGCCGATTTTGCTTCCACTGCTTGCCGACGCCTCCTGCCGCGCAGTTTTTCCGTCGAACGGGCTGTCGAAGTCGATGACGTTCGACCAAACCATTCTTGCTTGACAAACATGGTCTGCTGCACCTAGGCTAAACAGAGGTTTCTCCCAAAACCTGCAAGCTTGCACAGGGCCCATTCGACAGGGACAACCATACCGGGGGGTAGTGCGGCAGTCTGTCTCACGAAAGTGGCTAACCGGCCTTTTTCTGTCATCCGGAAGGTATGATTTGGCAATGCACGGGAGGGAAGCATGCAAGTAGATTTGAAGGCGGGCACGCTCGGTAAGCGACAGGTTGCCAAAACCGCGCTGCTCGATGCGGTCATCTGGTTTTGGTTCCATCAGGTTTCGTACGAAAGCCTGTTTACCCAAAGCGCTGAAATCATACCCTCATTCGGAATATTCAGCCTGATCGGCACCTTGGCAACGGGTACGGGGATCATGCTGGCACGGTGGGATCGCATACCTCTTGCGTTCAGGATCACCGTACCGGTGCTCGCTTCAGCGTCGGCTGCCATGCTCCTTCTGACAAGTCGATTCTCGCTTACCGAAACGGTGTTCGAGGATGTCGGGTTGCTGTTTTTCGCGATCGCCTGCTTCGGATGCCAGATTCTCAGGATCGAGAACTTGGCAAAATGCGATGACGTCAAAACGCTGACGGCTGCTTTGGTGTGTTCGCTGCTCCTCTATTACGTAATCAGTTTTACGGTGCTCGTCCTGCCTCGTGGCGTATACGACCTCTACGTGATGCTCGCGCCCTTCGTGTTGTTTGTCGGTGCAAACAAGCCTCTCGCAGCGACTGAACGCATCGGCAAGATATCGAAAAAGACGTTCTTGCTTACCCCAAACCTCCTTGTTGTAGTGTTTGGCGTTGCGGGCGGGTTCGTATTCTCGAGCGGGAGCATCTCTTCTGCAATGGTGCCGGGCGACGTGCTCACCGCTCCATCGCCTTCTTTTCTGCTTATGTTGCTTCTGTATATGGAGCTCGGGGTGATCGTGTCGTTTGGCCTGCGGTTTAGAAAGGCCATGTATTTCGTCGTCATGAACGTTGCCTGGGCTCTCGGCTCGATACTCGGTGGGTTCGTGTTCCAGTTGACTCCCGCCGTGCCCGATTCTCTGTCGGTGGTCGTTTCCGTTGCCATCGTCGCAAGTTTCTTTGTGTTTCAAAACACGTGGCTTAACGGCCCGAAATACGTGGTGGAGTCGAAGACGATTGCCTCAGAGGATCTGGCACGCGCTCGCGGTCTTTCGAATCGCGAGACTGAAGTGGTGCTGCTTCTGCTGGAGGGAAGGAGCTTGCGCTATATCCAAAGCGAGTTGTACATATCCGAGGGGACTGCGCGCACTCATGTGAAGCGGATCTACGCGAAGCTCGATGTACACTCGAAGCAGGAATTGATCGATTACTTCAAAAACAACGTCGATGCGATGAGTGCGGGGCCTGCGACAGGAAAAGAATAAAAAGGCCGACCCCGTTATGGAGTCGGCCGGTATCGTTTAGATTGGCGTCGCTAGAGGCCGAGCGCATGGTGCACGGCTATCCATCCCATGACGCTACCCGATCCAAGGCTGATGCCACCGCCGACGTATCGGCCGCCCGATACTCCTGACGAGCAGTTGCCGACTGCATACAGTCCGCTTATCGGTTCGCCCATCGAGCTGACCACCTGGGCGTTTTCATTGATGGTCAAGCCGCCTGCGGTTCCGCATGTACCGGGTACGTACACTGCACCGTAGAACGGGGGAGTTGCGACGGGTGCGAGGCACGGATTGGCGATATCTGTCCGCATTCCAGCCATGACGGCGGTCGTATTGAGATCGAGCTGTTTTTCTCCGCGGTGATATACCGGATCGACGCCTTGCTCGGCGTTTTCGTTGAATGCGGCTAACTCTGCAGCTAAACCAGCAGGGTCGATCCCGAGCTTTTCGGCGAGCTCATCGAGCGTGTCTGCTTGAACGAAGTGCGCGGGCATCTCTCCGCTCTCACCCTCGCCGCCATACGTGGCGTCGAAGTAGCCTCCGTCCATCGAGCCGACGGTATGTCCCGGCAGCGAATAGGTGTTCCAGCAGGCGGAATCGCAGATGAAGTACGACGGTATGTTGAGATGTTCCATTTCGCCGTTGTCGTAGTATGAAAATGCTTTGTTGTAGGTGTCGTACGCCGTTGCCTCATTGCCGATGCGACGACCCTTCCTGTTGACGACTACAGCACCTGGCAATCCTCGGTACATCGCCCAGTCGGTTCCCGCGATCTCCTGTGCTATCTCGTTGTTTGCGATCAGCTCTTTCGGATCCTGGCCGGTGGTCAGGATGGCGGGTGCTCCCCAGCACGAATCCATATACGAAAGGTCCGCGCCGACCGCCTGGCCCATTTTGTGACCGTCGCCTGTGTTCGTAGTGCATGCGTTTGTGGCAAGCAGTTTGAACGGCAAATGCTTTGCGCGCATATCCGCGTTGTGATCGAAGCCGCCCGTTGCAAGGATGACGGCGTTCGCCCCGATCGCTATTTCATCGCGGCCTGACGTTGCTCGAGCACCGATTACCGTGCCGTTCGAATCAGTCACCAGGGCGGTTGCAGCTGTTTCCATGAGCACTTCGACGCCCGCATCGTCGAGCGCTGCCTTTAGCTGTTCCCACATTTGGGCTGCCACGAGCGGTCCGGAAGAGTCGGAAGCGCCGAGGCTGGCACGGCCGAAGGGTATCCAGCCGGGAAGCGGCTCGTAGTAGTCGCCGAACAACGTCGACGGGGTCCATGTCCAGCCGAGCACCTCGTTCGTCCATGCGAGGAAATCGTTTCCGTTATCGAGGAAGCTTCCAATGACGGTTTCGTCTGCGCGCCCTTCGCTGGCGCTGAGATAGTACTTGATGACCTCTTCTTTCGAATCGTTTACGCCCGCTTCTTTCGCGGCATCGGAAAGGGGGATTGCCATGCCGCCGCCCGATGTCGCAGCGGTTCCTCCCCAGAGCTTGCCCTTCTCGAGCAGGCAGACGGATGCAGCACCCAGTTTTGCGGCCGCAAGTGCCGAAAATGCGCCAGTACCCGAGCCCACAACGAGGACGTCGACCTGCTTGTCCCATGCGATATCGGATCCAGCGGGCGCCTGCTGGGATTCCTGATTGCTCGAGCATCCGGCAAGCATCCCCGCAGCACCGAGAGCTGCTCCTGATAAAGCAGCTGCTTTCAGGAAATCACGGCGTGCAATATTGTTTTTACTCATGAGTACCTCCCTTTTCGGTTGCCGGCGTCCCGCGCCAGCCCAGCCTCCTTTGCGCCTTGTCGCAGCCGAAGCAAAGTGAAAGAACTGCTTGAGCGTCGAAGTGCGCTCCTGGACCATACGCCGATTACGAAAAAGGGTCTGTCTCACGAAAGCGGCTATATGTCCGCTCCGTGTCATCCGAAAGGTATGAATTGGTGGAAGGCCGACACTCGTCCCGGTAATGCAGTACGTGGGTCGCAAGGCGTTGCTTGGCTGTGGGCTGTTCGTCGAAAGCCGAGGGCGGCCGGTCCGTACACGACCAGCCGCCCTCGGTGCGTTCTTGCCCAGCTCGGCCCTGCGCGCCTACTTCGGGTTTACGAGGTTGCGAATCGTGACGAAGATACCGACGAGCATCTCTACGATCGACATGCCCACGAGAAATCCGCTGAGGAAATCCATGACCTCGCTCGTCGATGAGTCGGGCAGGGTTTGGCCGATGGTAAGCGTGACGAAGCCGAGCATGATGATGAGCAGGCCTACGAGCATGCGCTTTTCGCGCTGCAGCTGTTCGACGGCGTTGAGGGCTTGGCGCACGGTTTCTTCCGACATGGCGTTTTCACGTCCGCTTTCGATGTCTCGTCCGCTCAATAGCTCGTTAAGCGTAACGTGGAGGCGCTCGCAAAGAGGCTCCATGATGGAGCCGTCCGGCAGGCAGCGCCCAGTTTCCCATTTCGACACGGCTTTGCCGGTGATACCGAGCTCGCTGGCGAGTTGTTCCTGGGTAAGCCCGAGCGTTTTGCGCTTGAGGGCGATGAATCTCCCCGTTGTCCGTGCGTCCATGCACTGTCCTCCTTGTTTCGATTCGTCTGATCATACGGCGTTACTTGCGGCAATTCCACCGCTTCGAAGTAGAATATGGTAGATACAAGTGGCCTGAAGGAACAATGTAGCGTCGATGGGAGCCGTCTATGCCGATTATGCGATTGTCTTCGTTGGAAGATCCGCGTCTTGATGCCTACGCGCGTTTGACCGAGGCGCAGCTGCGCAACCGGCTCGAACCCGAGAAAGGCATCTTCATCGCCGAGTCCATCAAGGTGATCGAGCGCGCGCTCAACGCGGGGTATAAGCCGCGTTCGCTTCTCATGGAAGAGAAATGGCTCGACGCTTCGGCAGGCGTTCTTGGTCGCATCGACCCTGAGGTGCCGATATTCGTATTGCCTGCCGACGAGCTCAAACGATTGACCGGATTCGAGCTTACGAGGGGAATCCTCGCAGCGATGGGCAGACCTAAGCTGCCGAGCGTTGAAAGCCTGCTTGCCGATGCGCGGCGCGTTGCGGTGCTTGAGGGCATCGTCGACCACACGAATGTGGGCGCGATCTTTCGCTCGGCTGCTGCGCTCGGCATTGATGCGGTGTTGATTACGCCGACCTGCTGTGACCCTTTGTATCGTAGATCGGCGCGCGTATCGATGGGGACGGTGTTTCAGGTGCCGTGGACGCGTATCGGCGAGGTGGCGGGCGATTGGCCAGAAAAGGGCCTTGCGTTGTTGCGCAGCCTCGGGTTTTCGACGGCGGCGTTTGCTTTGACCGATGAATCGCTATCGATTGACGATGAGCGGCTCCACGCATGCGAGCGGCTTGCCATGGTATTCGGCACCGAGGGCGACGGGCTCGCACCCTCGACGATCGCCCAGTGCGACTGGACCGTCCGCATCCCCATGGCGCACGGCGTAGATTCCCTCAACGTGGCAGCGGCTTCGGCGGTGGCGTTTTGGGAGCTGCGGACGCGCTAGCCTGCCGTGACCGAAGCACAAGGTTCATGCGGGCACGGAAGTGCTAGCCTGCCCTGACCGAAGCACAAGAGTTCATGCGGGTACGGAAGTGCATAGCGTTCTGCGCGGTCAGAGACCGTAGCAGCTCAAGGGATGGTGCACGCGTTTGTCGGCTTGCAATCGGGCTCCCGCAGATCGGGGCTGGGCATGTCTCTGGGCGAAATCCTGCAATTCTATGACGGCTGCATGAGCACTGGTTGGCGATGGATCGATTCTGCTAGAATACTCTGCCATGGAAATGATCTTACATATCCTCGAGCATGCGGTGCTCGACACGATCAGGCTCGTACCGTTTCTCTTCGTTACCTATCTTGCTATGGAGGCGCTCGAGCACAAGGCGGGCGATAAGGCCGAAGCTGCGATTCGCAGGGCGGGAGCCGCGGGTCCCGCCATCGGCGCGGTGCTCGGCGTGTTTCCCCAATGCGGGTTCTCGGCGGCGGCAGCGACGCTCTATGCGGGGCGCGTTATCACGCTTGGTACGCTCATTGCCGTGTTCCTCTCGACGTCGGATGAGATGCTGCCCATCTTCATAGCCGAGCAGGTTGATCCCATGGTTATCCTGAAGATACTAGGGGTGAAGCTTCTTATCGGACTCGTGATGGGTTTTCTGATCGACGGGGCGATGCGGCTTGCGCGAAGGCGAGGCGCCGACGACATAAACATTCACGAGCTGTGTGAGCGCGACCATTGCCACTGCCATGGGGGTGACGGCGGGATCCTTAAGAGTGCGATCAAGCATACGCTGCAGGTGACGCTGTTCATTTTCATCATCACGCTTGTGCTCGAATTTGTGATAGAGGGCGTCGGCGAAGATGTGCTCGCGGAGTTCCTCGGTGCGAACCCGGGCCTTTCCGTATTCGCGTCGGCGCTCGTGGGTCTCATTCCCAATTGCGCGGCGAGCGTGGTCATCACCGAACTGTATCTCGAGGGCACGTTGGCCGCGGGTGCGATGATGTCGGGCTTGCTTGTGTCTGCGGGCGTGGGGTTGCTTGTATTGTTCCGCACGAACCGTTCGCTCCGGCAGAATCTTGCGATTCTCGGTGCTTTGTACGTCATCGGCGTATTCTGGGGATTTGTCATTACTGCTGCAGGAATCGTGTTCTAACCGAGCCGCCCTTGTTTCAAGGGAGCTCATTGCTATAGTAAAGGTAAGCCGAATAAACGAACCAGGAGGAACCAATGACGAAGCTTGAGGCCGGAATGTCGCGTGACGAGGCGTTTGCGCTTTTGCAGGAGCACAACAAGGATCCGTTTCATATCGAGCACGCTGAAACGGTCGAGCAGACCATGAAGTACTTTGCCCGCGAATACGATCCTGAAAACGAGGGGTTCTGGGGCATTGTCGGGCTGCTGCACGATCTCGATTGGGAAGAGCACGACGACGAACCCGAGCTGCACACCATCTATGCGGCAAAGGATATCGAAGCGGCCGGCGGCTCGCCCGAGCTCATCCGTGCCATTCAGTCGCACACCTCGGATTTCAACACCGATTTGCCCAAGCCCGAACTGCAGATGGAAAAGATCCTGTTTGCTACCGAAGAGCTTACCGGGCTCATCGGCGCAGCCATCGTTATGCGCCCTTCGAAGAGCGTCATGGATTTCGAGGTGAAATCTCTCAAGAAGAAGTTCAAGGATAAGCGCTTCGCAGCAGGCGTGAGCCGCGATGTCATCCGCAGCGGGGCCGAGATGCTCGGTTGGGAACTCGACGAGCTGTTCGCCCGCACGATCGAGGCCATGCAGTCGTTCGCACCTGATAAGGATACGTTCGTTCTGGCCGAGTAAGCGCACTCGAAAACGCTTATGCATCGTGTGAAAGCCTCTGCTCCAGAGGCTTTTTTCTACGGCTGATATGCGGATCGCCGCTAAAAAGCGAACAGATGTTTCACGTGAAACATTGGCTTTCTATGATGTCGGGCGCTCTGTTTGATACAATGCCCCTTGCATTCACAAGGAGGTGCTTTCATGGACGGGATAACCGATACCCTCATCGGCATTACGGGATCGATCAGCGATGCCATGTACACGTACGTTTTGGTGTTCATGCTCGTTGGAACGGGCGTGTACTTCACCATTAGGACGAAGGGCGTCCAATTCCGCTATATCAAGGATATGTTCTCGGTTCTTACCGAGGAGAAGCACGTTGGCGGCAGCAGGAGCGTCTCGTCGTTTCAAGCGCTTATGGTCTCGACGGCGAGCCGCGTTGGAACGGGCAACATTGCGGGCATTGCCACGGCGATAGCCACAGGCGGCCCGGGCGCGGTGTTCTGGATGTGGCTCATGGCGCTTATCGGATCGGCGTCGGCGTTCATCGAGTCGACGCTTGCCCAGATGTTCAAGATCAAAGGGCCGAACGGGGAGTTTCGTGGCGGACCTGCGTACTATATCGAGCAAGCGTTCGGCAAGCGCTGGCTCGGCGTGCTGTTCAGCATCCTGCTCATCATCTGCTTCGCCTACGGATTCAATGCGCTGCAATCGTTCAACATGAGCTCGTCGCTCGAATACTACATCCCAGGCTACGCCGACTCCCTGGCTCCGCTCGCGCTTGCGATCGTGCTTGTCGTGTTCACGGCGTTCGTCATCTTCGGCGGCGCGCACCGTATCAGCTTCATGACGTCGATCATCGTTCCCGTCATGGCGATCGGCTACATCGCGCTTTCGGTATGGATCACGATCACGCATCTCGATGCGATACCGGCGGTGTTCTCGCTCATCTTCGAATCCGCGTTCAACTTCCAATCGATATTCGGGGGCTTTGCGGGATCGGTCGTGGTCATCGGTATCAAGCGCGGGCTGTTCTCGAACGAAGCCGGCATGGGGTCGGCCCCGAACGCCGCAGCCGCGGCATCCGTTTCGCACCCTTGCAAGCAGGGTTTGGTCCAGACGCTCTCCGTGTTCATCGACACGCTGCTCATTTGCTCGTGTACGGCCATGATGGTGCTCGTGTTCTTCGTTGGTGGAGACCCAGGCGAACTCAACGGCATGCCGCTTGTACAGCAGGCTATCAATTTCTCGGTAGGCGAGCTGGGTATCCACTTCATTACGTTTTCGATCTTCGCGTTCGCGTTTTCGAGCCTGATCGGCAATTACTTTTACGCCGAAAGCAACATCAAGTTCATCAAAGACAATAAGATCGTCCTGTTCGTGTTTCGCATCACGTGCCTGATCGCGATTTTCATGGGCGCGCAATCGAGCTTCGATCTTGCGTGGAACGTCGCCGACATCGTCATGGGAGCGATGGCGTTCGTGAACATCATATCGATCGTCCTGCTCGGTAAGTGGGCTCTGCGTGCGCTCGACGACTACACCGAACAGCGCAAGCAGAAGAAAGACCCCGTCTTCGTCGCGTCGAGCATTCCCGGTTTGCCGCAAACCCAATGTTGGCACGAAACCGCCGACGAGCTGGCCGGGTGCGATCGCGCTCTGGCTCGCGAGAAGGCGCATTCCGAAGAATAGCCGCGGACCGGTCTGCCGGTGCGCGCATCGGATTGCGCCTTGCCGCATGCGGATTGCACCCGAGCTTGCATCCGCATGTCGGCAAGGTGGATTGCGCTCGGGCTTGCATCCGCATGTCGGCTTGCCTGGGCGTTGCAATGCTATCTCCAGCGGATATAGTCCTTTCGCCTCCTTTTTGCGGGACGCGGTTTCGCGTGAGGCGGTGCCACTTCGACGGCGGGCGCGATGCCCTGTGCCCGACGGCTTTCGCGCTTTCGTCTCGAGCAGGCTAAGACAAGCGCGACACATGCAAGCGCGCCGATTGCCGCAGCTATTCCTATGGCGTATAGCGGCAGCTCGTCGCCGGTTTTCGGGAAGGGCGAGCGCGACGGCGCGTTCTCGGTCCCGGGCAGGCGATGCTCGACGATGTTGCTCGTGTTTTCGAGCATGTCGGGCGATCCTATCCGATCGGCTGCGTCTTGTGCGAAAGAGGCCTGATTCGTGATGAGGGAGGTCGAGACGCTGGCGTCTACGACGACGGTAAACGTCAGCTCGACGTGCGCTCCCGACTCGATGCTGTCGATAAGCCACTGGATGCAGCCGGTATCTTCATGGAATGTGCCGCCGTGGGAAGCGCTGTTTTGCACGAAGGTTGCACCTTCGGGCACAGGGTCGCGCACGAGCACGTTTTCCGCGGTGGTGTCGCCGTGGTTCGAGACGATAAGCGTATAGGCGATCTCGTCATGCGCTTGAACGGTTTCTCCCGCCTGAGGAAGCGATGACTTGACAACGTTCACGATAGGCCCGACGGGGGCCTTACCCTCGACGGGGTGGGCGGTTTTCGCGGTAAAGCGATCGGGGTCGGAGAGCGTTGGATCTCCGGCGATCGTTTCTGCATCCGATGCCGCGTACAGCGCAGTATTCACGATGTGGTCGGGTGGCTCGGCATCGACGCGAACCGAAAAGCCGACGGTGCGCTCATCTTCGGGTGCAAGGTCGCGCACCACCCATTCGACATACGCGTTTCGGTTGTCGGTCGAACGGACGAACGCGCCTCCTTCGCTGGCTGACTCGAGCAGATACGTAGTGCCTTCGGGCAGATAATCGCGAACGCGCACGAACGGCGCGACGCTTTCTCCGGTGTTGCGTACGGTGATCAGGTACGCGATTTCGTCACCGGGTTCGACGGCTGAGCCCGATGCGGGATTAGCTGTCTTGTATGCGGTTGTTTGATACCCTCTGATCGTTTCGGGATCGAGCGAGCCTACGGTGACCTCGTGTTCGGTCGAGGCATTGCCTGTGTTGGCGGCCGAGGCGGTTGCGGTATTGGGTATGACGGCTCCAGCCGGTGCGTCCGGGGAAAGAACCGTTTCGTAGCGCACGGCGAGTTCGTCGCCAAAGGCCAGATCGGAATTGGTTTCGATCGAGAAGCCGCTCAGAGAGCCCGCCTCGTCTTGGCGATATACAACGACGGCATCGTCGAGTGCTTCTCCTGCGCCGTTTCGGACCACAACCGAGCCTTTGGCGACCGAAGCGCTGTCGGTTGAGCCAAGCGCATCGGCGAGCGCGACGTTGCGTGCGGGATTTTCTTCGTCGGCGTTTCGAACGAGAAGCGAATAGCGGGCGGTTTGCCCGGGAGCGTAGACCGCCCCGTCAGAGGTTTTCTCGATCGAAAGCGTCGTATCTACGGGATCCGCGCAGGTGACGAATGCCGAAGCGGTTGCCTTCGGCGCATCGTCCGCCTCGGCCCATGCGGTATTGTCCACAGTCTTCGAGGCAGTCTTCGCCGTGAACCGCACCTGGTACGAAACGATGATCTTCGCCGCATCGGGCAGGTCGGCGTGCGTATCGATCGCGAAACCCGTATGATCGCCGGCTTCGTTGTCGGTGAACGCGATATCCCACCCGTCAAGAGCCGCTCCGCGTTCGTTTCGAACGGACACCGACCCTTCGAGAATGGTCGCTGCCCGCGGGGCGTCGGCCGCGAGCTCGTCGCCGATGCGGACGTTGTGAGCCGTTTCGCCGGTGCGCAAACCCGTCGTTTCAATAGTGTACGTTGCCGTGTCGCCTACCTGATAGGAACCGATGTCTGCGGACTTCGTGATGCCTAAGGCGGGTCCTCTGACGGAGATGATCGCATCGTCGGTTATCGGAAGGTTCTCGTCGCTTGTTACGGTTGCGATGTTTCGTGCCGTCTGCGAGGCGAGGGCCGCATCGGTTATCAGAGACTGGTATTCGATGCGATAGGCGTACTCCCGATCGATCTTGGCGGGGTTCCGTTCCCCGGTTTCGATGAGAGAACCTCCCTCGTCGCAATCCCATATGCGATATGCGTTGTCGTTGACGAGGGATTTCCCCGTTTCTATACGCCAATCCTGCGTGCCCGTATTCTGCTTGATCGTTATGTCGTCGGTAATGATGTCACCGTCTTGGTCGCTCACGACGATCGAGTTTCGCAGAAGCTGCATGCCGGGCGTTTCGAGCATGTCTTCGAATACCACGTTGTTCGCGACGGTTCCTGCCGCCTTGTTCGATGCATCGATTCGGTAGGTTACGGTATCTCCCGCCTGATATGCGAGCGGAGGCGCCTGTTTTTCGATTGCGAGGCGCGGCGAGTTAATCCAGACGCGCGCTGCAGGTTCGTTTTCAACAGGGTCGGGCGCGTTCGCTGCATACGCCACTGCTCGGTTCGTCACCTCGTGGCCGTTGACGGCTTCCTTTGGCATGCAGGTAAAGGAAAGGCGAAGCGGCGTTTCCGAAGGCAGATGGTTCAGATCGAGCGATGCCGTGCACCGGTCGTCTGCTATCGCAAGGGCGCCCGCGATGTATCGCTGCTCGGCTTCACCGTGGTCGACATCGTTGCCTTGAACGGGATAGCGTACATACGACTCCTCGCCGTCAAGGGCGATCCCGTCGATACTCACGGCTTCAGGGCCGTCGACGATGGAAAGCCCTTCGGGCAGCGAAAGCGTCGCAAGCGACAGTTCGTTCGCGATGGTGCCCGGGGCAGTGTTTTCTACGGTGACGGTAAACACAACGGGCTCGCCGACACGCCGTTCGTACGCGTTTCCGGTGAGTTCGGAAACGGAGACCTCTTCGGATACGGCAAGGTTCGGGGAGTTGACGAACGTCTCGGCATCGTCCGATACGGGGTTCGCTTCGCTTCCCGCGAGGCCTGCTTCGATGTTTTTCGCCCATGCGCATGCGGTGTTGACGACTTCCGAGCCGTTACCCGTTGCCGTTGCCGTTGCGCGGTAGGTTATGTCAACCGTATCGCCATGGTCGAGGTTGCTCAGCGCAAGCGACCACGAACCATCGTGCTCCGAAACGTCTACCTGCTCTGCTCCCGATACGCGAATCGATCCAGAAACGAGGGCGAGTCCGGAAGGAAGCGCATCTGCGACGGTAAGGCCTTTCGCCCGCGTCTTGTCTTTCGTTTGCCGCACGGTGGTTCGATACATCAGCTCGTCGCCGACGCCGATTTCGTATGTATCGGTTGTCGAACCACGGGGCACCACATGCTTGTCGATAGCGAGCTCGGGGGCCGCGAGCGCGGTCACGACTTCCTCGGTGGGTTGCTCTGAGCCGTTGATTATGCTTCTCGCCTGATTTGAGAAAGCCAGTGTGCCGTCATCGGGGTAATCGATGACTTCGGTGACGATCTCGAGGAAGTAGGTTTCGCCGGTCATGCTCATGCCGCTTGCTAAAAAGCTTTCGGAGAAGTCGAACGTCACCGTTCTCGTCGTCTCGTCAAACCGCGCGGTTCCCGCCCCGCCGAGCTCGCTTCCTCCTTCGTCGAGCAGGCGTGCACTCTTGAAGGCAAGCGTGTTCGGCAGAGGATCGACGATCGACAGCGACTCGTAGCGGATGAAGCTCGTGGCTCCCAGATCGTTCACCTGCTGCGCAACGCGATAGGTAAGCGTATCGCCGAGACGCACTCCTTCGAGTTTGTCTACGGTTTTCGTCGGTTGAGGGGGCTTGGTGGACGTAAGCGTCATGAAGTTCGTGGCAAACCACATGCTTCCGTTCGCGTTCCAGCCATCGCCTGGGATACCCTCGGTGCCCGACCAGGAGCCAGTTTTGATAGCGTACACCTTAGCATCGATGGTATTGGAAGCTCCGTTGTCAATCGCGAAGCAAACCGATCGCCAGTAGAAGGTCTCTTCGCCGATCGAATCGGAGAAATCCATCTTGGCACCGGAGCTGTCGCGCACATCGGGGCACCCGATGAACGTCGTGTAACCGTTATCGTACTCGGAGGTTTTGTCGTACAGGTAGCTGCCTGCAACGACGCCGTATGGCGTCTTCACCCCGTTTTGGTTGTAGAACGCCGAAGAAGGCGGTGCTTCGTTGCTCACGTAGCAGGCAGATACCCTGTCGCTTGGCACGGCGAAGCCTTCGCCGCGATTGAGCGAGGTGGCGGTGACGTACATGGTACGAAGTTCGATCGGGTTGCCCGTATTCGCATCGAAGAACTCGTAGCGGGCGTCGAGTACGTTGGTTCCGCAGAAGAACACGCCGTGACTAAAGCACTTCGGCAGGTGCACGACCGGATGCCCGGTGTAGTTTTCCCGGTAGTCGCCCTCTTCGTCGATGGTCTGCCCTTCGCGGATCGTGTAGGTCGCCTTGATCGACACGGGTATACTGAACGTCGGGTCGGCGATATCTTTCATGTCGCCGACGTAATCGTAGCGAACGCTCACGCTTGCTCCGTTTGCGGCCGAAGCCGTCTTATCGCAAACGAATCCGAAGCCAGGAATACTTTCGGTGCGACCGTAGATTCCCTCGATGGGAATCTGCACCGCTTGGTACGGGTTGATGTTTCTATGGGGATCGAGCCTGGATCCGCCGTTCTCGAGCGCGATCATAGATCCCCCCGAAACGGAAAAGTCGGATATGCGGATATCGTTTTCATGATCGAGGAGGTTGATATAGCGGCCCTCGTCGAAGAACGTGGTCCGATCGACGGAAACCACTCCTTGCGCGCTCAGCAGATTCGCCTGCGACGAGGCGTGCGCAAGAGGTGGACTAACAGTGAATCCCGCTGCGCAGACGAGTAGCGATACGAACAGCAACAGCGTACGGATGAGATTGGTGGGCATCGGCTTCCTCCTCAGGTTCTTCGCGTGCCGCATGGAATGCACGCGATACGGTTAGCCTACCGTGCGCGTCTTTCACAACGATCTGAGAATCCTCGCGTCAAATGTGCGCGCATGATGCCGTGTGGTGCGCCAAGCCATACGCGTTACAACTGTGGAAAAGAATCCAGGGGGAACCGTGCCTTGCACAAGGGGGATGTAAAAGCGTGCGCAGCTTGCAAGCGTTTGGGAACCGGTCCAGATGGGAGCGCAGAAATCTCGATGTTCGGTGTTGCCTTTCAGGCGGATGAGATCCGGGAAGTAGCAAGACTCGAACGCGGTGCCGGGGGATATACTCCGGCGGCATTTCGCATGGAAACGTGCGCGGCTCGTCCGCCCGTCGCCGAGTATGCAGCGCCATATAAACCGGGCGGATGTAGTAAAAACGGGAAGCACGAGAATTCTCATTGACCTTGTCAGGACTCGCGGCTAGAATAGGTACTCGCATTTCGCGAAGGTGCCCTATGGTTCCGCACGCTGCGCGAGTGAAGATGGTGGGCCGTTAGCTCAGTTGGTAGAGCAGGGGACTTTTAATCCCAAGGTCGCGGGTTCGACTCCCTCACGGCCCACCATCTTCACTGAACGTGCCCGCCGCGAAGGGCGACGGTTCCGCACAAGGCGGAATCGATCGAACACTGGCCCATCGTCCAACGGCAGGACTCTGGTTTTTGGTACCAGCTATCTAGGTTCGAATCCTGGTGGGCCAGCCATGCAAGGTACAGGCGATAGTTCGCCTGAGTTCGTCCATACCGTGCGCAGACCGTGTGCGCACACTCGATCGCCCTCAGGGGCGATTTGTTTTTTAGCTCCAGACCCCGTGTGCAGCCTGTGTGAACGCTGCATTTCCCGCTTGCACAGTGGCCTGCGTTTTTGATATCATCTACGTTTGCCGCTTACCGACCTATTGCTTGAAGGAGCACTTTTGACCAAAGAAGATGTAATCGAGCTTGAGGGGACTGTCCTCGAGGCGTTACCGAACGCAATGTTTAGGGTAGAACTCGAGAACGGACACAAGATATTGGCTCACATCTCAGGCAAGATGCGTATGCACTATATCAAGATTTTGCCGGGAGACAAAGTAACCGTCGAGCTTTCCGTCTACGATCTCAATCGCGGACGCATAACCTACCGGTTCAAATAAAGGTACGCTTACTGCACATCGGAACCTCGAATGTGCGGATTTTGTGTGCTTAGCGGCATACGTGTGCTGAACGCGCACGCGGATCGGATCGATCCGGCGAACGGGACAACAATCACCTGCGGCTGGGTGTGGCTATACAGTAAAGAACATGAGGGTCGCTTTAGACCTGCACAAACCGAAAGGAATTTATTATGAAGGTACGTCCTTCGGTCAAGAAAATGTGCGACAAGTGCAAGATTATCCGACGCCACGGCAAAGTTCTCGTCATCTGCGAGAATCCGCGCCACAAGCAGCGTCAGGGCTAGGAAGAAAGAGGAGAAATAACCTATGGCACGTCTTGTTGGTGTCGACCTTCCTCGCGATAAGCGCATTGAAGTCGGCTTGACCTACATTTACGGCATTGGCCTCACCACCGCAAAGAAGATCATCGCAGAGACCGGCGTCGATCCGGATGTTCGCGTGAAGGATCTCAGCGAAGATGATCTGACCAAGCTGCGCGACTACATCCAGGACAACCTCAAGGTCGAAGGCGACCTGCACCGCGAGGTTTCCCAAAACATCAAACGCCTCATGGAGATCGGTTGCTACCGCGGCCTGCGTCATCGCCGCGGCCTGCCTGTGCGCGGTCAGCGCACGCACACCAATGCGCGCACGCGCAAAGGTCCCAGGAAGCAAATCGGCGGAAAGAAGAAGTGAGGTAACTAAGTGGCAGCAAAGAAAAACGTGCGCACGCGCCTCAAGCGTTCCGAACGCAAGAACATCGCCGTCGGCTCTGCGCATATCAAATCAACGTTCAACAACACCATCGTGAGCATCACCGATCCTCAGGGCAATGTGATCTCGTGGCAATCCGCCGGCACTGTCGGGTTCAAGGGCTCTCGCAAGTCCACCCCGTTCGCCGCGCAGATGGCTGCGGAGGCGGCCGCCAAGACCGCCATGGAGCATGGACTCCGTAAGGTTTCCGTGTTCGTCAAAGGACCGGGTTCCGGTCGCGAAACCGCGATCCGCTCGCTCCAGGCTGCTGGACTCGAGATTGCCAGCATTCAAGATTGCACGCCTATTCCGCACAACGGTTGCCGTCCGCGCAAGCGTCGTCGCGTTTAACTGAAAGGATCTACACATGGCTCGATACACAGGGGCGGACTGCAGACTGTGCCGCCGCGAAGGGGCAAAGCTGTTCCTTAAGGGCGATCGCTGCTATACGGAGAAATGCGCTATAGAGCGTCGTAACTACGCACCGGGCGAAGCCGGTAAGAAGCGCGTGAAGGAAAGCGAATACCGCACGCAGCTGCGTGAGAAGCAGAAGACCAAGCGCATCTACGGCGTTTTGGAGAAGCAGTTCCACCATTACTACGATATGGCAAACAGCCAGCAGGGCGTTACGGGCGAGAATCTGCTGCGCATCCTCGAAAGCCGTTTGGACAACGTGGTGTACCGTCTCGGGTTCGCCAAGTCCCGCGCCGAGGCCCGTCAGCAGGTCCGCCACGGACACATCATCGTCAACGGCCGTCGCGTCGACATCCCGTCGTTCCGCGTGCGTCCGGGCGATCTCGTTGCCGTTGCGCCGAAGGCGAAGGATATGCTGGTCATTAAGAGTGCGCTCATCTCCAATGAGCGTGTGCAAGTCCCCGCATGGTTGGAAGTCGACATCGAGAAGCTGCAGGGCAGCGTGCTCTCCCTCCCGCAGCGCGACCAGATCGATCTCGACATTCGCGAACAGCTTATTGTCGAACTTTACTCGAAATAACATTGCGGCATAATTGAAGGAGGCTTACACAATATGACAGAGTTCATGAGGCCGACGGTAACAACGGAAGAGATAAACGATACCGTTGCTCGTTTCGTTGTCGAGCCGCTTGAGCGTGGGTACGGTTACACGTTGGGTAACTGCATGCGTCGAGTGCTCCTTTCCTCCCTGGACGGTGCGAAAGCAACTGCGATCCAGATCGAGGGAGTACAGCACGAGTTTACCACCGCTGAAGGCGTGATCGAAGATATTACCGACATCGTGCTGAATGTGAAAGGCCTGGTGTTTTCCGCACTTTCCGATGACATCGAAGAGGCGACTGCTCACGTACTGGCTGAAGGACCGTGCACGGTCACTGGTGCGGACCTCGACGTCCCCACCGAGTTCACGCTGGTCAACCCTGAGCACGTTATCGCCACGGTAGCCGACGGTGGTCAGCTCGATATGACCATCCGCATCGGCGTCGGCCGCGGCTACGTTTCGGCTGAGCGCAACAAGCGCACCGAAGACCCCATCGGCGTCATCCATGTCGACTCGCTGTTTTCGCCGGTTCGTCGTTGCACCTTGAACGTCACCGACACCCGCGTGGGCCAGCGCACCGACTACGATAAGTTGGTGCTGGAAGTTGAGACCGACGGCTCTATCGCGCCGACCGAGGCGCTGTGCCGTGCGGCCAATATCGTCAACCAGTATATGGGCGCGTTCTTGAGCCTCTCCGATGCCCTCGAGGAAGAGGAAGGCGAAGTCGCCTCGATCTTCGCTCCCGAAGGCCAGGAGAGCAACGCGGAACTTGATAAGCAGATCGAGGATCTGGACCTTTCGGTTCGCTCCTACAACTGCCTGAAGCGTGCGGGCATCCATTCGGTGCGCCAGCTCGTTGAGTTCTCCGAGAACGACCTTTTGAATATCAGGAACTTTGGTGCGAAATCCATCGAAGAGGTCAAAGACAAGCTCATCTCGATGGATCTCAACTTGAAGCTATAGGAGTAGAATACGATGAGACACTACAAGAAAGGCCGCAAGCTCGGGACTGACGCGAGCCACACCAAGGCCATGAAGAAGAGCTTGGTGGGCGCTCTGTTCCTGAACGACCGCATCAAGACGGTCGACGCGCGTGCCAAAGAGATCCGCAGCGATGTCGATAAGATCATCACGTGGGCGAAGAAAGGCGATCTGCATTCTCGCCGTCTCGCCATTGCGGCTCTCGGCGACAAGGAGCTCGTCCGCGAGATCTTCGAGAAGGTCGAGCAGGGCATGTTCGCCGATCGCCAGGGCGGCTACACCCGTATCATGAAGCTCGGCAACCGCAAGGGCGACAACGCCCCCATGGTTATCATAGAGCTCGTGACCGAGCCTGTTGCCAAGGCGAAGAAGGACGACGCCAAGCCGGCTGCGAAGAAGGCTTCCGCCAAGAAAGCTCAGCCGAAGAAGGCTGACGAGGCGAAGGAAGCAGCTGAAGATCTCGAGCAGGTCGAAGAAGCGGTGAAGGAGGAAGCCGAGGCTTCCGTCGAAGCTGCCGACGAGGCCGGGGATGTCGAAGCTGCCGTCGAGGCTGCCGAGACTGCCGCAGAAGCCGCTGAAGCCGAAGAGGAAACTCAGAAAGCCGAAGAAGCCGTCGAGGAAAAGGCGGAAGAGGCCAAATAGGCATCTGAGCTTACCAAGAATACACGCTTGAACCAAACGGGGGCCTCGGCCCCCGTTTTGCATGCTCTCAAAGGCAGCAATCTGCTTCAGCGATGCTCAGACGACGTTCTTCATGCGGCCAGGCCCGCGTTGCCGAGGGCGCTGAAAACCCCGCGCAAGCTTTACCCGAGGGGGCTCGCACGGGGCTTCGGTGCATCGTGGTTAACCGCTAGATGCTGCGCGCCACGATGTTTCCTGCGTGTATGGCGCTCTGGATGTTTTTGGGTGCATCGCATCCGACGGCATGCACTTCGATTCCTGCTGCGGCGATGTCGTCGATAAGCGCGGTGTTGCCTACCATATCCCAGCACTCGATGACTGTTTGACAGGGTATCTCTTTATCGAGGCCGCAATCCTGCATGGTGATGATAAGCCCGTTGTCGGTAACCTCGATCGCTTCTGCTTCGTTGTACACTTTGACGCCTTTCGCGTACAAGTGGGGCAGTGTAAACCTTCTCACCCAAGGAGACTGCTCGATGTCGAGGACGTCTTTGGCGTTCGGATTAACGATATCTACCTGCTTGCCTTGAGCCACGAGGAACGATGCGATATCCACCGCTTGCAGGTTGCCGCCCACGATTACGACGTCGTCCTTGATCTCGTTGAGTTCAATTGCTCCTGCATCCATAACGTTGACCGATGAGCTCGAAGAGAGCTTGCTTTCCCGCAACCCGCCTGCAGCAACCAAGACCACATCGGGGTTCTCGCTTTTCACGAAATCCGTATCGACTGCTTGGCCGGTGACGGTTTGAACGTTCGCCACTTCGAGCTGTCGTGTTAAGTAGTCTTTGAGATCATTCAGCCGCTCGTGAGTTCCCTTGAATGCCTGCGCGGTTCCCAGCAGGCCGCCTAGGGACTCCTTCTGCTCGTACAGGGTGACGGTGTGGCCGCGAAGCGCCGCGATGCGCGCCGCCTCCATGCCCGCGGGGCCGCCGCCGACAACCATGACGTTCTTGCTTTCTTGGGCAGGGGGAAGCTCGTAGCCTTCCGGCATTTCTTCGGTGTAGGCGAATTGCGTCGTTGCGTTTACGCGGCACATCTCCGCTTCGCCCAACGGTCGTGCGTGGCAGTGGAAGCATTTCGTGCAGGGTGCGATTTCATCCCGTCTGCCCTCTTCGAGCTTTTTGGGAAGCTCGGGATCCACGACGAGCATGCGATTGATGAAGACGAGGTCGATGTCGCCGTTTGCCACTGCGGAGTTGATCAAATCGGGAGCGAGCCTTACGTCCATGTTGCCTGCGCATCCGACAGGAATATCGACGACTTCCTTGATCTTTTTGGCGAGGGGAATGAATCCGCCGACTCCCGAGTGGCTGCCGTCCATCAGGCCCCCAAAATGTTTCGAGTAATCGAATTGCGTTCCGAATCCCGTGGCTCCATCCATCTTGTAGCCCGTATGGTTGCAGTCTGGTCCGTAGCAGGTTACCTCTTGGCCGGGCACGCCCACGCGGATTTGGATGAAGTCGGCACCGGATTTTTCCAGTTCTTGCGCTAAGTACTGCGCCTCTTCCAAAACGATGAATCCGTCGTTGTCGCCTAGGTTCGAATCCATCTCTTCCACCGCGTTGATCAGCGTCAGAATGGGAAAATCTTTCCCGCACTGCGCTCTGATCTCTTCGACGATTTCCTTGAACAGGCGGACGCGGTTCTCGTTGTTCTGCGCCCCGTATTCGTCATCCCTGAAATTACGACTTCTCGAAAGAAACTGGTTCAGCACATCGGTGGTCGCGCCTTTCATTTCGACGCAGTCGAATCCCGCGTTCTTCAGTCTGAGGGCGGCTTCTCCGCAATCCTTAACGAGCGCCTTGATCTCGTCGGTGGTGTAGTCGTTGACTTGCGTTATGGGGGACAACGGGGTGCCGAGGCCGAACTGCACGCCCACGTACGCATCGGCTTGATGGATGCGGTCGGCGATTTTCTGTGCTTCGATAATGCCTTGTTCGCTGGGTGTCGATCCGTTTGTCAAGCCGAAGGGGCTCAATGTGCCGGTTTCGAGAATGATGAGTGCTGCACCGCCGTCAGCGATGAGGCCGTAATAGTCGATAGCGTTCTGGCTCATCTCCGTGGCGCCCTTCGGCATCGTATCGGAGCCTGCGGCGGATTTGACGATGCGGTTCTTGAGGTTCATGCTGCCGATCGTGATGGGACTGAATAGTGCCGATACGTCGCCTGAATAGCTATCGTACGAATCGTCTTGCGGATTGAGTTCGGCTATGGCGGCCGGCGAGGATGCCGCTTCGGTGTTCGACGCAGTTTTGTTTTCTGCCGAGTTCGATGGTGCGGGGCTGCACCCCGGAAGCGCCAAAGCCGATGCCGCCGTTGCCCCGATGGCCGCCAGGGCGGCACCTCCTACGAAGCTTCGCCTCGAAATGCCTGCGACCCCGGTTTTCCCTTTCAAGGGCTTTTCCATCTGTGTACCTCCTTGTACCCTGTATCATTGTCGAGCAGCGCTGCTTAAACCATGGTATTGGTAGAGCGCGAACGCACCACCGCATGAATCAGGGGAAAAGCGGTTGGTTCGTCGGATCACATCATTGATGTGATGCCTGAAATCAAATGATTGGGGTGATCGGTGGTTCACGACATATAATAGGTGTGATCATCGGTTGGGCGAATGGTCGATATGCTGTAACGAAGAGGAGCAACAGGGTGGCGGGAGCAAAAAGCACAAAGCAAGGCGGGAGATTTCTCTCGGGTTTTTCGCTGCTTGCCTGTTTCGCCATCGCGTTTTATCGGCTTGTGTACTGGAGCACCAATTCGGGAGTCTTTGCACCGACGAACGATTTTTTGAATTTTACCGAAATGGCTGCGCAAGCGGTAGCTATGCTTGTGTTGATCGTGCTCGACTATCGTTTCGCGTATTCCGATCGCACGGTAAACGCCTTCGTCATCGGCGCCGCCGTTATGCAGCTTGCAGGAAGCGCCCTGCTCTTCGCGCCGTACTACATAGGGCATTTCGATTCTCAAGCTGGCGCCGTTTTCGGTGCTGTATTCCGTGGGGCGGGAAGCGCCGTGTTGCTTTTGAGCCTGGGACGCCTTTTATGCTCGATCGAGCCAAAGCGCTCGGCGCTCATCATTGCGGGTGGGTATACGGTTTTCGGCGTCGCCTCCCTGGCTCTCTCCTTTGCTCCGCGCGACGTTATTGCGTTTGCGGCTCTCGTGTTTCCGCTCGCTTCTGGATTCTGTTTGGTGTGGAGCAGCGAAAAAGTAATCATTCCAGTCGATGAAGCGCGGCCCGTTGACGGACCCATGCTGCGAAAGATACCTCTCGACACGGTTGTTCTTCTGTTTCTCTGTGCGCTTGCAGGTGTTGTCAGCGGTGCGCTTACGCCGCCGAGCCTTATCGATCAGAGGGCCTTCAACGTGTTTTGGATGGTCATCTACTGCGCGGTCTTCATCGTTTACTGCATATGGGTCTTTCGGTTCAAGCGCAACGACCCCGACGCTCTGTGGCCGTTTCTCGTCCTCGTCATCTTTAGCGGCCTGTTCTTCTACTCTTCTTTTTCGGCGATCAATTCAGAGCTTGCGACGAGCTTCATGAGCGCGACCAGGCGAACGCTCATGCTGTTCTGCTGGGTGTTCATGGCGGCTTCGATATACCGCCAAAAACTTCCTGTTCTGTTGTTCTTCGGAGCTGGGAACCTGGTATTCTCGCAGCTTCCCGCCATGATCGGCTACTTAATCGGCATATTCCACCCAACGCTCGACAGCTACGAAACTTCGCTGATCAACGTGGCGATCTCGGCGGTCATGGCGCTTGTCCTCGTCGTCGCGATCATCGTAGTGGTGATGCGGGCGCGGGGTTCGCAGGCGCCCCTGCCTGACCAGACGGGTCCGACCGACACGACTAAGCGCGCTATTGCCGCAATTGCCGAGCAGTATGCGCTTTCGCCGCGCGAATCGGAGATCGCTTTGCTGGTGGTCAAGGGCTACACCTTGCCGATGATTGGCGAGAAGCTCTTCATATCGACCGATACTGTGCGGTCGCATTCCAAGGGCTTGTACAAGAAGCTCGGAATCCACAAGAAACAGGAACTCATAGCGCTCGTCGAACGTCAGGCGTAGGGCTTGTGCCGAGGAGCCTTTTTCTTTGCCACCAGAGCGCCGTAGCGATCTCGGCCATGCAGGTTGGATCAAAATGGCAAATGAAGCCCAGAACTAGTACAAAATGACGTTTGCGAACGATCTTTTTGGGGAATAATAGACTATGCCGGTTCTATGACGTGGCATGTTCTGCAACATACCTATGTCGAACAAGCGGAGGCGTAGTCGAAAACCGTTCGTAAACGTCATTTTGTACTGAAAACATTCAGATAATTGAAAAATACACTTTCGTTCGTTCTGCTACCCTGAGATCGGTACGTTTACGTCATACGATGGGAGCCATCCGTGTTCAAGATTAGCGAGTTCGCTCGTCTGAGCCGCATATCAGTGCGGATGCTCAGGCATTACGATAAAGAGGGCCTTCTTTGTCCCGTTGAGACCGATTCTGCGACGGGATATCGGTTCTATTCGGCCGACCAGCTTGCGAAGGCGAGCAAGATCGCAGCGCTTCGCGATCTCGGGTTTCTCGTCGACGACATCAAGCGCATGATGGCTATGGACGATGCGACGCTGCTCGACGAACTGGCGGCTCGCGAGCAAGCTGTGCACAAGGAGCTCGCCGCGTGCCGAAGAACACTTGCGGGTATCGAAGCGCTACGAGGCGCAATTGCGGCGGGCGAGGAAGAGCTGCGTTTCGAGGTGGGATTGAAGTCGGTTCCCGCGATGAATGTCGTGTCGCTTCGCATGGTCGTTCCATCCTACGACGAAGAGCGGTTGGCGTGGGAGGCGCTCGGATCGTACGTGAAGCGCGAGCAGGTAGCGGTAGCCGATCCGTATCGCGAATTCTGCGAATTCCACAGCGACTATGTCGAAGGCGTCGGGGTCGATATCGAGGTGGCTGTAGCCGTCGACGAGATACGTGAAGACGAAGGTGCGATCCGGTATTTCCGCACCGCAGAGCTTCCTGAAGTGGCTTCGGTCATGGTGAGGGGCCCCTACGAGAACATCGCGGCCGTATACACCTCGCTCGCGCAGTGGCTTGCGGCCCATCCGCTGTTCGAAATGGCCGGCAACACCCGCGAAATCGCGCACCGCGGATGCTGGAATGCGGAAGATCCGGCAAAGTATCTCACCGAGTTCCAGATACCGGTGCGGGAGAAGAGCCACGTCGGGTAGTCGGAAAGCCTCGGCCAAAACGGTGGTACGGCAGACGGGAGCGCGGACGAGGATTGCCGCGGCGGCGAAGGCGTGTGCGAAGCGCGGGGGCGAGGGATTGCCGCAACGCGAAGGCGTGTGCGAAGCCATCCATGCGCGCGAGCGCGAATGACGGCCGATGCGGGGCTTGTAAATGCTCGGCGGCGGCCGATGCCGGGACTCACCGAAATCTCGGTGTTGATTCGTCGGGCTTTCGAGAATTCTGCCGTTGACCCTGACACGATGTCAGCCTGTATGCTCTGGACGCCAACGTGAAAGGAGCAACACGAATGAACGACATCGCAATCAATCCCATCGGTGCCATCTCCGCAGGCCCTGAGGGTATGAGCCGCATCGAGCTTGCTGCATCGTATGCACCGGGCCTCAAAGGCCTCGAGGGGTTCAGCCACCTCGTAATCATCTGGTGGGCCGATAAGGCCGATGATCCGGAGTACCGAAATCTTCTTGATGCAGGTATGCCGTATAGCAAGGTGGAATCGCCGCTCGGGATATTCGCCACACGCTCGCCTGTGCGGCCGAATCCCTTGTGCATCACGGTCGTTGGGGTGGCTGCCCTCGACGAAGACGCGGGCACGATTGACACCTGGTATATCGATGCCGAACCGGGAACGCCCGTGCTCGACATCAAGCCGTACACCCCGAGCATCGACCGCGTAGCAGCACCCGACGTGCCCGCATGGTGCGCCCATTGGCCTACCGACGTCGAAACGTCGGGCGAGTTCGATTGGGAAGCGGAGTTTCGGTTTTAGAAATCCGCTGCATGCCCGCACGGCGTGCAGATGCGTCGCATCAAAGCTTGGCCTTGCCGCAGGCAGGCTGCCTCCGCGTTCGATAAGAGACGTGTTCGGCGCGCCGCGACAAGGTCACATAATTCCATAACCCCTGATCGCGTGTCCCCCAAAACGGGCCAAACTCGAATTTTGCGAGGTAGCCCCGTTGCGGGGGATGCTCGCTCGCCTCGTCAGCGCGTACAGTGCGCCTCGAAGGTTTCGAAGCGTGCTTAAGGGAGCACAGCCTTCGGCGCTCGGCTCGTCAGGACACTATGGGACAGGTTCGCGCTCTGCCGGCCAACCCGGCTCTGGCGACGGATCATGTTCGGACGATCAGCCCAACGGGTACGGTAAGCCGTACTCGGCCGATCGACCCACGCCGCACGGCGGGCAGCGAGCGCACCATCGAGGAAGGGAGCATCATGGAACTGGATCGCCGTAATTTTCTCAAAGGTGCGGGCATAACCGCAGTCGGAGCCATGGCTGCGGCAACGCTCGGGGCGTGTGCGCCGAGCGCGGATGGCGGCAAGCAGGACGCGTCCGCTAACGCGGCAAACGCTGCGGGTGCCGATGGGGAAGAGTACCTGACCGCCGAAACGATGAAACGCAAGTGGTCGTTCGAGATTCCGCCCGAGCCTATCGCGGAGGCCGACATCGCCGAAACCATCGAGGCCGACGTGATTGTGGTGGGGGCTGGAACCGCTGGCCTCATGACTGCGAACAGCGCTGCTGAAGAGGGCAAGAACGTTATCGTGGTGTCGGCGTCCACGAAGCCGACCTCGCGCGGCGGCTCGAACAATGCCGTGTACTGCAAGGCGTTTGAGGAGCAGGGGTATCCTAAAGTTCCCGTGTCGCAGTATCAAAAAGAGATCTTCTGCCAGGTGCATAAGGTCGATCAGCGCAAGTGGTACCAGCACTACAACAACTCCGAAACGGCCATGAATTGGACGATCGATCTCATGGAAAAGGCGGGCTACTCGATCGATATCGAGATCGGCACGCCCGACGAGGAAGACAGTCTCTACCTGCAGCGCACCGCCGCCGTTGGTTGGAACCTCAACGGCCAGGAGCCTCCCGAGGAAGGCATGGAGGTTGTGACTGGCAAGATGCAGCCGCTTTTGGTATACGAGCTTGCGCGGCACCTCACCGAGGATCTCAAGGGCCAGATCTTTTACAAGAACATCGCCGAACAGCTCATTCGCGAGGATGACAACACGGGTCGGGTCACCGCCGTCATCTGCAAGCGCGAAGACGGCACGTACGCCAAGTACGTCGGAAAGAACGCCATCGTGCTTGCTACGGGCGACTTCTCGGGCGACCGCGACATGATGCGCTGCTTCTGCCCCGAGACGGCCGACTTTGTGGATCCGAAGGTCTACGACAGCGAACCGGACTACGATCAGGGCTTCAAGTACGGCGGCATCTACAAGGGCCAGGGCCAGAAAATGGGGCTTTGGGTGGGAGCCGCGTGGCAGAAGGGCTTCCCGAACTGCACGATGGGATCGTACTGGGCACCCGGGCCCCGCAACCTCTACACGAATCACCTCGGCCTTTTGCTCGATCGCGACGGCCAGCGCTACATGAACGAAGACTGCATCGGGCCTTTGGCCGCCGAGAACATCACGCTGCTTCCCGAGAAGAAGGCGTACGCCATCTGGGATGCGGGCTATGCGAAGCACGAGGCGGTTTCGGGTGACTGGACGGTTGACTCGATGATGACCGGCGACGAAGCTGTGGCCGCCGCGGTTGCCGGCTGGACCAAGACCGCCGAGGGCAACGGCCAAACCTACGTGATGGGTGACACGGTGGAAGAAGTCATCGAGAAGCTCGGCCTTCCGAAAGAGACCATCGACACGGTAAACCGCTACAACGAGCTTGCGAAGAACGGCGAGGACGAAGACTTCCATAAAGATCCTCAGCACCTCCATGCCATCGAAGAGGGACCGTTCTTCGGCGAGATGTGCGAGACGTTCGGCTTTTTGACCGTGCTCGGCGGCTTGAACACCAACGTGCACATGCAGGTGTGCGACGCTGACGATCAGCCGATCCCGGGCCTCTACAACGTGGGCACGATGGTGGGCGATATGTTCTCCGGCACCTACACGTTCATGATCGAGGGTGCGAACTACGGCATGACCTGCGTGACGTTCGGCTACCTCACCGGTAAGTACATCGCCGAGAACGAGTAGCTTACGGCGCATTCAAGCATGCACCGCGGTTGCGTAGCCGCGCTATGTTCGCTTCGAACCCCGACGTTTGCAACCTGCGAGCGTCGGGGTTGTTGCGCATGCGCGCGTCGACCGACGGAGGCTATTTCTCCAGCGTTGCTGCCCGCTCATGCGTCATCACGATGAGCTCCTGTTTGGAATGCACGAGGAACTTCTGGTAAATCCTCCCTGCGTGGGTTTTGATGGTTTCTTCGGCAAGGCAGAGCTCGCTTCCGATTGCCTTGCGCGTGTAGCCTTTCACGATAAGCGCGTACACCTCGGTCTCGCGGGCCGAAAGACCGTGCTCGCTCGCGAGCACCTGAACGGCAAGCGCCTCGGCATCCGGCGAATCGCCTTTGTGATCGGAGCCGGGGCTTACAGCGCCCCAGCCGCGTCGTAGGTTCTGGCTGCTTGTCATGTAGAGCGCCGCAAGCACGAGCACGAATGCAACGGCGACGGCGAGCGCAGTCTGGTCGGGCGAGAAAGCTTCAAGCACGGTGCCCAAGAGCTGCCCTGCGAGCAAGCACGCGGTACTCGTGCCGACTATCCAGATGGGCGGCTGATCAAGCCCTTTGGCGAGGTACGCGCACAGCGAGCAGCTGACGAGGTATTGAAAGCAATAGCCCACATCAAGCACTGCCGCCCCCGCCTCCACCATATTCGGAGCGATGCCAAGCAGAAAGAAGCCCGTTGCCATAAGCGGAAATCCGATGCGGTAGAACAAGAGGTCGAAATCGCTTTTCAGCATGATGGAGCAGAAGAACACGAGTCCGATGGCTGCGAGGAAGCCGAGCGATACCAGAAGCGCCGAATTCTCGAAGGAGTTCACGAGCAGGCTGTGCATGACGCCGAGTGCAAGTCCTTGAAACGCCGAGGTTACGAGGAACTTCGTCGGTGGTTTCACCTTGGTTTTGAGGCCGTGGCTGTACACGATCTTGCGCGGTACGGCATCGAAGCTCTTCATGAGACACGCCACCATGGGGATGGGCACGGCCACGATGGCGATTTTGCCTGCTGCCAACGGCAGAAGCGAGAAGAAATACGCACCAGCCGTACCGATGAGTAGGGCGAATATCAAGTGAAACAACGCCTGCTTCGGTCCGATGTGTCCGAGGATGCGGCTTGCTTCGAGGTTGATGTTCGCCGTGCCGCACCCGATCAGGACCGAACCGATCAGATAGACAATGATCGCGACATCGCGATGGGTTTCAGAGATTGCGGGATAGCAGGTGAACAGCAACGCGCCGAGCGAAAGGACGATGCAGAGCGCGTAAGGAAACCAACGTTTCATGCTTACGGAATTGATGCGACGATACAGCATGCTCCAGGTGAGGTAGGTGGCGACGCTCGCTACGAGCAGGACCGTGCCTTTCGGGAGGGGGAACCCTGCGAGCGGAGACGGCTCGAGAAACAAGTATGGGCTTTGGAACAGCAGCGTCGTTTGCATCCAGTACAGGCCGAACGCGATGCTCAGGTAAGGGTTTTTGGCAACGCTGCGTTTAACGCTCTCAAGCAAGCGCTGCCGTTCATCCGCCTGGTTGATCACCGCAGGCGTCCGTTTCCCCATGACTTCCCTCCGTACCCTCGTACCGAGGTGTAAGTATACCGCTTCGCGGATCGGAGCGGCGCGTGGGTGGATGCACTGGATTCGGTGCCGTGCAAGCGCGAGTGTGCGCGCTCAAGAGTGCCCTTAGCCTGTGCGCTTCTTTGCCGCGTGTGCCTGAGTCAGCCGACGTATTCGTAGCTCGCGTGGTCGCAGACGGCGTCGAGCAGCACATCCTCGCCTTTGGTGAGCAAAAACCGCGCCGCGCTCGCAGGGCTTTCGTGGATCGTGCGGCGCATCTCTCCTGACGAAGGCGCGCGCAGGGCGTGCCCGCTCGGCCCTAGGTGCTCGATGCGCAGTCTGAGATCGCGCTGGGTGAGCTCGACCGTGCGCTCGTCTCGGTGCGAAACGCGAGCTCCGAGATACGTTGCAAGTCGGTGTTCGACGTTGTCAAGCGAGATAACGGCGAAGCATCCGGTAAACCTGATTCCGAGCGGTATTTCGGCGACGGCGAGAACTACCGATGCATTGCTGTCGAAATCGACGCTTTGGGCCCACGTGTACGTACGGGGGAAGCTATGCCCGCGGTCGCCTTCCATGTATCCGGCTCCGCCGTCGAACACGAGCGGTCGCCCGTTGAGCAGCACCGTTCCCTCGACGCGATGGCGCATGCTGTGAACGACGTGCTTCGTTTCCATCGGCAGGATTGCGAACGGCCCCATGATGTCGGAGCGAAGGGGCGTGCGATCGCGGTAGAGAAGCGTACCCGAGACCTCGAGCTTCGGCGTGTCGATGGAAAGGGTCATGCCGTCGGGAGCGAAGGTGCTCGCGCCGACGCGCATTGACCCATTCGCGAAGTCTCCGCCCGGAATGCGGTCGGCGGCGCACGTGGTCGACGCTGTTTTGCTATACGATTCGAGGGGATACTCTACATAGTGCGCTTCGTCTTGGGTGACGATCTGCACGAAGGCACCGTCTTCGGCTCTGCCGGGAATGACGGCGAGAAACTCGTCTCCCTGCTGCTGTTTCAGGTACCAACCTTCGTAGTACGGGCGCATGGGCGCTCCTTTGCTGCCATGGTTATCGATTTCGCGATGGTACCAGCGGATCACGTGCGGTCGTAAAGCTGTTGAACTGGTGTTTTCAACTCGAAACGAACGGGTTGGTGCAGCCCGCATCTGCGGTCGTTCATTGCGGGGCGATCCCTTCGACACGTGCTTCGTGCACCGCGTTTCCCTTCCGTTTTCTTTGCCATGCAATCGTTTCGGCTCCGTTGCCCCCCGTACTCCTACAGCATAGCAGTGCGGCATACAATGGATGAAACAAACGAAGCGTCGCGTGCGGCGCAAGTGATTTTGAATGATGAAAGGAGTCGGATCATGGCTAACCAAGGAGCGGTCGAGGCCGTCAAAATGCTTTCGATGGACGACGACGTGGAGCGCCAGCGCGCTGCTGAAGAGCTTGAGCGCATGGCTGAGAACATAAAGTTCGAGGCCGAGGCGTCGGTCGAGGAGGCCGACGAGCAAGGCGATGAGGCTGCTTCTGTGGAGGCTGCCGAAACCGCGATGAAAGCTGAAGAGATTCGCGAAGCGAACGAGCAGGAATTCACCGAAGAAGATGTTCTGTAAACCGATATCTTGTTACGAGGAGCGATTACCATGAATGATATGAATACGGTGACGAACGATGTCGAGGACAAGGCTCACGATATGAAAAACGCGGCGAAAGATGCCGCTCATGACGCGAAGAACGCCATGAAAGACGCCGCTCACGATGCGCGCAACAAAGCACAAGATGCTGCTCACGATATGCGAAACGGTGCCCAGGACGGCATGCACGATATGCGCAACGGAGCCGTCGACAAGGCTCACGATGTGCGCAACGACGCCCGGGATTTCGCAACCGACGTTCGCACCGACGAACCGGTGAAAGCCGACCAGGCAGAGCCGGCACCCGTGACGGCTGCCAAGACAGAGGCACCCGCAACGTCCGCTCGGACCGAAGACGACAAGAACGATGCGGTCGAAAACGTGAAGCATGCCGCCGAATCGGCAGCCGATACCGTCAAAGGCGCAGCGCACGATGCAGGCGAAGCAGTCCAGGACGCGTTCGAGAAGATCAAGGCGAAGTTCTAGCGGGAGTGCCGTTTGTTCGCAGTGCGGCGCGGACCGCTACGCACAAGGTGCGAGGGGTACGATATGCGCACGAGCGAGGTGCTTGCTTAGAAGATACGCTTGGTTTATGAAAGCAATGCAGAGCCGGAATCCATGGGGGTTTCGGCTTTGTTTATGATGCCGCCTTTGGGTAAGTCGCGTCACCCATCCCACTCGATTGGCGAGCGGACCGAACGCCCTTGTGTCATACTGCTTGCATGCAACTCAGCGTGAGCATCTACTATCCCGGCACAACGCCCGTCCATCGCCTCGATGCGCGGGTGAAGCTCGTGTTGCTGCTTGCGTATTCCATCACGTTGTTTTTCATCCGTACCTGGATAGGGCTTGGCGTTTGCATAGCCGTGTGCGGTGCGCTCATGCTGGTTTCGCGCATACCGTTGCGCCGTATAGCAACCTTGCTTATTCCCGTGTACGTGATCCTCGCGTTCACGCTTTTGTTCAACAGTTTCGCGCTCGACGTACATCATGTTGCTGCAGGCTACGGGATGGGGGATGTTTCGGCCGGCGTCCTCGCAGGCGCCGCACCGGTTCCCCTGGCGGGGTCGTTTGGGTTCGTGCCCGAGGGTTTTGCGCGCGGCAGCTTTTATGCGCTGCGCATCGTGTTTCTCGTGCTTGCGAGCTTTATCGTGTGCTTCACCACTACCTCGAACGATCTGACCGACGCGCTCAACGATTTTCTGAAACCGCTACGTGCATTCCGCGTCCCGACGCAGGATATCGCGATGATGGTTTCGATCGCGCTTCGGTTCATCCCCGTGACGGCTGAAGAATTCGCGCAGGTGCGCGCCGCCCAATGGGCTCGCGGTGCCGCGTTTTCGACGGGTCCGTTCATCGAGCGGCTTCGTGCGTGGCAGACGGTGCTCATCCCGTTGTTCGTGGGGCTGTTCCGTCGCGCCGACAACCTTGCTACCGCCATGGAAGCACGCTGCTACGGCATGGGAGAGGTACGCACCGAGCTGAACCCGCGAAGGCTTGCGGGCGCGTCTGTCGCTGCGCTCGCCGTCGGGCTAGCCGGGTGCGCGCTGCTTGCGTGGCTGTTCTGAGACGTCGCCCACCTGCCGCTACCGTGGAACTTGTGAGCGAAATCGCCGAGAATTTGCATCAATTGATGTTCAATATGGAAAAAAATGCTAGTATATTTCACTGCAACTTATCAATTGATGTACGGAAGCAGGGTTGAACATGGTGGCTGACCGTTGGAAGATTCAGGCGGTGCTTTCACTTTTGAGTGCTTTGCCTTTTGAGCGATTCGTTGTTGCTGGATTGAATAAACCGGAAGGCAAAACGTACCGTTTCATCGATAAACTGGGGTATCGCGTTTACGATGTGTATAGGGAGGTCGTGTCGCTTGGCATCGAAAACTACTCGATGGGACCTTTGCGTGACGAAAGGGGGCGCTCTCATGATCTATGGGTGTTCGGAAAATACATAGAACTTTATGAGGCTTACATCAAGTTCGCTGTGTTTATTTCTTTCGATACGATAGCTGCCGTATGTGTTTCGTTTCACGAAGCTGAGCACCCTCTGGCCTATCCTTACGGAAGAGGGGGAAAGTTATGACGGAGATTGTCCATACGGTATGCGACGAATGCTTCTGCGAGGTCGATGCTTGTGTGGAAACGTTTCATGAAGAACTGCCTATACGAGATGCTGCGATTATGGGCGATTACGAGTATCCCATTTGCCCGAGATGCGGCAACCGTATAGGTCATGCTGCAACGGTGGATCGCAACCTTGTGAAAGCGTATCGCTCGTATAGAGAGCTGAAGGATATACCCCAACCTGAAGAGCTTGTTGCACTACGAAAAGAGAAGGGACTTACCCAGAAAGTATTTGCGGCGGCGCTTGGAATAGGTGTTGCAAGCGTGCAGCGATACGAGCAGGGAGCTTTGCCGACATATGCCCATGCTCAGCTGCTGCGAAGCGCTCGCGATACAAGATTCCTTATCAATCGATTGAAACAGGTTCCTAAAGGGATAAACGAACGCGAGAGAGAAAAAGCCATCAGGTCGCTTGAGGCGAACAATCATGCATGCATCGACTATGCTGTGGTTCGGCTGCGCGTGCTCGATACGGTTCCGAGTGCGGGCGGCCCAGAATCGGGATTTCGCATGTTCGATGCAAATCGCTTGCGCGAAATAGTCCTATACCTTGCAACCCATGTCCGAGACCTGTATAGGACGAAGCTGAACAAAGTCTTGTTTTACCTCGATTTTGCATCCTTTAGAGACGAGGGGAAAGGGTTTACGGGCTTGCAGTACGCAAAGGCTGATTTCGGGCCGGTTCCCCATCAATACGAGCTCATTCTCGGTGCTCTTACAGATGGCGAATCGATAGCTTTGCGCGAGCAGGGGGAAGGGCAGGTGCTTGTTGCTCTCAGAGGTGCTGATCTTTCTGGATTTTCTCCGAATGAGGTAATGCGCCTCGATGCGGTGAGCGATTTTGCAAATGGGTTTGCATCGTCACGAGAGTTGTCGGAGCTATCCCATGCTGAAAAGGGATGGCGTGAGACCGAATCAGGTCAATGTATCGATTATCGCTATGCGGATACGCTGTGCTGGAAGAGATGATGGGCTTTAGATCGGAAGACCATGTTCGCCGCGGTCGAGTGGACTGCAATGGTCGCTAGCTGAACCCGCATTTGATTGCGGGTTCAGCTTTTTTCGTATCATGAGCTTTTGCGTTGGCTTATGGCTTCGGTCGTCTAGCTGATGGACTGTGCACTCATGCTGTTTCTTTTCCTGCCAAGTAACGACCCGTGAGGTATCCGAAGGTGAGGCACGTCGCACCGAGGTTATGGCCGGGGAAGTGGGTCGAATAGCAGTTGCAGTACATATCACCAACCGTAGAGCCGAGGCAATAGAGTCCCTCGATCGCCTCGTTTTCTTCGTTTAAAACCTGCATTTGATCGTTGCAGCGGATTCCGCCGGTAGTGGTGAGGAACCATGGTGTGCACTTGATTCCGTAGAAAGGTCCATTTTTGATGGGAAGCAGCAGCTCCGCCCTCTTTCCGAATTCTTCATCGACTCCTGTCTCGCAGTAGCCGTTGTATGATTCGATTGTTTTGAGCGTCTGCTCTTTTGGCAACTCGAGTTGATCGACGAGTTCTTCGATCGTATCGGCTTTGATCATTTTAACCTCGATGTCGCCCGAGCCGTTCATGTTGATCGTTCCAGGACCGTTGATAACGGTTTCCCAGTAGGCGCGAACGTCGTCAGGCGTGTCGAATACTTTGGGTCCGTCGACGTAGCGGTGATTTTGCCACTGCGGCTCGTTGGCGTAGTCGTCATCCCATATGGCAAACGAATGATGGCCTTTCTCGTGCATGAGCGCGAGACCGCCGTGCGAAATAACATTGTCTTCATTATCGTAGCGTTTGCCTTCGGCGTTGACCATGAGTCCTTGGAACGCACGTACCTGACGGGTGATCGAGCGCCATTGGAAGCAGAAAATCATCGGAGTAGGGGTCTCGTTCTTGTCTATCGCAGCACCTGCCCAGTATGCCATCTTGTGACCGGTACCGTTCCAGATGCCGCCGAATTCCGTTTGATGGGCGGCCCAGGGAATGAACTTCTCAAGCATCTCCTTATCTTGGCCGAAATCGCCTGTTGCGATAACGACTCCTTTAGACCCGTTGAAGCGTACGTATCCATTGCCTGTTTTTCCGACCACGGCGACTACGGCATCGCCTTCCTTGACGAGCTGCTGCGCATCGGTTTCGTAGCGAATGTCAACTCCTGCTTTCTCGCAGTACAACGCCATGTTGTCGCAGACATCTTGCTGGGGATTGTCGTCGGGTCCTTTACCGTTCGGTCCATCGAGGAACTCGTGAGTGCCCGAGAATTCGCCGTTGATGTTTTCGGGATCTTCATACCAGTGTTCCATGACGGGGGTGAGGTCGCTCCCCCCGACTTCGCTTGCAGTTGTCATACGATCAATAAGCCAGTCCATGGCTTCTCCGGATCGTTTGTAGTGTAGCATCCACTTAGTCCCGTCGACGCGGTAGGAATGGTAGCCCATCATGCGTTTATATCGCTGTGCGATCTCTTCGACCGAGCACTCGTATCCCTTTTCTTTTGTCAGCTTCGAGTTCATCGCGTAAATCGATCCGCCTCGGCCGATAACGCGCGATCCCCGTTCGACTAAAACGACGTTCAGCCCGTTTTCTGCTGCCGACAGCGCGCAGCAGAGTCCGGAGAAGCCGGCACCGACTACGACGACGTCGGCATCGACGGTTTCATTAATATCGGCTTCAGCGATGGGCTCGGGTGCTGTTTCGAAGCTGTATCTGCTGAAGGCTTTACCCGAATCTGCGGTGCGGGAATCTCCAGTAGTCTGGTTCGGCTCGGCGGCGCAGCCCGTGAGGACTCCTGCGCCGACGACGGCTGCGGAAGCCGCGGCACCTGTAGCGAGTGCTCCTTTTAAAAAGCTCCTGCGGTCCATCGTTGTGTGATCGTTGATCGAATCGTTCATGACCCCTCCTTGTGGCTTCTTTCTTTTGCGGTGGTTTCGGGTCGCCTTGAGGGCGGCTCTTGCCCGAGTCTAGGAGCTCGCTCATCCGCAGTCTTCGCCCATTGCAGCGAAATACCTCGTTTCGCTCTTTTCACCCCGTGGGGTGAGGAAAACGGCGGGCAAGAATCTTGCGGCGGTACGGACGGCTTGCTATTGTAGCGGGACGGTCATGCCTGCGAAGGCACCCATAGGCGGGAGGGAATATGGGAGAGCTTTTCAACCGTTCGGCCGATCGGCAGCGTTTGCGCGAAAGCTTCATGCGCGCGGTTCGCGGTCGTTTTATGATCGGGTTTTCATTTTGCTTTTACTGGATTTGGACTATTTTGTGTTGTACGGGGCCTGACGTTGATGTGGGCGTATTGGGCATTGTGGGCCTCCCGATTGTCCCTGCATGGTTTCTTCCGCTTATATGCATGGCTCTGGCGAGTGCAGTGATAGCCGTGCATTTCAAGATGACGCGGATGGTTATCGATAATCCCGTATGGCTGGTTGTTTTGACGGCTGTTATGGTGATGGCTGCGTTGCTTCATATCGCATGGGTCATCGAGGCAGACGGAACGAATTTTGTAAGCTGTACGTTGTACCTCCTTTCGAGTTTTTTGGTGGGGGTGAGCACGGCGCTGTTCCGAGTCGAGATAGACCGTGTTTTCGGCTGGGTCGGAACGCAGCAGACGCTTTATCAGGGAATCATCGGTACCTTACTCGGTGCAACGCTTCTGTTGCTCCTGTCGTTTGCTTCGGAATGGTTCGTGTACGCTATGCAGCTTGTTGCGGCACCCTGTGCAGTATTGTTCCTCTGGCGAGTGATCGGGGGGCTTCCGAAGCGGCGGCTGTACCATGCTGGCTGCGATGTAAAGCTGCATTTCCCGCTGAAATTCGTAGCGACATCGTTTGTGCAAGGAGCCGCCCTCGGAGCCATGTATTTTGCCTCGTTTGCGGCAGGATCCGATGCTATTAGCGCGCTTGGATCGTTTATTGGGAGGGTGATCGCGGTACTCGTTCTGTTTGTCAGTATTGTTTTTGTGCGGCTTGACTTTAACAGGCTGATATACAAAGGCGCTTTCCCCCTGGTTGCGTATGGGTTCTTTGCCATTGCATCGTTTCCCTTGATGCCGATGTTCGGGGGCATCGTTTTGATCGTAGGGTTCTGTTTGCTCGATTTAGTATTGTGGAGTCTGGGAGCTTGTCTTATGAAGAACATGGGCCTGCCGGCACCATGGATCGCCAGCTGCCCTGGCGCGGCTCTTTTCTTCGGGGTTTTGTTGGGAAGCGTGTGCATGCATGCGCTGGGGTCGCTGCGTGTCGACCTTCCGATTGCATTCGATGCGTCGGGCTATTTCGTGGCCTGCGCACTTTTGGCTACCGCTCTCTTTTTGTCGAGCAGCTCGAACATGAAATACGGATGGGGAACGATTCGGCCCGGCGATGGGGGATTATCCGAGCACGGGTTCGAATCGACCGTCCGGTTTCTTGCGGCCGAGCATGAGCTTACCAACCGAGAGACCGAAGTGTGTCAGCTGCTCGCCCTCGGCAAAACCCGTCGTTTCATCTGCGACGATCTGACGGTTTCTCGGGATACGGTGAAAACCCATGTGCGATCGATCTACCGGAAGCTCTCGGTCCATTCGCAACAAGAGCTTATCGACCTTGTAGGCCGAGAGCGGGAGAAGCTAATCCCCGACCAACCCGAAGATGACTCCTTCGTATAGAAAAGCCATTCGGGTGCATGAGACGTCGCCCACCTGCCGCTACCGTGGAACTTGTGAGCGAAATCGCCGCTCATGAGCTCGTTTCCGCACGAATTTAGTATCATGGCATCGTTTGATCGCCGCGGTCGTGCATGCAGTCGTGCGCTACCGCGTAACCATCCATCATGAAAGGCAGTGCATATGAGCATCATCATCGATGTATTCGGCCGCGAAGTGCTCGATTCGCGCGGCAATCCGACGGTCGAGGTCGAAGTCGTCCTCGAGGACGGTTCGTTCGGGCGTGCGGCGGTTCCCTCTGGAGCATCCACGGGCGCATTCGAAGCTGTCGAGCTGCGCGACGGCGATTCCGAGCGCTATCTCGGCAAGGGTACGCTCAATGCCGTTGCCCACGTCAACGAAGAAATTGCCGATGCGCTCATCGGCATGGAGGCCGATGACCAGCGCCTCGTCGATGCGACGATGCTTGAGATCGACGGCACCGACAACAAAGGCAACCTCGGCGCCAACGCCATCCTCGGCGCTTCGCTCGCCGTTGCGAAAGCTGCTGCCGAAGCGGCGGAACTGCCTCTGTACAAATACGTCGGCGGCGTGAATGCGAGCCTGCTTCCCACGCCGATGATGAACATCTTGAACGGCGGCGTGCATGCCGACAACAACGTGGATTTCCAGGAGTTCATGATCATGCCGGTGGGTGCCGATTCGTTCGCCGAAGCGCTGCGCTGGTGCGCTGAGATCTACCATACGCTCAAGAAGGTGCTGCACGACGCGGGCCTCGGCGGCGGCGTGGGCGATGAAGGCGGTTTCGCTCCCAACTTCACGACGAACGAAGAGCCGCTCGAGTACATCGTGCGCGCATGCGAGGCCGCAGGATATAAGCCCGGTACCGATATCATGTTCGCGATGGATCCGGCTTCGACCGAGTTCTACAACGCCGAAACCGGCAAGTACGAGCTCAAAGGCGAGGGCCGCGAGCTGACGAGCGCCGAGATGGTGGACTACTGGGAAGCGCTTGTGAGCAAGTATCCGATCATTTCGCTCGAAGACGGCATGGCCGAAGAGGATTGGGACGGCTGGAAGGAACTCACCGACCGCATCGGCGACAAGGTGCAGCTCGTGGGCGACGATCTGTTCGTCACAAACTCCAAGCGTCTGGCGAAGGGCATCGAGATGGGCTGCGCGAATGCCATTCTCATCAAGGTGAACCAGATCGGCAGCCTCACCGAGACGCTCGAGGCCATCCAGATGGCCAAGCAGGCGGGCTACGCGTGCGTGATGAGCCACCGCTCGGGCGAGACCGAGGATACGACGATCGCCGATCTGTCGGTCGCCTGCAACACGGGCCAGATCAAAACCGGTGCCCCGTGCCGTTCGGACCGTGTGGCGAAGTACAACCAGCTCATCCGCATCGAAGAGGAGCTCGATGCCGCTGGCACGTATGCCGGTATGGGAGCGTTCTACAATATCGAGCGGTAGTCGTCTTTATTTCGTATGCGAACTGCGGCCCTGCTTTCAGCGGGGCCGTTTTTTGTGCGCGGCTCTCCGGCTGCAAATGCGCTCCAATGGATGCCAAATTGTAATTTGCTAAATCGTAACTTAATAAACTATACTTTTGTCAAACAGCTTTAAGAAAGTAGGACGTATGCCTTTTGTCGGAAGAGAACGCGAGCTTCGGACGCTTGAGCAGCTGTATGAGGCTGGCACGTTCCAGATGCCCGTCATCTACGGGCGCAGGCGAGTAGGGAAGACGAGTCTCATCAACAAGTTTATCGAAGACAAGCCCGCCGTCGTGTTCACTGCGCGGGAATCGAGTGCTAGAGAAAACCTTGTTGCGTTGAGCCAAGCCATCACCGGGCTGTCGCAGGACGATAGCTTGGCGGCACTCGATGCTCCGGCTCCGGTGTTCGAGTCGTTCGATGCCGCATTCGAGCAGGTATTCCGCGTCGCGCGCACGCGCCGCGTCGTCTTCGTAATCGATGAGTACCCCTACTTGGGCAGAGTTATCGTCCGGTTTCGTCGTTGCTCCAAGCGAAAATCGATGGCGAAAAGGGCGAAAGCGGACTCTGCCTCGTTCTCTGCGGATCGTCCATGAGCTTCATGGAGCATCAGGTGCTGGGCTATCAGAGCCCCCTCTACGGCAGGAGGACGGCCCAGATCAAGGTCGAGCCGTTCGACTTTTTCGATTCAGTGAAGCTGCTCAAGGGCTTTTCCGCGGAGTATGCGGTGGCGTGGTACGGCATGGTGGGCGGCGTTCCGCTGTACTTGGAGCAGTGCGATGTGTCGGCGACGCTTCGGGAAAACATGGCTGAAAACCTGCTGCGGGTCGATTCGTTTCTGTATGGGGAACCTGATTCGTACTTGCAACAGGAGCTACGCGATCCGGCGATGTACAATGCCATAACCCGTGCAGTGGCAACCGGCATAGGCAGACCTTCCGAAATCGCCGATGCAGCGGGCATTGAGGCGGCGGCGGTTGCGGGCTACTTGAAAGGTCTGATGGAGTTGGGCATAGTTCGCAAAGATCAGCCCGTCGTAGATGCGAATCGCAAAAAGGTGCGCTACCGCATAGCCGACAACCTCTTCCGCTTCTGGTACCGCTTCGTGCCGCAGTATGCAACGCCTTTGCAAGCGGGGCGGCACGTGGAGATCGCGCGCCTCATAGGGGAGCGTCACCTGTCCACGTATCTGGGCCCGACGTTCGAGGATGTGTGCCGGCAGTGGCTCCTTCGAGAGATGGGGGGCTCCCGCGTGCCGCTCATCTTGGACATCGGCCGCTGGTGGGGCACCGACTCTGTTCGTCGCGAGCAGGCCGAAATCGATATCGTCGCTCTCGGCGACGAGGGGGAGGTTCTGTTCGCCGAGTGCAAATGGCGCGAAAAGCCGACGGATGCGGATGTGCTCGAAACGTTGGAGCATCGCAGCCAGCTGATCCCTGCGGACAAGCGCCTGCTGTTCGTGTTCTCGAAATCAGGTTTCACCGAAGCGTGCCGCGCCCGAGCAGACGCGATCGGTGCGACGTTGGTGAGTTTGGACGAGATGAGGCTGTAGGCAGCGCTGTGAGGTGCGAATCTTGCTGCTGAAGGTCGCAGGCGCCACGTCTTCTTGGAGTTTCCCAGCGGCTCCGTTGCCTTGTGCGCGGCTCTCCGGCTGCAAATGCGCTACTATGGATGCCAACGGAAACTATAAGGGGGACGATCATGCTAACAGCACGGAGCATTATAGAGGGGACCGACGACGAACTCGAGATGATGCGGTTGATGGAGACCGCGTTTCCGCCGAACGAACAGGCGACGCTCGAATTTCTCACCACCCAGGCGAAACGCGATGAGGTGACGTTGCTCGCCTACCGCGACGAAGGGCGCTTCTGCGGGTTTGCTTTCATGATAGAAGGCACCGACCTGGTGTATGTGCTCTACCTCGCTGTCGATGAGACTCTGCGCTCTAAAGGGTACGGTGCTCGCATGCTTGCCGATATCGAGCTGCATTTTCCGGGCAAGACCATCACGCTCGACATCGAGCCTGTCGAAGAGGCGGCGCCGAACGTTGTCCAAAGGAAGAAGCGCCGCGAGTTCTATCTGCGCAACGGGTTCATCCCTACTGGTTGGATCAATTGCTGCGGGGACGACCGGTTCGAGGTGTTTGCCAAGGGGCCGGATTTCGAGCCGAATCGCTTCCTTTCGCTGATCAACGAGCTGCCGGAAGGCCCCGACAAGACGCTTGCCCGCGCCGACTGAGCGTCGCGGTGCCCTTTGCCAAGCGCTTGGTTTCGGTTTGGCCATGGGCATGGCCGAGACGCACGGCGGCTTGGTTGTCGACGCCGATAAGATTCCTGCGAATCCCTATCGGCTCGGCCTTCTGACTTCCTGCAAACACGGGCCTAATCTTATTCTTCTAGCGCTATAATGAGTGACGTGCATCGATTGACGTGGACGTTGTCAGGCTGCCGAACACAGACGGGGCCTCAGTCGCGTTTGGAAAGAGGGGAGAACTTATACATGTCGGAGATGATCTCGCTCGAAGAAGCCCGTTCGCTCGTGCTTTCGCACGTCCAACCGCTTCCTACCGAAACCGTTCCTCTGCTCGATGTCGTCGGACGCGTCAGCGCCTACGATCTTGCGAGCGATATCGACATATCGCCGTTTGCGCATTCCGCCATGGACGGGTATGCGCTCTTCGCCGCCGATATCGAGCAGGCGAACGAGGAAAACCCGGTAAACCTCAAAGTTATCGCTGAAGTTGCTGCGGGCGATTGGTACGACGGTCCGGTTGAGCACGGCGAATGCGTGCGCATCATGACGGGCGCGCCGATTCCTGAAGCGCTTGATGCCGTGATGAAGTACGAGATCGTCGAACCTGTCAAAGGCGATGGCAAACCGGGCAGCGTCGTGGCGTTTTCGGCTCCCGCCAAGGTGGGTTCGAACATTCGCGAGGCCGGCGAAGAGGCGAAGGCCGGGGAGGTCATCGTCGAGGCAGGCGAGGTCATCAGCTGCGCTGGCATCGGGTTTCTTGCGGGATGCGGTATCGTCGAGGTCGAAACCTACCAGCGACCGCATGTGGCCATCATCTCCATCGGCTCCGAGCTCGTCGATCCTACCGACGTGCCCACCGGCGGCAAGATCCGCAATTCGAACAGCTTCGCGCTCGCCGCAAGCGTTCAAGCGGCTGGTGGCGTGCCGAACATTCTGCCCATCGTCGAAGACAGCGAGGATGCCCTGGCCGATGCCGTGAAAGAGGCGATAGCCACCCATGATTTCGTCATTACGAGCGGCGGAGCGTCAAACGGCGACTTCGACTTCATCAAACCGGTTGTGGAGCGTTTAGGAGAGTTGCTCATGACGACGGTGAACATGCGACCAGGCAAGGCTCAGACGTTCGGCATCGTCGACGGCAAGCCGGTGTTCGGCCTGCCGGGCAACCCAGCGGCAGCCTATGTGGGCTTCGAAATGATCATCCGCCCCGCCTTGCGCAAAATGCAGGGCTACCGCTATTTCGAGCGCCCCCGCATCAAAGCGCATCTGTCGCGCGACGTGAAGAAGAACGATCCTCGGCGCATCTTCTTGCGCTCGACGCTCTACAAAAACGAGGACGGCGAGTATATCGTTGCTCCTGCGAAGAACCAAAGCTCAGGGCTCTTCGGCGTCATCCAGCGCAGCAACTGCATGGCCATCATGCCGGAAGGCCTCGAATCCCGCACAGCGGGTTCGGTGGTCGAATGCGTGCTGCTCGACGTAGCCGAGGAACTGAGCCTGTAGATGCCCTCCTAGTTGCGGCAGCCGACGGCTGGCTGCTACCCCGTCGGCCGCCGCAGCGTATGTGCCATCGAAACGATTGAGAGGTTTTCACCATGTCTGACAAGCCGGTTCGGTTCGCCATCGTCACCTGTTCCGATACTCGCAGCATCGCCGAGGATACGGCAGGCGCCGCCCTTGCGTGCCGTATAGCCGAAGCGGGGTGGGAGTGCGCAAGCCACGTGGTCGTCAAAGACGAGCGGGCCGACATCTCCGCCGCCATCGTCGAAGCGGCTGACGAGCTTGGGGTAGACGTGGTGCTCACCTGCGGCGGCAGCGGTCTTTCGCTGCGCGATGTGACGCCTGAGGCAACCCGCGACGTGTGTGATCGCGACGTACCCGGCATCGCCGAAGCCATGCGCGCTCACAGCCTTGCCATCACCCCCCACGCCATGCTTTCGCGTGCGCTGTGCATGCAGCGGGGCCGCGTGCTCGTGATCAACCTGCCCGGCAGCAAGAAGGCGGCGATTGAAAACTGGGAAGGCGTGTACCCGGCACTCGGTCATGCCGTATCCATGATGGCGGGCGAGGGCCACTGAGGTTTTCCTGCGGTACGGCGATCACTCGCTTGCCGCACACTGTTTCAAGGCACGGATTGAAGGTTCGTGTTCGCTTGATAATGGCCGCACGCCATAGGATGGCGATCCGAAAGGCGGTAGCTCGCTCACCTGCTCGCGCGGATCGCAAACGATGCGCGTCCGAAACGCGCGCTCGATCTTAAAACCCGACCGTCATGTGGAGGAAGTAGAAGTCTACGCGTGTTACGAATACGGCGGCGAATACGAGCAGGCAGGCGAAAAGGCGAAGGATGCAGACGTTGCGGTGTCGGGTGTCTACTTTGAGCGATGCTGCGGCACAGAAGATACCCACGAGCCCAAGGATGATATGGGCCCAGATCATCGCAAGGTAGTCAGGCGCGAGCTCGGAGGCCGAAATCTCGTTGTTCGCAATGCCGGCAAGCGTCGTCTCGTGCATGAACAACGCGATCGATCCCACTGCAAGCGCTATGATAGCTACGATAACCAGCGTTGTATTGAATGCGCGGGAGTCGAAGTTCGCGCACGCGAGGGAAAACAGTGCGAGCACGGGGCCCGCAAACAGTGCTGAGAACACGAGGTTTATGGGTGTGTATACGGTATTCCAGGTGGGAACCGTGTTGACCGAATAAGCGAGCGAAGTCAGCACAATGAAGAGAATGCCTGATGCACATGCGGCGGCAATCCAGATGCGTGCAAGAGCCTTCGGGAAATGCTCTTTGAACGCCATCATCCAATACGACCCCGCGATAAGTAGAAACGCCACGGCGGAAAGAACTTCGTTCGACAGGGGCGATCTGCCGATGCCCGAAAACACATGGAGCGCATTTGCGGGTGTGCCCAAATGAGTTGCCGAAGCGATGAAACCGATGAGTACAACCGCGATGGGTACGGCCAAATACCGGTTCACCTTGGTTTCGTCGGACGCTTCGATTCCCGGTTTGAACAACGTGAGCGCCATGCACATAAACGCGATCACACCGCCCGGTGCAAGGGTCGTGAACATCGCAAGTGATAATTCGTCAAATCCGCTCGTCATACGTTTTCCGTATCCTATTCGATCTCGGAATAGTTGGCTATGTGCCCGCCTCCGTGTTCTGCTGCGTATGCCGCCGCATCGGAAACATCGATGAAAAGGTTCGGGCGTGTGTATTCGGGTGCAGCCAAAGGAAGAATGCTCGAAGAGCAGTTGGGATGCGCGCCTCGAAGCTCGCTTGTTTCCGCAAAGTCGAGCGCACGGAGCGGGCAGGCTTCGACACAGATGGGCTTTTTCCCCTCGGTGAGGCGATCCCGGCAGCCGTCGCATTTGCTACTCTTCTTCGATACCTGATCGATGACCGGTGCGTGGTACGGACACGCCATCGTGCAGTATCCGCAGCCGATGCATTTGGTCTCGTCGGGCCATACGAGGCCGAGTTCGTCTTTGTGCATGGCCCCGGTAGGGCATACGTGCGTGCAGGCGGGATCGGAGCAATGGTTGCACGCGAGCGAGATATGGTAAGCGAAGCAGTTTTGGGTAACCGAGCCGTCGGATGCGGTTTCCCAGGTTCCGCCCTCGTAGTCGATGACGCGCCGGTAGGTGCGGCTCGCATCGAGACCTTTGTAATCTTTGCAGGCCAGCTCGCATGTTTTGCAGCCAGTGCATCGCGTGTTGTCGAAGAAGAAGCCGTATTGCATCTTAGGTGCGCACTCCGATTCGAAGGGTTCCTTCCGTCGATTATACGTGCTTTCCCTGTCGACCCATCCGAGGGGCATGCATATTCGGGCAGACGGGCTTCGGCGGGTCTTCGTAAAGAACAGCGCCGACCGAAATCGATGCGGCGCTGTTCTGAGTCGGTGCTGTTACGCGGCGGGAATGCCGGTAACTTCCTTCTCGTTCGTGATAGCGCCCGTGCTGTCGCCCGGTTCTTTGGCGGCATCGCAGGCCTTGATCACGATATTGGGCTGCGTTTCATCGGGTGTGGGCATGGGTGCGATCGCGGCGGTGTCGCCGTACTTCGCACGCAGATCCTCGATCTCGCCGAATTCGAGCGCGCGCAACGGGCATGCTTCGACGCAGATGGGGTTCTGCCCGTTCGTCACGCGGTCATAGCAGAGGTCGCATTTGACGGCGTAGCCCTTCTCGGCATCGAGAATGGGTACGTTGTAGGGGCAGGCTTCCACGCATGCGCCTGCTGCAGTGCATTTGTCTTCGTGAATGCGCACGATTCCGGTTTTCTGATCCTTGTCGATCGCGCCCGAGGGGCACGCGCCCATGCACGCAGGCATGTCGCAGTGATTGCAGGCGAGCGAAACGTGGTACGCGTAGGCGTCAGTCGTGTACGAACCGTCGTCTGCGGCCGTCCACGTTCCGCCTTCGTAGTCGTACACGTTGCGAAACGCGACTGTTTGCGAGAGGTCCTTGTAATCTTTGCATGCCATCTCGCAGGTTTTGCATCCGGTGCAGCGCGAGCTGTCGAAGTAGAATCCGTACTGAGTCATCGTGATACCCCCTTACGCCTTCGCCACTTGGACGATGCACGAATGAGCAGGTGTTGCTTTTGCCAACGGAGTCGGATGCGACATGGTAAGCGTATTCGAGCAGCCGCCGTGATCGATTCGATCGCCGTACATATCTGCATCATGCCAGGCTCCTTGAGGAATCGATACTGTCCCGGGAACGATGCGCGAAGTGACTTTCGCTTCGATGCGAATTTCGCCACGGGGGCTTTTGACCGAACACAAATCGCCGTTTTCGATTCCGCGAGGCTCCGCATCGGCGGGGTTCATCCACATCTGGTTGCGTGCAGCTTGTTTAAGCACGTCAATGAAGCCGAACGAGGAATGGGCGCGCGCTTTATGATGGAATCCCGAGCAATACAGAGGATACTCCTCGGTGACGGTTCCGTACCCCTCGCGGCCAGGGTCGAAGATCGGAATCGGGCTGATGACGTCGCCTTCTTCGAGCTCCCAGGTATCGGCAATTTCGGCGAGCTCTTCGGAGTAGATTTCGATCTTCCCCGAAGGAGTTTCTAGTGCGTTTTTATCAGGATCGTCGCGGAAATCTTTGAGTCCGATAACCGGCTCGACCTCTTGTTTCCACACGCCTTGCTCCTGTATTTCCTCCCATGACGGCATGTCGCTGTTTTTCTCGGCGGTCGCCTTGTAAAGGAACTCAACCCAGTCTTCGGAGGAACGTCCTTCGGTGAACTGATCTTTGATCCCGAACTTATCGGCGATATCCGCCTGGACGTCGTATGCCTTTCGGCACTCGCCCGGCGCTTCTTGGGCGGGGCCGCCCACGCGTACGCCGCGGTACCACTCGGTATATCCGTTCGTTCCGATGGTGAACTGCTCTGCCGCCATGACGTCGGGGAGGAGGATGTCTGCGTACTTCGCCGAATCGGTAAGCACCGTTTCGGTCATGACGATAAACTCGCATTTGCTCTCATCGGCAAGGATATCGTGTCCGTGATTGATGTCGCCGTGCTGGTTCGTGAAAGAATTGCCCGCGAAACCCCACACGAATTTGAACCCGGTCGAAAGTTTGTCGGCACCGCGTATGCCGGCGTTGGTTGCCGTCATTTCCTCGCCGCGATCGATCACTTCAACCCACTCGTAATTGGGGATCTTGACGGTGACAGGATTATCGCCTGACGGAATGCCTCCTATCGTCGGCGATCCTGCAATTGAGCCGACCTCTGCTTCACGCTGTCCCGTGTTGGTGCCTGGAAGCCCTATCTGGCCGGTCAGTAAGGGGATCATGCAGATTGCGCGCGTTGCGCTCTCGCCGTTCGAGTGACGTTGCGGGCCCCATCCTTGCGTCACGAACAAAGCGTTCGCGCCAGCAATGTCGGCTGCGAGCGTGCGAATGCGGTCTGCTGGAATCTGCGTGATGGGAGCAGCCCATTCGGGGGTTTTTTCCACCATGTCGTAGCCGGTGCCCATGATGTAATCGTAGTACGATTTGTTTTGGCCCTGAGCCGATTCGGGCATGGTTTCCTCGTCATAGCCGACGCAGTAGGTATGCAGGAAGTCGAGGTCAACTTGATCGTTGGCGATAAGCTCATGAGCGATGGCGTTGACAAGGGCCGCATCGGTTCCCGTACGAATGGGAATCCATTCGTCAAGGGAGCCCGAGCATGTTTCGTTCATGCGCGGGTCGATGTGGATGATACGGGCACCGTTTTCCTTCACCTTCGTATAGTCAAAGACAATGTTGCCGCCACCCATCCGGGTTTCTGCCGGACTGTTGCCGAACATGATGACGAGATCCGAATTCAGGGCCTCGGTCATCGATGATGCGTGGATATTGTCGTAGGGGCTGAATTTCTTCCCGAACATGTACGGCATGACTCCCTGTATGCATCCGGTGGAGTAATCGCCGTAGCGTGTGACGCATCCGCCGAGCATGTTGAACAGCCGCTGGTGGGCCGATTGGACGATCGAGCCCGAAACGCCCGATCCCGGCGCGATGAAGAGCGCTTCGTTTCCGTAGGTGTCGATGACGCGCTTGAGCTCACTTGAAATGGTCTCGATTGCCTCGTCCCACGTGATCCGCTCGAATTTACCCTCGCCACGCTTGCCTGTGCGTTTCATGGGATACATGAGGCGATCGGGTGAGTTGAGCCAGCGCCGCCGCGAGCGCCCGCGCAGACAGGCACGCATCTGCGTGTTCTCGGGATCCCCCGTATTGTCGGTTTCAAGGTAGAGGATCTTGCCGTCGCGCACGTGGTAGCGCAGGGCGCAGTTGCTCCCGCAGTTCACGAAACACTGCCCCCATACGATCTGGTCCGCTTCTTCGGCGGGTGTTTCTCCGCTCCCGTCGGGCTTCTTTTCTTCGGCTGGCGCGCAGCCGTACAGCGCTGCCGACCCGGCTGCACCGGCCAACGCGAGACCGGCTAGCGAACCTTTGACGAAGGTTCGACGCGTCAGAGTCGTCTCGTCTTTGAAATCCATGGTCCCTCCTTCAGTCTGGATTACTCGTCGCGTTCAACCCTAGCGGAATACGTAACCGCATTAATCACATGGTGCATGTGATTTAAGCACGCTGCGATGAAACCACCTGCGGTTTTGCCCGATCATTCGGTATAGTGAGCAGAGCGCAAGGTAAAGCGCCTGCAAAGCTTGGGAGGAGGTTGTCGGGTGGTTTTTAAGCCGCATGTATCGAGTTGGGGCTACGCCTTTTTCCTTACGGTGAACGCAACTTCCACATGGGCGGGCATCTTCCCGTTTCTCCCCCTTGAGTTCCAGACGGTCCAGGTTACCCTGACCTTCTTTCTTGCGCAATCGCTTGCGTTCTGGGGAGCGTTCCTCGCAAGCGTGTTCGGATCGTATTTCTTCCCGCATGGGGCGCGGCGGATGCTCGTCTCGCTTTCGGCCCTAATGGTGTTTGCCGGCTCGGCGTGCCTCATCGGTGCGATGTATCTGGCCGAGCTCACGCTTGTGCTCGTGGCCGGGGGAGGAATCCTGCTCGGCGTCGGGTGTGCCGGTTTGTTCATGCTCTGGCAGCGCTACTTCGCCTCGCTGCCGTCAGAGAAAGGAAACCTTCGGCTTATCGTGGGCACCGCGCTTGCGCCCTTCGTGTACTTCGCGCTCTACCTCGTGCCCATTGCGCTTACGGCGTTTCTCATCCCGCTTGTGTTCGTGCCCTTGTGCGGGTTATGCGTAGCGCTCAGCGTGCGCGAAATGAAGATCGATCAGCCGATGTTCGAAGACGTTCCCCGGCAGCATCCGAAAGTGTATCGGCAGGTTATGAGTGACTTCTGGCGAAGCGCGCTGTGCGTGGGCGCGCTCGCGTTCGCGAGCGGCGTCATCCGGGGCATCGCGCTTTTGCACCAGGAGGTGAGCACGGTTGTCAACGTGGCTTCGATGCTCGGTTCCCTCATCTCGGCGGCAGTGCTTTTGGTGCTGTGGTACCGCTCAAGTTTTCGGTTCGGGCTCACTGCGGTGTTTCGCGTGGTGTATCCGCTCATCATCACGGGTTTTCTGCTCTTGCCGTTTCTTGGCGCGTTCTATCTCAACCTGTTCGCTGCGCTTACGTACATGGTGTTCTCGCTCGTACTCATGCTCATGATGATGCAGTGCGCGCAGATATCGCGCGACCGCGGCATCAATCCCGTGTTCATCTACGCGTTTTTCGGCAGCGTGGTGTACCTTATGCAGAGTCTCGGGTTTTTACTCGGATGGCTTTCCGATTCGGTGTCGTCGATGGGCTCGGAATGGTTGTTCATTGTTGCGATGCTGTCGAGTTACGTGCTCGGGCTCACGCTTTTGGCGGCGAGCGGCACCCTGTTCAAAAACCTTACCGGGAAGGCTGCGACGCAGGCCGACCCTATCGAGTTTTTGTCGCTTCGACGCGAACCGGTGCGAGGCGAGTCGGTACGGGGTGGGCAGGCCCAGGATGGGCAGAGCGCTTCGTCGGGAAGCTCGTCTCCTTGCACAGGGGAGAAGGGATTCGATCCGTCCCAAGACGATGCGTTGTCGGAAAAACGGCTCGCAGACGGCGCGAAGCGGCGTTCTGATGGCGCGAAGCGCCGAGCGGATAGTGCGAAGCGACGAGCCGACGGCACGAAACGCCGCAACCGGCCTTCGCCCTCCGACGACTTCGGAACGATCCGCGATCGCCTTTCGAAGCGGTGCTTCGATCTGAAAGACGCGTTCGGGCTCTCGTCGCGCGAAACGGAGGTCATGGAGCTGATCGCACGCGGCCATAGCGTTGCTGCCATTGCCGACAAGCTTGTTATCTCGGAAAACACCGTGCGCACCCACAGCAAGCACATCTACACGAAGCTCGATATCCACAGCAGGCAAGAGCTGCTTGAGCTCCTGGAGTCGCTGGGCGGGTAGGGAGCGATGCCCGAGCTTTTGTTGGCTTGAGCTCGGAAAAGCGCTCCCGGTGCCCCGATTGCAGAGCGCTGCGCGAGAAGCCGCGATCGCATGCCGCGCTCTAGCTCTATGGATAGTGCGAGTGCAGAGAACTGCGCGGACACTATTCGTTCCTGGGGTGAATCGTGTTCCGGAGTTTCCGAATCTTGGCACAAAATTGGAGGTTGGGGGTGCGGCAGGATTCTTGGACTGCTCAGGCCGCCAGCCCGAGCCTCCTGCGGCGGCCCTCGATGGTCTCGCAGGTGGCCTTCTTCCCGTTCTCCCTGAACGTCTTGAGGCGGCCGTCATTGTACCACGTGATGTAGCGCGCGACGGCCTCGAATATCTCGGCGACGGGCGCCCCCGCGCGCACGAGCGAATGGAACGCCTCGACCTTCGCCCGGCCGAAGAAGCCCTCGCACGCCGCGTTGTCGGGGCTGTGCCCCTTGCGCGACATCGAGCGCACGAGGCCGGCCCCCTCGCACAGCGCGATCCACCCCTTCCAGCGGTAGTGCCCGCCGCGGTCGGAGTGGATGACGGGACGCTGGCCCTCCCGAAGCGTCGCTATCGCGTCGGCGAGCGTGGAGTTCGCGAGCTCGGCGTTGGGGCTCTCCGAGGCGCGCCAGGCGACGACCTTGCCGTCGAAGCAGTCGACGACGGCGGACAGGTAGCACTTGCCGTCGCGCCCCCGCATCTCGGTGATGTCGGTGAGCCACAGCTCGTTGGGCGCGTCCGCCGAGAAGTCGTGCCTCCCGTGCTCGCCGAGCAGCAGGTTCCCGGGCGCGTCCGACACCTCGCCCGCGTACGAGCTCCATCTCTTCTCCGACCTGGAGCACCGGGCGACGAGCCCCTGGCGCGCCATCGACTCGCGCACCCTGCGCTCGGGCGCGCGGACGCCGCCGGCCTCCAGCGCCGCCTTGAGGCGGCGGTAGCCGTAGATCCCGCCGTTCTCCGCGAAGGCCGCGGCCACGGCCCCGTCGAAGCCCCCGTCCGTCATGCCGGACGGGCTATCGAGCCTCGCCCGGTGGTAGAGGTAGGTGCTCTTCGAGATTCCCAAGAACGTCGAGATCCGGGCCAGGGAGCACCCGCAGTCCCGCCTCAGCCTCTCGCCTAACCCGACGAGCCGCCTCTTCGACAGGCTCGCCGGGCTTGCGGCTTTTGGGTCGCGCATCAGCTCCTTGTAGACGCTCACCTCGAAGAGCGCCTCCTCGAGCTCGGCCCGGAGGGCCTCGATCCGCCTGTCGTCCGATCCCGCCGCCTGCCCCATGCCCGGCTTCGCCCCCTCGTCCTCGCGCGGCGCGCCCTCCGCGCCGGTCTCGGACATGATAGCGCTTTTGCGGGCCTTCCTGCTCCAGACCGATATTATGCTCGCTTCGGCGATGCCGAGGCGGCGGGCGATGTGCGCGGGCTTCTCCCCGAGGCCGTAGAGGCGGACGGCCTCCGCCTTGGTGGCCTCGGGGTAGCGGGAGTGGGGCGCGTGCTCGGCGCGCCCCTTCACCCTGGGCATCTCCGCCGGCAGGGAGCCCTCCTCGGCCTGCTCCAGCCACCGCCTCAGCGACTCCCTGGACGGGGTCCCCCATTTCCGCTCGGCGGCGCGGGGCGTGAGCCCCTCGGCCCACATCGTCTCGACGTAGCGGACCTTCTCCCTTTCCGTGTACATGCGGCTCCCTCCTCGCGGCCCCCGCGGGGGCCGCTCGATCGGTCGTGGACCGCCTGCCGGCGGTCCAGCTTCCTGCCGCACCTCCGGTTTGACAATTAGGGAATATAGTATATTTTTGATTTAAAATCACCAAAATTTGCGACCAGGCATTATGTAGACTGAAGAGAAGGTTTTTATTATGTAGTAATTTACACAATTGTCAAACCTCCAATTTTGTGCCAGAATCCAGCACCTCGAGAACAAAAACAAGCAAAATCTTTACACGGCTCCCTCATTTGCCCGCTCTGTCATCATTGGCCCTGCGCGAGCGCAAGGCGCGGACGCGCTCGAACGCGGGGCGCGCTCGAATCCCGGTACGTACAGCTCGACCCCGGCTTCGGTACGCTCGAACCCCGGCGTCTGCGCGGACGCTCACTCACTGGCGCCGATGCCGGTGTTGCGGCTGCGGGTCGTCAGCGTCCACGAAGTCTTAGTGCAATCGCAACGCTTCGGGTGCTGTGGTTTCTCGGTGCGCTATACTAAAGGCGAGTTAAGAGAAAGGCTTTTTCGTGAGCGATTTTCGTAACGGGTATCCGAGCGCACAATCCCAGAATAGATCCAAGAAGCCGATCGATTTCGCACGCGATGTGCGGTCGGCCTCCGGGTCGCTCGCATTCGACCCCGAAAAGCTCGCCACTATCCCTGTGCGCGACCGCCGTTGGTCGTGGACTGAAATAGACCTTGTAGCCATCAGGCACAACGTGGGCGTTGCCCGGCAGTGCATTGGGCGCGGCAAGCGGCTCATGGCGGTGGTCAAAGCCGATGCCTACGGGCACGGGGCGGTCAAGGTTGCCAAGACGGCGCTCAATTCGGGCGCGGAATACCTCGGCGTTGCGACGGTCGACGAAGCGATCGAGCTTCGCGAAGCGCTCATCAACGCGCCTATTCTCGTGCTCGCCGAGCCGCCGATCGCCTCGATTCCGCTGTTGCTTGCCTATAAGGTTATGCCAACCGTGTACACGCCGGAGTTCGCTATCCAGTACGGCGAAGCGGCCGACGCGTTTGGTGTGCGGGCACCGTACCACCTCAAAATCAACACCGGCATGAACCGCATCGGCATCCGCCATGACGAGGCGGTCGAGTTCATGACGCAGGTGAGCTTTCATCGCGCGCTCGATCTCGTGGGAACGTTCACGCACTTCGCAACGGCCGACTGTCCCGAGACGCTCGATTTCCAGATACAGACGAAGCGCTTCCTCGAATCGATCAACGCTCTGCGCGCCGCCGGCATCAATCCCGGCATCGTGCACGCCGCGAATTCGGCGGCGATCATCCGCTATCCCGATGTGCATTTCGACATGGCCCGGTTGGGCATCTCGCTGTACGGGTTTCACCCCTGTCAGGAAACGCGCCGCATGGTCGACCTGCATCCGGCCATGAGCGTGCATGCGCGCATCACCGAGGTGAATCTGGTGCCCATGAGCGAGGGCGTGAGCTACGGGATGCAGTACCGAAGCCCCGGCAGCGTGAAAATATGCACGGTACCGATCGGTTATGCCGATGGATTGCGGCGCGAGCTTTCAGGAAGGATCGACGTGATTCTGAACGGGCAGCGGTGCCGCCAAGTCGGCAACATCTGCATGGACCAGTGTATGTTCGAGGTGGATATGCGCACATACGGCAATCGTCCGCGGCTCGATCCGCAGATCGGCGACGAGGTGATTATCGTGGGCCGCCAGGGCGATTCGATTGTGACGGTAGACGATATGGCGAACATGCTCGGCACGGTACAGCACGAGATCGTCATCGGATTTTCGCACCGTATGCCGCGGGTGTACGTATGAGCGGAAACGCGAATGCCCGTCGCATCGAGGAGCACCGGCGGGTTGCCGAGGGAGGCCGTGGCGATGCAGCCGAGGAGAACAAAGTAAGGACGGGACAGACGACCATGAAGAAACCGCACATTCCTTTGGAGCAGATACGGGCCGAAGTCGAAGCATGCCGGAAATGCGCGCTGTGCGAAGGCCGCACGCAAATCGTATTCGGCGTGGGGAATCCTCAGGCTCGCGTGATGATCGTCGGTGAGGCACCGGGTAAAAACGAGGACTTGCAGGGCGAGCCGTTCGTGGGAGCAGCAGGCCAGTATCTCAACGAACTACTCGCGTTTGCCGGACTTGTGCGGGAGGATATCTACATAGCCAACGTCCTGAAATGCCGGCCTCCCGGAAACCGCGATCCGCAACCCGATGAAATCGAGCTTTGCACGCCGTATTTGCGTGAGCAAACGCGCACGATCGATCCTGAGTTCATCGTTACGCTCGGCAACTTCTCTACGAAGTTCATCCTCAAAACCGATGTGGGCATCACGCGCTTGCACGGCAAGCTGCAGCAGGCGGGCAAGTTCAAAGTGTTCCCGATCTTCCATCCGGCGGCAGCCATCTACGATCGCAACAAGCGCGACGTGATGGAAGCCGATTTCAGAACGCTCGGCGCGCTCTTGGCGCAGTCGCCCGATCCGAAAGCCGGCAATGCGGCCGAAGCCAATGGGAAGGAAGCGCACTCGGACCATGGTGTTGCAGACCAGGTCGATGCGCAGCCGAATGGTGGAGCCGCGCAGGGCTCGGCCGAGCAGCTTGCGTTCGGGGACGAACGCGCCTGAGGCCTCACAGCCATTTTTTACGTTTGAAGAACCTGATCTCGATGATGACGAGCACGATGCAGACTATGATCACAATCGGGTAGGAAAAAGGCCAGGCAAGCTCGGGCATGGCTTCGAAGTTCATGCCGTACCAGCTCGTGATCAGCGTGAGCGGCACGAAGATAGTCGTGATTACCGTAAACCATTGCATGATCTCGTTTTGCTGCGTATCGATCTGCATCTGGAAGAGCTCACGGAGCTGCAGGCTGTAATCTTTGAGCGACTGGGCGCGGTCCATGAGTCGATCGCACTGTTCTGAGAACAGATGGAATAATCGGCGCTCCTCTTTTGCGAGCATGCGGTGTTCGTCGTCGCTCATGACGCTGCTCATGTCGGAGAGCTGCTGGTAGTAGCTATCGAGCCGTAGAATCTTCCTTCTGATCTGCAGCATATGGTTGTTCGTCACATGCCGCTTGCGATCGAGGATGGTTTCTTCGGTGTCGCCGAGCTTCTCCTCGACGTCGGCGAGATACACAGCATCGTCCTTAACGGTGAACTTGAGGAACTCATAGAGCACGCGCGCAAGCGTGGGGCTGATCGTTCGATGCATGCTTGCTATACCATCGAGAATCGATTCGCACACATCCCCATTATCGACGAATATCAAGCGAGTCGTGTCAAGGTAGAAGCCGAAGCACGCAGGTGCTTTGAGCAAATCGGCCTTGTCGGGAATTGAAAGCGAGCCGATCATGCAATCGGGAAATACGTCCACGTACGTACTCTGTGAAGCCGCAAGGCTCTTCAGCGATTCGAGTGCGTCGATGTCGCTGATGCCGATTGAATCGAGTTCGTCGGTTTTCAAGACCTCGACGACCGGTTCGGCCGAATCGATTTCCTCTTCGGGATCAATTGCTTCGAGGCGATCGGTCAACCGATACAGTGCGGGCATGTTTACTCCTTCGAACTGCCATGGATATGCGCCCTGTTGTGAAATACCTGATTGAAACGCTGAGGGTGGGCAGGGTACTTGCGTTCGATTATACGGGCGCCGTACGGGCATTGAAGACGGTGCACCGTTTGGTAATCGACTTGTTGACGCGCGTTGGCTTCAACCGTTAGATGAACCAGGGCTCTGATTTTCCGAGATGAGTTCCCTATAGCCAGCTAGACATTACAATGATGCCAATTCATTCATTGGTTTACATATATATACCGGGGCGACGATGAGGTCGCTCGTGGTACCGAACGGTTCGAGGAGGGATCATGGCGGAACACCAAGGGGAAGCACCCGAGTCTGATGAAGAAAGGCGTTTCGATTGGCGCCATATGGAGCGGTGGCAGCTCAGGCGCTTGGTTGGCAGTATTGCGGCAGTGCTCATCATTTTCGGAGGCTTCCTTGTATTTGCATGCAGCCAGCTGTATCAGGACAAGATTGCCGAAGAGGACTACTGGGATCGCAACATGGAGGCTCCCGCCCCTGAGCTGCAGGAGAAAATCGATACGTACTCGGCCGATGCCACGCGGGTGGAAACCGCGATATACCTGGAACAGGTCGCCTCGGTCAACATCAAGAGCTCCCAGTTCGAGCTTATGCTGAACGTCGCGTACCGCTGGACCGGCGACGAAACGCTTGACTTCTCCGACCCGGAACTTATCCATTTCTACAAGGGAACCATAAAGCTCCATCAGGTGATGGACGAACAGCACGTCGGCGACCAACATTACCAGCTCGTGCGCTATGATGTCGTGATCAACAAGGAGTTCTGGACCCCGCGCTTTCCCTTGGAGTCGCATCAGCTGCGCTTCTTCATGGAACCGAGCATGAACGTGGGTCGCTTGGTGCTCATACCGATGCAGGATGAGAGCTACACCAACCCGAATCTCGATGTTTCGGGGTACAGCCTCGAGCGGTTCGGTGTGCAAGAATATATCCTCGGCAGCGACCACAAGATGCTTAACCCGCTCTACGATAGCTACGCCAACGACGATCCCATATACAAAACCGAGATCATGGGGCAGGTGGAGATCAACCGCGACAGCGTCGGGCTGTATGTCAAATGCTTCATCGCTCTGTACGGAACGACGGCGTGGATCCTTCTGTGCCTCTACATCTGCACGTTTCGGCGGGTCGATCCGCTCGGCATGATCGGTGCGGCGTTCTTCGGCGCGGTATCCAATATCATGGTGGGCGCGAACCTCGTGCCCGATGCGCTCCAGCTGGGGTTGCTCGAGTACACGAATTTCTTCGGCGTAGGCATCATCATTGCAGGTACGGCGGTAGTGATCAGCATCAACGCCATCAGAAAGGAGCGCGAGAACCACGATTTTGCCAAGTTCTACGGATTCGTTATGCTCGCGCTGTTCGTGGTGATGGTGCTCGTGGGCAATACGGCGCTGCCCCTGTCGGCCTGGATGGTGTAACCGTCCGCAAAGGGCCGCGGTAAAATGAGCCGCATCGGGCCAGGGTTCGCCGCTGGTACCGGTGCGGCTTTTGCTTTAGGCGGGCGAGAGAGCTTTAGAACCGACGAGAGGTCGCAAGAAAGTTGCGAAGATCCGCTTCGTCTTCAGGTGCCCCCGATCGGGGCTTGGTGTTTTCGGATTGCCGCATGCGCGAAGCTGCGCGTTTCGTGCATGCTATGAGGTTGAGTCTTAGTGCGTTTCAGATTGCCGTGTGCCGATCGCCCGCGAAATCATGTCGGACGTTTTCGCTTCGGATACAAGGCGGTTCGTCGCCGTCAGGAATCGGCGCAGCGCCATCATCTTGGGACTCGTGTTGGCTTGAAGGCTCAGAAGGCACATGGGCACGACGATTCCCTCTTTAGGATCGAAGGGAATCGGAACCGTGTGGAGGGCATCTTCGTCGATGGCGCTGATGCGCGGGATGAGCAGGGCGCCGTGGTTTACTGCAATCGCGTGCAGGCCGGTGGCGTCTTGCTCGATGTCGACGTACGTGAGATTCGCGCCCTTTTCGTCAAGCCGTTTTCTGAGGGTCTCGTTAAAGAAATCGTGGTTGGGCCAAAACGCGACGGGCGTGTTCTCGAGATCGGAAAGGCTTAGGTACTTCTTCTGTGCAAGAGGGTTCATCTTCGATATCTGCACGCCGCAGGGTATCGTACCGATGGGCGAGCATTCTATGCCGGCAACGTGCGCTTCGCCTATCGCGATCACTGCGTCGGCGCTCCCGTCTCTAAGCGCTTCGATGCACTGATCGGCCAATCCGAACGAGACCGATACGTTGATGCCGAGGTTCGCTTTGACGAACGAGGAAACACTGCTGCTTACCTTCTCCATGCTGAGGAAGCTCGGAGCGCTGACGAGCAGCGTCAATACCGGTGCGCCTTCGGGCATATCGGCTCGGGTCTTGGCGAAAGCCTCGAGGTCGCCGAAACAGCGGTTGACCAGCTTGGCGCGTTCGTAGAACTCTTTTCCGAACTCGGTGGGCTCAACACCTCGGTTTTTGCGGATGAGCAGCTGTTTTCCGATTTCATGCTCAAGATCGGCGATGGCTTTCGACATGCCTTGCGCCGTTATGAACTGCTCTGCCGCGGCGGCTGAAAAGCTGCCTTGATCGACGACCGAGACATAGTACTTCACCTGATTGATGTTCAACGAGTTTCCTTGCGCGTTATCCGGTAGATCGCATAGCTCGAACCCACCCTAAAGCTAACCGTATATTCAATAAATTATGAAGGGGAACGGGCCTCTGTCAACAACTGTAACAAGAAGTTGTATCGGAGCTGAAACCAGTTCGTTTCCCGGCCGGAGTGGTAACCTGAAAAATCGGCACAATCACCGGTGCGGTTACGTTTCACGGGTGTGCGCTCGATTCGGTGGCGGCAACCGCGTTGTGGGAAAGGAAAGCATATGTCAGGCTCCCAGAAAGCACTGAAAGTCGTATCGATCCTGTTGATCGTCTACGCGGTGATCATGATTGCGGCTGGAGCGTTTCTGTGTTTCGGCGCTTCGATTCCCGGCGTTGCCGGGCAGGCTATCGATGTGGGCGGCACGGCGCTCGACGCGGCGTCCCTCTCAATGGTGTTCGGCGTGTCGTCGATCATCGGAGGCGTTCTGTATCTGATCATCGGGCTGCTTGGTATGCGGGGAGCGAAGGATCCTCGAAAGATCGGGCCGTTTTTCGTGCTGTCGATCATCGGCGTGGTTTTGGGCGTCGTGAGTGCCGTCATGGGCATTGTGCAGGGAACGTTTCCTCTTTCCCAGTTCATCGGGCTCCTCGTTGTCATCGTGTGCGCAGTGCTCGCGTACAATATCAAGAAGCAGCGTGCCTAGGAAACCTGCGCCATCCGTTTGCGCAGCTGCAAAGGTGCAATGCGTTGATCGCTCGAGCGGGTAGGCTTCGTTTTGGGATGCCTGCCCGCTGTGCATTTTTCGTGCAGTCGGGTATTGATCCCGGGTTCTATGCGGCCCTCGGGCCGCTCGCATCCTGTTACAGAGCGTTTCGGCTCCTTTAACCGTTTAGAAACATTCTCCGTGAGGGGAAGTTGCTATAATCATGCGTCGATACTGAATAGTAAGGCGGCACCGTGCCCGTACATGCACCGGTGCTGTTTTTGCATCTGAGACGAGAAGGATAGGATCGCCGTGTATCCCATCAAAGCAGTAGAGGCGCTCAACGCCGAGGTGACCCGTATGGTCATAGAGGCTCCTGCGATTGCCAAGAAGATCAAGCCCGGGCAGTTCATCATGCTCCGCATCGACGAAGAGGGCGAGCGCATCCCGCTCACCATGAACGATTGCGATCCGGAAGCCGGAACCGTGACAATCATTTTCCAGGCTGTGGGCGCTACCACCTGCAAGCTTGCACGGATGAAAGCGGGCGACGCGCTGCTGGACTTCGCCGGGCCGCTCGGCAACCCCACTGAGCTCGAGAGCGCCAAGCGCGCATGCGTGATCGGCGGAGGTCTCGGCACGGCGATTGCGTTTCCGCAGGCGAAGTGGCTTCATGAGCACGGTGTTGAGGTGGACGTGATCACCGGGTTCAGGAACAAGGACCTCATCCTTCTCGAAAAAGAGATCGACGAGAATTCGTCCCGGCAGATCATCATGACCGATGACGGCTCCAATGGCAACAAGGGCCTCGTCACGCAAGCGCTGCAGCAACGCATCGACGAGGGCGCCGACTACGATCTCGTGCTCGCCGTGGGTCCCGTCATCATGATGAAGTTTGTGGCGGCTACTACCAAGCCGTACGGCATCAAAACGCTCGTTTCCATGAACCCGCTCATGATCGACGGCACGGGCATGTGCGGCGGCTGCCGCGTGAAGGTAGGCGACGAATACCTCCATGCCTGCGTCGACGGCCCCGATTTCGATGGCCATCTCGTCGATTTCGATGATGCGATGCGCCGCGGCGTCATGTACCGCTCGTTCGAAGGCGCGGCCCGCGAGGTACCCGAGGGGCGCGACTGCATGGACGGGAAAGGGGAGTAGCATGGCCGAGAACGCAAAGCTTCAGGTGAACAAGCAAAAGGAAAAGACTCCCATGCGCGAGCTCGATCCGACGATCCGCTCGCAAACGTTTGACGAAGTTGCTGAGGGCTATACTGCCGAAGAGGCCGTGAACGAGGCGCTCCGGTGCATCCATTGCCCGAACAAGCCGTGCGTGAGCGGATGCCCCGTCGGCGTGCCGATCCCCGATTTCATCCGCGAGGTTGCCGAGGGCAACTTCGCACAGGCCTACGCGATCGTGAAGAACACCAACACGCTTCCCGCCATCTGCGGGCGCGTGTGCCCGCAGGAAAATCAGTGCGAGGGCGTATGCACGCGCGGCAAGAACGGCGAGCCGGTGGGTATCGGCCGTCTCGAACGCTTCGTTGCCGATTGGGCGTTCGAAAACCCCGAAGAGGCAGCCCGCGCTCTTGATGAGCTGCGGGGCGACGAACGCTGCGCGACGGGCCACGATCTTACCGGCAAACGCGTGGCCGTCGTGGGTTCGGGTCCCGCATCGCTTACCTGTGCGGGCGAGCTTGCCAAGTGCAAGGCCGACGTGTGTGTGTTCGAGGCGCTTCACAAGGTGGGCGGCGTGCTCACCTACGGCATCCCCGAGTTCCGCTTGCCGAAGGACCTTGTGGCAAAAGAAGTGTCGGCCATCGCCGATTTGGGCGTATCGTTCGAGGTGAACGCGCTTGTAGGCAAGCTCTACGACATCGACGAGCTCATGGGAGATATGGGCTTCGATGCGGTGTTCGTGGGAACAGGCGCGGGTCTGCCGTCGTACCTCGGCATCGAGGGCGAGGGCCTCAACGGCTCAATGGTGGCAAGCGAGCTTTTGACCCGCGTGAACCTCATGAAAGCCTATAAGTTCCCCGAGTACGCAACGCCGGTGTACGCGGGAAAGAAGTGCGTGGTCGTAGGCGGCGGCAACGTGGCCATGGATGCGGCGCGCACCGCTCGCCGTCTCGGGGCCGAAGTGACGATCGTATACCGCCGCGGCAAGGAGGAAATGCCCGCGCGCAACGAGGAGATCCATCACGCGGAGCAGGAGGGCATCGAGTTTTCGATGCTTACGAACCCCGTGCGCGTACTCGGAAACGATGAGGGCTGGGTCACCGGTCTTGAATGCGTGAAAATGGAGCTTGGCGAGCCCGACGCGAGCGGCCGCCGACGTCCCGTCGAGGTCGAGGGCAGCGAGTTCGTGATCGACATCGACATGCTCGTCATCGCCATCGGCTCGAAGACCAATCCGCTCATCGCCGATACGACGCCCGGTTTGGAAACCACGCCGCGCCACCTCATCGTGGCCGACGAGGAAACCTGTGCGACCTCGGTGCCCGGCGTATTCGCCGGCGGAGATGCCGTCATCGGTGCGGCTACGGTCATCCTCGCCATGGGTGCAGGAAAGCGTGCGGCCAAGGGCATCGCGGAGTATCTGAGCGCAGTATACTAAGTCGACTGTCCTCGCGTTATCAAGGAGTGTCGCTATGGATATCATGTCCGGAGAGCATCGGATGCCCGAGGCGGCTTCGGGATACGATGTTTTGGCAGGCAGGGGGGTCGTGCTCGTCTCTGCTCCGCATCGGGTTGAGCACGCGCGCAACGGCGTCGTGAAGTGCGCTGAACCCGATGCGGGAAGACTTGCTTTGCTGTTGCACGATCGCGTGGGCTGTCCGGCAATCTACCGATGCGGAGATTCGCTCGAAGACCCGAACTACGATGAGGTGAGCAGCTACCGCGACGAGATCGTACGTCTCGCCTGCGATGAAGGCGTGCGAGTCGTGCTCGATCTGCATGAGATGGGCGATCGCCACCAATCGATGGTGGAAATCGGGACAGGGCACGGGCGCAACATCGAGGGGCGCACCGAGCTGACAGACGTGATAACGCACGCCTTCGGCGCTTGCGCAATCGCTCCGGTGACGGTGGACGCCATCTTTCCCGCTGCAGGTTCGCGGACCGTATCCGCCGACGTTGCACGAAGATCGCCCGCGCTCTGCTTTCAGATCGAGATGAACGTCGAGCTGTTTCGCGAAAGGGGCGGATGCTCGAGCTTTTCGACCGTGTGCGCTGCCCTCGAGGAAGCGGTGATGCGATTGAACGAGGTGTTGCAGTGAACGGCTGGCTCGTCGTCAACGGGTTTTTGCGAAGCGAGCGCTTCAGGGCAACCTATGCGCATATTCTCGATGCCGCTCGCGATGCGGGCATCGGTCTCTCCGTAAAAACGAACGTCGAGTTGGCTGCCGTTGATGTTTCGACCGTACCGCCCGATGGGCGACCTGCCTTCGTTCTGTTTTGGGATAAGGACGTCAACCTGGCCAAGCGGCTCGAGGCGAGCGGATTGTGCGTGTACAACAGCGCGCACGCCATCGAGGTATGCGACAGCAAGGCATTGACCTATCTTTCGCTGATGGAAAGCGGCATCGAGATGCCCGATACCATTGTGGTGCCCCTTTCCTTCCAGCCGCCTTCGTGGGACGGGGAAAGCTTTCCCGACCAGGCGATCGAGCGGCTCGGCTTGCCGCTGGTGGCGAAGGAGAGTAGCGGCTCGTTCGGCGAGCAGGTGCATCTGGTGCACTCGCGAGAAGAGCTCGTCGCCGTACTGGACTCGTTCGGAACCCGCTCTGCCGTTCTGCAACGGTTCGTTGCCTCGAGCGTTGGGCGCGACGTGCGGGTGCAGGTGGTCGGGGGCCGCGTGATCGCGAGTATGCTCCGATCGTCGGGCGGGAAGGACTTCCGTGCAAACATCGTGTGCGGGGCGTCGGCCGAGGCGTTTGATGCGCCGGAATCGTTCGAGGCGATGGCGCTTGCCGTATGCCGTACGATAGGGCTTGATTTCGCCGGCGTCGACATCCTTTTCGGCGAGGGGGAGCGTCCCGTTTTCTGTGAGGTCAATTCGAACGCTCACTTCGAGGGGATCTTGGCTTGCTGCGGGGTAAACGCGGCGGACGAGATTGTCGCCCATATTATTTCGAAGGCGGGGGGAAGAGATGGGCGCTGACAGGGTGCAGGCTTCGCATGGAGCACCGGGCGAGGCCGCCAGGGGAGACGAAATCCCGGCTTCGATTACTGTAGCGGGCAAGGCCGATTCCTTCGTTCCCTCCAACAGGATCGATGTGAGCGCCGCATGGGCGCGCGAGCACGGGTTTCTCAACCGCGAGCTTGTGCACGTTGAACGCGCGGACGATTCCCGGTCGGCCGAATGCTGTCTGGTTATAACCGCTTTCGACGAGGATGAGGATTCCGATTCGGATGCGGGCCGCGACACGGCGAAAACGACGTTGCGGGTCATGGAGCAGCTCGGTATAGGCGCAGGGGACCGTGCGTGTATTTCGGTGCGTAAACACGAGGGTACCCTTCTGGTGAAGCACGTGGCCGTCCAGCGGATCGATAAGGTGAGGGAGGGTTGCGTTGCCCTATCCGAGGACCTCTATCGGGAGTTGGAGGCTATCGAAGGCGGGTTCTCCTCGAAGCGGCGGCACTACTACCGCTTGAACCACCTTGCGACTGGCGCACTCTGCTACATTCCGTTCGACAAGATCGAGCTCGATAAAGATCTAGCCCCCGAAACCATGCGGTTGAGCAGGTATCAGCGAACGCTGCTCAACCTGAGCGTGCCTCCGTGTACGCTTGACGAGGCGACGCGCAGGTTGATTGCACGAGCGGACGTGGATCCCGAGACGAAGCGGCGCATTGCCGCGTGCTACGATCGGGCGCCCCAGTTCGTTCCCGAGTCGTACGAAGAGCAGAAAACGATCAGGCGGGACTTGCGGGAGTGCGGCTACGATGCGGTGCAGATAACCGCTTCGGCGTTTGACGAGCCAGCGCATCTCGTTTCTAAGATGCCGAAGGCGGTTTCGGGTTTCATGGTGGGCAACAGCTCGATTTTGCTCAAAAGCTGCCGTCCGTACGATAACGACGAGGGGCGCGATATCGTGAGGCTTTCCCGGTCGGCGATGGTCCACCTGGGGATAGACGAATCCGACAAGGTGATACTGCGGCACGGAAAAGCCAAGGCGAAGGCGCGGGCTCTTTCCATCGATTCGCTTGAGCGAATTCGGGAAACGAATACAATAGCCCGCGAAGCCGATATCGATCCGATCGTCGGCATTCCCGCCTTCATGAGGCGGGATCTGGGCGTCTGCGATCTCGACGAGGCGGTTCTCGTAGAACGGGATACGGGTTACCTTTTCACGAAGAACCTCAACGCGCAGTTCATGCCTATGATCTTGTTCTTCCTCGCCGTCATCCAAACGGGTTTCCTATTCGGAAGCGTCGTGTTGGGATACGTGCTTTCGGTATCGATTGTCGGATTGCCGATAATCGCGTTCATCATGTTCTCCGAGCAGCGTGCGAAAGTGAAATGAGGTTGGATATGGCGTTCGATCCTGTTGCATATCTTGAAAACCCCGCATGGTGTGTGAGCAAATTGGGACTTGCCCGCATAGCGGAGCTTGTCGAACGGCTTGACCATCCCGAGCGGTCGTACGCTATCGTGCACGTTTCGGGTACGAACGGCAAGGGTTCGACGGCCGCGTTCGTTGCGAGCATGCTGCGGGCTGCGGGATTGCGCGTCGGCCTGTTCACGAGCCCGACCATCGGGGCGTACGAGAACAGCATTGCCGTCGACGGCGAGCAGATTTCCCCCGACAATCTGCGTGCGGCTACGATTCCGGTGCGCGACCAAGCGGAAGCCATGGAGGACCATCCAACCGAGTTCGAACTGATGACCGCCGTCGCGTTCGTGCACTTCGCCCGTCAGGGCTGCGACATCGCGGTTGTGGAGGTGGGTTTGGGCGGCCGACTCGACTCGACGAACGTGATCGAATCGCCCGAAGTGTGCGTGATCGCGCGCATCGCGCTCGACCATACGGGCCTGCTCGGAAACACGTTGGCTGAAATCGCAGGCGAGAAGGCGGGCATCATCAAGCGGGGTGCTTCGGTGGTGTCGTGGCCGCAGGAGCCCGAGGCTTGTGCGGTGGTGGAAGCTGCCGCCCGAGCGCTCGACGCGCCGCTTATGGCTCCCGATTTCGGCGCGCTGTTGCTCGGAAGTGTGATCGCGGAAGGTGAAGCCGTTTGCGCACAGGCGGATGCGACGGAAGGCGTCCGATGCGACGAGGCCCGGTCGGTCGATGTTTCACGTGAAACAAATGTTCGTGTTTTTTCGTACAAACAGTACGACAATCTTACTACGCGTCTTCTCGGCAGCTACCAGCCATACAACGCGGCGCTTGCCATCGAGGTGATCGAGGCTCTGCGCACGCGCGGTTGGGAGGTGTCCGACGAGGCGCTTCGAGCCGGTATAGCGCATGCCGAATGGCCCGGGCGCTTCGAGATTGTGGCAAAGTATCCGACCTTCGTCGTCGACGGCGGGCACAATCCCCAAGGAGCTCGGGCGCTCGCGGATTCGCTCAAGCAGGCGTTTCCCGGCCGCAAAGCGGTGTTTATCGTCGGTGTGCTCGAGGATAAGGACTATCCTGAAATGCTCGAAGAGCTTTTGCCGCTCGGGAGCGCCTTCATCGCCATAGAGCCGCCGAACCCCCGCGCGCTTCCCGCTGCAAAGCTCGCGCGCGCTATCCGCTGGACGGGCCAGGATCTGCTGGGATGTTCGGCCTGTACGAACCCTTACATCGCCCACGACATTCCCGATGCGGTGGCGAAAGCTCGAGAAATCGCAGGCGAAGACGGTCTTGTGTGCGCCTGCGGGAGTCTCTATTCGATCGCAGAAATCAAGCGGGCGCTGTAAAAGCTTACCGTTCAGCCTCTGTCGAGCATATCGATCAGCTCTTCTTTCGAGTGGATGTCAAGTTTGCGGTAGATGTGGCGGATGTGGGTCGACACGGTGTTTTTCGACAAGAAGAGTGCCTCGCGGATATAGGGCTGGCTGCGGCCCTGCGCAAGCAATTTGAACACATCGGTTTCCCGTTTCGAAAGGGCGTAGTGCACGGCGAGCTCGTCGCAGATCGTATCGAACGACTTCTGCGGATTACTCGGCACGCTTTTGTCGGCGGGGCTTGGGGGCAAAGCGCCCGACCACGCAGGATCATTGCGGGGTACCAGCAGCATCGCAAAGGCGAACACTCCGATGAGGACGAGGCAGAAAAGTTGGACGCTCATCGCGCTGTCTGCTGCGAGCGCTGCCCATTCGCTGCCGAGCAAATATCCGATAAGCAGTCCCGAATACGTTGCGCAAGCACCGATTCCGATGAACAGGGAGACCGGTCGATGTACCTTGCGGGCGAGGCGGATGAAATACAGGATCATGATGATCTCGAGGCTTGTGAACATCGCGTTCGCCAGAATCGAGGCTGCAGTTGCCGCAATCGGATCGGGAAAGGCTGTGAGCACGACCGAGAGGATGAGCGGCGTCGACATCCATCGAAAGTAGGCGTCGAGGTCGATCCGCGACGAGAACGACACGATGGCGAGCGAAACGGCGATGGCGAACAGTATGCCGATGATGTTCGTGGCAACGGGCAGCACGACCGGTTCGATGTGCTGCTGCAGCGAAGGTATGGTGCAGCTGATCGCATAGGCCGCTAAAATCAGCAGGAAGATTCTTGTGATGCTCGATAAGGGGTAAGGCTGTGCCTCCTCGGTCGATTCCGCTGATTCCCGAAAACCCGTCGCCCCCGTTTCTACGCTGTGCATCGACATGATCAGCAGCGCGGACGAAGCGAGGGGAAGCAGGATGGCAACGGCGCTTGCGATTGCCGTCGGAAGGTAGGGGATGACGAGCATGCACACGATGATCACGAAGAACGATGCGGGCACCACCGTCTCGACGGTATCGGTGTCGAGCTTCGCGTAGAGCCCCACCCAGAGTACGACTAAGATGGCGGGGCCGATGCCCGTACCCATCCCCGCCGCGATTCCTAAAATCGGCTGGAGAGTTTCGTTGGATAGGGGGAACAGGGCAATGCAGAGGGTGCCGATTGTGGATAGCAAAGGACCTGCGATGATCAGCGCAGGCCGGTCGATCAGCTCCCGGTTTCGTCCTGCGAGGGCGCAGGCGATGCATGCGATGGGCGTGAGGAAGGCGGAAAGGAGCCAGATGTCGAACAGGTATCCGGTCGGTTCGCTTGCGCGTATGGGCGAGAAAATCGACAGTTCCCACACGCATGTGCTCCATACGTACACGAGTCCGAACCCGAGCAGGCGCAAAGGGAAGCGCGGCTCGATGAGCGCTGCGATACGCGCAAGCGGCGCTTCGGTTTTCCTCGGTTCGTTCATGATGGCTCCGTTCTGGCGGTGGGTGATCCGAACGCGATCTGACGTTTCGCGCTGTTCATCCTAAGGTACAGAGCAGGTGGGCGCATCACCTCAGAAACGTGATTTTTACATTGTAAACCCTGTTCATCGGCATGCGATGCCAAACGCATCTTCGAGGTGATGGCGAAAGCCGCCTGAATCCGTACGATTGCGGCATTGAAACTTCACAGGGAAGGAATCAACCATGGATGCAAAACTTGATCGTCGTTCGTTCCTCGGTTTGGTCGGCGCAGGTGCGCTGACGGCCGGGTTGGGGCTTGCCGGATGCTCGCCTGAGCAAGGCGGCACAAGCCAGGCGGCAAGCGCCGAACCGACCGATGCTCCCGAGCAGGCTTCGTCGGGAATTCAGCGTAAAGAGGGAAGCGAGACGAAGGCGTGCGACGTGGCGATCGTCGGTGCTGGCGCTGCGGGACTTCTGGCTGCGCTCAAGCTTGCCGAAGGTGGCAAAAGCGTTGTCGTGATCGAAAAGGCCCCCTCTGCTGCGATGTCGAACTTCTCGATGTGCGGAGGTCCTACCGCATGCGAGACCAAGCTGCAGGAGCAAGAGGGCGCAACCGTTACCCTCGACACCATGTTCACCTACATGAACGAGTTCTCGCGCACAAGCGTCAACGGCGCCCTTCTGCGCAATGCCCTCGCCCATACCGGCGATGCCATCGACACGATGCTCGATCTCGGCATACCGATGACGCTCATCCCCGATTCGTACGGCGTCGGGTTCCGCGGCCGCCATATGTTCGACACCGGCGGGGGAGAGCGCGTGGCCCCGCTTGTGCGGGCGATAGAAGCTGCGGGCGGCGAGTTTTTGTTCAGCACGGCAGCTGAGAAGATCATCATGGAAGATGGTGTCGCCAAAGGCGTGCAGACCGATAAGGGCGTCGACGTGATGGCTGATTCGGTCGTCGTGTGCGCGGGCGGGTTCCTCGGGAGCGAAGACATGCAGATGGACCGCTTCAATACCAAAGTCTATGCGCTCGGCAACACGCTCTCCGACGGTGCGGGCATCACCATGGTGCTCGATGCGGGCGGGGCATGGGACCGCAACTTCGCCGTGCTCGGCAACGAGTGCGGAGCCGTTTCGGCCGCGACCGAGGGCAGCCCCTTCAACCCCGATTGGACCAACGTGAACGAGCACTATGGCTACTGGTTGTTCGGGGGTCTCTACACCGACACGGCGGGTGAGCGTTTCATCAACGAGGGCAAGATCGCTCAGTTCCCGCTCGCGATCGGCGGCGAAGCGTTGCTGCGCGCGGGCAAGGCGTACGTGATCATGGATTCGGACTACTACGAGGCTGTGAAGGGCGATGGCATCTTCGTGTACCTCGGCCAGCCCGAAAGCTGGGTATCCGGTCCCATGGCCGACTACTACAAGACCACTCCCGAGAATGCCGAAGCGCACCTTGCGCAAGCGATCGACGAGGGTTGGGCGCTCAAGGCCGATTCGCTTTCCGAGATAGCCGAGAAGTTCTCGCTCGATTCGCTCGAGGCTACCGTCGAGAAGTACAACGGGTTCTGCGATGCGGGTGCCGATGGCGATTTCGGGAAAGATCCCGCGTTTTTGAAGGCGGTCAAGACGCCTCCGTTCTACGCGTTCGAGTACGTGCCGAGCGCGTGGGGCACGAACGGCGGCGTGAAGGTGGATAGCCACCTGCGCGCTATGGACAAGGAGAACAACCCGATCCCGGGCCTCTATGTGGCGGGCGTCGATCAGGGCAGCGTGTACAGCGTGCCGTATTACACCAACGAAGGCGCGTCGGTCGGCCTTGCGCTCGGCACAGGCGTGTACGTTGCCAAGGAGATTATGAAGGCGTAGTACAACCGATTGCAGATCGCGTTCACCGTGGGTCGGGTTCCTTGGGGATCCGACCCACGTGCTGTGCATTCGCGCCCGTCGCAGAGAATCGTGTTTCTGGCGAGAAGCGCTTACAGCACCTTGCACGTTTCGATGAGCTCTTGCTTGCTGTGTACGCCGAGCTTCTTGTAGATGTGTTGGATATGGGTCTTGGCGGTGGAGTTGGAAATGTAGAGGGCGTCTTCGATGCTGGCAATGGTTCTGTCTTCAAGAAGCATGGCAAGGATCTCCTCCTCGCGCCTGGTAAGCCCCTTGATTCGCGCGATGTAAGCCGCCTTCTCAACCGTACTTTGACGATTGTCGGTACTCTCGCCTGCCGTTTTCTTACTGGAAAGCGTCATGCCCCACGTGCTGGTGAAATCCTTGTCGCTCATGAACACGACGAACAGGATGACGATCACCGTGGCGATGAGGCAGACGCACAGGCTGTAGATCGTTACGCTTTGCAGATGTGCGTCGAACGAGGCATGAACCGATTGCGAGATGATCTGGGCAAAGGCGAGGGCGCTTTGGGTGAACCCGAATGTCCACAACGGGTTGACGCCGTACCGAAACGTTATGTTGCACAAGACGGCGGTAATGAAGATGCTGAACAGCGTGTAGGCCCCATTGGTCAGAAGCGAACCGACAAGTGCGGCGTTGGGTAGGTCGATGAGAGAGCAGAGCGCGCCCGCTACCGCCATCGGCAGCGAGATCAGATATAGCGAACGTACGCTGAACCGCTTGAATAGCAGCAGGATGACGACGAGTACGATACCCGAAACGATCAGGACGCCGAAAAGGGCGTATCCTCGTCCGGACCCTGACAGAAATCCCCGCAAGAAATTGTTACAGAAGGTAAAGCCCGCGAACAGCACAACGGGCTTGAGGGGAAACGACCAACCCGACGAAACCGCTTCGCCCTGCGCGAAAGAAACGCGCTTGATCCTCTGCGAGCTGACCAGCAGAAGCGCTACCGATATAAGAGGAAAGGCCACGATGGCTGCTGAGACGAAAACGGTGGAACTAACAAGCGTGAGCGAAAACGAGAGAAACGACGAGAGCACATGCGTTGCCGTGTAGTAAGCGAGGACGTGGCGCATGTCCATGTTTGCGTACAACTCCATCCAGGCAAGGTAGAGAGGTACCGTGCCGATGCTGATGACGATTGATCCGCAGGAGTTCAACCACAGTGCCGACGAGGCACCTGACGAACGGGACGCGATGGTAAGAGCGGCACCGAGCGAAAGAACGATGGCCGCAGCGATAAGCAGGCGATGTTTCTTGTGCAGCGGGGTGATTCTTGTCGAGAGGAAGGCTGCCGCTGCAAACAGGAGCATTTTCGCAAGCGGACCGAACGGGAATTGGCTTTGCGCGACTGCCGAATCGTCGATTGCGTAGGTGCTGAGTGAAAGCGACGTGCTGAACGAGACCATAAGGAAGAATCCGAGGAAACAAAAGCTCGGAATTGCTTGGCTCGGTTTGGCCTTGGGCGTGTTTGCGTGCTCGATATCCATAAACCTCCATCCCTGCCGCTATTCTACTATCGGTGCGACCCGTCGAGCGCGAGGATGCGGCATCGCGCCTCTGTGCACTCCGTTACTCCTGATCAGATACTAGTGTATGAGAAAAATCATCCTACAAACTCATCTCCCTCTCGCCTTCCCGTACACGTCTTTGCGTTGCATAGTGCGCCTATCGCATCGGGCTTTTGTCAGCTAAACGATGCGCGGTACGTGAAACCAAGGAGGAATCGACATGAAAGAGATTTCAAGAAGGAACTTCATCGGGGGAGCGGCGGCGTTCGGTCTGGGCCTCGGAGCCATGGGGCTTGCGGGTTGCGCGGCGGGCGAGCCTACTTCGGCCGATGCTGACACGGGGTCTGCAGGCGGGCGAGATGTGCAGGATGCGACTGGCGCTCCCTCGTTTTTGCAGGAGCCCGACCCGATTACGGACGACCAGATCACGCAAACCATCGAAACCGAGCTTGCCGTCGTGGGTCTCGGCGTTGCTGGGGTGTCTGCCGTTCGTTCTGCTGCTGAAGCAGGAGTTAAAGTCGTCGCGATCGAAAAGTGCTCTGAGCCTAACTGCCGTTCGTCTCAATTTTCGGCATTCAACACCGAAAGCGCCCGTTCGATGGGCATCGAGGACATCGAAGCGACCGAACTTGTCAACGAACTCATGATCCAGATGAGCCACCGCAGCGATTTCAGAATCCTCAAGAATTGGGCAGATCACTGCGGTGAGGCGTTCGACTGGTACGCTTCGGCCTATGACGATCTCGTTTGGGTGCATCCTGGCGACGAGACGCCGAGCGAGGATACGGTGTACGTGAGCAATAAAAACACCTATCCTCCCTATGAATACGGGCGCGATCATGAAGTCATCTTCAGCGGTACGCTCTCGTTTACGGCACCCGACAAAGGCGGTCAAAAGCCCGTCTTCCTTGCAAACTTCGATAAAGCCCAGGCCACGGGTAATGTCGACGCCCACTTCGACTGTCCAGCGCGCCAGCTCGTCAAAGAGGGCGACAAAGTTGTGGGTGTGATCTTCCAGAGCCTCAACGACCAGACCTATACTAAAGTGCTGGCTTCGAAGGGCGTCGTGCTTGCGACGGGCGACTATGCGCGCAACGACGAGATGGTTGCGCATTACCTGCCGTGGATTTACGATCAAAAGGAAAAGTTCACCTTCACGTATATGCATCAGGATATCGAAGGGAACTTCGCCGATATGGGCGACGGCCACCGCATGGGCTACTGGGCGGGTGGAAACATTGAGGCGGGGCCGCATGCCGCGATGGCGCACGGCGATTTGGGCAAGCTTGGCGTCGATGCGTTTTTGCAGCTGAACGGCAACGGCGAGCGCTACATCAACGAGGATTTGACGAATGACCATTTCGGTTCCGCGTTGATCCGCCAACCTGGCAACGTGATCTACCAGATCTTCGACTCGAGGTTTCCCGAGCAGCTTTCATCGATGCAAGCCGGCCTCGGTACGAAGAGCAAGATCTCGCAAGAAGATATCGAAGCGATCGATGAGTGGACGAGCGCAAAGGGCGATACCGTCGAAGATCTGGTGGCTAACCTCGGGGTTGAGGCCGATGTTGCCGAGACCATGCAAGCGCAAATCGCACGCTACAATGAACTGTGTGCAGCCGGCAAGGATGAGGATTTCGGAAAGGCCCCCGAGCGCATGTTTGCCTTGGAAAATCCGCCGTTTTATGCCATTCGCTATGCGGTGGGCGAGCCGGGACTGAGCGGCGCTTCGCAGGATGCCCTCCGCTGCCTCGTAACCATGAGCGGTCTTTCGACTACGAAGGACGCCGAGGTATGCGATGCCGATCTTGAGGTCATTCCTGGTCTGTATGCCATCGGTAACGTCCAGGGCGGCAGGTTCCTGGCGGATTATCCCGCAACTATCGCTGGCGCGAGCCACAGCATTGCGATGACGTACGGTTATCTGACTGGCAAGCATATCGCCGAAAGCGCCTAACGCAAAAACCGACCATCGTCGTCTCTCGCCAAAACCTGCGCCCGCATGCACCTTCGCATGCGGGCGCAGGGCTTTCGGCTGCGGTCATGCAGCGCCTTCTTGTGAGAAAACTCTACTCTGCGGCATCCCGCTGCATCAGGTCGATCCGATCGTCCTTGATTTCGCGGACTCGTGCTTCCACCATATTGTCGAGTTCTTTGCGGGAATGGATGTCGCATTTTTGATAGATGTGGCGGATGTGGGTTTTGACCGTCTCTTCCGAAAGGACGAGCTCGACACCGGTATCGGCGCGGCTCTTTCCTTGGGCGATGCGCTCAAGAACGTCTCTTTCCCGATCAGACAGGTGGTAGATATCTCCGATCTGGGCGCAGCAAGAAGCCAGTATCTCGGCATCGCTCGAAGCCTCGCTGGGTTTCGCCATGCCCCATGCCTCGAGCAGGTTGTTGTGGCTGACGAGTGACAGGGCGGTAAGCATAAGCAGGAAAAGAACGCTGGCGACGAGCAGCGATACATCGGTTGAAGCAGGCAGGGGATGGAGGATGGTGAACATCTCGAACCCGAGAAATCTTCCGAGAAGCAGCGTGCCGATGCTGAATCCGCCCAGCCAAACCGGGGAAACGTTTCTGTGGCGAATGAGATAGGCGCACAAACACCAGATGAGCATGTCGAAGCATCGGTACCCGATACAGTACACGCCGTAGCCCCAGGCTGAAACCTCGGTACCGAACAGGCACAAGAATGCGCCTGTAGCCATGATGACAAACGATATTCGATAGATCATGTAGTTGAAGTTCATTTTCAAGCCGAGGGTAATCAGGGCAAACAGAACCGATGCAACGAGGAACCCGACAATGCCGAACGTGTACCAAGCCGCCGTTCCGAACGATCCTGTGAAGGACAGGCTTTGAAACGTGCCGAAGGAAAAGCCCGCTACCGCCGCGGTTACGAGCAGCTTCCAGGGTGCACGCGTCTTTTCGGGAAAGATGATGGCTGCGTTTGGGGCGCTGTTGTCGTTGCCGGGCTGCTTGGACATGAGAAAAGCGCAGAAGGCACCGCAGGCGCCGATGGCTGCCGGCATGAGCTCCCGAATCGTTTGGGGGATGAAATTGAGTGAGAATATGAGCGCGGTGCCGAGTATGGAGCCGCATACGACAAGTGCAATGGTTTTCTTCGGCCCTGTTCGGCCAAACGCTTTCATCCATTCAAGGAACAAAAGCGTCTGTCCGACGCCTGCGAAAACCGGCCAGATAGAGGAGATTGTTGCATAGCCCGGATCGAGATAGTCAGATGGAAGCTTGCTGAGCAAAACGAAAAGCGCCGACGCGGCAACATAGCATACGCCGGCAATGGCGGCGATGGCGGTGCTCGGGAGCTGTGCTGCCGATTTTCTGAATCCGAGGCCGAGCGCTATACCGCATAAGCCGATGATGAGATAGGTAAGATTCGATCCGAGCCATACGGGCGATCCGACGGTTCCTGCATTTGCGTATACGAGCGTTGCAGACGTGCAGCTCCAAGGCCAAGCGCATACACAAGCGAAACCAATCCACAGTGCGGGCTGGGATGCGGCGGTCTGGGCAAATGCTTGCAGCGATTGTTTGATTGCGCGCATGTCGCGTCTATCTTCGGTATTCGGCATCCGGTCATCCACCCCCTTGCGGCGAGTATAGCATAGGGGTGCTCCCCGTTTTTTTTGCGGGGAGCACGGGACCGAACGGTTAGGCGGTTGCGTTGGCTGCTGCTGCAGCTCCGGCATAGCGGCCAAAGCAGAAGCACATGCACAGCGATGTTCCCGATTGCGGGTAAAAATACCCGATCAAGTGGCCGTTAGCCGATTCCCCGACTGCGTAGAGGTTCGGGATAATCGAGCCGTCGACGGCCATGACCTCGCCGTTTGTGTTCGTACGCATTCCGCCTGTTGTGCCGGAAAGGGCGGTTGTCTGTACGGTCATGTCGATAGCGTAGAACGGGGCAGTAGCTAGTGGGTTGAGCAGCGTGAATTCCTTGTCGATGACGTCGAGATCGTATTCCTTCGGATCGTCGGGATCGAACACGCGGCCCATGCGCGTGGCGGGCTTGTTAAACTCGGGATCTTCGCCCGCCGCGCAGTAGCCGTTGTAATCCTCGACGGTTTTCGTGAGCGCCGCAACATTGACGTTCATCTTGCGGGCGAGCTCTTCGATGGTGTCGGCTTTGACAATCGTTCCCGACTCGAGGCCTTTTTCGCCAGTTTGACCCGCGACCTGCTCGTAGAGGGGCGAATCGTACAAAGCCCAATACTCGGTGATGCCCTGCTTGTAGGCAATGCCGGCGCGATCGAGGAAGTACAGGTTCTCGTTGACCCATCGTTTGCCCTCGCGGTTGACGAAGAGCCCCTGGCCGGGATTGTCGCTGTATCCACCGTCGACGTTTACGAAATACGCCATGGTTCCGCCCGGTGCCACCACATCGGCTCCGACTGTTTTGGCCTGCAAAAGCGCGAACCCTTTCGACTCGCCGTCGAAGGTCGAGCAATTGGGGGTGTGGGGCGCGTAGAGGCGCAGCAGATCGGATGAGCCGCCGAAGCCGCCAGCGGCGACGATGAGCGATTTGACGTTGAACAGCGTTCCCGTACTTCCTGAAACCGTTTCGAGTCCGGTTACAGCGCCCGAGTCATCGGTAATGATTTTAGTCGCCTCAGTCGAGAAGCGGAACTCGACGCCAAGCTCTTCGGCTTTGGCTTTGAGCGGTTCGAGGTAGGCCTTCACCCCATCACGATCAGCGCTGGTGACAAAGGTGCGCGCGGGTACTTGGAACGGGTTGGTGGGCGGTACGGTAACGCCCACGATATCCACTCCGTGCTCGATGAGCCAATCGATCGACTCAGCTGAATGCTTGGCAGCGAAAAGCTGGGCTTCGGTGTCCATAAACGAATCGCTGTCGGGGTACTGGTTCCAGAATGCGACGAGCTCTTCGGGCGTCCAGTCTTCCCCCAGCTCTTTTTGGAACGACGTTCCGATTGCCGTGATGCTGTGGGCGTAGACCTTTTTCAAGCCATCGAGTTTTTCGAGCACGATAACCTGCGCGCCTCCCTCGGCGGCAGAGATAGCTGCGGTGAGCCCTGAAACCCCCGTGCCGATGACGACGACATCGGTATCGACGGTTTCGGTCATTTCGGCTGGTGCTGCGGCCGAGGTCGTATTGGCCGAATCCTCTTCAGCCGCCGCTTTCGGCTTTTCCTCGCTTGCGGGGGCGCAACCGAACATGCCCGCTGCAGCGATGCCAAGCGCGCCGACTCCCGCCCCAGCAAGAAACGTTCGCCTGGTAAATCCCGGCTTTTCGGAATGCTCTGTCGTGATACTCATGGTTCCCTCCTTCGTATCGGAATTGCGCTTATGCGCTGCTGCGAACGATACGGCGCTGCCTCTGGCGGCGGTATCCCCCGAACGGGAGTGACTTGTGCAAATCCCTGTTCACCCGCCGCGGGGGATGCGCTTACCAGCGCAAACGGCCTATTGTGCTAATCGATCCTTTTCGCTTTGCCGCGCGATGCTTTCAGTCTGCTCGCTTCTGCCGTGCCAATCGGTGGTAGAATGCATGCAATTGCCATGGAGCGCGGAAGGGCGCGCTCGGGAAATCCGCGGCGAAATGCATTGCCGTAAAGCGATCCGAGGGATTCTGTTGTCATTCACGAAAGCGAAAGCGATAGCCAAAACGTTGCGCTGGCATCATATCGGCTTTGCGTTTTTGTGGGCGACGACGTTTTCGGCTCTGTTGTACCCCGATTCGGCTACGCCGGGCGAGATGCTCACGTTCAAGACGGTCAACCTCTCCTGCACGATCGCCGCGGTATTGATCATGGTCCTCATCGTGCGGGCGAAAGGCAAGGAGCAGCCCGATTCGCGGGTAGCCTTTGTCGCGGGGCTTTTGCTTGCCTGTGGTGCTGCCTTGTTTTACGCGGGGTTCTACGGCGAAGGGCCGAGGGTTCCTTTCGTGCTTGCTTCGGGAGCGCTTGTCGGTTTTGCAAGCGGTACGTTTTACGGGCTGTGGCAGTTGTTCTTCACCTCGGAGGGCGCTACGCGCACGGCGCTTTACATACCGCTTTCGGCCGTAGCGTCGGCGATTCTGTGCTTTGCCATGCAGCCGCTTTCCCTTCCCGGTACGGTTGCGTGTGCGGTGATAGCCTTTCCGCTTCTTGCCGCCGTCTCGCTGTACAGGGCGCTTGCCGAAATAGAGGCTGCTCCGTCCGACGATCGTGCGTGCATGGATATGGTCCTTGCACTGAAAGACCTTTGGAAGCCAGTCTTCTGCGTCTGCTCGATCGGGTTCGTGTGGAAGCTGGCATCGAATCTGCTCGCCGATCCAGGCTCCCCGACGCTCATCGTGGTGCTCGGCGGCTTCGGTGCAGCAGCGCTTGTCATCGCGCTCATTGAATTGTTCTCGGAAAAGGGTTTCGAGGTGCTCCGCTCGTACCAGGTTTTGTTTCCCCTGATAACGGGAGCGTTCTTGCTTCCCATCGTGTTTGGCATGGAGTATGCGCCTATGCTTTCGGGCATGCTCATGTTCGGCTTTGAAATCGTCAACCTCCTGCTTATCGTCACGTGCGCCGTCTATGCGAATGAGCGCGCTATGCCGTCGATCTACGTATACGCGCTCGGTTTGTGCCCGGTATACGCAGCCATGTTGGGCGGCGATGCGATTGGGGCGCATCTGGGCTCTGCGTTCGCGCACGACCTTTCGTTTGTGGTGAGCGTGCTGTTCATGTGCGTCTACGTGCTCTCGATCACGATGTTTCTCGTCTCGTGGACAAGGCAGCGCAAGCGCGGACGCGACGAAGACCGAGACGGTGAAACGGATTCGGGAGGCGCGAAGCGGGACGGTGAGCCGGCTGCGCCCTCGCCTGAGGTCGATTTCGAGGAAGCTTGGAACGCCTCGTTCTGCTCGCGCCTCGACGAGCTGGGCGTCGTCGACCCCCTGAGCCAGCGTGAGCGCGAGGTGGCGGCGCTTTTCGTGCGGGGCAACAGCGTTGCGGCAATCGCGAAGAAGCTGTTTATATCGGAAAACACGGTTCGGGGCCACGCTAAGAGCATCTACCGCAAACTCGACGTCCACTCGAAGCAGCAGCTGATCGATCTGATGGCTCGAAAGTAAGCTGCCTCGCCCGCTTCGTCTGTCTCGCCCGCCCGTCTGCTTCTTTGGGTGATACCCATTACTTTACCAGGCAAAACGTAAAAACAACCTGTTTTATGGGGTGTGCGGCGCCCTGTTGTTTCCTACTATCGGTGCACGGTTTCGTACCAAACTGGAAAAGGATTCCGGTATGCGAATGCGGAACCGAAGAGACCGATTCTTTAGGAGGGAATCTTATGAGCGAAACGAAATCAGGTATCTCTCGGCGCGATCTGCTCAAGGGAGCGGCACTTTCCGCTGCGGGCGTTGCGGCGCTCGGCGTGGTGGGCTGCAGCCCGGCGGCATCGGGCGAGGGAACGGCTTCGAGTGCGAGTGGCGATGCGGGGTCGGATGCCTCGCAGGCGAAGCATACCTGGGAGATCAAACCCGAGCCTATCACCGACATCGCCGAAACCGTGGACACCGAAGTGCTCATCATCGGCGGCGGCTATTCTGGCACGTGCTGCGCGCTCAATGCGGCGGAAAACGGAACCAAGGTCGTCCTTGTCGAGAAGGATACCGTGCTCAACGGACACGGTGTCGGCGGCACGGGTGCGGTGGGGTCGCGCGAGCTCGATAAGCTCGGCGTCACCGTCGACAAGCCGATCGAGATGGAGCGCTGGGTGGCAACCTGCGGCAACCGCTGCCGCGAATCGCTCGTGGCCAAGTGGTTCCGCGAGTCGGAGCGCTGCATGAACTGGCTGCTTGACGTGGCCGAATCCGACGGCGCAAGCTGCATGGTCACCGTGGGCTCGCGCAGCGTCGTCCACCCCGAGATCGATTGCTACCATATGATCTACGGTGGCGAGACCACCTCGGACATCATCAACATCGCGAACTACATCGAGTACCTCTTTATGAAGAAGGCCGAAGAGACCGGCAACGCCGAGTTCGTGTTCGAGATGCCGGCAGTACAGCTCGTGCAGGACGAATCAGGTGCGGTCACGGGAGCTATCTGCGAGAACTCCGAGGGTAAGTACGTGCAGTACAATGCCTCTAAGGGTGTCGTACTTGCCACGGGCGATATCAGCTACAACGACGAGTACCTCGAGGCGTTCGCGCCCATCGGCCTCAAAGTCATGACGCGCCTGTGCTCCGATCGCGGCAACGTGGGCGATGGCCACAACATGGCAGCCTGGGCGGGCGGTGCCTTCCAGGACGGCCCGTGGCCCACAATGATGCATCCGCAGGCGGCGGCGACCTACCACGGACCCTTCCTGTTCGTAAACCCCGACGGCAAACGCTTCATGAACGAGGCAACCTGGGTGCAGGGCAAGTGCGTCGGCGTTATGGTCAATGGGGGTTACGATCACGCATGGTCGATCTTCGATGCCAACTTCGAAGCCGACAATACCGACAGCCTCCAGTACGGCGGCGGCATGTTCTGGGATAGCTTCCGTCCCGTGGGCTCCACCTACGAAGACGCTTCGAAATCGCATGCCGAGGGCGTCGAGAAGGGCGTGACCGACAATCCCGACAACTACAAAAAAGCCGATACCATCGAGGAACTCGTTGCGCAGCTCGACGTTCCCGCCGATGTGGCCCTTGCGACCATCGAGCGCTACAACGCGTTGTGCGAAGCGGGCGAGGATACCGATTTCTACAAGGAATCCCACTACCTGTACCCGATTAAGCAGGGCCCCTTCTACGCCTGCAAAGTGGGTCCTGGCCTGCTCGGCGTGTGCGGCGGCATCCACATCTCAGATAATTTCGAGGTGCTCACCGCCGACAACCAACCCGTTTCTGGACTTTACGCTATCGGCAACTGCGCGGGCGACATCTACGCCTACGACTACCCGATCAACGTGCAGGGCAACAGCCACGGCAGGTGCCTGGTCGAGGGCAAGTGCCTCGGCGAGCAGCTGGCCGGCGTATACGAGGAAATCTAAGGCGAGTTGGCGGAAGCGAGGGTGCTGTGAATATCGAAAACGTTTGCGCTTCCGATGCGCCTGGTGCGTGCGAGCGCTCGGTCGACGAGATGTTCGAGCACCTCGAGGCGCTCTGCGACGCGCTGCCTCGCATGGAAGAGCTCGGCGCACGGGTAGCGAAAGCAACGTGCGCTCGCGAGGCCGTTGAAGCCGATCGCCGCTACCGCATCGTGCGCACAGAGCTTGACGAGTTCGAAGCGCATGCGGCCGAAGCTCTGGCGCTGGCCGAACAAGCCCGCGATGCAGGTAGGCCTAAAGAGGACATCGAGCTCTACGAACGTGATCGGCTGTACTTCGCCGCCATGCGCGGCTTCAAAGTGGGACCTTCTCAAAACGAGCGTGCTGCGGTTGAGGAAGCACTGAAGGCGGGCGGGTTCGCCTCGATCGACGAGGCGAACGACGCCGTGCTTCCAAGCGATGAGCTTTCAAGGCTTGCGGGGGAACTCGAAGCGTATCGGGCCGATTACGCCGAAACGCTTGCAGCGTGTCAGGAGGTCGAAGGGCAACGCTGAGTGCGTGCACCCGACGCAGCGGAGGCTTCAGGGCAGGGGCGAGGTCGATGCGGCCTCGCCCTTTCTCGGTTTCAACCTGCTGGGCAAGCGGCGATCGCGATGCTGGCACCGTGTTCGTGGCATTCGTCCGCTCGCTTGTTCGGCTTCCTTCTTTCAAGTATACTTGTGAATATACTTGAAAGGAGCTGCGATGGCTCAGATCTCGCTCTACCTCGAAGATGAAACCATGGCTGCCCTGCGGAAAAAGGCGACGCTCGCCAACGCGTCGCTCTCGAAATACGTGGCCGACCTCATTCGCAACGACGTGGCAAGCGGATGGCCGACGGGGTACTGGGACCTGTTCGGTTCCATCGAAGATGAAACATTCTGCGAGCCGGAAGAGCTTTCGTTTTCGGTCGACGGCGTGCGAGGTGCTTGGTGATGCTGTTTCTCGACACCTGCGTGTGCATCGAATTTCTCCGAGGCACCATGCCGAATGTTTTCAAAGCCCTTAAGGCGCACGACCCCCAGGAAATTGCGCTACCTGCGGTGGTCGAAGCCGAACTTCGATGCGGGGCCCTCAAAAGCGCCAAGCCCCAGGAAAACCTTCTGAAAGTCGAGTTGTTCCTTGCGCCGTTCAAAAGCATTCCGTTCGATTCCCCGTGTGCCGAGGAATACGGGATCATCAGAGCCGAGTTGGAAAAAGACGGCAGGGTTATCGGGCCGAATGACCTCATGATAGCCGCAACAACACGAGCCCACCTCGCAACCCTCGTTACCGACAACGTGAAGGAATTCGAACGAGTTCGGGGACTCGCCGTCGAATCATGGGACGTTATTGCGTTTGATTAGAAAGAATGCGCCGAGCGGTATTCGCAATCTTTACAGCACCATAGGTTTCGGGATGAGGTTATCCGATTGCGGCTATAATGGATCGAACGAACACATGCCCGGTGAAGCGGGCGAACAGAGAAAGCCGATTGATTCAGTGAGCAGCGGTAACCGACAAGAGCAAGGCATTGCGCGCATGGTAGCGCGCTTCACGCCGCTTCGTCGGTTCGGATGGTCTTTCTTGCTCGCATGGGTGTTCTGCGTGTTCTACACCGAAGTGGTGGAGGGGTATACGGGAAAGCTCGGCGTGTGGTACGGCGCGTACGGTCCGCTCGAGCTTTTGTTCTTCACCGGGTTTCCCGTGTTCATGTCGGTTGTCATGCTTGTTGCCATCGTGCTCGGCGAAAAACGGTTCGGCTCGCCGACTGAACATCCCTCGCTTTTCTTGGTCGCGCCCGTTGCAACGGCGCTCTCGACGCCGCTTCTGTTCAGCCTTACGGGCGATGTCGCGCTTACGGTTGCCCTGTTCGTCTTCGGCGCTGTGCTCACCGGGTTCGGCAGCGGGTTCATGTGGGTGATGTGGGGTGAATACTATGCCCGCATTTCCCAGGAAGACGGCGAGTTTCTCGCTCCCTTGTCGGCGATCTTCTCGGCTCTGCTCGTGCTGCTCGTATCGGCCATGGACGGCTGGATCGCGCTTGCATTCGTGACATCACTGCCGCTTTTATCGGGGCTGTGCTTCTATCTTTCCTGGAAGGATGTGAGCGGTGCCGCCACCGCGGAGCATTCGGGGGCGTCGGAGCAGAAAGCGTACGACGATGCGCGCAACCTTGCCAAGCAAAGCCTCGTGAGCGTGCTCGCCTCGATGGGTCGAGCAGGGCTCGGCATCCTGGTGGCATGCTTGTTCGTGTGCTTGCTCGGAACGTTTTGGCAGGCTCCCGATACGCATGCCCCCGAGTTCCAGGCGGTGCTGCTCGCGAGCATCGCGTTCATGGCCGTGGTCTCGTTCGCTTCGACGATTGGTCCCCGGCGCATCTCGATTGCGTTTCTCTATCGGTGGATGTGCCCTGCGCTCGTGATGGGATTTGTGGCGTTGATCCTGTTCGGCGCAGGTTTGGGAGGCTACTGGGCGTTTCTGGTGTCCATCGCCGCCCGCTTCGCCTTCTGCGTGATAACCCAGCTGTACTTTGCGCGGTATGCGGTGGCGGGAAAGGCGACGGCGGTGCAATCGTACGGCCTCGGCTGGATCTTCGTCCATCTCGGCGATTTTCTCGGCGTCATGCTGTATACGGGTTTGACCGAACCTCTCGGCGATGGCAGCCTTTCGGTAGTGCAGGTGGCTGCGGTGTCGATTGCGGTGCTCGTGGTGGTTACCATGTTCGTGCTGAACGATACGAAGAGCTTTGCGTTCAACCGAGGGGATGCGGTTGAAGGTTCTGAAATTGCCTCGCCGATGCAGTCCGAGGGGGTGGACGGTCGGGAGCGTTCGGGCGTTGAGTTGTCCGACCGGATTTACGAGCTTGCGGTGCGCTTTGAGCTGACGCCCCGCGAAACCGAGGTGTTCGAACTGCTCGCACGGGGTAGGTCCATACCCTATGTGCGCGATGCGCTCGTCATATCGAAGGAGACGGCGGCGACCCATGCCAAGCACATCTACGCGAAGCTCGGGGTCCATTCGCGCCAAGAGCTCATCGATCTGGTGCACTGAGGCGGGCATGTGCCGTTGTGAGGCGGGTGCGCACGGTTGCCGGGAACGAGCGAAAGGCCTCCACGCGGAGGCCTTTCAGAGGAGGGAAACGGACTTTCAGGGAGCGCCTATTCGGCGCCGAGTGCGTGCTTTGCCGCGATGCGGGCGAACGTGGCCACGCGGCCGGCGTTGATGCCGGTGAAGTTGCTCGGGTAGTTGTGCGGATAGAAGCCGCCCTGGTCGTTGCCGCAGACGTACAGGCCGTCGATGGCGGTTCCGTCTTCGCGCAACGGCTGGCTGTTGGTGTCGGTTACCACGCCGTGCGTGGTGACGAGCAGCTCTCCCGAGATGCGGGCAGCATAGTAAGGGGGCTCGTCGACGGCGCTCATGCGAAACGCTTCCTTGCCGAAGTCTTCGTCGACGCCCTTTGCTACAAGCTCGTTGTAGCGCTCGACCGAAGCGACGAACGCGGCGGTTTTGTCGGCATCGAAGCCCATTGCCGAAGCGAGTTCTTCGAGTGTGTCGGCCTTCTTGATGGCACCGCTTTCGAGGTTGGGGGCGAACCAGAAGTTGTCGAGGTGCTCTTTGCTCATCGCCTCGCAGTCGTACACGTCGGCGTTGAACGCGGTGCCCGAGGGGGCGGGTGCCAAGCGCGAGCAACCGCAGGTGTCGAACTGCACGATGTCGTCCCAGTAGCTCTCATCCCATACTTCCCACGAGAAGTGTCCGGGCTGGTTGAGGCCGCCCGAATAGCTCATCGGGTAGCACTGATCTTCGTTCATGAAGCGCTCGCCGTTTGCGTTCACGTGCAAGAACGGCTGGCTGCCCGGCAAGAATATCTGGCCCTGCCACGGGCGGCCGAACTCGGTGTCGTCGTTCATGAGGCCGCGGTTCCAGATCATGCACGAGCCGCCTTGTTCGAGGTATGCGCCCGCCCAGAGCGCCATCCGGATGCCGTCGCCCTCTTCGGTTACGCTGTCCCCGAGCACGCAGTATTCGGATACGACGGGGCAAAGATCTTGGAGCATCTCCTCGTTTGCGCCGTAGCCGCCCGTGCAGATGATGACGCCCTTGCTTGCGTTCACTTGGATGTTGCCGCGATCTTTCGAGGTGGCGATGACGCCGGTGACTTTGCCCGTATCGTCTTGGACGAGCTGCTGCGCCGGGGTGGTGAACAGGATTTCGCCACCGAGCTCCAAAAACACTTCGCGCATCATCTCGAGGTGCATGTAAGCGCCGTAGTTCGGGCCGTCGGGGTTGTACTCGTCGAGGCAGGGGTTGTAGCACATGGCGGGATAGTACGCCTCGGGGGCGAGATCGGCCGAGGGGCGATGCCATTCGAAGGGGAAGAGCATGCCCTTGGGCTCGAGCGTCTCTTTCATCCACTCGATCATCTCACCCGATTTTTCGGCCCATGTCTTGTACATGAGCATGTTCGCATCGCCCGACTGCGTCATGTTGGCGTGGTTCATGAGCTTGGCTGGGTCTTCGTAGTGATCGGGCTCGAGGTTCGAGTTCAAGGCGCCGATGGCTTCGCGTGCGGCAGCGATGTTGCCGCCCTTTTCGAGCACGATGACCTTAGCGCCTTCTTGTGCGGCGGTGGTGGCGGCAACCAAACCGCCGTTGCCCGCGCCAACTACGACGAGATCGGCTTCGAGCGTTTCTGCGATATCGGTGATCGGCTCTGGCTTGTCGCGCCATGAGGTCTGCGTGCTTTGTGCTTGATTTCCCGAAGCAGGTTCGCCAGTAGCGCTCGGCGCGCATCCCGCAAGTGCGCTCGTTGCCGCAAGCGCGCCCGTTGCGGTAAGGCCTGCGATGAAGCTGCGACGGCTGATGGTTTTCTCTCCCATAAATTCCTCCCAAAGTAGTGAACAGTACGCTCTCGTTCTCCCGCGCTTTGCCGAATGCTTTGGCGGATGCGGGCGAAACGGACAGGTCTCACTTTAGGAAGATCGCGGTGGGAAAACATCGCGCGATTGCGGGTATTATGGTGCCGAATTCGAGCTCGGGTAAAGATACCCGAAAACAGGTGAGATAAGAAAGAGGCAGGTCAAGTAGTCGAAGTATCAGGCAATGTCCGATCCACCTTCGTCGTGAACCTGCGCAGGTTCGGTTTGTGCGGTCGGCGCATACGACGGATCGGCTTCGGCCAAACCGACGTCTTTGCCCAGCGCGAAGCCGATGAGCACGGCTATCATGATGATGCAGATGCCTCCCATGATGGCGAGGACGAGGGTATTGCGACGTGCGGCGCTGTGCTTGCTGAAGATCGCCCGCTCGCCGCCTGTGTAGATCGAGCTCGTCGAGCGCATGTAGGGGTTCTCTGCGAGCGGCACGCTGTCGCGTTTCGGTTGCGACGAACGTATCGGAGCCGAAGTGCGATTCGATTGTGCCGAACGGCCCGAGGATGAAGTCCGGTGCGATGCTGCGGTGCGGTTCGGTTCGGAATGTCGGTTGGGGGCGGGGGAGCGGTGCGGGGCTGAGGGGCGGTTTGAGGTGAGCGGGGCAGAGGTGGGTTTGGAAAACGACCCACTGGTTCGCTTATGCGGCTTGGTGCCGGAGGCGCTTTGCTTCTGCATCTATGCTACCTGCTATACCCTGTATGCCTAATTAGCACTAAGTATAGTGACTCTTCTTACATTTGTATACCATAAATAGGGTTGTAAACGAAAAATTGAAGTCGCAAAACTCCTGATGCCCACCTATGGAAGCGTTTCGCTCCTCCCATCTTCCATGCATCGCAGACGCGAGTAGATTGACTCGTACGCCGCAGATGTGCGTAAAGGGTTTTTCAACGCCGTCTACGACGACGACGCGCAGAAACGCACATCGGTGTGGGCCGAATGGGCGAAGCTTAAGCGGAAAAGCTGGATCGGGCGGTTCGAGCCTCGTATTGCGCTTCAGGGCCTTCGCCTCAAAAGCGACGGGCTTCCCATCGAATTCGGTACGGGCATCATGCTCGCTCCCACGGGCAGCCGCGACAACATCGCGAATTTCTACGTGTTCGATTCGGGTGCTTTCAACGTCGAGGCGGCGGAATTCGTCACCTCGATCGGCGGATGCTTTTCGTGCGCAGGATACGATTTCGCGGGCGTTTACGGCGTGTATCGTTACCGCGGAAGCGTTATATTCGAAGCATGGGAGGCCGAGCAGGAGCCGACGCTGTCGCTTGAGCATGCCGTGTAGGCTTTATACGCGGATAAACCTCAGTATGAGGGTAAATCAGACATCTAGTCTGAGGGCTTGTAGTGCGTATCAAGCAATTTGTGGGATGCGCATCTATGCTTGCTCTGGAAGAATAGTCTCCGTTGTCGCGGTTGCGGGAAGGGATTTTCGCGCGGTCGTGCAACGGATATGCAACAGCTATGCACGGTTTGTGCGGATATCGATTTTACCGAAGCCGCACCGCAGACGTTGTGAGCATAATGAACCTGTAGGTTAGAGAAAGGAACTCCTATGTGCTTCAGACCACCAACCGTTGAAGCCGGTCCTGTCAAGTGCCCCAAGTGCGGCGCTGAGGTGGACCCCACCGCAACCGAGTGCCCGAGCTGCGGTGCGAAAGCCACGCCTGCCCCCGGTATGCCCGGCGTTCCCGGTGCTCCCGGCGCCCCGAAAGCGCCTGGCGCTCCCGGTGTGCCGAAGGCTCCCGGCGCCCCCGGCGCTCCGAGCGCTCCGAAGGCACCCGGCCAGTAAGAGACGCACCTCCGTACAGAAGGCGGACCCCGCAGGCGCATGCTTGCGGGGTCCGTTTGCGTTTCAGCGACGTTTGCGGGGATGGGCGAGCGGGTATGGGTAAGCCTCGTCTTTTGTAAGATATAACCTTTGGTGCTCGCTTGCGGTTCGCTCGACTCTTGCGGTATGCTATTCGACGTTTCATCACGCGGATTTCGGCCATGCGATCGCGAATCGGCATCTCTGGGGGTAGACGATGCACAACGATTATTCTGTTCACGATGAAGAGGGCACCTCGTTTGGGTTCGGTGCTGGGTCAGCGCTGCGATTGGGCGATGTGACCTACAATATGCTTATCGAAGTCATCAAGGATTTCGAGGTGCTTCACGTTCCCGAAAGCTGCTCGAAACGGTTTACGTGGTACGCGCCGATTCCGAGCAAGCGGGGTTTTTTCGATCGGAGTCACCGTCACGAGGTTTTGTTCTTGTGCCATGACGAGGTCGCCGAAAGCCTCCTCGACGACAATCCGAGCAGTTTCTGCGTCGTGCTCGTCGATGACGATTGCGTTCCCGCATGGGTTTCTCGCAAAAACCGGCGCAACCGCGTGGTAATTATGAGGCAAACCAAGCGGTTCTATTTTTACGACTCGCTGCTCCAATCTCTTTTTGTCAACGATCTCATCTGGGAAAACGAGATGGATCGGGTCGTGTACAACCGCGGCCGCCTTGATAGGCTGATATCGCTCAGCGAGGAAATGCTCGGAAATTTCGTGTGCATCACCGATACAGGCTACAACCTGATCGCGTATTCGCGCAGCATCGAGCCCCCGGAGGAGGGGTATCGCTACCTCGTGGACAATAATTGCTACAGCGAGCATGAGGTGCGGGAAATCGAAGAGAACGTTCTTGCGGTTGCCAAAGAAAAGAGCCAGCTCACACTGTGCATGCCGAACGAGCGGCATCGGTATCCGGCGCTGCATTACCCTGTGTTCATCGACAACGCGTACCTCTTCCATGTCGTTCTCGCCTGCGAATCGGGCTCGCTCGAATGCTTGCAGGACCTTTTCCTCAAGTTCATGAGGCGCGTCGTTTCAATATGCAACGATTTCTGGAAAACGACCGTTAACCTCGAATCGCCCTGGCACCGGGTGCTTGCGGGACTCATCGACGGGGATCCGATGACCGAGGACTACATCGATGCCCAGTTGGCTAAAACGGCAATTCCCGCGTCTGAGCAGTTCAGGCTTCTGCGGTTCCAATTCAGCTCGCGCAAATCGTTCCAAGAACGCTCGCGGGTGATCGAGGCTGCGAAAAACCTGAACAACGGGTTCGTGTACCCGTTCATGCATAAAGGCGACCTGCTCGTGCTGCTATACTCCGCTTCGGTCAACGAAGCGGCGCTGTCGGGCAGGAAAACATACGAAGACGTTGACGAGCACGTGTACAATCCGTTCGGTATAGCCGCCGGGGCATCCCAGGTGTTTTTCGGGATAAAGGATATCGAATGCGCCTACCGGCAGGCGCTGATCGCGTACGCCATGCGAGCCCCTTTGCGAAACGAGTACGATGCGCTGTACGGAAGCTCCGATATCCCGTGCTACGCGTTCGAGCATGTTCTGAAATACTACATTCTGACCGAGGGCTGCGATCCCGATCTCGTGGAGTTTTCCTTCGATCACAGCATCTTAAAAAGGCTCGCCGAGGAAGACAGGGCGTCGGGTACAGAAATAGTGAGAATGATCTGGGTGTATTTGAACAACGGCCGCAACGCGACGGATACGGCGAAGCTCGTCCATGTTCATCGCAACACCGTTTTGTACCATGTGTCGAGGCTGGAGAAGCGCTTCGACATCTCGTTTGATTCGCCTGTGCTCAGAAGCCGTATGATGCTCGATTACCACAGGCTGATGCTCGAAGACCACCTATAGCCCGACCTGCGATCCTAGCTCCTATTCCAAATAATGACCCCTAATTTGTAATCTTCGCCAATGCGCGGCCCGTGCTCCGTTTCATACAATGCAAGCAGTGTAGGAAGCGGGCGCGCATCCCCAAACGAGGCAGTTAGGACGATGGGATGCGCATCCCGAGCTGGCCGGCGATTCGTACTACACACAGCTAATTCAGGGGATCTTCTGGAATAAGGAATACGTATGCAGGTAAAGCGCAGGGGCGCTCTGGCTGCATGCATCCCACAACAAAGGGGGTTGTGTATGTTCACACTGAAGAACAAGAACGTCCAGGCTGCCATCGTACTGGCATTGGTCTGGCTCGGCGTGTTTATCGCGTCCTATGCGCAGAACCAGTTGGCAGGCATGTCTGTGCAGTTCATGGAGCACTACGGCTTCACGCCCGAACAGTATGCATCGATCTATTCCGCTTCTCAGTTCATCGGCATTTTCTTCGCGTTCGTGTCGGGCATCCTTTCCGACAAGATCGGAACCCGAAACATCGTGCTCATCGCTGCGGGTATGGTGCTCGTTGCGACGGTTGCGCGCATTTTCGCTTTCTCGTTCGAGGCGCAGTACATCTCCAATATGTTCTGCGGCTTCACGGGCATGTTCATGGCTGTCAACCGCGCCAAGATTCTCGGCGGCTGGTTCCCGCCTGCGACGATCGCCTTGGCGGTCGGCATAGCCACCACGACCACGCCGGTTGCGAACACGCTCGGCGTCGGTCTCACGTCGCTCATGCCCTCAATCGAGTTCGCGTTCATCGTCACGGCTGTGGTATCCGCGGTGTTCTTCATCGGCTGGTTCTTGTTCGGTAAAGAACGCTCCGATGAGATCGCGGCAGCTGAAGACAAGGAAAAAGGCAAAGACAGCGGAAAGGTGCTCAAAAGCCTCGTCGAGATCATCAAGACCCCGTGGATCTGGGTGCTGTGCGGAGGCGCGTTCTTCCTCATGGCCGCTCAGGTGCCGCTGATGGCGTTTACGAACGCGTCGCTGGTGAACGCCCGCGGACTCGACCCGGTTGCTGCAGGCGGTTTTGCGACGGCCATCACCATCGGCATGGGCATCGGCTCGGTTGTGACTCCGCTCATCGTCAAAGCCATCAAAGCCTACCGCCCGGTCATCGTCATCTACGCCATCGTTACCGCTCTCGGCATCTACTTCGGTTGGCAGATGCCGGTCGGAGTCGTTATGTACGTCGTCTACTTCATTACCGGTTGGTGCCTCGGCGCGCTGCTCGCGATGATCTTCACGTGGCCCGTCATGATCTACGGACGCGAGAAGGCGGCAACGGCAGGCGGTTTGGTTCAGACGTTCGTTTTAGCAGGCGCTTCGCTTGCCCTGACGAACATAACCATTCCTCTGGCTGGCGGCGGATCGAACTTCGAGATGCTCTTCACCATCGCGGCGGTGTATCTCGTCGTCGGAGGCATCCTGATGTTCCTGATTCCCGATCAGGGCAAGAAGCTTGGTGCTAAGAAGAAGGCCGTCGAAGAGCAGTAGCCCGAAGCGATCAAGCGGGTTTCGCGAGCGCGCAACTACGAGTGAAAGGAATGTGCTATGTGCTTCAGACCAGCAGAAGCAAACGCCGGTGCAGCGTGTCCGAATTGCGGTAAGAAAATCAACGTCACGCAAGGCTTGCTTCCGAAGAAATGCCCGTTTTGCAAAACGAGCCTCGAGGGTATAGACCCGGCATCGCTGGCAGCCCCTGCCGGCGGCGCGGCTCCCGCACCCGGAGCTCCGACAGCCGCCCCCGGATCCCCCAAGGCTCCCGGCGCTCCCCAGGCTCCCGGTGCGCCCAAGCCGCCGGTCCAGCCGTAGCGGCTTGCGTCCGAAAGGTCGGATGAGGCTCAGCGCCGAGAGAACGGAGGTCTGCCATGTGCTTCGGCGGCTGCCGTGTCACGTGCGATACCTGCAAGCCAAAGTTCGTGCAGTGCCCCGCATGCGGACATAAGAACATGCTTGTTTTCAAGGCATGTAAGAAATGCGGGGAAACGCTATCCGAGGAGACGAAAGACAACGCGGTCGCGCAGTGGGAAGAACAAGCCCGAGCGCGCGCCGAAAGGAAGGAGCGTCTATGACAATGGATAAGGAATGGAAGGTCGAGGAGGACGATCTTATCCGCACGCGCACCTGCGGCTGGTCGCCTCCGGGGTGCCATCCGGTGGGGTGCGGCATGTTCATCTACACCGACAAGGACGGCAAGTTCGTCAAGGTCGAGGGCGATCCCGACCATCCGATCAGCCAGGGCCGTTTGTGCCCGCGGTGCCTTGCGATGGGCGAGTTTTTGCAGCATCCCGACCGCATCAAGTACCCCATGAAACGCGCCAAGGAAGACCGCGGCAAGGATACGTGGGAGCGCATCTCCTGGGACGAGGCGCTCGACATCCTCGAGACCGAAGTGAGGAAGATCTGGGATACGTACGGGCCCGAGGCGATCTTCCTTTCGAAGGGAACCGGACGCGAGGCCACCGAATACGCGCCTCCCATGGCGCAGGCCGTGTTCAAGACGCCCAACAACGCGTTCATGATGTCGGGTGCCTCATGCTACGGGCCGCGTACCGTCATCGGCGACTTCCTTTTGGGCGCAGGCTATCCCGAGCTCGACTACGCCGCGTTCTTCCCCGAGCGCTACGAAGACCCGCGCTACGAGGTGCCGAAGTACATCATACTCTGGGGCAAGAGCCCGCTGCAGTCAAACCCCGACGGCTTCTACGGCCACGCCATCATCGACCTTATGAAGCTGGGCAGCAAGCTCATTGTGATCGATCCGCGCCTGACCTGGCTCGCTTCGCGCGCCGAGTACCATTTGCAGCTGCGTCCGGGCACCGATGCGGCTATCGGCCTTGCCATGCTCAACGTGATCATCGGCGAAGATCTCTACGATCATGCGTTCTGCGAGACATGGGTCTTCGGCCTCGACGAGCTGGCCGAGCGTGTGAAGGACACGACGCCCGAATGGGCCGAGAGCATCACGTGGGTTCCTGCCGACGTCATCCGCGGCGCGGCGCGCGCCTTCGCCACCAACGCCCCGTCCTCGATCATGTGGGGCCTTGCCATCGACACCCAGCAAAACGGCGCACAGGCCGGACAGGTTCTCTTGTCCATCGGCGCCATCTGCGGCTACATGGACGTGCCCGGCGGCATCACGCTGGCGCTGCCCTCGAGCTTCTTGGGGCGCTGGACCTACGAGACCATGCAGTTCGTCGGCAAGGAGACGGAGAAGAAGCGCATCGATGCGAAGGACGACCATCCTGCGTACGCAACGGGCCCCTACGCCCATCCCGACTCGGTGTTGACCACGCTGGAGACCGAGGAGCCCTACGCGTTCCATATGTTCTACTTCTATGCGTCGAACCCCATATCGCCCACCTGCTACGCCGAGCCCGAGCGCTGGTACAACGGCATCATGAAGATGGACTTCAACGCCGCGCAGGACTGCTTCATGACGCCCACCATCATGGGCCTGTGCGACCTCGTGCTTCCGGTCAGCTTCTTCCCGGAGCATGACGGGTTCGTGCTCCCGCACTTCGGGCGCAACACCCATTTCCTCGGTGCGATGAACGCCGCAGTCGATCCCGGCGAGGCGAAGTCCGACCTTGAGATCGACATGCTCGTGGGCAAGCGCCTCAATCCCGAAGCATGGCCGTGGGATTCGGTCGAAGAATTCTTCGACGCGCAGATACACACGCAGTACGATTGGGGCTTCAACGAGCTGCGCGAGTTCGGCGCGTTCCAGCAGCCGTTCGAGTACCGCAAGTACGAGAAGGGCATGCTGCGCCCCGACGGCGAGCCCGGCTTCAACACGCCGACGGGACTGATCGAAGTGAGCTCTTCGATCTACGACGACTTCGGCGAGGACGAGCTTCCCTACTTCATGGAGCCGGCGATGAGCCCCTACAGCACGCCCGATTTGTACGAGGAGTACCCGCTCGTGCTCACCACCGGCGGCCGCAGCTTCGTGTCGTTCCACTCCGAGCACCGTCAGATCCCCTCGCTGCGCTCGCTGCATCCCGATCCGCTCGTCACCATCAACCCGAAGACGGCCGAGGAATACGGCATCAAGGACGGCGACTTCGTGTGCATCGAGAACATGCTGGGCAAGTGCGTCGAGCGCGCTCGCGTGTCCAACGAAGTACCCGAGCGGGTCATCCATGCAGAGCACGGCTGGTGGTATCCGGAAGACGATCCCGAGTATCCCGATCTGTACGGGGTGTGGAAGTCGAACATCAACCGGCTCATCCCCATGTACAAGGTCGGCAAAACAGGGTACGGCGCGCCGTATAAGAACGTGCTCGCCAAGATTTACAAGGTTGACGACCTCGACGCCGCCAAGGGGCTTCCCGAGTCGTACGTGCCGCGCGAGAGCCGCGGACCTGAAAGCATGACTGCCGGCGCTCCGCAGCCCATGAGCTACGAAGCCATCCATCGGGATTAGAGAGGTGATGTTAATGAAGAAGCACGCGCTGCTCATAGACTACAAGTACTGCACCGGCTGCCACAGCTGCGAGGTGGCCTGCCGCCAGGAGAAGGGCATCGGGTCCCAGGACGAGTGGGGCATCAGGCTCGCCGAGTTCGGCCCCGAGCGCCTGGCCGGCGAGTGGTACTGGGACTACGTGCCGGTGCCCTCGGCGCTCTGCGACCTGTGCGCCTCGAGGCTCGAAGGGGGCCTGAAGCCCGCCTGCGCCCACCACTGCCTCGCCAAGTGCATGGAGGCCGTGCCCCTCGAGGACGTGCCCGCCCGCATGGCCGAGCTCGGAGACGGGGTCACCTGCTTCGTGCCGTAGGCGGTTGGGCAGCTGCTCGTGGGCGGTGCGGAAAGACCGCAGCTCGGCCGCTGAAGGTTGGGCTGCGGGCCGCCGTCCGAACAGGGCGAAGCCTCGGGTCGATCGCTTTGTTGCTGGGAATAAGGGGGATTCTGCTGTGGATAAAGTCTACGTTTCAGACATCATCGAAAAACCGGGAGGCATGAAGTTTTCCATTCGGATCCTGCTCTTCGTCGGGCTGGCGATGGTGTTCGACGGATTCGACTACATGATCGTTTCGTTTACGATGCCTCAGATCACCGAGGAAATGCAGTTGGGTTTCATCGCCACCGGAAGCTTGGCCTCGTTCAGTCTCCTGGGCATGCTCATCGGCGGCTTTCTGTCGGGGTACCTCGCCGACAGGTTCGGTCGAAAGCACGTGATGAACGTGAGCATTTTGATCTACTCGCTGCTTACGGTGCCGATCTTCTTTGTCCATACCTACGACGCGTTCGCCGTATGCCGGATACTGTCGGGCATCGGGGTCGGCGCGGTCATCCCCTTGAGCGTCACCATCGTTTCGGAGTACGCGCCAACCAAGCATCGCGGCGCGTTCGTGACCATCACGAAGACGTTCATGATGCTCGGGTGGGTGCTCGCGGGATTAACGGCCATGTACGTGGTTCCGAACTTCGGTTGGCGTATGTGCTATCTCATCGGGGGATTTCCCTTCTTGTACGGGATACTCATGCACTTCATCATGCCCGAGTCGGTTCAGTGGCTGTTGAGCAAGGGCAGGACGGGGGAAGCGCTCAAGATCGTGAACAGGATCAACGAGACGCTTGATTCGCCGAAAGAAGGCGGCTACACGGCCGATGAGATACGGATACCCGAGGCTGAGGCAAGAGGTCAGCTCCGTCAGATCGTATCAAAGAAGTATTTGAAGGTTACAGTGGGCATTTGGCTGGTTGCGTTCACCACGTGCGCTCTTTCGTACGGGCTCACGAACTGGATGCCCACGATCTTGCTGCAAAGCGGGTATTCGGTCAGCGCGAGCTACGGGTACACCACGCTTATGAATCTGCTCGGATGCGCCGGTGCCATCGTAGCAGGAGTTGCAGCCGATCGCCTCGGCAGGATCAGAAGCGCCTACGTTGCGTTTGCCCTCGCCGGGTTGTCGGTCGTGTTCACGGCGGTGTTCGGGTTCGGCGGCTTGATGATCGTGGCGTGCACGTTCATGGGGTTCGCCATCAACTACGCCTACATGTCTCCGGCACCCATCACCATCGAGGCGTACCCCACCGAGATCAGGGCGACGGGGCAGGCCTGCGTGACCACGGTTGCGCGAATCGGCGGCTTCATAACTCCGATGGTGATCGGCGGCGCCCTCGCATCGGGATCGACGTTCTCGACAGTTCTCGTCGTGTTCCTCGTCCCGCTTTGCCTGGCCGCCCTCTTTACGAAGGTGCTCATCAAGACGGAAACGAAAGGTGTCGCCATGGAGGACCTCGGAACGCTGCCGAGCGGGACGTTTAACGGAGGGAATACATCTAAGGAAGGAGAAGGGTTATGACAATGGCTCAGACGTGGAAAAGCGACGAGGGGGAGCTGATCAGAGTTCGTACCTGCGGCTGGTCCCCTCCGGGCGATCATCCGGTGGGGTGCGGCATGTTCATCTACACCGACAAGGACGGCAAGTTCGTCAAGGTCGAGGGCGATCCCGACCATCCGATCAGCCAGGGGCGTTTGTGCCCGCGGTGCCTTGCGATGAAGGACTTCCTCGAAAGCCCCGACCGCATCAAATACCCCATGAAGCGCGCGAAGGAAGACCGCGGGAAGGATACGTGGGAGCGCATCACCTGGGACGAAGCGCTCGACATCCTGGAGGCCGAGGTTAAGAAGATTTGGGAAGACTACGGTCCCGAGACCATCTACCTGTTTCAGGGAACCGGACGCGAGGCGACGCTGTATGCGCCTCCGATGGCCCAAGCCTGCTTCAAGACGCCGAACTGCTCGTTTTCGATGAGCGGTGGGTCGTGCTACGGACCGCGTACGGTCGTTGCCGACTTCCTTTTGGGCGCGGGCTATCCCGAGCTCGACTACGCCGCCTATTTCCCGGATCGCTACGACGACCCGCGCTATGAAGTGCCCAAGTACATCATCCTGTGGGGCAAGAGCCCGTTGCAGTCCAACCCCGACGGCTTCTACGGCCACGCCATCGTGGACCTCATGAAGCGGGGGAGCAAGCTCATCGTGATCGACCCGCGTCTGACCTGGCTCGGCGCCCGAGCAGAGTACCACCTGCAGCTGCGCCCGGGCACCGATGCGGCCATAGGCCTTGCCATGCTCAATGTCGTTTTGGGCGAGGATCTCTATGACCACGAGTTCTGCGAGAACTGGGTGTTCGGAGTGGAGGATCTTGCCGAGCGCGTGAAGGACACGACGCCCGAGTGGGCCGAAGACATCACGTGGGTTCCCGCCGACGTCATCCGCGGCGCGGCGCGCGCCTTCGCCACCAACGCCCCGTCCTCGATCATGTGGGGCCTCGCCATCGACACGCAGCAAAACGGCGCGCAGGCGGGCCAATCGCTGCTCGCGCTCGCTGCCATCTGCGGCTACATGGACGTGCCCGGCGGCATCACGCTGTCTTTGCCCTCGAGCTTCATGGGGCGCTGGCGTTTCGAGACCGCGCAGTTTGTCGAGCCCGAGACCATGGCGAAGCGCATCGACGCGAAGGAAGACCACCCGGCGTACGCATGCGGGCCGTTCGCCCATCCCGACGAGGTCCTCACCGTCATGGAAACCGAAGAGCCCTATGCGTTCCATATGGCCTACTTCTACGCGACCAACCCGATTTCGCCGACGGTGTATGCGGAGCCCGAGCGCTGGTACAACGCGCTTATGAAGATGGACTTCAACGCCGCGCAGGACTGCTTCATGACGCCCACCATCATGGGCCTGTGCGACCTCGTGCTTCCGGTCAGCGGATTCGCCGAGCACGACGGCGTGGTGCTCCCGCACTTCGGGCGCAACACTCACTTCCTCGGCGCGATGAACGCCGCGCTCGATCCCGGCGAGGCCCGATCGGACCTCGAGATCGACATGCTCGTGGGCAAGCGCCTCAACCCCGAAGCATGGCCGTGGGAGACTGCCGAGGAGTTCTTCAACGCGCAGATCCGCACGCAGTACGATTGGGACTTCAACGACCTGCGTGACATGGGCGTATACCAGCAGAACTTCGAGTACCGCAAGTACGAGAAAGGGCTGTTGCGCCCCGACGGCGAACCTGGTTTCAACACGCCGACGGGCATGATCGAGGTATGTTCTTCGATCTACGACGACTTCGGCGAAGACGAGCTTCCCTACTTCATGGAGCCGGCGATGAGCCCCTACAGCACGCCCGATTTGTACGAGGAGTACCCGCTCGTGCTCACCACCGGCGGCCGTGATTTCGTTTCGTTCCATTCGGAGCATCGCCAGCTTCCCACGCTGCGAAACATCACGCCCGATCCGCTCGTCACCATCAACCCGAAGACGGCCGAGGAATACGGCATCAAGGCGGGCGACTTCGTGTGCATCGAGAACTCCCTGGGCAAGTGCGTCGAGCGTGCCCGCATTTCCAACGAGGTGCCCGAGCGGGTCATCCACGCCACGCACGGCTGGTGGTATCCCGAGGAGGACGGCGAGTTCCCGAACCTGTTCGGCACCTGGAAATCGAACGTCAACAAGCTCATTCCGATGTACAAGGTCGGCAAGCTCGGCTATGGCGCTCCCTACAAGAACGTGCTCGCCAAGATCTACAAGGTCGACGGCTACGAAGCGGGCGATTCGAATCCGGCGGCGTACGTGGCACCTGCGAGCCGCGGACCCGAGAGCATGACCGATCAACACGCTCCTTTGAGCTACGAAGCAAAGCACGACGGCGAATAGAAAGCGGGGTGAGACGATCGTGAAGAAGCACGCGCTGCTCATAGACTACAAGTACTGCACCGGCTGCCACAGCTGCGAGGTGGCCTGCCGCCAGGAGAAGGGCATCGGGTCCCAGGACGAGTGGGGCATCAGGCTCGCCGAGTTCGGCCCCGAGCGCCTGGCCGGCGAGTGGTACTGGGACTACGTGCCGGTGCCCTCGGCGCTCTGCGACCTGTGCGCCTCGAGGCTCGAAGGGGGCCTGAAGCCCGCCTGCGCCCACCACTGCCTCGCCAAGTGCATGGAGGCCGTGCCCCTCGAGGACGTGCCCGCCCGCATGGCCGAGCTCGGAGACGGGGTCACCTGCTTCGTGCCGTAGGCGGATAAAGGGCGGGAAGAACCCGCCTGCGATATAGGACAAGACGACCGAAAGAGAGGCCCGACATGGCATACAGTCCGAACCAGAAAGACGTTGAGGGCATCGAAGAGATTCCCGACAAAGCGCCGAAGGTGTGCCCGAACTGCGGCAAGCCGCTGCGCAAAATCGTTACGAGCCGCGAATTCGGCAGCTTCACTACGAAGTGCCCGTGGTGCAAAACCAAGTTCGACTACGAGATCAAAGAAGACGAGTAAGCGCTTTTACGATTCCCGTAAGCGTTCTCGTCTCGGCGGGAGGCCGAAAACCGGCCTCCCGTTTCTGATTGTATCACATGCGTCGCGGAAGACTTGGAGTGCGCACGCTTCGCCGAGCACTTGGTTTAGCGGCGGCAAAATACGTCGTTGTCAAGCCGATACCGAAGCGGCCCCGCATGGCGCTCGATTGCGATCAGTGGTATCAGCGCTCGAACGGGTGTATGCCAGCTCTGGCTTAAAAGCGGCGGATCCCCTCACAGAGGTGGGCCCCATGGCGGCGGAGCCCCCAAAAGCCCAAAAACCGCCGTCGTGAAGGGCTTCGTAATGCATTACCGATGCAGGCAGATTCCTCGACAACGATAACCCCTGTTCAACGGCCTGTCGGTTCCTCGGTGCATGCGGCAGTCCTTCGCCTGCGCGTCCCGTCGGAGCCTTAAGGCCCGCAGAACGCTTCACGACGGCGGTTTTTGGGCTTCGGGCGGCCTTCCGCCGCCAAATCACCATCGGCGTACGCCCCCCGGCCGCGTCGCCCGCCCGTCAATGCGGCACCCGATCCCGCAGGCGGGGCCGCGCCTCCCGGCGAGGCGCTCCCCGTCCGGCCCGCGGTTCCCGCGGTGGGCCGTTTCCCGACGCCATTCCGGCGGCCGCGCCGTAGGGCGCCCCCCGCTTCCCGCGCCCTGAAAGGGTGCTGCGTCGATCTTGGTTTGAAAGCGGCAAGCCGTTGCAGATGCCGGACAGATAGCGAGGCTGCTTCGTCCGTCGGCATATCTCTTCAGGAAGCTACGCGCTTCTCGGCGTGCGCCGTTGTTTCCACGCGGACTTCGCCCCCATAACCGCAAGCGATAGCAACACTGAAGCCAGGCATACCGCTGCAAAGAACAAAAGCGAGTCTCCTACGACAAGCTCCGTCATCTCGAATGCTTTCGCAATTCCACGCACGAGCACGATGCAGAGCGGGTGCAGGATGTATATCCACAGCGAGAGGTCGCGCGCCCAGGAGGCGTTCACGTCGATCTTCGATGCCGCGAGAACGTTCATGAGGAAGTACGTTGTCGGAAGCAGCAACACGTACATGCTGTCGTGGCGATCGAGGCCGAACCCGTGGATTGCGGCACCTTCCGCAATCAATACGGCAAGAGAAACGACGAGACCAAGTGCGCTTGATCGCAGAGAACCGATCTGATCGCGGCGATTTCTCGCATGCGTTGTTTGCTCGGGTTCCTGCAGCCACCTTCCATGCCGATCGCCTTCGGGCTCCTGCAGCGCCCGCCGCCGATAGTCCGCAGGCTCCCGTAGCTCCTGCTTCGCTGCTTCGCATCGGATCCGTGGGGTCCGTCTGGCGGCAAGCACGCCGATCGCGAGGAACGCTGGAGCGTAGAACAGGCCGTTTCTCGTGTGGGGCGCTACGGAAAACACGACGTCGTAGAAACCCCGCAGCGCGTCGCTTCGGCTTGCGAGGCCCCAATAGCTGTCTCCGAAAAGGCCGATCGCGAAAAGCGCGAGCGCGATGCCCGCCGTCGCCTTCAGCCCGAACCGATCGAGCAAAAACGCGGTGACGACGCTTCCGAGTATCGCTGCGGGAAAGTACCACAGGTGATAAAACGTTCCCTCGAACACGATAGCCTGCAGCGCCTCGGGAAGCGAAGCGGGAAGGGTGCCCGCATAGATCGAAACGGGCAGGTACAAAACGGTTGCCACCGCATACAGCGCGCAGAGCTTTCCCAGCTGCACGCGAAACGACCTGCTTGCGAGGATCGATCCGCTCCGGTGGCGGGAAAGCACGAAGAATCCCGTGGTCGCAAGAAAGAACGGCACGGCAATGCGCTCGAGTGTGTACGTTATCGCATCGTCGAGTTCGGGGCTTATCGATGCGAACGGCGCGGTATGGATGGCTACGACGAAAAGCGCCGCAACCATCCTGAACAGATCGATTGCCGGATACGCACGGTTTTCAGGCATAGGCGAGAAAGGCCGTCTGAGAATTCGCGCCCGATGCGGCGAGCGCTTTGGCTATTGCGGTTGTGAGCACGTCGGCAAGCGGGATTCCCGCCGCTTCGAGCATCGAGGGGAAGCGGCTGTGCTCGGTAAATCCGGGTATCGTGTTCGCTTCGTTGAAATACAGGCGACCGTCGGATGCGAGGAAGAAGTCGATGCGGGCGAACCCTTTGCAGCCAAATGCAGTGAACAGCCGCTTGGCCGCATCTTTCACCCGTCTCGCATCACGTTCGGATATGCGGGCGGGTACGATGATGCTCGCCGTTTCGCACGAGTACTTCTCCGTGTAATCGAACACGGCTCCGTTGAGCTCTATTTCGTCGGGTACGCCTGCGATGAGGCCGTGCTCGGTTTCGAGAATCGCGCAGCCAATCTCGCTTCCGTCGATTTCCCGTTCGATCATCGCACAATCGTCGTAGGAAAGCGCGCGGTCGATGGCCGGGGCAAGCTCGCGGGAAAGCCGCACCCGGCTAAGTCCCATCGACGAGCCTTCGCGCAGCGGCTTGACGAAGAGGGGGTAGCCGACGCGTTCGGCGATGCGTAGCGCGGTTCCTGGGTCGGTCGACGTGTCGACAAGGGCGCTTTCGGCTACACTGACGCCCTCCGCGAGCGCAATCCTGTGTGAAACCGCCTTATCCATGCAGACAGCGGACCCCGTTACCGAGCAGCCGACAACGGGAATGCCCGCTAACTGCAAAGCGCCCTGCACGCTTCCGTCTTCGCCGTTTCTTCCATGGAGGATGGGAAGCGCCGCATCGAGGCGCACGACGGCGTTGCGCTTGAGGTCGAGAAGTCCATGCGCCTGCATGCCGAACGGCAGCGCGAGCGGGGAGCATCGGCCCGATTCGAGCCACGTATCGGCTTCGATGGCATCGACCGCTCCGTCGAAGCGATGCCAGCAGCCTTCGCGGTCGATGCCGATCGCGAGGACGTCGAAGCGCGCTGCATCGATGGATCGCAGGACCGCCGAAGCGGAATGGAGGGAGACGGGATATTCGTGAGAGCATCCGCCGAACAGCACGCCGACTGTGGGTTTCATATCGCACACCTGATTCTCTTCGCGGTCGTTCGAATTGGGCGCGGCGCTTCAGCCGCCGCATCGAGGGCTGCTGTTTCGCCTTGATACGAAAACGGGCGGTTCCTCGATGTGCGCCGCTTGCTTGCCCCGCGTATAAGGCTAGCGCGCAGTGTGGTTAAGGGTCTCGAAACGATCGGCAACGAATTCCTTAAGATGCCTTAAGTTTTCCTGAAGGCACGGCGGACGAGGCGGGAGGCTCCGGGCGCCGGACGGCGCGCACGAACGTGGACACCGGACGGCGCGCACGAACGTGGCCGTCGGACGGCGCCCGGATGAGCGGCTCGAAAAGGCAACCGTGAGGCTTGGCGCATCTCACCCGGAGCCGCTCATGCGCACGCATGCACGGTTGATTTACGAGGGATTTTCGCGGCTTTCTTTCTCGATCATATCGATGAGCTCCTGCTGGGAGTGTACGTCGGTTTTGCGGTAGATGTTCTTGACGTGGCTTTTCACCGTTTCGTCCGAAATCACCAATTCCTCTTTGATATGCGCTCGGTTGCGCCCCCTCGAAAGGAGGAAGAACACCTCGATCTCGCGCGGCGAGAGGCGGTACTGACGGGCGATGCGCGTGCAGGTCTTCTCGAAATCGGATGACGAGTCGGCTTCTTCGATGGGCCTGACGAATCCCCAGCCGGTGTTGGCCGAGCCGTTGCCAAGCGCAAACAAGGCAAACAGCAGAAGCAGGAAGATGATTACCGCAGAGAGCATCGCCATGTCGAGATCGGTGCGGAGCAAGCCGAGCATGCCGCCGCTCGCGATCGAGCCGACGAGCTGTCCGAGTTGGATGGAGAACAGGCCCCATGCGACGATCCACCCCGCCGGCAGTTTCGAGCGCGAAGCGAGCACAGGCCAGATCGCCCACAGTACAATGTAGAAGTACTGGTAGCCGAACTGGTGCACGCCCGTGCCGATGACGTTCCAGGGCTCGTGTAGCGGCAGGAACAGAAACCCTGCTGCCATGAGCGGCAACGCCACCTGGTATGTCATATGGTCGAAGTCCATCTTGTAGATGCTCGTGGTGACGAAGACGGCGATCGAGCCGCCGACGATGGCTGCGATGTTGAGCAAGTCGCGCACGCCGGTAAGCTCCTCGCCGATGGGGGCGAAGAGCCCCTTCATGATGCCGAACGAAGCGCCGAAGAACAACGAGATGGCGATAAGTTTGTACGGTGGCTTCTTCTCGATGTGCACGTTGCGCTTGCTGGCGGAAAGGTGCGGGATGCTTCGTCTGAAGCGCACGAGGTACACCATGCTCACCACGGGCAACGCTGCAACGAGTATCTGGCTCTCGTCGGGTGGGATGGCAGTGAGCACGAGCGTGGCAACGGCGGCGATCATGAACGCGATGACGCTGTAGTTGACGGTCCGCTGCGAGCCGAGCGAAGCGAACAGCTCGCCCCACAGCACGACGACGATGGCGGAGCCGATGCCGGTGAGCACCGAACCCGCAAGGTAGACGGGTGCTGCGAGTGCGCCAGCGAGGACGGTCGCGGGATGCGAGACGAGCAGCGTTCCGGCGGCCGTCAGGGCGGCGGCGGTCCACGGAAGCGACCGTATGCTCGAAAGCGGATTGCGGAAGTAGGAGAGCATGAGCAAAAACGCGATGGTGATCACGTTGGCAAGCAACGAGGTTACCCACAAAGGCTCAAGTGCGAACGCGTCTGCGGTCGAGGTGGTAATGAAGGTTCCCTCGCTGTAGAACAGCGAGCTCCAAAACACGCACCAGATCCACGTCCAATGTGCGGCGAATCCGATGAGATCAGGCGTGCGCCATAGCTCTTTGCGCAAGCCTCCGTCGAGCAAGCGGCTCTTCATGCAGGTTCCTCCTCGCGCGCGGCTCACGTCCGCCATCCAGGTTGTTGCGCTTTCGAACATCGAGCCGCGTCCCTCCTCGCGCGCGGCTTGCGTCCGTCATCCTACCATGCGATTCCCTCGCGCTTTCCAGCGCTGTGCACCGAGCGCTCTCCTGAGGCTTGCTGCTCTCGATGCGATGCGAAACACCTCGCTGTAGTGTCCGGCGGTCGCCTTCGTTTGCCGCCCATGGCGGATGTGCGCCGATAGGAGCTCGTTTCGCATTCTGCATTATAGAGGACTTCTTACGGGTTGAGCCGAAACGACCATCCCCCTGCTCGGGGGATTTTCCCGTGTGAGCGGCCCGTTTCCCCCTATCAACGGGATGACGGGTGCGTTTCAGCGGCGTAGGGTCGATACCTGAGCCGCACGCAGAGGCGTGCGTCGCAGGTTACTCGTTTCAGGAGGGAATCGCATGGAGGAAACTACAAAAAAGGGACTCTCGCGCCGTTCGTTTATCGGACTCGGCGGAGCTGCGCTCGCAGGCGCTGCCATGGCTGGCATGGCGGGCTGCGCACCGCAGGGCACAGCCGATACTGGAGCAGGCCAGACGGCTGCCGGGGGATCGGACGCTGCGGGCGGCATGCCCGTGGCAGACAGCGGTGCGTCGGCGGGCCCGGACGTCGCTGGGATGCACAGCTGGGAGATCGCTCCCGAGCCCATTGCGGCTGACAAGATCTCGGGCACGGAGGACTGCGACGTGCTCGTCATCGGTGCAGGCCTCGGCGGATGCTGCGCCAGCATTGCAGCGCTCGAAGAGGGTGCCGGCAAGGTGATCGTCATCGACAAGAACCCCGAGACGGTGGTTGCGCGTGGCGTCCATATCGCCGGATTCCACACAAAGGTGCAGCAGAAGCTCGTTGACGAAGGCCTCGTTGAAGAGCCCGATTACAACAACGTGGTGCGTCGCTGGATCAACTGGGCTCAGGGCCGCGTGAAGGAGCCGCTTTTGTGGGAATTCGCGCACAAGAGCGGTGCGTGCTTCGATTGGCTGTACGACCTGGCAACCAAGAAGAACCTCGAAGCGCTTTTGTGGGACGGCTACTACAAGGGTCCCGATTACACCGAATATCCGGTTACGCACATCTTCTACCAGGCAGATAAGTACGAGGAGACCGTGAACTTCACGTTCTATCAGGGCTCGGGCGTGGGCGATGTGTACGGCAACGCGGTGCTCGTGCCGGCTCTGTACGAGACCATTGCCGATCTGGGTGGCGAGATCCGTTGGGCAACGAAGAGCGAGCAGCTCGTCCGCGAGGGCGACGGCCCCGTCACCGGTGCCATCGTGTCTACCGGCAAAGACGAGTACACGCAGATCAACGCAAAATCGGTCATCATCGCTTCAGGCGACTACGCCGCCGACGACGAAATGTTCCAGTACTATTCGCCCATGACGGCCTACGCCATGGACGGCCGCTTCTACAACCCGCCCGACTGCGACACCGGCGATATGCACAAGCAGGCCATCTGGGCAGGCGGCGCTATGCAGAAATCCGAGCCGCATTCTGCCGTCATGCACCTCGACTTCGGTGCAGCGAGCTATGGCTTCTTGCACGTGAACTGGGAGGGCAAGCGTTTCAAGAACGAAGACGTGAACACTCAGTCCAAGAGCGTCACGAAGGCGCTGCAGACGCAGAAAGAAGCTTGGAGCATCTACGACTCGCACGGGCTTGAACAGGTGAAAGAGCAGATCGATGCCGGTCTTGGCGGCGGCTTGCAGTGGGGCCAGCTCACGCAGCCTGTGGGTGGCGAATACAACCTCGAAGCGCAGAAGATCGTGCTTGAGGGTGAGGTCGAAAGCGGTCAGACGTTGAAGGCCGATTCGCTTGAAGATCTTGCCAAGCAGATGGGCGTGCCCGCCGAAAACCTCATTGCCTCGGTTGATCGGTACAACGAGCTGTGCGATCTGGGCAAAGACCTCGACTACGGCAAGCGTCCCGAGGTCATGGGCAAGATCCTGGAGCCGCCGTTCTACGCTGGCAAGCTGGTGGCGAGCCTTCTCACCATGTGCGGCGGTCTGCGCACCAACCTCGAGTGCCAGGTGCTCGACGCCGAAGACCAGCCGATTGAGGGCCTGTACGTATGCGGTTCTGCCGCCGGCGAGTTCTTCGGCGCGGGCGACTATCCCACCTACGTGCCGGGCATCGGGCACGGGCGCTGCGTGACCTTCGGCCGTATTGCCGGCATCAACGCTGCCGGCGGCGATGCCGACGCGAAGATTCCGAGCCTCGACATCTAACAGTCCGATTGCGCTCGGACGAGCGCAAGGATGCATCGCCGCCTTCCCTCCCTTCGGGGCGATGCGCACGCAAGCGGCCGGTACTCAGGTGCCGGCCGCTTTGCGTATATGCGCTTGGGCTTACTTGTCGTGGCGGTACGCTGCCTTCCTGTTAGAGCCAACAGACCCCTGCCTTCAGCGCGCGAAAACCGCCGGGCAGTGGCATGCGGGACGCTTGGTGCCAGGCCCCAAGCCCTCAGCGCGCGAAAATCGACCTTTGGTAACAGATTTTTGGCTGTGTTAGACCACTGTTGACATATTCCAGTACTCTCCGAAGGGAAACGGAGTTGAAGGATAGTTCCTTCTGGTCGTCTCGTATGTTCCGCTTATGGCATTTGAGTACAGCACCTCACGACGGTCAGCATCGCTTTTCCTGAATTGCTCAACGTAGCAAAACCAGTCAAGGTAATGTTTAAGGCGCCTTGTGGAAACACCTTTGAACGGGAATAGGAAATCCCTCAAGCGTGAATGGAGAGCATTGACCATGTTGATCTTATACCCCTTACCCGATGATGTGCAATAACGCCTATGCCCCGCACCGATCGATGCCAAGGCTTTGGGGTAAGCTGCATCCCAGTCACTTGATACGATGGCCCCTTTTTCGACCTTGCCCTTTAGGAGCGCCTCGATATCTTCGATGCTCGATTTGCCCCGACAGCACACCTCGCAGAAGCAGTCTCCCCGGTCACTGATGCCGGTTAAGATGCTGATCCTTTCCCTGGACGACCCCGAAACATGTATGGCGTTCCCCCGCTTATGGGGTTTTCTCGGTAGCGAAACAGACCCTGATCTGGTCCAGTTCCCCGAGAGATTCTCATTGACTATGGTTTCATCGATCTGGCAGGCTGACCCTTTCCCGACACGAAAAGGCATGAGTCTTTTCGCCATCACCTCACAAAGGCGGTGGCGCATGAACCAGGCGGTGGAAAGGCAGGTATTGCAACGCTTGGCAGACTCCCGAAGACTCAATGCATCCACCATGCATGCGGCAAAGCTCATCCACGCCCCTCCGCTGAGCTTCGAGTTTGCCAGCAGTCCTTTGGTCGCACCGGAAAAGGTCCGCGCACAGCCGCCGCAAAGCCATCGTTGTTCTCTTGAGCGGCCATGGCCCTTCTTGGTGAAGCGCGCACAGCCGCAGTGCGGACAAACGGAAGGTCCGTTGCCTTCAGAGCTAACGATCAGCTCTTCGGCAATGGCTTCTTTTAGGTGGGCGAGCATCTCGATTTTCTCAGCGCGGGTTAGCTGGGGCAAAAGTTGGTGTAGAATCTCAAGCATAGGCTCTTCTCCTTACTGGTCGTCTGATAACTTTCAGTATAGTTGGAGAGCCTTTTTGGTACAAGTGTTCTTGTCAACAGTGGTCTAACACAGCCAGATTTTTGCGACTTGTGTACGCTTGCGACCAACCTCTGCATAAGCGGTCTTCTGTCATCAGGGCTTACTTTTCGCGCGCGCGACGGTAAGCGGGTTTTCGTCCCGGTTCGACCCTTTGTGGCGTTCGAATCGCTGGTTTTGCATGCACAAGTCGCAAAAATCTGTTACCAGAGGCGTTCTTTTCTGTCCGGGTTAGTTTCGGGGGTGGTGGTTGAGTTCGAGCGATGGGAAGTCTCCCGCGGATTCGAAGCGGTACCGTTCGCTTTGCAGTGGAACCGCGGCGCTGTCATGCGATTGTCGCTAGACCGATACGGTGCGTTCATTGAATGCTCTCGCAGTATGGTCGATACTTACCTAAACGGGACATGCCGGATTCTTCCGGCGAGCATATCGAGGAAAGGACGCTATCATGCATGCGACTTTGGAAGCTATTCATAGAACAAACAGGCAACCGGGTTTGGAGGTCGACGACACCGAATCGGCCGACGCGATCGAAGAGGCGGCAGACGAGTTGTCGACGGGTGCGGGTGCCGAGGAGACCGAATCGAAGCGGGACGAGCCTACCGACGAAGAGATCGACGAGGCGATTGTTGCGCTGGAAGAGCGTGCCGAGGAGATTTCGCGTGGCGATAATGCCGATATTCAGCTCGAGGTGGACCCCGAGTAGTTCAGGGTCGAAGCCGTTTCGGACGGCTAGGCCGAACGGACGGCACCCTTCGCAAAGCAGCAGGAAGCAAACGGACGCAAGCCGTATGGGGTTGCGTCCGCTTCTGCATGGCGGCTTATGCGGCCGAGCATCCGTCACAGCTCCCGCACCATCTCGACGATTTCTTCCCGAGCATGTACATCGAGTTTGGCGTAGATGTGCCTGATGTGACTTTTCGCGGTGCCATTCGAGATGAAAAGCGCTTCCTCGACTTCGGCGATGCTTTTGTCTTGCGCAAGCAGGACGAGCACCTCTTCTTCCCGCTGCGTCAAGCCAAACCGATGGGCGATAATCGAGCATTTTCCTTGTAGCGTTTCGAAAAACTCCTCGACGGTATCGCTTTTCTTTGCGGGAAGCGGGTTGATGCCCCAGGTACTAGTAAAATCTTTATCGGAGAGGAAAAACATCGCGCACGTCGCGATAAGCACGATCGTGCATGCCCCGAGCACTGCTTTGTCGTTGAAACCTAGTGACGTGGCCCAAGAGTATCCGTATGCGGCGGCGATGCTTGCCAGTACGCGAAATGCGCGTGTTAAGCCAAACAACCAAATGGCGGTGACGCCGTAGGTGTAAGAGATGTTGCTGAGTACGATGAGCGTGAGGATGACGAATCCCGAAAATCCAGCGTTGATCAATATGTTGCCGATTCCGTCGAAACCGGTGAAGAACGAGATGAGCAGAAACCCGGCGATCATGAGCGGCGGCGTAACTTTGTAGAGCAAGCGGGCATCGAACCTGTCGAACAGAAACACATTGCATACGAGCACGACTGCCGCAATCAGCAGCATGCCGAGCATGCCCACGTCGTTCGAATCGAAACTCATCGATCTGCTCAGCGTCGAGGCGAATGCGTACACCGCAAGGAGGATGGAGGGCCGTATGGGAAACGTCCAGTGGGACTGGGCGCTTTCCTTCACCTCCTCCGCCTGGTTGGGTAGGAGTCGTACGCTTAATGAAAACATCACCATCGAAACGACGGGCAGAAGCGCGATGGAGGCCATCTGCCACAACGAATCGAGCAACGAGACGGCATAGAACAAAACGGCTGCGAGCACGAAGGAACTCGAATAGAAAATGCTCGCATCCCTTCGGGGGAGGCTCGCGTACAGTTCGCTCCAGAGCAATATGAGCAGCGATGTGCCCGCGCCGACGAGCGCATTGCCGATCACGAACAGAAGGGCCTCGGCTGGAGCGCCGAGCGGGGCGAGCGAGGCGATGACGGTTCCGAGAAACGAGCTGGCACCAGCCGTCCATACAAATCCCTTCTTGGTGGAAATGGGAGCGATTCTCCGTGCGAATAAGGCTGCAAGCGTCAAGCAGATAAGATTGGCGAAATTAGACAGGATGAGCGAATCGAGCGCTCGGTCGGACGTCTCGAATACGCTCGTCGAGAAATGGATGGTGAAGAGCCAGGCGAGGTACACGCCCACGCCGAGAAACCGCAAAGGAAACAAACCTGCCTTTGACAAAATGAGATCCCTGTCCGTTGAAGTGCTTTCCATGACATCCCTTTCCCTACCCGCAAGCGATTATAGCAAGCCAGGCGGCGCGCGTCGTACCGAATGGCAGGGCAACCTTGTGTGGGGTTGCAAAAGCGCTTGGCTGATCAGCTAAAACGATGGGGGATGATAAATATCATCCCTCGAAAGCCGATGATCACCCACGTTCTCTTCTCGTGAAACCGGGCGGTTCGTCCCACAATGGCGCTGCCGATCGCCCGAGCGAAGCCGAAAGTGGCGTCTGCGGGCGAATGGCACGAAAGCATACGGGTTCGCGGTAGGAACCCAAGAACGAAAGGGGAACGATTATGGGAAGTGTCGACACAGCGCACATGAGCCGCCGTGGTTTTCTGGCGCTCGGAACAACGGCTGCGGCGACAGTCGCAGCGGCATCGCTTGCGGGATGCTCGCCTTCGGGCGAGGCGAAGGCGGACGCAGCAAAGGGAAGCGGAGCCATCGACGGCATGGCCGTGTACGCCGATGGACGAGTGAGTGCACCAGAGCTCGAAAGCTCGGTTGCCGTAGCGGAGCCTATCACCGAGTATGCTGAGGAATTGAGCTTCGACGTGGTGGTTGTGGGGGCTGGAACCACGGGTATTCCTGCCGCTTTAGCTGCCCACGAAGCGGGCGCTAAGGTAGCGGTGCTCCAGAAAGAGGCAAACCCTGTGGCGCAGGGCATGCTTGCCGCACGGGTTGTCAAGGGGCAGAGTGCGGAGGCGGGCATTGCAGCCTACATCCACGAAATGCACGAGCTCAATGCCCATCAACCCGATATGGCACTGCTCAAAGAGTTCGCCGATACTTCGGAAGAGGTTCTCGATTGGTATGAAGCTAAGCTTGCCGAAATCGGCTTCGATGCGTGCAAGGAAAGCGATTCGATGGATCATGTGTACGAAGACGGCAACTGCTACGTGCAAGGTCTGCTGTTTTCTGACAGCATGCAGGCTCCGACGACGGCGCTTGCCGAGCAAGCGGCCAAAGACGGCGTCGAATTCTTTTACAACACCCCAGCGGTGCAGCTTGCGGTCGAAGACGGAAAAGTGACGGGCGTCATCGGTTTTGCGGAAGACGGGGCATACAAAAAATTTTCTGCCGCAAAAGGCGTGATTCTCGCGACGGGAGATTTTCAGAACAACGATGCCATGCTCGCTAAATACGTTCCCGATGCGCTCGTGTTCAACCGCAAACAGATCAACAAGACGGGCGACGGCCACCTGATCGGACTGTTGGCGGGAGCCGTTATGGAGCCCGGCGGCCACAGCAAGATGATCCACGGCGGCAAAGGGTGTTTTCGCGAAGAGCCTCTTTTGGCTGTTAACGTCAATGGAGAACGGTTTATGTACGAAGACGTTCCTTACGGTGCGCGCAATACGATCCTGCGCGATCAGCCGGAGCATCGCATGGTGACCTTGTTCGATGCGAATTATTCCGACCAGATATACAGTTGGGGAAGCGATCCGACGGTGCCGACCGTGGCGAACGGTACTCCCGAGAAGATCGCCGCATTCGTAGAGGACGGCACGCTTCTGCAGGCTGACAGCATCGAGGAGCTTGCGCAGGCTGCAGGCTTGCCGGTCGAGGCGACCGTCGCGACGGTCGAACGCTACAACGAGCTATGCGAATTGGGGGTCGATCTCGATTTCGGGAAGGCATCCAAGTACATGAAGCCCGTCGATACCCCGCCGTTTTACGCCATGCCGCGCGAATACGCCGTTTCGGCTATTCCCGCTGGCTTGTTGGTCGACGTAAACGGCCAGTGCAAGAATGCCGAGGGCGAACCCATCGAGGGTTTGTTTGCGGCGGGCAACTGCTCGGGACCGTTCTACGGAGCGATCGATTATTCGCTTTCTACGATGGGTCTTTCGGTGGGCAGGTGCATCGTATTCGGGTATTTGACGGGCACGCATGTAGCGTCTGTCTGATGGATCTATCGACGCGAAAAAGCTGAAACTCAAAGAACTTGTGCCGTTGCGCCTGCGTACCGTGCGGGCGCAACGGCTGTTTTACGGTTGCTTCTCGGCCAAAGTGTCGAAGTGCTCCTATAGTATAAAAACAGCATCGATTGTATTTTTGCGACCACGCAATGAGGCTCTAAACGTGAAAAACTGCGATTTTTCACGTTTAGGATTGCTTTCGAGCTTACAAATAAAGGAATGCACGAATTCGACCTGGATCTACCCATGGCATAACCCGTACCTTCTGCATGTGCGGCGAATTCGTGTACAATAGCCTCGGATACGGACGTACGTTCTATACTGCGTTCTCGATCGGAGGCGAGTGCATGGAGAAACGCTACTTCGAATACGGCGACGAGGAAATCGCCTACCTCAAAGCAAAGGACAAGCGCCTTGCCGAGGTGATCGAGAAGCTCGGCCACCTTGAACGAGAGGTGCATGCCGACTTGTTCCCAGCGCTCATCGACTCCATCGTGGCGCAGCAGATATCGGGCAAGGCGGCGGCTACGGTAATGGGCCGCATAGTCGAGGGCCTCGGCGAAATCACGCCTGAGCGCATCGCTGCGGCCTCGGTCGACGAGTTGCAGCAGTACGGCATGTCGTTTTCGAAGGCCCGCTATATCCATAACGCAGGTGAGAAGGTGGCGGGAGGCGAACTCGACCTCGAAGCACTGCGCGAGTTGCCCGACGATGAGGTGTGCCGCGAACTCTGCGCGTTCGACGGCATCGGCGTATGGACGGCCGAGATGCTCATGATCTTCTCCCTGCAACGCAAAGACGTGCTGAGCTTCGGCGATTTCGGTATCCACAAGGGGATGCGCATGGTGCACCATCATCGCCGTATACCCCGCGATCTCTTCGAGAAATACCGCCGCCGGTATGCGCCGTACAACAGCATTGCGAGCCTGTACTTCTGGGAAGTCGCGAACGGCACCGTCGAAGGCATGAAGGACTACGCGCCGAAGAAGAAACCTAAGAAGAGTTCCAAAGTGCTCTAACGGGTGCTCCGGGGTCTGTGTGAATTTGGTTGCTTCACGCGTTAGGCTCTCGGGGCAAGCCGTGCGTTCGTCTATACTGGTTTGGTTCAAGATCGAGTATCTCGAATGGGCTAGGGCGGCGCCATGTTCTGAACCTGGTCAGGTCCGGAAGGAAGCAGCCATAAGGGACCGCTGACGAGCGCCCTCGCCTATTCGAGATACTTGCACGTTTACGGGTACGCGCGACGCGATAGGCTTCAATGGAAATCATCCAGTTCTTCATCGATCTGCTCCAAGATCCCCGCAGCTTCATCGCGGGGTGGATCAGCACCCTCGGCCCCTTGGGGGCGTACGGACCCATCTTTCTCATCATCTTCATCGAAACCGGCGTGGTCATCATGCCGTTTCTGCCGGGCGATTCGCTCTTGTTCACGGCAGGCTTCTTCGCGGCTGACGGGGGAGGTCTCAACCTAGCCATCCTGCTTCCCGTCGTGTGGGTGGCGGCCATCGTGGGCGATCAGTGCAACTACTGGATCGGACGCGAATTCGGCAAGCGCATCATCGATTCGGGCAGGGTGAAATCGATGACGCCCGAGCGCATCGAGAAGACGGAGGGCCTGATCGACAAGTACGGGCCGCTTGCGATCTTCCTCGGGCGCTTCTTCCCGTTCATCCGTACGTTCGTGCCGTTTTTCGCGGGATTCGGGCACATGCACTACCGCAAGTTCCTCTTCTTCAACGTGCTCGGTGGCGTTGTCTGGTCGACGGTGTTCGTGCTGCTCGGGTTCTTCTTCGGTGGCATCCCGGTTGTCCAGGAGCACTTCGAACTCGTGATCGTGGCTATCGTGGCCATATCGCTCATCCCTGCGGTCGGCGGCGTGATCAAGGCGAAATTCGGGAAGAAGCCCGCTTCCGAGAACGGTACCGCCCTAACGGACGAGGGCAGCGTTTCGGCTGCGACTCAGGGCGGGGCCGTGCCTGCGCCTGAGGCGGATGCACGGATTGCCGAAGAGCAGTAAACTACAAAAACGGGGCCCACGAAGGGCCGATGTCGTACATATGCGAGGGTAGGAAAAGGCGATAGCATGGCAGAAGCGCTGTACAGGAAATACCGCCCCCAGATCTTCGAGGATGTGGTGGGCCAAGAGCATATCGAACGCACGATCAAAAACGCGATCGAACAGGACAAGGTGAGCCATGCCTACCTGTTCACCGGTCCGCGCGGAACCGGCAAGACCACGACGGCCCGCCTGCTCGCCAAGGCGCTTCTGTGCGACAAGGGTCCTACGGCCGAGCCTGATGGCACGTGCGATAACTGCCTTGAGATAGCCAACGGAACGCATCCGGACGTGTACGAGCTCGACGCGGCGAGCCGTACGGGTGTCGAGAACGTGCGCGAGGAAATCATCGGGCGCGTGCAGTTCGCGCCGACGCGCGGGCGCTCCAAGGTCTACATCATCGACGAGGTCCACATGCTCTCGACCGCGGCGTTCAACGCGCTTTTGAAGACGCTCGAAGAGCCTCCGAGCCACGTGGTGTTCATCCTGTGCACGACCGATCCGCAGAAGGTTCCCGAGACCATTCACTCGCGTTGCCAGCGCTTCGACTTCCGCCGTATTTCGTCGGAGGCAATCGTATCGCGGCTCGGCGCCATCTGCGTGGCCGAAGACGTCGAATTCGAGGGCGATGCGCTCGATCTCATCGCGTATCGTGCCGAGGGCGGGATGCGTAACGCGCTCACGTCGCTTGAGCAGGTCATTGCGTTCGGCGAAGGGAAGGTCACGCTTGCAAACGCGGAGCGGCTCCTCGGTTCGCTCGATACGAACGACATGGCTGAAATCGTGCGGTTTATCGGCTCGCGCGACATCGCGTCGTGCTTCACCTGGACTTCCGAGTACATCGAAACCGGTGCCGATTTAGCGCAGTTCACGCGCGATTTAGCCGAGCACATCCGCAACATGTATGTGCTTGCGCTTGCGGGCACCGATACGGTGCTCGAGGTGAGCGAGGCGACCCGCCGTGAGCTCGTGAGCGAGATGGAGCTGTTCGGCCCCGATCGTTTGGCTCGCTTGCTCGGGGTCCTCGGCGATCTATCGGCCGAGCTGCGTACATCCACGAACCCGCGCCTTTCGTTCGAGATCGCGCTTACGCGCATGGTGCGCCCCGATTCCGATTTGACGCTCGAATCACTCGCCGAGCGCATCGAGGCGCTCGAATCGGGCTATTCGGCGGTGTCGCATGTGGTAGCGGCCTCGCCGCAAGCTCAGCCCAGCGCTACAGCCGCTCAGCAAGTAGCGCCTGCTCAGCAGCATACTGCACCCGCAGCGCAGCCTGCTGCGTCCGTGCAAGCATCCGGGGCGGGCGATGCGCACTCAGCCGCTCCCGCATTCGATCCCGCCGCTGAGGACTCGGTGCCCGAACCCGTTATCGAGCGGCAGCCATCCACCTCGGTGCCGCCGTCTGCGCAGGCAGACGTCACGGCGGCGCAACCCGCGGGTGCGGTTGGCGGCTTTGACAATCCAGCAGCGTTGCAGCGTATCTGGCAGGCTGCGCTTTCCTCCATCAAGAAGGCGAAGGCTGCGTACGGCGTGCTCTTCCTCAACACGAAGGCGATCCACGATGCGGAGCGCGGCGGTATCGTCATCGAGTTCCCGCCCGAAAACGCGTTTGCGTTCAACGCGGTGCAGAAGCCCGAGGTATTCGAGGTGGTGAAGGCATCGCTTTCGCAAGCTGCCGGAGCCGACATCCCGTTCAGGTACGCGCAGGGTGGGGGAGCAGCGGTCCCGTCCGGTACCGCCTCGCCGGCCCAATCCGCCGCTCAATCGGTTGTCGCGGCGCCTCAGGCAGCTGCCGTGCAACGCGAGGCGTCCCCGGCTGCGTCGCAGTCCGTGCCGACGCAGGCGCAGCCCGCACAAAGCGTGCCTTCGCCGAGCGATGCGGACCGCTCGGAGCCTTCCGCATACGCTGCACCCGACGATGACAGGCCTCCGCTCGACGCGTACGATAGCATGTACGTGCCATCCGAAGCCGATGACCCCTACGCGCCTGCTCCCGCGTCGTCGGGCATGCATTCGGCGGCGTCTCCGGTGGCAGATTCGCCCGTTTCGCAGCAGGCAGATGCACCGTCGTCCCCGGCTGCCTCGTCGCACACGCAGCCCGCATCGGCCGATCGGTCAGCGCCTGCCTCCCAGCCCTCATCGGTCGGCGAGCCCGTCTCGGCTGCCGACGCGAGCGATATCGAATCGATTCTCGCGGCAGGGTTCGGCGACGGCATCACGTTTGAAGAAGTTGAATAGCCCGGCTTCGCAGCCGGTGGCATACGTTACAGACAAGGAGAAGCGCCATGGATATGAAGAAGATGATGAAGCAAGCGCAGAAAATGCAGATGGAGCTTGCACGCGCCCAGGAGGAGATCAAGGATATGACCTTCGAGGCTACCGCTGGCGGCGGCATGGTGAAGGCGGTCGCGCTCGGCGATATGACCATCCAGAGCATTACAATCGACAAGGATGCGGTTGATCCCGAGGATGTCGAGATGCTCGAGGATATGGTGCTTGCGGCTGTAAACGAGGCGCTGCGCGGCGTGAGCGACGAAAGCTCCTCGCGTCTCAATTCCGTTACCGGGGGCATGAACATCCCCGGCTTGATGTAAGGCTTATCCGTGAACGCTGCGCCATCGATACAGACGCTGCTCGACGAACTCGAGCGCTTGCCGGGCGTCGGTCCGAAATCGGCGCAGCGCATCGCGTATTGGATTCTCAACACCGACAAGGCGACCGCCCTGCGGCTTTCCGAAGCCATCGCCGAGGTGAAGGAGACCGTGCATTTCTGTAAGCGCTGCTTCAATTACGCCGAGGACGAGCTGTGCGACGTGTGCGCCTCGCCCAAGCGCGATCAGGGAATCGTCTGTGTGGTGAGCGAACCGCGCGACATTCCGCCCATCGAGCGGACGGCGGCGTTTTCGGGAACGTACCACGTGCTCGGCGGTGCGCTGTCCCCCATGGAGGGCGTCGGCCCCGACGATCTCCATATTGCCGCACTGCTGTCGCGCTTGGCAACAGAGGACATAACCGAAGTGCTGCTTGCCACCAATCCCAACGTCGAAGGCGAGACGACGGCAGCCTACCTCGCGCGCCTCATCAAGCCCATGGGCATCAAGGTCACGCGTTTAGCGAGCGGCCTGCCCGTCGGCGGCGACCTCGAATTTGCCGACGAAGTCACGCTCGGTCGCGCCATCGAGAGCAGGCGCGTGCTGTAGGCGGGACTCCGAATCTTGTGATGTGTTCGGATGAATCGCACACGTACGCGCACCGTCGACACACATGATCGCCTCTCGACGGTGCGCTTGTTTTTGCTCGACCGATATTGTTTCTTTACAACTCTGCCGACATGGTCTCGCCAGCTATGAGGCCGTAGGCGATAGCCTGCGTTAACCCGATGCGGTACATGGCACCGTCCCGATTCTCTACGGAGCCAACCACGTCTCCTGCGGCGTACAGGCCCGCAATCGGCGTACCGTCCTCTTTTTGGACGTGGCATGCGGGATCTACCTTGAGACCCCCCTGTGCGATGTAGGGTGTCGGCGTGACCTTGATGGCGTACATGTTTCCGTCGAGCAACATGGCGCGCAGCTTCTCGTTTCCGAACTCATCGACGGCACCGTTACGTGCGCATTCGTTAACTGCATCGAGCGTAGCCGTTAAATCGGGAAGATTGAGTTTTTCGGCAAGTTCCTGATAGTTTCCAGCCTCTGTCGCGTCTCCTGTTTCGAGTAGGAAGGTGTAGTCGAGGCGGTACGAATTTCCTGAAGGAACCATGCCTTGGCGCGAAACCTCGTCGAATACCCAGTAAAAATCTGTTGTCGGCTGGTCCTTGAATACGCGAAGAGCCTGCTTGTACTCCATGTTTTCGCTGACAAACCGCGCTCCCGATCCGTTTACCACAACGCCGGGGCAGACGTAGTGGATATACGATATCTCGGCGTGCGAAACGGCTCCAGAATAATGGCTCGTAACTCCTTGATCCATGGTCTCAAGGGCAGCTCCCGCTTCTTGGCCGAGAAGGAGGCCGTCTCCCGTAGCCCACGGTGGTCCCATGAGCGGAAACTTAAGTTCGTCCGGTTGGTACTGCTCCATGAGTTCGTTGTTGCTGATGTAGCCGCCACTCGCGAGCATGACTGCCTTTGAGGCGATATGATATACCGTGCCGTCGGCGCCTTTCGCAACAAGCCCTGTAACAGCTCCCTCGTTCGTGACGAGTTCGGTTACGGGTGCTTCAGTGATAATTTCGACGCCCAGTTGGTAGGTGAGGTAATTCTTTACGATGTCGAGACAAAATTTACCGCCGATCGAAAAAGCGCCTGGCGCCAGTTGGGGAGCAGGCCAGTCGCTGATGGGGCAGAATCCGACGCCGATGTTAATCATCATATCGGTCGCATCTCTCGCAGCGTCAAACATAGGGGTTATGAATGGCATGTCCGGATTGTAATACGGATTGTCTGGTTCGATTCTGCCCTCGCGATACGATTGAAGCTGGGCCTCAACCGAGCTCCATGCTTCGAAAATCTGCTCGGTGCCCCAGGCTTTTTGGATGATGGTATCCTGTGCGTTCCATGCAGTACTCGTTATCGGCATGCAGCCGCCAACGTAGGGCATTTTTTCGAACACCATAACGCTCTTGCCGTTTTCGGCGAGCTTCCATGCTGCCATAAGACCAGCCATACCAGCTCCCATGATGGCAACATCGCATTCTCGCTCGACATCGGCTTCTTTCGGCTCGGGAGATTGGTAGCCTTTGAAATTGCCAGGATCGCCGCCTGCTAGAGTTATCGCTTCCGAAACGGCGTTTTGAATAGCCATGCTCGTAAGCGTTGCTCCGGTGACGCAATCGACATCGATGCACTGGCTGTCGAGGATGCGCTGCGGCATGGAGTTTATAGCCGCCTCGCCGATGACGTAGCTTTCGCGGTTGTTGAGCACGGTCACCTCGGATATGGCACCGTCGGCAATGACTGTTTTTACGTTGATGGGGCCATGCATGCTGATTGCTTTGGTGAGGTAAACGCCGTCGGTAAACTCTTCGGGTATCGTAGGGGAATTGGTTTTCTCAGCGTTGTCGGTGCTTGTATTCGGTTGTGCGCTGCATCCGGAAAATAGTCCTGCTGCGGCAAGTCCCGCTGTTCCCGCTGCTGCCCCGACGATAAAGCTCCGGCGGCTCATTTCATTTTGCTGTATACGGTTCTCTCCCATGGTTTTCCAATCCGCCATTTTATGATGGCTTTTCATGCGGGATCGGCATGGAGCCGATCCTCCCTACCGTTTCGTCGTGCTCGATGCGAACGGCGCCTATTTCGCATGACGAATCCGACGCATTGACTGTAGTTGAGCCCGCACCAGAAAAAGGCCAACATCCTGATGAAAAGCTTGGTAGCGCGAGTAGCATGTTTGGTATTTCTTTGGTAGATAATTTCTGACCAGCGGTTTTCCGAAACGCACCGCACACTGTGGAGGAGTCATTAAGCAAGGGACGATATAATGGGAGTGGGCATGGGGCATGTTACGCAACGTGTGCAACGTGAGAGGCGATTGGGCGATGTCGCGTTTGGGTCACAAAAAACTCGAGTCGAATGAAGGCGAAGCCGGTAAGAGAAGCCAAGAGTTGGCTGCGGGAAAACCAATTTTTTACCGCATGCTTCTTATTATGCTCGGATTCGGGTTGTTTCGCGGATGGAGCGTCATCGGTGGCTCTCCAACGCTTTTCGTTCCTTCGGGCAGCATTGCTGTTTTCGCTGAAGCGAATGCGGGGCTTTGGGAGGACATCGTGTATGCCGTAATTCTTGTGGCGATCGGTGTCGCGGCTCAGAAATCAGCTCGGTTCAGTCGTGAGAAGTTGATGGTCGTCAGTTGTACGGTAGTGTGTCTGGGGACGGCGTTGTTCGTTTTCTCGTACGTTACCGACGATGCCCCGCTTCTTTTGCCGATGGCAGGAAGGGTGCTGTTCGCGGCTGCTGCATGCATTGCGATGCTTTGGGGCGAGCAGCTCTGCTATGTGGGAATCAAGGAATCCCTGATTTGCATTTCAGGAGCGTACGCGTTTTCGTATGTCATGGCTCTTGCGGGGACGGGTTTCTCGAAGGAAGCAGTTGCCGTTTTGCAAGTTGCACTTCCTGTAGCATCGCTCGCGCTATGGTTTTTGGTGCGAAAATCGTACCCTCGCGAACGGCTCGTGGCTATCGAAAGCGGGCGGGATGGTTCTTTGCGTGCAGCACCGTACCGTGTGTTTTTGGGAATAGGTATTTTTGGAGCGATCCTGTTGTTGGCGAACGGTCTGTCGGAGGGAAAGACGTCGGTCCCAGACGAATTGCTCACGCTTGTGGTTGGTCTGGCAACCTCTCTCGTTATACTCGGCATTGCACGTCTCTATCGACATCCTATCGATTTTACGCTTGTGTTCCGCTTGATGCTGCCTATTATCGTTGTCTGCATATTCCTCGTCTTTTTCATCGAAGCCGACCAGCAACCGTACGAAGTAGCTTTCATCGGTTTCAGCTGGACGTTTTTTATCGTTTTCGCCTGGGAGCTTTGGCGGATCGCTGCTTCTCGAACGGCTTTGTCACCTCTTGCCGTTTTTTCTTTTGGATCCGCTTTCCTCTCAGTGAGCACGCTTATAGGGAGTGGGATTCAGTTGATTGCTGGGGTAGCGGGTGCGAGCAGTCTCGTCGTCGTTGCCGTCATCTGCATCGTCTCGGTGCTCGTTTCGTCTTTCCTCCTCAACGATCAGAAAGTTCGCGAAATCGTTCAGGGAAAAAGCGCGTTTCTTGATAGAGACGATGAATCCGCATGTCGGCTCTGCGTTGATAAGGCGTCTGCGACAATCAAGCTCACTGAACGCGAGCAGGAGATCGCGTTGCGGGTTTTGCAGGGGAAGGATAACGCACTCGTGGCCTCAGAGCTATTTATAACGACCGCAACCCTCTATACTCATTTGAGGAACATCTACAAGAAAGCAGATGTGCATAGCAAGCAAGAGTTCATTGCGTTTCTTCGGTCGTTCGCGTGATGCGTACGAATATTTTGCTCACCATGAGCGAGCGGCAGGTTTTCAAACAAATCGGGCGGTGAATGCTCACCGCCCCTGAAAGCGCTTCGGCAAAGATGAAAGATCCTGCCCCCTCCAAAAAACAGAATCTTTATCTTTGCCGAAGCTCGTTGAAGTGTTTACCTTCTGTAACGCATCCGTAATTATACAACGTTTGCCACAATAACAATAGGGTTTTTTCAAGTTTGAGTAAAGCGCCTGATGAGGAAGTGTTTTTTGCGCCATCATATAGTTGAAACGCGTGAAAATCGCTGTAAAGAACGCTCACGAAGCTACCTGCCGCATCGCGTCCAAGCCACGCAAGCTGCGCGATGCTTCGGAAGCGACACGCCAACCGTCTTTCGAAAGCGGCTACAGCCCTCTGGCCCAAAACCCACTCGAAAAGAGCTCGATAGTCGTATGACAAAAAGTCGTGCGACAATGTGTTATTCTATGCTCGGCAGAACCTGGGGATTGCCGAGTGGAAGATCCGACGCATTTTGAGCCTGTTGATCGTTGCATACCTGTTTTTGGGCGGAGCGGGGGCCGGGGCCTTTGCGGTTCTCGCCTGCATCGATGCTCGATTCTTTGGCATTCGCGGGTTGTCTTGGATTCCCTCGCATACAGGATCGGTCGAAAAACGGTATCTGTCGCTTCTTGTGAAGAGGGGGTACGTCGTTTCGTTTGCGGCTTTGGCGCTCGGCGCAGTCTGTCTGCTTGCTGATCTAGGGCGCCCGGAAATAGCGTACATGCTCTTCACGCAACCGACGTTTTCGTATATCAGCGTGGGAACGTACTCGCTTGCGGCCCTCATGCTCTGTGCACTGTATTTTGTGATAATCGGGCAGTTTGCGTTGCCTCGTTTTCTTAATCGCGCAAAGCCTGCTATGCTCCTGATCGGCTTTGTTTCGGCTTTGTCCGTGATGACGTATACCGGCGTGTTCTTGCAGTCGATGCGATCGATTGCGCTGTGGAATTCGCCGTGGCTGATCGTGCTCTTTGTTCTATCCGCCTTGTCGACGGGCATCGCGCTTGTGCTGTTGTGCTCAGGTGGGCTCTGCCTCAAGCGCATGGGGTCTGCCTTATCAAAACGATTAGCGCAGGTTGATCTGGTTGTTATCATCCTTGAGATTGTCGCTTGCCTTGCGTATCTGGTTTCGGTTGCGGATACCGAGCTCGGAGCGAAGTCGGTGGAGCGTCTGCTCGTCGGCGATACCGCCTTGGTTTTCGTGGGCGGTTTCATGTTGTGCGGGCTGGTGACACCCGGCATCATGGATGCGATTTCTATCAAGCGGCAACACGATGAACGACTCGATGCAGCGTTGGCTTGCCTGGTGCTCGTCGGCGGGTTTTGCTTGAGGCTCGGCCTGTTCGAAGCGAGAATACACAGCGGCACATGAATGAGGAAGTATGACAGCGAAACCGATACCGTCTTTCGAGATCGACGAATCCAGCGATTTGCCGCTGTGGGTTCGTCTGCGCGACAGGCTCGTGTACCTGATCAATGCAGGCTACTACAAGCCGGGCGATCAATTGCCTACCGTTCGCAAGTTCGCAGCCGAATTGTGCATAAGCTACAACACCGTCAGCAAAGCATATGTTGCGCTTGAGCGGGAAGGCTATATCGTAACGACGCAGGGCAGGGGAGCCTTCGTTAGCGAGCCGGATTCCGTATCGGATGCCCCCGACGTCAATGCGATGGTGGAGGATTTTGTAAACAACTGTTTGGAAAAGGGTATGACGTACGATGACATTCCAAAGCACGTCAACAAGTCCATTCGGAAGCTAAAGAGGGAACATGAAAAGAAGCAAGGGAAGTAAGGTCGGCGCAGCGGAGGCATCGAGAAAACGCGATACCGCTCGTCGTATCGAAATGGAGTTCGGCGTAGCAGCGGAAGCGTACCGCTCCGATCCGAGCAAGCGCGCGACTCGCAACGGCGCACTCGCGCTGCAGATCGCATTGGCGGTAGCGGTTTTCGGCGCGGTCTTGCTGGTATTTTACCTGGCTGCTTCCGAAATCGGACTCGTAGCGGTCTGTGTCGCATTTCTAGCATTTTTAGCGGCGCTCACGTCGGTTCACGTTGCGCTCGAATGGGAGCGTGTCGTCATCCTGCGCTTCGGGCGGTTCGCGCGTGTTGCGGGTCCGGGCGTGTTCTTCACCGTTCCGCTTATCGAGTACTGCTCGCTTCGGGTCGATCAGCGTATCATGATCACGCCGTTCGGGGCCGAGGAAACGCTTACTTCCGATCTGGTCCCCCTCGATGTCGATGCGGTCTTGTCGTGGATGATCTGGAATCCCGAACGGGCATGCACGGAGATCGAGGACTGTTATTTTGCGGTGGCTTTGGCCGCCCAGACCGCATTGCGCGATGCCATCGGGCGAGCGCCCATCTCCGAGGTAGTCGTCCGAAGAAACCAGCTCGATCACGAATTGCGATCGGCTATCGAAGGGAAGGTTTCGGATTGGGGCGTCACCGTCATTTCCGTTGAAGTGCGTGATATCATCGTGCCGAGCGAACTGCAAGACTCCTTGTCGCTCGAAGCACAGGCCGAGCGGCGTCGAAACTCGAGGATCATGCTCATGGAGGCCGAGAAGGACATCTCCGAATTGCTTTCAGAGGTTTCTGACCGGTACCGCGATGACGAAGTGGCGCTCGAGCTGAGGAAGATGCATTTGATCCACGAGGGGATTCATGAGAATGCGGGTGCCGTCGTCGTGCCCAGTTCGTATACGGAGGGCTTCGCGCCTTCGCAAGGGGAGGGACACGAGCACGCATAGCCGGGTATCCTATTAGCCGCAAAATAGAATAATGACAATCGGAAATTGTCGCACAACAATCTTGAATGTCGTGCGACAATCCTGTATAACGGTATGTGGGGAATTCAGCTGATTCCGAAGCTACGGTATGACGCGTAAGGGAGGCACCGGTCTGTCTCGTGACCAACGGGGTGGAGCAATCGTGCTATGCGTTCATGCCTCATGACGAGAGGAGAGGAATCATGGCTGGAAACGAGCCGTCCACGCTCACAAGACGAACCTTCCTGAAAACTACGGCCTTCGCGGCGGGTACTGCGTCGCTCGCAACGCTTGCAGGCTGCAGCCAACCGGCATCGGAGGGCGAAGCCCCAAAAGATGATGCACCTGTTCAAGTTGCGGAAGAGACGTACTTCCAAAGCTGTATGGGCAATTGTTCGGGATGGGGTTGCCCCTGCTACGTGCACGTCCGCGAGGGCAAGATCGCAAACATCACCCGTGCGAAGCTGAAGTGCCCCGACGGAAGCGATAGCCCCTATCAGGAAACATGTCTGAAGGGATACGCCAACATCGAGCGCATGTACTCGCCGACGCGCGTACTGTACCCCATGAAACGCGCAGGCGAGCGAGGCGCAGGTGAATGGGAGCGCATCTCGTGGGACGATGCCGTAAGCGAGATCACGACGAAGTGGAAAGAACTGCAGGAGCAGTACGGTCCCGAGGCCGTGGCCTTCATGAGCGGTTCCGGCTCCGGCATGGCGACCATCTCTTACACGGGACGCCTCCAGGCGCTCATGGGCGCTATGTCCATCGCTCCGTGTTACGACAACACGGGCATGAACGTGCAGATGAACCATGGCGGTTTGGGTGCTTATACCATCGGGCACAACGAACACCGCGATATGGTGAACGCGAACAACCTGTTCATCTGGGGAACCAATCCCACTGAGTCCAACATCGTAGATTATCACCTGGTGTCTCAGGCGAAAGAAAACGGTGCCAAGGTCATCTGCATCGACCCCATTTTCACCACCTCTGCCGCCAAGGCCGACCTGTACGTGCCCATCCGTCCCGCTACCGATGGACTTCTGGCTGCCGGCATGGCCCTCATCTCCATCCGCGACGGGCACGAGGACGTTGCCCACTTGCAGACCATGACGGTCGCCCCCTTCCTGGTGAAGGATTCCGACGGATTGTATCTGCGCCTTTCCGACCTCGGCAAAGCAGAGCCCCTGAGCGAGGATGACCGTATCCTTGTCATGGACGGCGGCGAGCCCGTGGCTTTCGACGCCGCCGCAAATCCCGAAATCCGCGGCAGCTTCGAGGTTGAAGGCGTTGCGGTCAAGCCGGCCTACCAGATTCTGCTCGATCGTCTGAACGAGTGGGATTTGGACACCATTGCAGAGATGACCGACGTACCGCTGGAGACCATCGAAGAGCTGGCCGCCCTCTGGAATTCCGGCCTCTCCTATATTTTCACCGGCTTCGGACCCGACCACTACGCAAACGGCCAATGCGGCTACGACGGCATGTTCGCTCTCATGGACATTACGGGCCAGGAGGCCAAGCACGGTGCCGGCTGTTCGTGCACCGATTTCAGCGCCCCCAATACGCCGGGAATCGTGAACACCGCTACCGCCGATCTTGCCGGGGTTGCTGCTCCGGGTCGCACCATCCATGCCCCTCATTTCCATCAGCTTATGGAGGATGGCGAGTTGGCCGGCATGACGGCACCGAAAGCTGCCTACATCTACATCTGCAATCCCATCACCAACGAACCGGATCGTCAGAAATGGCTGAAATCGTTCGACACGATGGAGATGGTGGTCGTTTCCGACATGTTCATGTCCGAAGCCGCCCAGTACGCCGATTACGTGCTGCCGGTCGCTTTCCTCTACGAGCGCGACGATTTGTCCTCCACCTCCAATCCCTTCGTCAAGTACACCCAAAAGGCCGTCGAGCCTGCGGGCGAGGCTATGGGCGACTTCGAGATCATCACCGCGCTGGGCAAAGCCATGGGCTTTGAAGAGTACTTTACGCAGGATCTCACCACGTTTTTGGCTTCCTGCGTGACCAACGATGCTGCTGCAGCCGTCGGCTTGAGCTGGGAAGCGCTTCAGGAGCAGCACGCGATCTGGACCTATCCCGAAGAACCCCAAGTGGTTGGTTTGACGGACATTATTTTGAGCGCCACTGGCCGCTTCGAGTTCTATCACGAGGGAATCCAGCCATGGCAAACGTGGGGCAGGAATGGGATATGATGAAGGAATCCTGCTGGTTCTGGGAGCCGCCCATCGAGGCATGGCCCGAGACGATCGGCGGCTTCGAGGCCGTGGAAGAAGCGGAAAAATACCCGCTGCTGTTCATCTCCGAACGCTGCAAGTTCAAGACCCACACCATGTTCAACAACTCGTCGATGATCCTCGAGTTGGATTCCGAACCCTACGTCAAGGTGAATCCGAAAGACGCCGAGGCCTACGGCGTAACCGAAGGCGATACCGTGCGCATCGAAAACGATCGCGGCTATGTGGTCATCAAGGTGGTTCTGAATGCAGGTGTCCGACCGGGCATGCTGGTCATCGATCACGGATGGGAACGCGACGGTTATATCGACGGCCACTATTCCGATCTGTCTACCTATGAAACGTGGCCTCGCTTCGAGCAGGACAACTGGTTCGACTGCCTGGTTCAAATGGAAAAGGTTCAGTAGGGGGTTATCATGCAATACGGAATGGTTATCGATCTTCAAAGATGCATGGGCTGCCAAACCTGCGCGACCTCGTGCAAGCTCGCCAACAACCTGCCGTCGGGCAACTGGTGGAACACGGTACGCACCGAGGGCGGTGAAACTATCGATACGGCGTCGGGCGATTATCCGAACTGCAAACTGCAGCACTATCCCATCGCCTGCCAGCATTGCAAGGAGCCTGCATGCGTTGCGGTGTGCCCCACGGGTGCAACATATCGCGACGAGGAGACGGGCATCGTTATGCAGGATCCCGAAACCTGCATCGGCTGCAAGTCGTGCATCGAGGCATGTCCCTACGCCGTGCGCGTGTACAATGACGGCGAACCCGCCTATGCGCTCGACTTTGCAGTCGGCCGCGCTGACGCGCCGGTGCATATTGCCAATACGGTGGAGAAGTGCACCTTGTGCAAGAATCTCATCGACGCCGGTGAAGAGCCCATGTGCGTGCAAGCCTGTGTGGGATACGCCCGCTTCTTCGGTGATCTGGACGATCTCGCCTCCGAGGTGGCAAAGCTCGTTTCTGATCGCGAGGCGATACAGCTTATGCCTGAGCAAGGTACGAATCCGTCGGTGTACTACGTGAAGTAACGCATTTCGGGCTTCCCGCGAAGAAGCGGGAAGCCCTTTTGAAGTCTGCATATAGCGAAAGGAATCCCATGAGCTTCGTTCTCGTTCTCGTATGCACGACTCTTGCGATATGGCTGCTGCGCGCTCCTTTGGCGAAGCATCCGATGGTGTTTTACGCGCTCGGCCTGCTGCTTACCGTATTGTACGTTTCGAACATGTTCGTCACGTACCCCGAGTTGATGCGCCGCGGCCTGTTCTTGCTTATGCAGAAATGCACGCTTTCGCTCGCCGTGTTCACGGTGGTCATGTTCATCGGTGTGTTCCGGAAGGATTCTGTCGTGAGTTTAGGCTTGCGCCCCGTGCGAGCCGAGCTTTCGATTCTCGCATGCATCCTCGCGTTGGGACATATGGTGATGTACGTGGTGTCGTTTGCACCCCGCCTGCTGAACGGCAGTGCGCTCGATGGGGGCTTTCTCGTGTTCTTTGCGACGGCGCTCGTGCTCCTCGTACTGCTTCTGGTTTTAGGCGTCACGTCGTTCAGGAAGGTCAAACGCAGAATGGATGCAAATCTATGGAAGGCCGTGCAAAAGGGAGCGTACGCGTTTTTCGGTTTGATATACGTACACCTTGTGAGCATTCTCCTGCCTTCGGCGCTTCACCAGGGGATAACGGCGCGCGTAAGCATTGCCGTGTATACCGTTCTTTTCGGGGCATACGCGGTGCTGCGAATCCGTCGAGCGTTTTTGGATCGAAAGGGCGAGCAGGCGGAGCTTTCTTCGGCCGCTTCGTGAGCATGTGTCGCAGTGGATGGGTGGGGCTGCCAAACGTTGGAATCGACATTCGGGGGCCGCATGCGTATCAGCGGTTCCGCTTCGAAGAGTTTTGTCGAAAAACGACCTCGAAATGGCTGCGAAGGCTCGCTTTGCGACGCTGAGCCGCTCTTTACCTTCCTCGCTGGGGCCACATTGTTTGCTCGAACAAACTGCGACCAGGGGATTGTCTGAAACGCAGTAGGCATGCAAGCTATAGGTGGGCTTCCGGGTTTCGCAAAGCGGCGGTTCGCCTGCATCCGAAGGCAGTTTTCGTGCAGAAACGCATTATCGATAAATGGCAGTCGTGCGGCGGCGCGACAACTGGTCGATTTTTCGTTGGGCCGTGTGGCGGCGTGATGGTCGCACTCGGTTTCACGTTGAGGCGCGTCCGATCTCAGTTGCACTGGGTTTCAAGGGCCTCGGCGATTGCGATGGCTTTCGGTGGTTGCTTCGGCTCTGCGCTAGCGGGAGACGTGCGGGCGGTGCACCTCCAAGCGGTTCGCTGTTGTGCGATCTAGACGAACGTGCATTGCTTGTGTTGTGCTAAGCTTCCGCTATGAACGCGAACCACAATACAGACGACGACCACGGGTGCGACTCTGCGCTTGGGCGAAACCCCGCCGAAGACGCTTCTGCCGCAAAAGCCCCGGCAAGCCGGACCGAACGAGATTGCGCGAACGGTGGCACGCGGGACCGAGCCAGAGGGGGCGGCTCGCCCCGCCCCCGGTGCTTCACCGCCATAAGCTGGATTCTCGTTGCTGTATGGGCTGCCTTCATTTTCTTCATGTCGGCGAACACGGGCTCGGGCCTGAGCAACGATCTGGGTTTCTTCTCGAGCATTTACCGGGTACTCGACGAGATGCAAACGCAGCTCTTGGGTCCCGATGCCGACGCCATCAACTCGATCGCGCATTTCTGCGAGTACGCCGTGCTGGGTGTGCTTTTTGCAAACGCGCTGCGCAGCCATATGCCGCTTCGCAGAGCGTTCGTAATCGCTGTCGTGTGTGCGAGCGCGTACGGGATCACCGACGAAATCCATCAGCTGTTCGTTCCTGAGCGCATGTGCGATCCTGTCGATTGGGTCGTCGATACGCTCGGCGCGTCGCTCGGTGCGGGACTGCTCTTTGTCGTATTGCGTGCAAGGGGTGCTGAGGGCCGCACTGCCAGGCGGGAGCCGTAACGGCGATCAGCTGAAAGACGTACTGGCGAACGGTCGCACATCGCCCTTCTCGCTGTATTGTGAAGCGAGTGCGGCCTCTGCGCGGCTCGGGTGGGGGTTACGACGATTTGTCGCCGTCCGCGCGGCTCGGGCAGGGTTTGCAGCAATTCGATGCCGTCCGTTTGGTTCGGGCGGGATTCACGGCGGTTTGTCAAAAAGATGGCCGTGTTCGGTTCCCGTTGACGAATCGCCTCCTTTGGCGTAGCGTTTCTGGTAATAGATTATCATTCTCGCGAGTCGAAAGAGGCTGTTATGATCAACCGGTTCTGCACGCATCAACTTTGGGATGTAACACCGATCTTGTCTGCGGTAGCGCAGGGTGTTCAGCCTGCGGAAACGGTTATCAAGGACGCGAAACTCGTCAACGTGTGCACCGCTGAGATACAAGAGGGCATCGATGTTGCCATCGCGAAAGGCCGCATCGCGTATGTGGGAGCCAACGCCGATCACTGCGTGGGCGAGCGTACGACGGTCATCGAGGCCGACGGAGCCTACATCGCCCCCGGCTTCCTCGACGGGCACATCCACGTGGAATCTTCGATGCTCGGCGTGACGGAGTACGCGCGTGTGACGGTGCCCCATGGCACGGTGGGCATCTACATGGACCCGCACGAAATCTGCAACGTGCTCGGGCTCGAAGGCGTAAAGGTCATGGACGAGGATGCGCAGCGCGTGCCCCTCAAAACGATGATCACCACTCCTTCCTGCGTACCCGCTGTTCCCGGGTTCGAGGATACGGGCTCGGCAGTCGGTCCCGCCGATATCGCCGAAACCATGAAGTGGGAAAGCGTCGTGGGCCTCGGCGAGATGATGAACTTTCCCGGTATCCTTTCGGGTTCCGACCACGCACACGGCGAAGTGGCCGAAACGCTCAAGCAGGATCGTGTGGTTACGGGCCACTATTCGCTTCCTGAAACCGATCGCGGCCTCAATGCCTACATCGCTTCGGGTATCCGCTGCTGCCACGAATCCACGCGCGCCGAGGATGCGCTTGAGAAGATGCGCCGGGGCATGTATGCGATGATGCGCGAGGGAAGCGCCTGGCACGATTTGGCGGCGCTTGCGCCCGTGATCGCCGACGGGAAGATCGACAGCCGCTTCGCCGTGCTCGTATCCGACGACAACCATCCCAATACCCTCGTAGAAAAGGGACACCTCGATTACCTGATCAGGCGCGCTATGGAAGAGGGTATCGACGCCGTCACGGCCATCCAGATGTGCACCATCAACTGCGCGACCTGCTTTAAGATGGACGACGAGCTGGGAAGCATCGCTCCGGGCAAGTGCGCGGACATCGTGTTTTTGAAGGACCTGGAAAGCATCGAGGTTCTTCGCGTCATGATCGATGGCAACGTGGTGGCCGAAAACGGCACGCCGCTGTTCGATCCCGCCCCGTTCGAGTATCCCTCGTGGGTGATGCACTCCATGCACGTCAAGGATCCCATCACTCCCGAATCGTTCGTCGTCGCGCCCCGCTCCCTCGACGAACACGCAACAGAGGTGACGATCCGTGTAATGGAGGTCATCGGCGCGCACGTGGGAGACATCGAGCGTCACTTGAACATGCCTGTGGTTGCGGGCACGATTCAAAGCGATGCAAAACGCGACATCCTCAAAACCTTCGTATTCGAGCGGCACCACGAAACCGGCACCTTCGGCTACGGGTTCACGAAGGGTTTCGGCATCACGCGCGGCGCGATGGCTTCGACGGTAGCGCATGATGCTCATAACCTGCTCGTGGTGGGCGCGAACGACGAGGATATGGCTCTTGCGGCCAATACCCTCGTCCAATCGGAAGGCGGCATGGTCGTGGTGGCGGACGGGGAAATACTCGGGCACGTAACACTGCCGATCGCCGGGCTCATGGCACCGCTTTCGGCTGAAGACATGAGTGCGAAAGTCGAGCGGCTCGAACAGGCGTGGCGCGAGATTGGGTGTACGATGCCCTCGCCGTTCATGACCATGGCGCTTATCCCGCTCGCGTGCCTGCCCGACCTTCGCCTCACGAACCGCGGGCTCGTCGATTGCACCGAGTTCAAATTCGTCGACCTGCTTGTCAATGCATAACATGTAGCGCGGTTGCTGCTTGGCGCGCAATGGTATACTTTTCATCCACGAGAAGGAAGGTGGCCATGGCTGTTCAGGTTCCAAGTCCTGCGATATCGATCGTCGGGCGGCATAACTCCGGAAAGACGACGCTCATCGAGCGGCTCATTGCCGAGCTGGTAGGGCGCGGACACGATGTGGGCAGCGTGAAACACCACAGCCACGTGGGGTTCGACATCGACATTCCCGGTAAGGATTCCTACCGCCATCGCGCGGCCGGTGCATCGGAAACGGTGATCGCGGCACCGGGTCAGATGGCTCGCATCAAAACGGTCGACGGCGAGATGGAGTGCGACGAGATTCTCCACACCATGCCCGGCCACGATATCGTCATCGTCGAGGGGTATCGCAAAAGCGGCCTTCCCACGATCGAGATCATGCGCTCGGGCAACGACGCCGATTCGCGCGTTGCGCAGGTGTTCTGCGAGGGCGCCAATCTCGGCTGGCCGCTCGGTACCGATTTCACGCAGCTGACACGCGGCATGGTTCCCGTTGACGAGCACGACGGCGAAGAGATACCCATGCACGGCGAGGGCGAAAACCCCGTGACCGAGCATTTTCCCACCCAGGCGCCTGATTACGAGGATATCTCCAACAAGCTTCCGATGGCGGGCACCGAAGCGGTTGTCACCGACATTCCCGAGGCCGTCGAGGCTGCCAAGATTTACGGCATACCGGCGTTCAGGCTCGACGACGTCGAGGGGCTCGCGGAGTTTATAGAGATGCGCTACGTGCGTCCGCGGTTGACGGTAGTCATCCAGGCGGGCGGAGAGAGCAGGCGTATGGGCCGCAGCAAGGCGACGGTGCCGTTTCTGGGCCGTCCGCTCATCTGCCGCCTTATCGAGCGGTTGAGCCCGGTCGCCGACGATCTCATCATCACGACGAACGAGCCCGAGAACCTCGTGTTCCTCCATACCGAATTTCCCCATCTGCGCATTCAGCTTGTGTGCGACGCCGCCGACTACCGCGGGGCGCTGCCGGGCTTGTACACGGCGCTTCAGGCGGCACGCAACCCCTACGTGGCCGTAGTCGCCTGCGACATGGTGTTCGCCTCGGCTGCGCTCATCGTTGCCGAGGCCCTCGAAATGAAGCGCACCGGGGCCGACATCGTCGTTCCCGCGAACAAACACGGCTATGAGCCCTTCCATGCGATGTACAACCGCATGGGCTGTCTGCCTGCCGTGCGTAAAGCCCTGTCGAGGGGAGATCGCCGCGCGCAGTCGTTCTTCGACGAGGTGCGCGTGCAGGAGCTTCCGCAGGCGAAAGTGCTCGAGGTCGAGCCCATGGGAGGATGCTTCGTCAACGTGAACACGCCCGAGGAGCTCGCCGCTATCGAAGAGACTCTGAAGAAAGACAAGGATCAGTAACCTTATGCCCAATTTGAACGACATCGTCGAGATCGCCGAAGCACTTGAGAGCAAAGCGGTGTTCGCCGCCGAGGAGCGCTGCGTCGTGGTGCGCAACCGCAACGCGAAGTGCCGCAAGTGCGTCGAGGCGTGTCCGTCCGGCGCGATCGAGGTGGGCGGCAACCGCCTTACGTATTCGGCGCGCGCCTGCGTGTCGTGCGGCGCGTGCACGGTGGTCTGCCCGACTGAGACGCTCATCCCCATGCGGCCGCTCGACGAGGATCTGGCGACCTCGATCGCGCAAGCCTGCGTACTTGCCGACGGTACGGCGGTGTTCGCCTGCGCGCGTGCAGCCGCCAAGCGCACGGCCGATCCGAACCGCTACGCGGAGGTGCCGTGCTTGGCGCGCATGGAGGAAAGCGTGCTCATGGGGCTTGCGGCGCACGGCGTGTCGCGCCTTGTGCTCGTCGACGGTACGTGCAAGACCTGCAAGTACCGCGCGTGCAACCCCGGCATCGACGCGACGGTGGCTTCGGTGAACACGCTGCTCGAAGCTGAGGGCATCTCGCTGAGGGTCGAACGTATGTCGGAGTTTCCCGAAGAGCTGCGCGTCGAGGAGACGACGGGCTTGTTCGGCGTGTCGCGGCGCGGCTTCTTCACGCAGGCCAAAGACGTGGCGAAAGACGCAGCGGAGAAGGCTGCCGTCACCGCGCTCAAAAAAGAGCTCGAGAAGAAGGCGCCTTCGCTTCGCGATCGTCTCAAGATGAACGACAAAGGGTCGCTTCCGCAGTTCAACGCCATGAGGCGTATGCACGTGCTCGACGCTATGGATACGATCGGCATGCCGATCGCCGACGCATTCGAGACGAGGCTTTGGGGAAACGTTCAGATCGACACCGAGAAATGCTCGTCATGTTTCATGTGCACGACGTTCTGCCCGACAGGCGCGCTCAGGAAAAGCGAGGAAGCCGAAGACGGCAAGGTGCATGCGATCGAGTTCTCGACGGCGGATTGCGTGCAGTGCCGCATGTGCGAGGACATCTGCCTCAAGAAGTGCATCACGGTTTCCGATGTGGTTTCGACCAGCGATCTGTTCGATTTCGAGCCGCGCGTGATCGAGCTGCCCGAGCCGCCTAAAAAGGCGGGGCTCATCTCAAACCTCAAGCGACGCTAGGGTTTCAGGTATGCCGTCGCAGGTCAACCGTTTATACGCGGCAACGTCCGCCGACCGCATGCGTGCGGCGGCGCTTATCGGCTGCACGAGCATCAGAGGAGTGTGAGGTGGAAGGGGATCAGGGTACGGGCGGCTCGCTTGCTCAGCTGCGCGTGAAGGATGGCGAACGCAAGGGCTTTCTCTCTATCGCGCCGGTTCCCATCGGCAATATGTTCAGCGCATCGGCCCTGCTCGTGGGTGCGACGATCGGTGCGGGTCTCACGCTTGCCGACAGTCTGCTCGCCATCGTGTTCGGCTTCGGCTTCGTAATGTGCTACATGTGCTTCGTGGTCATGGAGGCCGCCGACACGGGGCTGCCCACCGCGGCGTTCGCAGGTGCTGCGCTCGGTAGGTCCGGAGCACGCTATCTCGTAGCCATCATCGTGGGCGTTGCGTGCTTAGGATGGTTCGGCATTCAGGCGGCGGTGTGCGGGGCGTCGTTTTCGCTCATGATGAACGATCTGGCCTCCTTTGACGTTCCGGTGTGGGCCTCCACGGTGTTCTGGGGCGCCATCATGGTGGTGACTGCGGTGTACGGGTTCAACGGGCTGCGCTATCTCGGTTACGTTGCGGCACCGCTTTTGGCGATCATCTGCGTCTACGGTACCGTCGTCTCGGTATCGTCCGGCGGCGGCATCCAGGCTCTGCTCGGATACGTTCCCGCCCCCGAGGCGGCCATCGCGCTCGTCGCGGGCGTGAACTTCGCCATCGGCGTCATCGCCATGCTCGGTACGACCGCAGGCGATTTCATCCGCTACGCGCGTGACCGAAAGACGGCGGTGCTTACCTGTTTGGCGGGGCTTCTGCCTGCGGGCGTGGTTGTGCTCATGATGGGCGCGATCATGTCGATCTCTACAGGGGAGGCCAACATCGCCGTCATCATGGCATCGTTCGGCTTGCCCGCCGTGGGTCTCGTTGCGCTCGTTCTGTCCACGTGGACGGTCAATGCGAGCAACGTGTATTCGGCGGGGCTCGGCTTCTCGGTCATGCTCGGCCGCGACACCGACAACCGCAAATCGACGACCGCAGTGGCGGGACTTATCGGCATCGCGTTCGCGGCGGCGGGCATCCTCGATCACCTCACGGTTTTCTTGAACGTGCTTTCGGCCTGCGCGCCCGCGCTTGCGGGCACGATGATCGCCGACTACTGGATCGTGAATCGCGGCGATAAGGCGAAGTTTTGCATCGGGCCGGGCTTTCGCGCGTGCGGCATGATCGCGTTTTCGGTCGGAACGCTCGTAGCGCTTGTAACCGGCGGCACATTCGGCATGATTCCAGCGCTCGCGTTTCTCGACGTTCCGTTCTTCATCGGGCCGGTGAACGGTATCGTCGTGTCGATCGTCGTGTTCATGGCCGCCCATCGGTTGATAGAGGTAAGATAAGAGGCGCCCGCATCCTTGAGGCGGGCTTTGCATGAAAGGACACCATATGAGAGAGTTGGGCGTACAGGAAATCGAGGACATCGCCTTAGGCGCGGCGCTTTTGGGCGCGGGGGGCGGAGGCGATCCGTATATCGGCAAGCTCACTGCCATCGGCGCGGTGAAGGAGTGCGGACCGGTCAAGATGATCGGCATCGACGAGGTGCCCGACGGGGCTTTCATCATGCCCGCAGCTTCCATGGGGGCTCCTTCGATTCTCGCGGAGAAAGGCGTGGGAGCTAACGAGTTCGCGCAGCTCTTCGATATGATCTCGCGGTTCTACGGCAAGGAGATTTACGCCACGATGCCCATCGAGGCGGGCGGTGTGAACTCGATGCTGCCGATCGCCGCAGCGGCGCGCTTGGGCATTCCGATGGTCGATGTGGACGGCATGGGCCGTGCGTTTCCCGAACTGCAGATGGTCACGTTCACGATCGGCGGTGCATCGGCTACCCCGATGGCCTGGATCGACGAAAAGGGAAACAAGGGCATACTGTCCACCATCACGAACAAGTGGACCGAGAACATCGCCCGTTCGGTGACTACCGAGTGCGGCGGCACGCTGACCATCTCGCTGTTCTGCATGGATGCAGAGACGCTGCGGAAATACGGCGTTCACGGCATCGTAACCCGTTCCGAGGAGATCGGGCGCGCCATCCGTCTTGCGAAGGACAACGCGGGTGATAAGACGCCCGAGGAGTACTTCCTCGATTTCGTGGGCGGGCACCGTCTGTTTAAGGGAAAGATCGCCGACGTGCTGCGCGAGGTGCGCGGCTCGTTCAACTTCGGCAAGGTCGTGCTCGAGGGCATCGGCGACTGCAAGGGCAGCGAGGCGTATGTGGAGTTCCAAAACGAGAACCTCTGCGCCGTCGTGGATAATGAGATCCTCGCAACCACGCCCGACCTCATCTGCCTCGTCGACACCGAGACGTTCCGGCCCGTTCCCACCGATGCGCTCAAATACGGCAAGCGTGTGCTCGTCGTGGGGCTCGAGTGCTTCCACCTGTGGCGCACGCAGGCGGGTCTCGATCTGGTGGGACCGCGCTATTTCGGCATCGACACCGACTACATTCCCGTGGAAGAGCGCGCGTACGCGAAAGGGGGCCGTCATGTATAAACTCGGTATCGACGTAGGCGGCACGAACACCGACGCCGTTCTGATCGACGAGGATCTTTCCGTCGTCGCGGCGGTGAAGTATCCCACATCGAAGGACATCACTGCCGGCATCATGGGCGCTATGGATGCGGTGCTCGAGGAAAGCGGCATCGACCGTGCCCAGATCAAACAGGCCATGCTCGGCACGACGCAGTGCACGAACGCCATCGTGGAGCGCAAGGGCCTCGCTCCCATCGCAGTGCTGCGCATCGGCGCGCCTGCCACGGTGGGCATTCCCCCTATGGTCGATTGGGCCGATGACATCCGTGCGGTGAGCGTAGCCGAAACCATCATCGAGGGCGGGTTCGAGTACGACGGCAAGCGTTTGGCGGCATTCGACGAAGCGGCGTGCCGTGCGTTCTTCGAAGGCGTCAAGGGCAAGGTGGAAGCCGTTGCGATTTCGTGCGTGTTCTCGACCGTGCGCAACGACGACGAATTGCGGGCTGCCGAGATCGCCACTGAGGTGTTCGGAGATGCGGTGCACGTGTCGATTTCGAGTGAAATTGGCTCGATGGGCCTGATCGAGCGCGAGAACGCAACCATATTGAATGCGGCGCTCTACGATGTGGCCAAGCGGTTTACGGAAGGGTTCGCGCAAAGCCTCGCCGACAAGGGCGTTGTGAACGCCGACGTGTACCTGTCGCAGAACGACGGCACGCTTATGACTATGGAGTACGCGCGCCGCTATCCGATCTTCACGATCGCCTGCGGCCCCACGAATTCCATCCGCGGGGCGAGCTACCTTTCCCGCATGGACGATGCGATCGTCATTGACGTAGGCGGCACGACGACCGACCTCGGCGTACTCGCGCACGGTTTCCCGCGTGAGAGCGGGGTTGCGGTGACCATCGGCGGTGTGCGCACGAACTTCCGCATGCCCGACGTCGTGTCCATCGGCCTCGGCGGCGGCTCGATCGTGCGCGAGTACGAGGACGGCTCGGTGAGCGTCGGCCCCGATTCGGTGGGTTATGAGATCACGAGTAAAGCGCTCGTGTTCGGCGGCGACACCTGCACGGCGACCGACATCGCGGTGCGCCTCGGCATGGCCGAGGTGGGGGATGCGGCGCTCGTCGCGGGCATCTCCAAGGATCTGGCAAAGCGTGCGATGGCGGCTATTCGCGAGCTGGTGGAAGAGGGCATCGACGTCATGAAGGTGACGAGCGACGATATCGACGTCGTGTTGGTGGGCGGCGGTTCGATCGTGCTGCCGACCGATCTGGCCGGTACGGCGAAGGTGATGAAGCCCGAACATTCCGGATGCGCGAACGCCATCGGCTCGGCCATCTCGAAGGTGAGCGGCACCTACGAAGCCCTTGTCGATTACGACGAGGTTCCGCGTGACGAAGCGCTCGAGCGCGCACGCAAGGCCGCCATCGAAGAGGCGGTTGCGGCGGGAGCTGTGCGCGACACGGTGGAGATCATCGACATCGAGGACGTGCCGCTTGCGTACTATCCGGGACACACGAACCGTGTGAAGGCGAAAGCTGCGGGGGATTTGGGAAAGTAAGACGCGCTTGGCGCGTACCGGTGGGCAGCGGGTTCGGGAAGCCGCAGGGCGCATCCGCCGCGACGGCCACCTTGCGCACGGTGCAGGCAAGCGAGAACAGCGGGTTCGGGCGCATGGTGTCCGAACCCGCTTTTGCGCAACGGGGGATGCCGGATGCAAGTCTTTTCATGCGTGATGTTTCTCTGAATGAAGAAGAAACGGGGTATAATGGGTATATAATAGGTGCTAAAAGGAGGTAAAAATGGCTACTACGAAGCTTGTCTCTAATGTCGATGAAGACGTCAAAGAACGTGCAGCTCGCCTCTACGAATCTCTCGGTATGACCTTGAGCGGGGCCGTCAATGTGTTTCTTCGGCAATCCATACGTGAGGGGGGTATGCCGTTTCGTCCCACAACCGTTCCTGGCGGGGGAGTTGCAAAAGCAATGCCTATGGATTCTGACGGCTATCCAGTGCTCGGTATCGACTGGGATGATCCCTGCATTCGCTACCCTAAAATTCAAAACGGGGTCGTGATGCTCCCTTCCGAGCGGGATGACGGTGAGTAATGTGCGAGATCCAATGGCTTTCGAGGTGTGGTGGGTTCCGTTTGCCTTTCTCGATCGCCCGGATCACGTAAAGAATCGTCCGGCGATCATTCTCGATTGGCAAGAGGAACTGCGCCTTGCGCTCGTAACGAAAGTTACGAGCAATGTTGAGCGCGTTGAAAGCGGCTACGTATTGCTGCGCGATTGGCAGGAGGCGGGGTTGGAAAAGCCTTCCGCAGCTCGTTGCTCGCAGGTGCTGGCTATCCCTCAGAGCGTTTTTCTCGATGACGACCCCGTAGGTCGCCTCTCGCATTTCGATGCGTTCCGCATCGCCGAAGCAATCGCGTGGCTGCATCCGGGACTGCTATAGGGACGCACCGCGGCGGCTCAGAAGTTGCGATTTTTCGCAGATCCACGGCTCGCAAGGCGAATCTTCGCAAAAGTGCGAACTGAGGTCGATAACAAAGATTGCTATCCGTACCGAAGGATTAGGCTCGCTTTCGACACGCGAAACGCAGCCGTTGCCACTCGATTCGTGGAAACGGCAATCTCCCAGAGAGTTTCGCGAGATCATGCTATCATACGGATGCAAGATACTTTCAAGAGTGAGGTCTGTCGCTTGTTCGATACGCTGCGAATCAACGAGAAATCGGGAGTGCCGGTCTGGGTCCAAATCCGGAACCACATGGTATCTCTCATCAAGATGGAGCGCATCAAATCGGGCGATATTCTTCCGACCGTTCGTGAATTAGCTGCTCAGCTAGGAGTTAATTACAATACGATCCACAAGGTCTATCAGGATCTCGAGGCAGACGGACTCATTTGCTCGAGCAGGGGGAAGCGGTCGTTCGTGGCCGATGTGAACACCAACGCTTTGCAGCTCCCTGAATCTCCGGTCGATCTGGTGATCGATCAGCTGGTACGGGTTGCCGAAGAAGCAGGCGTTACCAAGCAGGATGTGCTGATCAGGGTCGAAGAGCGTTTTTCAGAACAAGCGGATAGCTAGGGGGTATTATCATGGCGAGAACCATACCTGACGAACCCGAATTCAATGCCGAGCCCGAGATTACCGACGAAGATGGCATGTTCGAGGACACGGCGACGAGCCGCTTTGGCGCGGTGCTCCTCCGGTGGCTTCTCGCGGTAGGCGTTGCGGTGCTGTTCTTCGCTGCGGCGTGGTACTTCGCTTCGATTCCGCTTGTCGTGCTCGGTATTGCGGCAGGCATCGTTTTGTTCAGCTGCGCTCATGTCGTGCTCGAGTGGGAGCGGACTGTCGTGCTCAGGTTCGGCAAATTCAACCGCGTAGCAGGTCCCGGACTCATCTTCATGATCCCCTTCGTTGAGTATTCTGCTGCGACGGTTGATTTGCGTATGAGGTCGACTGCGTTCAAGGCCGAGCACGTGCTCACTTCCGACCTCGTGCCGGTCGATGTCGATGCGGTGCTGTTTTGGATGGTGTGGGATGCGGGCAAGGCATGTTCGGAGATGCGCAATTACGAACGGCTTGTGTTCTGGATAGCTCAGACAACGCTGCGCGACGTCATGGGTGGCGTCGGTATCGCGCAGATGGGCGTGCGCCGCACACAGATCGACAAGGAGATCGCCGACATTCTCGAACGGAAAACAAGCGAATGGGGGATAACTATCGTCTCGGTGGAGATTAGGGATATCGAAATTCCCGAAGAGTTGCAGGAATCGCTCTCGGCCGAAGCGCGGGCGGAGCGGGAATACAATGCGCGCATCATTCTCGCCGAGGTCGAGAAGGAAGTGTCCGAAATGTTTGTGGATGCCGCCCGAACGTACAAGGAAGAGGATGCTGCCTTGCAGCTGCGCGCCATGAGTTTCGTGTCTGAAAGCGTGAAGGACAAAGGGGGGCTCGTAGTGATCCCAAGCGCCCTATCCGAAGCGTTCGAGGGTTTGGAAAAGATCACGAAACGCTAGGTTACCGTATCTCCTTGAGCCTCAAGGCTCCAAGCAATCAATGAAGCGCCGCGATCGGACGATGTATTCGATCACGGCGCTTGTTTTCTCCGACGACCTTTCATCGATGAGGAAACACGACAGATGCATGCGACGGGTGCGTGGCAACCCGCCCTTAGGACGTTCTTCCTATTATCCTTAAAAAAGAATCATACGATACTACGATAAGTATCATGTATTTGTATGATATATGATATTATATCGATGGAAAATCAGTGGACAGGATGCAAACGGGCTTGCGTTTTAGAGCGGAATCGTATCCAAAACACTGGGAAATGTGCGTTTAGGCTCTCTTCTCACCTGCGGTTCTTCTCGCGGCGAACCGAAGGGCACCGATCGGAAGCTGCTATCCGATCCGCTGAGAAAAGCCGGAAGATGGACAAGGGGGAGGATGCGACGAGAATTCATCTTTTTTGTTTGTTGTGAACGCATACGGGAAGGAGAGAAATGGAAGGGATGAAGCACTTCATCGCGAATCGAAAGATTCAGCTATCCACGGTGGCGATCGCTCTCGCTCTTTTCGCCATGGTAGGCTGCTCTCATGCGGCTACGGTGAACGAGGAGGCTGCCGAGACACCTGAGACGGGAGCGGCGACGGTTGACTACGCCGCCGAGGGAAGATACAAGGACAACGTCGCGGAGTTTCCGAGCGGCATCAATCAGAACCTCGATGCGGAGAATGCAGAGAAGAACGTACCGTTCAGCTACGTCGACCGCAACGGCTTTACGGTTCAGCCTGTTCCGAGCGACGATAAGGGCTGGAACATCAGCTACCTGAACGCCGACGACCGCGGGTGTACCTCGTGCCATACGCTTGAGGATGCGCTCATGATGATGGATACGTACCATGGAACCATTTTCAGCGGTTATCCGACGGAGATAACGGTATCCACCTGCTTCGCATGTCACATCTGGGCGAATCCGCTGCGTACGAGCATCCATGGGACGCACTTGGGCAACGACTTATTCGAGAACAGGGGCGGTACCTGCGATTCGTGCCACTATGTTGACGAGAACGGCGATTTCACACGCTGGGATTACGAAAAGTACAACCTGTACCAAGGTATCACCGATGTTGCGGCAAGCGAGGCCGACCTTTCGGTGACCTACGATCAGGATACCGTAACCGAACTCGACGACGTGTTCTACAAGAGCATCAAGCAGTACGGCGATTTCTATCCGAGCAACTGGCGCACCGACGACAGCTTCATGGATCCCGAGCTGTTCGACAACTGGGTGTTCACGGTCGGCGGCGAGGTCGAGAACCCGATCTCGATGACGCTTCCCGAGCTCGTCGAGAAGTTCGGAACCGAAACCTCCGTCATGAAGCAGCAGTGCACGATCAACGGTGCGGGCAATGCCGTCATCACGCAGAACGAAGTAACAGGCGTGCCCATGCAGGCCATCATCGACTACGTCAAACCCAAGAACGGTGTAAACGCCGTCGAGTTCTTGACCGAGGATCCGTATCCCAATGTCGGCAAAACCTACAACATCCCCTTCACGGCGATGACCGAGAACGATTCGCTGCTTGTCATCGAAATGAACGGTGAAACGCTGCCGAACACCCAGGGTTATCCGTGCTCCGTTTGGACTGCGGGCGGATCGGCTGCAGGCGGCGTGTTCAAGGTGAGCACGGGCGTCAATTTCATCGAGACGACCGAAGACCTCACCGCATCGGGCTACTTCCTCGGCGGATTCGAAGATGCGGGTCTCGACGGCGCTCCTGCCGATAAACCTAACAGCGCGGTGCTCAACTACCCCTCAGGCGTTGTGCTCGAAGGAGCGGCTGGCACCGAGCTTACCCTGGAAGGCTTTGCCGATGCATTCGACGAGCCTATCCAGAAGGTCGAGTTCTCCTGGGATCACGGCCAAACGTGGACGACGCTTGAGACTCCGAACAATGATCCTCAGTACTGGACGTATTGGCGTATGAAGTTCACGCCGCCGAGCGAGGGTGCCTATCTGCTCGACATCCGTACGACGAGCATCCAGCCTGACGGAGCAGAGCGCGTGAACGGCATCAATACCCAGTTCTTGCTGAACGTGAAATAGCGGAGGTGACATTCATGGCAAACAAAAAACAGATAGCCGTCAGTGCGGTAGCAGCGACTTCGATGTTGCTCGCTGGTGCGGCTCCCGCCTTGGCGGCCACCCCGAACGATGCAGCAATCGACCAGGCGCAAAACGTTGATGCATCCATTGAGCAATCGGGTGAAAGTTCGAGCGCGTATACTGCTGCGGATGCTGCGGAGGGTCGGTTCGCGTGGGATCAGACGACCATCACGCCGAATTCCGTCATCCGCGATGTGTTTCGCACGGCGACGAATGCACTGTGCAACGCAACGACCGACTTCGCGGAGGTCAACCCCTTGCAGTGGAAGCTCTCGGTCTCCGGTGATGTCGACAACGCCTTTACGGCTACCGTCGACGAACTCGCTCAGGAGCAGGCAGTTCAGAAAACAATGACGTGCTCGTGCGGCGGTAACCCCTCCGATGGCAAAGCTATCATCACGGCCGACGTCAAGGGCATTCCAGTTTCTTATCTCGTAGGCCGCGCCGGTGCCCATGCCGACGTGAACACGATCGCTTTCATATCATCGGATGGCACGGAGGTTTCGATGCCGCTCGCGTACGTGGTGGGCCGTCACAGCGTGATTTCATTCGAGATCAACGGCGAGGACCTGTCGGCTTCGGTTGGCGGAAACAACCAGCTATGGATGGCCGGTGCTTCTGCGAACTACTTTGTGCGCGATATCACCGAGATTCGTGTTACGACCGAAGAGGTGGTTCCGCCGAATCCTGGCGAGAACAGGGAATATCCCAACAGTCCCAACGTTGGTTTGCTCTCAGCCTCGGTCGGATAGCGCCTCATCGCGTTCGCTCTGCGATTGGTTAAACAGTTCTATTCGGGGCTGATTCCCGGAGCAAAAAGGCCTCGCGTGAGCGATTTGCCACGCGAGGCCCGTTGAAAATACGATAAACGACGTGCCTTATGCCTCTACGTAGAGATCGGCGACGGCTGCTAAAGGGGTTCTCCGCCCATCTTCGGTGACGGAGCGAACCTTGAGCTGATACGTTCCCTCTTCTTCGGGTGTGTAGGTGTACGTCCAGTGGATCATGAGATCGGGGTTCGAATCGCTCGTGTCTTGCACGGCCCAGGTTTTACCGCCGTCAAGAGAGAACTCGAGAGCGACGATATGGTTGCCGTAGTCATCGGCATAACCTTCGAAGGTGACAGGTTGGCCGACTTTACCTTGGACGGGGGCGATCATGGGGCTCCTTTCGATGGGTCGGTGCGCGTGCATAAGCAATTATATACTGCGCATCGAGCACTCGGCGCACAAACGCGTTGAATGCGAAAAGCTTTGTTTCGTCGAACCAAGACGGTCAACGCTTTGTAAGAGAATGGAGAAAACATGCAAGACGATACGAGTATTCCGCGGCGTACCCTTTTGCAGGGTGCTGCCGTGCTTGGCGTGTCGGCTCTCGCGGGCGGCGCGTTGGCCTTGCCGCATGATCAGGCTTTGGCGCAAGACGGGAAAGGCTCTGCTGCGGTTCAAAGCGGCGACCAGTACGGTTTTCTGGTCCGCACGTCGAACTGTGTCGATTGCCAAGAGTGCGTGCAGGCATGCCGCCGTGCTAACAACACGCCCGAAAACGTACCAGCGCGCCGAACGGTAACGCAGTATACGACCGCTTCGAGCCAGACCGTGTACGTTTCCACCGGATGCATGCACTGTGCAGAGCCCGCGTGTGCGACAGTGTGCCCTGCCCGCGCGATAACCAAGGGCGACGGCGGCGTCGTATCGGTCGATCCCGATCGCTGCATCGGATGCAAGTACTGCTACCAGGCGTGTCCTTTCAGCGTCCCTCATTATACGTCCGTAGGTATGGACAAATGCGATTGCTGCCTTTCTGCGGGCGTCGCGTTAGGTGAGAAGCCCTATTGCGTGAGGGCATGCAAATTCCGTGCACTGCACTACGGCACGCTCGAGGAGCTTATGGCTGGATCGGGCGGAAGAGCAAAGCAGATCGATTCGCCCACGGGCCCTTCGTATTTGCTGCAATAGGCGCGTACGGATCGTGATGCAGATGAAACGGTATGTGCTCGATAAGCAAACGAGGAGGTAATCGATGGCTGAATTGCAATCGGTTTGGGGGTGGCAGCCAGCCCTGTATTTGTTTCTGGGAGGCATGGGCGCAGGCGCGTTCGTGACGGCTGCCGTGCTGTATTTCTACGATCGAAAGAACAACGAGAAAACGATTTGCATAGCAGCGTGGGCGGCAACTATCAGTTTGGTCGTCGGGTTGCTGCTGCTTTTGTCCGAGTTGACGAATCCGCTGCGCGGCATGCTTTTATGGCAGAGCTTCAGCAACGGATCGTCGTGGATGACATTCGGCGCGTGGGCGGTGTTTGCGGCCGTTATCGTGTTCGGGCTCATGGCTCTGCTGACAACGGGTAAATTTGTAGCGGTGCTCACCAAAAAATGGAAGAAGGCTTCGAAAAGGCTGAAAACAGCGCGCACCGTCCTTGCGGTTTTGGGTATCGTGCTGGGTCTTGTCGTGGCGGTGTACACAGGCGTGCTTCTCATGTCGGCGCCGGGGGTACCTTTGTGGAATACGCTTCTGCTGCCCTGTCTGTTTACGGTTTCGGCACTCGATACGGGCGTTGCGCTCGTCGAAATCATCGCTGTTGCGCTCGGCCGCAAGCGTGCGGGAACCCCTCAATCGCATAAAGCCCATACACTGCTTAAGCGGTGCGTGATCGTTTTGGTGGTTGCTGAGCTCGTTGTGCTGTTCGTGCTTTTGAACACCATGCTCGCCGGTGGTGCCGCAAGCGCTGCGGTTGCGGCTGCAGGCAGTGCATCGGCCGAACTGCTCATCGGGGGAGCGCTTGCCCCGTACTTCTGGGGGCTTGTGGTGGCATGCGGATTGGCGCTTCCTTTGATTGCGGCTGTCGTCGGTTTGGCGATGCGTTCGAAAAGCTCCGATAGCCTTGCCGTTGTCGGTGCGGCTGGTGCCCTTCTGGGCGGGTGCGCCTTGCGGTTTTTGATTCTTATGGCAGGATTGCATGCGGATGTGGTGGCAAACGCGGTGGCGACGCTGGTGCAGTAGCGGCGTCGGATACGCGATACGGTATGGAGGAAGCCATGGAACAGCCGACGACTTCGCGCAGAACGTTTCTCAAGGTGAGTGCAGCAGTCGGATTGGGGGGTCTGGGCACCGCGGTGTTGGGATCGTGCACATCGGGTCAATCGGAGCCTTCGAGACCGGCTGCACTGGAAGAGATATCCTGGGACGGCGCCTTCGACGTCGTCGTGGTCGGCTTCGGCGCGGCCGGGGCCGCTGCGGCCATTTCGGCTGCGGAAAGCGGTGCGAGCGTCCTTGTCACCGACAAAGCGCCCGAAGGCAGCGAAGGCGGGAACAGCAGGTACAGTTCCCAGCTCTTCGTTTCGGCAGAGGATAAGGATGAGGCCGTTGCGTATCATCAGGCGCTCTGCAGCGGGTACTCGGTGCCCGAAGACGTTGTGGATGTGTATGCCGAGGGCTTGTGCGCTCTACGGGATACGCTTATCGGATGGGGCCTCGACCCATCCGAGCTGCTCGACGTGACCGACGTGACCGACGAAGACATCAGCGTGATCGCGGCGAACCGCGAGCGCACGTAAGGAGGATGCCCCATGTGTTTTAGACCCCCGAGCGTCGATGCTGAAAGCACGATCATCTGTCCGAAGTGCGGGGCGTCGAACAGCCTCGATGCGACGAACTGCAAGAAGTGCGGCGCAAGCTTGGATGGCGTATCCGAGGATGCGCCTCCCATGCCTTCGCCTCAGGCTCCCGCGATAGCCTCTGCGGTTATCCCCGCCCTCGACAACCTCCCGCGTCTATCCGTCGATTTTCCCGAGCTGCCTGGCGCTTCGGCTATTCGCACAAACCTCATCGGCACGTCGATCAACGATGCGGCTTTGTGGCGCTTCCTCAAAAAGAGCGTGGTGGCCCGCAAGGATAGCATCGACTGCTGGTATTCGTCCCCTGTTACGGCACTTATCCAAGACCCGGACACAAAGGCAATCGTCGGTGTGGAAATCGAGCATGAGGGAAAAAAGCTCAACATCGCCGCTCGCGGCGGCGTGATCATGGCACCCGGTGGATACGAGAACAACGTTTCGTTGATTCAGCAGACCATCGATGCGCCGAAGGGGCTGCCGGTGGGAACGCTCTACAACGAAGGCGACGGCGTGCGGATGGCCCAGGCGGTCGGTGCGAAGCTCTGGCATATGAACGCGTGGAAAAGCGGAGGCGTGGGACTTGCGCCTGAAGAGGATCGCATGCGCAGCATAGGCGACTCCATCGAGTTCTTCACGACTGGGTCGGTCGTGTTGATCGGAGGAGATGCGAAGCGCTATATTGCCGAGGACCTCGAGCAGCGCCATGGGCGCGTGCTCGTTGGCGGAACGTGGGTTGTTCCCCCTCGCCCCGATACGAACGTCTTCGTGTTCGACGAGGCTCAGCGCCAGGCAATGGCGGAGGGCTCTCTTGCCAAGCCCTTTCCTAATTGGAGCGGGGATCTTGCGGCGGAAGTCGAATCGGGCAAGGTAGTCAAGTCCGATACGCTCTGGGGCATTGCGGATGCGTTTTCACTCGACGCAGCTGCTCTTTCGGCGACCATCGAGGCGTTTAACGGCGCTGCGAAATCGGGAGCGGATCCGCTCGGGCGTAAAGCCGAGGCCATGCGGGCGTTTGGCGAGGGACCGTACTATGCGGTCCGGGTATTCCCCTCCGTTGTCAGCACGAACGGGGGACCCGAGCGCACGGCTCGCGCCGAAGTGCTCGACTGCGATGATGCCCCTATACCGCATCTGTATGCCGCAGGCGAATTCGGAAGTATCATGGCACGCAACGCCCAAGGCGGCGGTAATCTTTCCGAATGCATCGTCTTCGGAAAAATCGCCGGTGAAGAAGCCGCAGCGCACAAGGACGATGCGTTCGATATCGCTTCGGACGGGTTGGCGTGCGGACCGGGATCGGGGGAGGTTTCCGTCTACGACGAAAAGCCCGATGCCGAAGGGCTCGCGTTGGGCGAGTCGATGGGGGTAGGTGAAGGTCTCGGCGGTCCACTGTGGGTGAAAGTCTCTTCGGAAGGAGGCGCCGTGCGTTCGGTAGAGGTGCTTCGCCAAAGCGAGTATGCCGACATCGGAGGTGCTGCGCTCGAAACGCTGGCAAAGAGGATGGCCGAAGCGGGCACGTTCGAAGTCGATGGAGTTGCCGGCGCTACGGTAACGAGCATGGGGTTGAAAGAGGCTGTCGAAAACGCGCTTGTCGGAGGTGAGTGACTTGGATCGAAGAAGCTTTGTTAAAGGAGCTTTTGCGACGGGGGTCGCTACGATAGGAGGAGCGCTGGCCGTCGGCTGCGGCTCGAGTTCTCCGCGCGATGCTCGGGACGCCTCAACTGCTTCCGATGGCGGATCGTCGGATCGGGATGGTACGCAGGACGCCCCCTCGCTCGATGCGGCTCAAGCGTTGCCGCCGGCCGATCCCAATCCGGAAAGCGACTTCGGCATCGATCGCGCGATCACCGTCGATACGATCGACGAATGGCTTGGTCGCGACGATGTGGCGTACCGCGATGTACGCATGCTGTTCGACCCCGCTGATTACGCCTCCATGGGGGGAGACCCCGATCTCACAGCGACTATCGAGGGTTTCAAGGTCGTTCCGTTTCCCTTTGTTGCGACGCTTCCGCCTTTGCCGGTGGCAAACGCGTACGACGGCCCTGCTGCGTGGATGGTCGAATGGGCCGAGGACGGCTCAATCGCGACTGCTGTTCCCGCGTACTGGGAATCGGAAGCACTGCTTGACGACCTGTTTCCGAAAGATAAGGCGATCTTTCTGCTGTGCGGGGCGGGCGGGTACGCAGGCCAGATGAAGCAGCTGCTCATCCACCTCGGATGGGATGCCGGGAAGGTGTACAACGTCGGGGGGTTCTGGTCGTATAAAGGCGCGCACAAAGTCGAGCTAATCGAACCGTCGAGCGATACCGATGACGGGAAACTTTGCTGTATGTGGCGCACCGAGGTTGCTCCCATCGATTTCTCGCGGATGCACGCCCGCTAGAAATCGGGCTGTATAGCGGGACAAAGCCTGCGCTTCCAGCAGACGCCATCCGTCCGTACGCTCCCGCCGCGCGCGCATCGCCGTCGCCCGAATCTCGGCGCGCGATTCTCATCATTAGCACGTTCGGTATGCTATACTTCGTGGTGCTTTAGCACAGTAAAGAAGTAGAGTGGTAAAGCGATAGGGAAGGTGCAGCATCTACGCGGATCTTCGCGGCGGGTACCGACTCCGATCGAGCGGTTTCGACGGATCGTTGCCCAATCGAAGGCGAAAACGAAGATTCGCACCGATGCGAGAGACAACACGGAGGAAGCAGGACATGAAGAAAAAGCTTTTGACCATCATCGGTATGGCATGTGTGCTGTGCCTGTCGGCCGCACTGCTTGCCGGCTGCTCGGGCGGCGATGCGCCGGCGAAGAGCGAGGGCGACAGTTCAGGCGATGCCGCAGGCACCGAGGCGTTCACGCTTACGGTCGGCTTCGACCAGGGCTATCCGCCCTACGGATTCGTCGGCGACGATGGAAACTTCACCGGTATCGACCTCGATATGGCGAAGGAGGTCTGCGATCGCAACGGCTGGGAGCTCAAGCTCGAACCCATCGATTGGGATGCTAAGGATGCGCTTCTGAACAGTGGATCCATCAACTGCATCTGGAACGGCTTTACCATGGAGGGCCGTGAGGACGATTATCTGTTCTCCGAGCCGTACATGCTCAACGAGCAGGTTGTGGTCGCGAAGGCTGACAGCGGTATCGCGTCGCTCGACGATCTTGCGGGCAAGACCGTCATCACGCAGGTGGATTCGGCTGCGCTCGACGTGCTCAACGATGATGAGAACGCCGATATGGTCGCTCTCAAAGAATCGCTCAAAGAGCTTCAGACCATCGGCGACTACAACAACGCGTTCATGCAGCTCGAATCGGGCATGGTCGATGCGGTAGCCTGCGACCTTTCGATTGCGGCCTACCAGATGGCAGCGAAGCCCGATGCCTACATGCAGCTCGACCCGCTGTCGACCGAGCACTATGCCGTCGGCTTCAAGAAGGGCGATACCGAGCTTGCCAACACGATCAACGAAACCCTTAAGGCCATGTACGACGATGGCACCGTCAAGGAATTGTGCGACAAGTACGCCGAGTTTGGTGTATCCTACGACAACTGGGTGCTCAAGTAGAACCATGCAGAGGTGCGCGCTGGAATGCCGCGCGCGGTGCGCATGCGGATTGAAGATGGCGAACGGGCGGGGAGCATTCCTCGCCCGTCCTTGCGTTGAGAAAGGCTGAACGGTGGAATTTGCGACGATGATGGAGATCCTGCTTTCGGGATTGCTGTTCACAGCCCAGATATTCTTCACCACGCTCATCGGAGCGCTGCCGCTCGGAGTCGTGGTCGCATTCGGCCGTATGAGCAGGTTCAAGCCCATCGCCTGGATTACGCGCTTCTACATTTCGGTCATGCGCGGCACGCCGCTTATGCTCCAGCTCATGGCACTCTGCTTCGGCCCGTACTACCTGTTCGGACTCCAGCTGGGACCCGATTGGAAGTACATTGCCTGTTCTATCGGGTTCATCATCAACTATGCGGCGTACTTCGCCGAAATCTACCGCAGCGGCATCCAGTCCATTCCGCGCGGTCAGTACGAGGCGGCGAGCGTGCTCGGCTATTCGCGGGCGCAAACGTTCATGAAAATCGTGCTGCCCCAAGTGATCAAGCGCATCCTTCCCGCCATGGGAAACGAGATCATCACGCTCGTAAAGGATACGTCGCTCGCGTTCGTCCTCGGCATTATGGAAATGTTCTCGCAGGCCAAGGCGCTTGCCGCGTCGCAGGTGAGCATGATCCCGTACGTGATCGCCGGCGTGATCTATTGGGTGTTCAACTTCATCGTCGAGATGATACTGACCCGCATCGAGAAGAACATGAACTACTACCACGATTAGCCCGGAAGCGCGAGGAGAGCTGTCATGCACACTGATGGAACCGTCGTTTCGATCGACAATGCCCGGAAGAGCTTCGGCGACACCCCGGTGCTCAAAGACATTTCGCTTGCAGTGCACAAGGGTGAAGTGGTCGCCGTCATCGGGCCGTCGGGCGGCGGAAAATCGACGCTTCTGCGCTGCATGACGCTTCTGGAAACGCTTGACGGTGGAACGCTTGCCTACGGCGACCTCGTCGTTGCGAAAAGCGACGCGGCGGGTAGAGCGGTGTATGCGGGAAAGACCGAACAAAGGGAAGCGAAGACGCGCTTCGGGCTCGTGTTCCAGAACTTCAACCTGTTTCCGCACTACACGGTCATGAAGAATATCGTCGATGCACCGATTCATGTGCAGAAGCGCCCGAAAGGCGAGGTGGAGGCGCATGCGCGCACACTGCTTTCAAAGATGGGCCTTGTGGGCAAAGAGGACATGGTGCCCTGCGAGCTTTCGGGCGGACAGCAACAACGGGTGGCCATTGCTCGTGCGCTTGCCTTGAATCCCGACGTGCTGTTTTTCGACGAACCCACGAGCGCGCTCGACCCCGAACTTACCCAAGAGGTTCTGAAGGTCATACGCGACTTGGCGGCCGAGCATATGACGATGGTCATCGTCACACATGAGATGAATTTCGCACGCGATGTGGCCGACCGCATCATTTTCATGGAGGGCGGTGTGATCGTTGAAGAGGGCGATGCGAGAAGCCTCGTGAACGATCCGAGAAACGAGCGTACCAAGGCGTTTTTGTCGAGGTGCAGCGAGTAGCCGCACGACTTTGTGTTTCTGCGGTACCATGATCGAAGACGGCCTGCGGCACGTATGCGGCAGGCACCTTCGACGTGAGGAGACCGTATGGACAACCAGACCTCCCAGAACCCCCAGAACGCGCAGCCTTCAAGCGCTCAAAGTTTCTTCGACGACGCTGCGCGCCTTTTCGATAAGGGCATTTCGAAAGCCCGTACCGTCGTATCCGAGACTTCCATCGAGCAGCGTGCATTCGTCAAAGCCTTTACGCGCCTGTGCCATGACGGCTGGCTCAAGGGCTGGCACGAAAGCAACGGCGGTAACCTGAGCTACCGCATGAAGCCCGAAGAGGTTTCTGCGTGCCGTTCGTTTTTCGCCGAGACGCCGGGGGAGTGGGTGCCCATGGGCATTCAGGCCGATAGCTTGCGCGGCGAGTACTTCCTCGTCACTGGAGCAGGTCGGCACTTCCGCACCATTCCCCTCGATCCGTCCGAGAACATCGGAATCGTCGAGATATCTGCGGCGGGCGATGCGTGGCGGCTCGTGTGGGGCTTGCCGAACGGGCGGCCTACGAGCGAGTTTTCGAGCCACTTCATGATCCATGCCGTGCGCAAGGCGGTCACGAACGGCGAGAACCGCGTCGTCTACCATGCACATACCCCGAATCTCATCGCCGTGACGCTGCTCGAACAGCCGAACAGCCGCGATCTTTCGGTGCTTTTATGGAAGAGCATGACCGAATGCGCCATTGTGCTGCCGAGCGGAGTCGGTGCCGTGCCGTGGATGGTTCCTGGGAGCCAGGATATCGCCGTCGCTACAAGCAAGGAAATGGAAACGCATCCTGCGGTTGTCTGGTCGCAGCACGGCACGTTTACGACGGGTCCCGATTTCGACACTGCGTTCGGCATCATGGATACGATCGAGAAGGCAGCGGGCATCTACCTTGCCGCCCGTGCCGCAAACGGTGGCGATGCAATCGATTTCGCAGTAACCGATGACGATTTGCGTGCCATGGCCGAAGCGCTCGGCTTGCCTATCAGGGCCGAGTACCTGGGTTGGGTGAAGAGCGCGCACTAGCGCGGAGCTTGCTTGCGGGTGTGCAGATGCCGGAAGCGGGCGTGCGGATCGGGTCGTAGTATCTTCGATACGTATCCTGCATACACCGATTGGAAGCAGATATGGGACGGTTAAGGATTTCAACCTCGAAGATTACAAACGTAAACGTCTTCTGCTCGAAGAACTCGTCTACTGCAACCGCAAAGCCAAGCGCATCATCTCGAAAGCACAGCATGTCTACCACAGGGCCACGTCGGGCGAAGACCCCCACATGAGCGCTGTCTGCTGTGATTTCAAGCGTCTCGAACGCTATGTGGGCGAACGGGAAAGCGGCGATTGAAATACCCTACCTACCCCGAACTGGCAGGTCATATTGCGCTAAGGCCCAGTGCGCTTTGCCCGAGCGCCCTATGCCGAGGGCCCCGTTTCGCGTGGGTTAACGCCCACGAGTTCGAACAGCTCTTCGCGCGAGTGAAGGCCCATCTTCTGGTAAATGTGCTTGATATGGGTCTTCACCGTGCTCTTCGCCACATAGAGCTCATCTTCTATCGCCGCGGGCTTCTTTCCCATGCAGAGTAGGAGCAAAATCTCCTCTTCGCGGGTGGTGAGGTCGTACTGTTTCGCGAGCTCGCGACATTTCATGCCGATGCGGTTCTTCTCGAGGTACTCTTCGCGGTTCTTGTCGAGCGGTTGCTTCAAAAGGACGCCCCAGGGCGAGGAAAGCTGCCGCTCGGAGAAGAAAAACCTCGTCACGACGGTGATGATGATGGCGATGATGACGGTGGTCGGTACGAAGGCGGCACTTTGGGGCGTGTCGGCTATCCAGATGAACTGGCTCGCTCCGATTCCGGCCTGAACCGCGATCAGGCGCACGGCTCGCTCGATACCGAAGATCCAGAGCGCGCACACGCCGTAGCGGTAGGAGAGGTTGCTGAGGATCACCACGATCAGAATGGTATAAAGCGTGTAGCTTGTCACGGCACTCACGTCGGTGAGCCAGGAGCCGCCGGGAAACAGCAGTCCGAACGGCACGAGCGAAAGCAGCATGAGCGGCATCGCGGACTTCCATATAAGCGAGAAATTGAACGTTTCCCTTCGCAGCATGATGCCTAAATACACGAACAGAGCTGCAAACAGATCGCCTTCGCCGGCGCTGTAGCTCAAGTAACCGTGGAAGATGCTTTCATGCAGCCCGAACGCGAACGAGTACAGGCATACGACGAGGATCGGTTTCCAGGGAAACGAGAACTTTCCCCAGCTTGCGTGGGGGTATTCGTCTTCGGGAAGCGTTTTGTACGAACGCCACAAGCAGCCGAGGGAGACGACGGGCACGATGCAGGTTCCCGCCCACAGCCAATAGAACGAGAGCCCCTTGAAAATCCAGAGGATGAACACGCTCACGATGATGCCCGCCGAATAGTACAATGCCACGCGAAGCGGGTTGATGCAGCCATAAAATTCCGACCAGAGCATGAGGATGAGCCCGACGCCCAACGCGCCGAGGAAGAGCGCCGGGGTGGTGAGCGCAGGCGCGAGTTCGGGGTGGAGCACGGTGTAGAACCGCATGCACGCGCACGCTATCATGAGCAGTCCCGTGATGGGGAAGATAAACGGTTTCTTGCACAGCGGAACGATCCAGCGCGAAAGCGCGGCAAGGCATACAAGGAACACGGCGGTCACGATATCGAAGTATCCGTATGTGCTGAAATCGACGAGCGGAAACGCTGCGCTATCGTTGACCGTTCCCGTCCATACGCGAAAGATACCCATGCCCAAAAAGCAGAACGGGGTGGGTGGAATCTTATCCCATAGCCTATCGATCAGGCTTTTCGTGCCATCCTGGATCACGCGAACCTCCCTGTATCGCGTAAATCAACTCAAGAGATTATACGGTACGGAGGTTGTTCTAGTAGGCGCGGATAAGAAAATCCCCCCTGTTTTGCCCGAAGGGGGGAGACGCGTTTTCGAAAATCCCCCCGCATCGGACGAGACCGGGCGATGCGCGTGCGAGTGCAGGCTTCTACGATGTGACCATCGGCTTGCGGAATCGAAAGCGGCCGAAGCGACAGCGATCTCAGGAGGGAACCATGAAGGAAATCATTAAGGAAACCATATCGAGGAGAAGCTTTCTCAAAGGGGCGCTTGCGACGGGAACGGTTGTAGCGGGAGCCGGGCTCGTTGGCTGCGCATCGCAAAGCGCGCCGGCGAAAGCGGATGCGCCGAGCGCAGGTGCAGACGCTGATACGGGTGGCCAGATGCAAGGACGGTGGAGCTGGTCGGTTAAACCCGAGCCCATCACCGACATCGCCGAGACAATCGACTGCGACGTGCTCATCATCGGCGCGGGAGCCGCAGGCGTGCCCGCTGCCATGTATGCAGGGCTTGAAGGCATAAGCACGGTCGTCATGCAGAAGGAGGCGTCGGTGCAGACGAACGGTCAGGGCTTCGGCACCTGGAACAACGAATGGGGTACCGAGCAGGGCATCAAGTGGGATATTCCGTCGACCATGCAGGCGTTCGCCGATCTTGCGAACGGTAAGGCGAACCTGACGCTTGTGCGAAACGTGCTCGAGCGCACGGGCGAATGCTCGAAGCTCATCATCGAGAACATCCCCGAACCGCAGGCGTCTCCCGCCATCGTCGACGGATACGTGGCGTACCGCTGGCTCTATGACAACGATATGTCCACCCGCTACAAGGCTTTCGCCGATCTGTATAAGGCGATGGGCGAGAAGGCCGAGGAAAACGGCGTGCAGTTCCTCTTCGATACGCCTGCTGTGCAGCTCGTCGTTGACGAGGCGGGAGCGGTCAAGGGCGCTGTTGGCGAGAAGAAGGGCGGCGGGTACGTGCAGGTGAATGCCTCGAAGGGTGTGGTGCTCTGCACAGGTGACATCTCCGATGACGATGAGATGCTCGAAGCGTACTGTCCCATCATGCTCGATATCCCCACACTGCATGCGGTTCCGTGCAATACGGGAGACGGCCACAAGATGGGGATGTGGGCAGGCGCCAAGATGGATTTGCCGTCGGTTGGTCTCATGATGCACTTCGACCCGAGCCCACTGCCGCAGGGGGCGGCGCCGTTTTCGGCTGTGCCGTGGCTCCACGTGAACATCAACGCCGAGCGGTTTACCAACGAGAACGTCGGCTACCAGCACCTTGCTACCGCGGTGGCGATGCAGCCCGAGCACCGCGCATTCCAGATCATCGATTCGCATCTGCTTGAGCATGCAACCGAATACACGAACGGAGGCCGTCCGGGCGATGCAAAAGCGCTCGAGGCGGGGGTTGAAGCAGGGCAGATCCTCAAGGCCGATACGATCGACGATCTAGCAAAGCAAGCGGGGCTCGATGCGACAAAGCTCAAGGCTACGATCGAGCGCTACAACGAGCTGGTCGACAAGGGGTTCGATGAGGATTTCGGCATGGACAGCAAATTCTTTGTGTTCAACGGCATCAAGGATGCGCCGTTCTACGCCATCGAACGCATGCCCGCAAAGCTTGCGGTGTGCGGCGGCCTTGCATGCGAAGAGCATTGCCAGGTGCTCAACGAGGCAGGCGAGCCCATTGAGGGCTTGTACGCAGCCGGCAACGTGCAGGGCTCGTTCTTCGGCTACGACTATCCCGTGGTCGGATTCGGCGGCTTCTCTCTTTCCCGCGCGGCGACGGGCGGCATTCTCGCCGTCAAGCAGATCATGGGCACGTTCGACGAGCCGATTGCGTAAACGAACCAAGTTCTGCAGATGATGCGGAAGGCCCCGACCGGGGCCTTCCGACGATGCGGGGGAATTCAGGTTATCGTAACCGATGAAGCTTCCGATCAGGAAACCTTGCTTCTATCATGGATTACACGAGCCGCGATAGCTTGGGCTACCGCTTTTCTCCGTCTACCAAGTCTATTAGCTCCTGATGGCTCGAGACACCGAGCTTCTGGTAAATGTGTTTCACATGCGCCTTCACCGTATTGTTCGTAATGAACAGCTCCTTCTGTATGAAGGCGCTGTTGCGTCCTCGGGCCAAGTGCGCTGCGAGCCGTCCTTCTCGGGCAGACCCGCAGTGCATCGGCGTTCTTACGCCTCGAACAGCACGGCACCCGACGTGAAGCCGCCGCCGAAAGCGACGAGGACTACCTTATCGCCAGGGCGGATGCGGCCTTCGGCGTACGCATCGGCGAGCGCCATGGGTACGCTCGCTGCTGACGAGTTGCCGGTGTTTTCGATGGACAGTTGGAAGAAGTCCATCGGCTTGCCGAGTTTCTTTGCGGCGTACTTGATGATGCGCTCGTTTGCCTGATGCGGCACGACGCAGGCGATGTCGTCAAGCGAAAGGTTTGCGCGCTGGAGCGTTTGGTGAACGGCTACCGTCATTGCTTCGGCTGCGAATTTGAACACCTTCTGACCGCTCATGTAAAGCGTCTGCCGCGGCCTACCTGCTTCGACGAGTTCGGTTATGCCCAGCTCGGCATCGGTTCGCGCAAGTCCGGGATCGTCGGATCGGGCGGCTGTGTGCGATATGCCGTTTTCGTCGAAAGGTTGCGGTGCATCGAAGGACATGGCGCAGGTGAGAGCATTGGTCGCATCGTCTTCGTTAACGATATAGCTGCTGATGATTCCGGGGCGCGCATCGTCCCACTCCAGAACGGCAGCGCCGGCACCATCGCCGAACAAGACGCATGTGTTGCGGTCGGACCAGTTTGTGAGGCGGGTGAGGCGTTCGGATCCTACCACGAGTGCACGACGCACGGGGTTGCGCCCCGCAGCGCCCGCGGTGGATGGAGCCGAGGCGGCCATCATGTTTTCGGCTACGGTGAGTCCGTACACGAATCCGGAGCATGCGGCGTTCAGATCGAACGCTACGGCTCGGGTGAGCCCCAACCGACGGCGCAACAACCCAGCTGCAGAGGGCACTACCGCATCGGGCGTGACCGTGGCGCATACGATCAGGTCGATGTCTGCCGCATCGATACGGCACTCCGCAAATCCGCCACACATCCAACCGAGCGCTCGGCGTGCAGCGGCCTCGCCGAGATCGGCGTTGGATTCGCTCACGGCGATATGGCGGCTTTTGATGCCGGTACGGGTGGTTATCCACTCGTCGTTGGTGTCTACGAGAGCGCGCAGCTCGTCGTTTCGGACCTCTAGCGCAGGGAGGGATTTGCCACAGCCGATGATCGCGCAACCCATGATGCTCCGTTCTTCTGCCCGCTCAATTGAGCGCCGTAATAATACTTTGATAGTCAAACTAAATTGATTATAGCATGGAGGATCGAGTCGACGAGCGAGAGGGGTGGTCTGCAGAATTTCTCGATTTACCCGTTGGCGACTGAGGGATTTTTTCGTATACTAGCGGTCGAGCCGCACGGAGTTGTTGGCTCCGCACGGCTCTCGGATCGCCTCGGCGGTTCGGATCTAGTTATGGGGCTCCTTGTCTTTCTTGGACGGGAGCCTGTCCATTATGGCGAGTATTACTGTGACCAGCAACTCGACCATCCGCAGGACAAAACTCGCATAGAGGAAGCGTGCGACGCTCTCGTCAAACAACGAAGGGCAGCATCCGCGATGGATGCTGCCTTTTGTGCAGACGTGCGTGCTAGGTTCGCCTTATCCTGCCAGATACGTCTTTGCGTTCTGGGCGGCTTCACGGCCGGAATTGACCTGGTTGCCGAAGGCAGTGCCGGGCATGTTGATCGTGTACACGTGGCGGTAGTTCATGTTGCCGTCGTTGCCGATCGCATACAGGCCGGGAATCGGGTCATGGTTGTCGTCGAGCACCCGGCGCTCGATGTCAGTCGTGACGCCGCCGCACTCGAAGAAGTAGCTGTAGCCGAGCTTGGCCATGTAGAACGGACCGGTTTCGATGGCGATCATATCTTCGGGGGATTTGCCGAGATCCTCGTCGGTGCCCAGTTCGCAGAGCTCGTTGTAGCGGTCGACCGTCGCCATGAACGCGTCTTTATCGAGATCGAACGCCGCAGGAAGCTCTTCGAGCGAGTCGGCCTTCACGAGCGTATCGCCACCGTCGCTTTCGACTGCATCGTCGAACATCTTCTTCGCATCGTCGGTCGTGCCGAAGTACGTGTCGAAGATGTTCTGGTCGAATACCACGTAGTTGGCGATGTTCTGCTTGCCGGGGATGCACTGGAGTACGAGGTTGTCATCGGTGAGATTCTCGCGGGAATAGCGCTGGCACTGCTCGTTCACCCAGAGCACCGGACCGCCCGCGGCGATGCCGAAGTAGCCGTTCACGGGGTTCTGCGAGTCGTTGTGGAAGTCGATCGGGGGAAGTGCCGGGATATTGTAGAGGATCGACTGGCACGAGTCGGGCATGAAGTCCTTCGCGCCCACGGCCATTGCCATGGTGTACGCGTCGCCTGCGGCATTCGGGGAGCCCACGACGAAGAGGTGCTCGATATCCCAACCCTGCTTCTCGATGAGGTCGGGGTTGCCTCCGAAGCCGCCCGTTGCGAACACGACGGCTCTCGCGTTGTACTGGGTGGTGCCGTCGGGGCCGTCGGCGTAGGCGCCGGCCACTTTGCCGTCCTGCATGATGAGCTGGGTGGCGGCGGTGCTCAAATGCACCTCGACGCCCAGATCGTCGATGCGCTTGATCATGGGCTCGACGTAGCCGACCGCGGCTTTGCCGTCTTTGAACCAATGGAACGTGGGATGCAGGCCGCCGTAGTAGTCGTCGATCGTACCGCTGTATTCGACGCCCTGGTCAAGGCACCAGTCGATGTTCTCTGCCGATTTGTTGCACAGGTCGAGCCAGAACGCCGCATTCTGGCGGTGCTGTCCGCGTACGAGCTCGTCTTCCACGATTTCGGCGGCGGTTACGTGAATTCCCTGCTCTTCGGCCATCGACGAATTGATGGCGAACATGCCTTCGACGAAACTCGCATTGCCGCCGAGCTGGCTGTTCTTCTCGATGAGAATGAAGTTCGTGCCGTCGAGCGCTGCCTGAACGGCGCAGGCAAGCCCGCTTCCGCCACCGCCGACGATGAGCAGATCGGTGTCGTAGGTTTTATCGATCTGAGTGGGCGCGGCGGGCGCCTCGGGCGTGGTCGTCGAACCCGACGAATCCGTCGATCCCGCGTCCGTATTCGAGTTCGAACCCGTTCCCGTCGCCGCCTGATCCTGCGGGCTGCACCCGGCGAGCGCGCCGACTGCGGCAACTGCGCCGACGCCGGCAACGCCGGTCAAGAAGGCGCGGCGTGAGATGCCGCTTCGCTTCTCGGAGCAGGTAACGGGTTCCTCTTCGATGTGCTTAGTGTTGTCCATGGTTTCTTCCTCCCTCAACATTGGTCCACTTCCTTTCCAGAATGGATTGCCGTTGCAGCTTTCCATTCTTCCACCCGCCCGTTGAGAACGGATGACCGTGCGGTTTCAAGTCGATGATCGCGTTAACCATTGGATTGCAGATCGGCAACCTGATCCCTAAAAGGAAGTCTGCCTCGTTGCGGTATCATGGTCTTCCCCAGCAGCGGGGGAAGAGGCCGAAAACGTCCGTTTCCCCCGACTCGGGGGAGGACGGATGTTCCCGTTTTGCTACGCTGGGCTTAGCGAGCGCGCGCAGGAAAGCCGACGGCAGGGCGGAGCGCACCCGTATCGTGTCTTGCTGGCCTTCGATTTGCAGGAGCACCGAGTGCCCTCAAGCGGCAGAGAGATGGATGTCTGGCATGAAAGCCAATTCCCTTATCAACGAGCAGTCGGAACGCACGCGCGTCGTGCAGCGGCTGTATGCGAGCATCGCGGCGCACCCCGCGCTGCTTGTTGCGCTCATGCTGTATTGGACGTGGGTGAACATGGCGTTTCAGAGCCCGCTGTTCTTTCCTTCGGTCGAGCTCGATTCAGGATGGCTGTTTCCTTCGTGGGTGGGGCCGGTCAGTCTGAGCGCTGTCACCTATCTGGTCCTCGGCATGTGGTTCAAGCGCGTCAACTTCTTGTTCGGAAAGCGCTGGTACATCGGGGCGGTTGCCGGGTGCATGGCGGCGGGCGCCCTGCTGTGCTTCGTGTGGATCAACGGGTACGGCGCATCGCTCGATACGCCTCTGGCCTGCGCGTTCTACGGAGCCGGATCGCTCGGTGTCGGGCTCGGAACGGCGTGTCTGCTTCTCGAATGGGGCAGGGTGTTCGGATACTTCGGACCTCAGGAGGTCCTGTTTCACGGGATTGTCGCCATGCTCGCATCGGCCCTCATCGTATGCGCGCTCGCGTTTCTCCCCACGATTATCGGGCAGCTTCTGTTCGTTGCCATACCCGTGCCGCTTGCCATCGGATTCTACCGGGTGATGCGACGCCTTCCTAAAAAGACACTGCTCGAGCACGGCCTCGAAGCCGAGCTCAACGTGCCCTACAAGTTTCTCGTAACGGCGCTTTTGCACGGACTCGCGCTCGGCGTTCTTCTCGGCAGCGCGATTGAACAAGGGGGAAGCTCAGAGGCAGTGCTAATCAATGCGCTTTCGTTCGTGGTTGCGGCGCTTCTACTGTTTTTGTCGGCCATCTTCGTCAAGATGGATTTCAACCATTTGATCTACCAGGTTGGATTCGGAATCATGGCAACAGGGGCTCTGCTCATCGCCATAGTGCAGCCTTTTCCGGCGATCGGGGAGTCGTTTCAACTCGTGGGTTTCTGCTTCGTGCACCTGGTGATGTGGGGCCTGTGCTCGTATCTTACGAAGAACTTCGATCTTCCGGCAACGTGGGTGGTCGCGTGGCCGACATGCTGCCTTATGCTCGGCCAGCTGGTCGGCGGAACGGCGACGAGCGTCCTCGTCCAGCAGCCGGATTCGGCGTACTGGATTCAGATTACAGCTATGATCGTCTGCTTCGTCATGCTCATGGCAGCGCTTTTCATGATGAGCAACCGGAACCTGACGACAGGGTGGGGGATCGCACGTCCCGCGAGCGCGGTCAGCACCGATCGCGCCCTCGAAAGCGTGGCACGGCTGCTGACTGTCGAAAACAATCTGACGCCGCGCGAATCGGAGATCATCGCTTTGCTTGCGCGTGGCAGGAACCGCAAGTTCATCAGCGAAGAGCTCGTGGTTTCGGAAGAGACGATCAAAAGCCACGTATACAGCATCTACCGCAAGCTCGGCATCCATTCGCAGCAGGAGCTGCTCGATCTGGTCGAAGTGCGCGCGGGTACGGTTCGGGAAGATCCCGTGAAGCCGGTGTTCGAATCCGAGGTGCCGTAAAAAACGCCCGGAAGCGATATGCTTCCGGGCGCTGTTCGAGCTGAGGCGAGTTGCACGCTCGCTGTGTTTACTCTTCGGTCTGCTTCAAGAGACCATAACCGCCGTCGTCGCGACGGTACAACACGTTTACGAGATTGGAGTCGCGATCGGTATAGGCGAAGAAATCGTGGCCCAGAAGATCGATCTTCACGAGCGCCTCTTCTTCGGTCAGCGGCTCGAACTCGATTTCCTTCACGCGCACGACCTCGTCGTCGGCAAGCTCTTCCATGAGCTCATCGAGGCTCGCGCCTGTTGCGGGAATGGCGTCGGGTGCTGCTTTCTCCGCTCCGGCGCGGACTTTGCGGTCGACGACGCGGGTCTTGTATTTACGCAGTTGGCGAACTACCTTAGCAGCGGCGACGTCGATGGCCGCGTACATGTCCTCTTCGCTTTCTTCGACGCGGATGATGTGGCCTTTGGTGCGCAGGGTGACTTCGCATACGGCAGGACGCGGATTCGCCGGGTTCTTCTCGACGAACAGCACTACTTCGGCAACGAGGGGATCGATGTCCATGACTTTCATGGAGTTCCCGATTTTTTCTTCGGCATACTGGCGCAGTGCTTCGGTTACAGGCATTTTGCGTCCGGTGACGGTAATGCTCATGGCAATCACCTCTTACGATCGTGGCTAATAAAAAACAGCTTGGTCAGGGCGTTTTCGGGCCGTGCAGCGACGCACGTGATCGACGCAAACCCAAACCCGACTCCTTCCGTCAAGCTGATACGAACAGGATACCGCATAGTTGTCCGATTTTGCCCACGTGCACCGAAACCAGTTGAAAAATTGTAAACACTTTATCGAGATCGAAAGCATGCTGGGCATTACGCGATAGTATACTTTTTGCGAATGATTCAGCATCGTGCAACGGTGCAGGCGACAACGGGGAGACGCATGACGAAACAAGAAGCCGGAAAAGACTCGCTCTTCATCCAGGAAGTGGCGGGCCATCAGACGCTGTACAAAAAGGTAATCCAGATATTCCATTCGTCCACGAAAGCGGCTGCGTTCATGCTCATCGCCGCTATCATCTCTCTCATCGTGGCGAATACGGCGTTCTACGACCAGTTCTACGCGTTCTGGCACACCGAAGTGGGCTTTTTCTTCGGCGAGGCGAAAGCCGAAATGTCGCTTGCGCACATCATCAACGATATCTTTATGGCGGTGTTCTTCCTGCTCGTCGGGCTCGAGATCAAATACGAGATGACGGTCGGCGAACTTACGAACATCCGCCAGGCGCTTCTGCCCATCGTGGCGGCGTTCGGCGGCGTGTTCTTCCCGATCGTCATCTACCTTATCTTCAACGCGACGAACCCCGAGACGGCGCATGGCTGGGGCGTGCCGACGGCAACCGACATCGCGTTCGCGCTCGGCATCATGGCGCTGCTCGGCAACCGCGTACCCAACGGCATCCGCGTGTTCTTGAGCACGCTCGCCGTGGCCGATGACATCATCGCCATCCTCGTGATCGCCATCTTCTACGGGCAGAGCCCCTCGGCCTTCTGGCTCATTGCCGCTGCTGTGGTGTTCGTGGCGCTCATCGTCATGAACCGCAGGCACATCTATTCGCTCACTCCCTACATTCTCATGGGAATCGTACTGTGGTACTGCGTGTTCATGTCGGGCGTGCATTCGACTATCGCGGGCGTGCTGCTCGCCTTCGCGATTCCCTCGGGTTCGCGCGTGAATCTTAAGAGCTTCGCTTCGTGGTCGGGCAAGCGCGTCAAAGAGGCGAGCGAGCTCTACGAGCCGAATGATCCGGTCATCGGTCAGAAGGACTACATCACCGCTGTGGCGAAGCTGAGCTTGGTTGCCAAGCAGGTGGTTCCGCCTGCGACACGACTTGAAAACACGCTGTATCCCTGGGTATACTTCGCCATTCTGCCGCTGTTTGCGCTCACGAATGCCGACGTGTCGTTTGTAGACGGAAGCCTTGGCAACATATTTGCCGATCCTGCGCTCTACGGCGTGTTCTTCGGTCTCTTGCTTGGCAAGCCGATCGGCATTATGCTGTTCAGCTTCATTATCGTGAAGACAAAACTTGCATCGTTGCCCGACCATTCTAACTGGGGTCATATGCTCGGCGCGGGCATTTTAGGCGGCGTTGGCTTCACCATGGCGATCTTCGTTGCGAATCTCGCGTTCGACGATCCTGCCATCGTGACCACGGCGAAGCTCGCCATTCTGTCCGCTTCGCTGATTGCGGGCGTCGTGGGCTTTTTGGTTCTGTTCGTGCAGGCTAACGCAGCCCGGAAGAAGGGCGTGGCCTACATCGCCGCGTCGAAGGACAATATGCCCCAGCAGGCTTCCGATAAAGAGTACGTCGAAGCGAGCCGCCGCATGCTCGATGAGATCGAAAGCCCGCTGCTCAAAGAGGAGATCGAAGCAGCGCAGCGCGAGGGCGACGGTTTTGCTGAAATCGTCGTTGACCTCGGGGCCGACGAGCAGCGAAGCGACAAGACGGCAGCCGAGGGGAAGCCGGATCCCGATAGGGACGGCGATTCGCGGTAAGCGATAGCGGCGCATGCGCTTGCATGCGCCTGCGTGATGCAGCAGATCGGTAACGGGCGGGCGTCGGCCAAGGGGCTCGGCGCTCGGCGCATCAACGCGGCGAATACCTGAATTTGCTATCGGGTTACGAATGCAAGCATTGCTTGCGCTATACTGATTTCCGCTATGGGCAAGCAAGCGCGCAGGGGATCTGCGGCGCGCCCTTGCCGGCGCCCTGTTGTTGCTGATGGAGGTTTGACAAGATGGAAAGTCGTGCTATCGTCCTTGCCGCCGGAGCCGGCACCCGCATGAAGTCCGAAAAGCCCAAAGTAGCCCACGAGCTGTTGGGCAAGCCGCTCGTCAACTGGGTTATCGATGCGGCACGGCAGGCGGGCATCGGTGAGGTCGTAAGCGTGGTCGGTCATCTGCGCGAGCAGGTGATTCCCCTTGTCGAGGAGGATACGCGCGTAGTCGTCCAGCCCGAACGCAGGGGAACGGCCGACGCGGTAGCCGTATGCCGCGAGGCGCTTGCCGGTTTCGACGGCTCGCTTGTCGTGCTGTCGGGAGATAGCCCGCTCATCACCCCCGACACCATCCGCGCGCTCATTGAGGTACGCGAGAGGTCCTGTGCGGCGGTCGTCGTGCTGACGATGGAGCTCGATGATCCGACTGGCTACGGCCGCATCGTGCGTGGCGAAGACGGCGGCGTCGAGCGCATCGTCGAGCAGAAGGACTGCTCGACGGAGCAAGCCGCTCTCACCGAATGCAACTCGGGGTTCTACTGCTTCGACGCCAAGGCGCTGTTCTCGGCGCTCGAACAGGTTACATCAGACAATGCGCAAAACGAGTTCTACTTGACCGACGTGCTCGAAATATGCCGCTCTGACGGCAGGGTGGTTTCGGCGCTTATCACCGAAGATCCCTCCGAGTGCCTTGGCATCAACTCGCGCATCCAGCTCGCCGATGCGACTAAGCAGATGCAGCGGCGCATCAACGAGCATCATATGGCCGAAGGCGTGACGATGACCGATCCCGAGCTTGTGTGGATCGGGCCCGATGCCGTGCTCGGGCGCGATGTCGAGCTTTTGCCGATGACGTTTCTCTACGGTCGAACCATCGTTGCCAACAACACGGTAATCGGCCCGAACTCGCGCTTGACCGATACGGTTGTGGGCGAGGGATGTTCGATCGACGAGACTGTGGCCATAGAGGCGCGCATCGATGCGAACGTCACCTGCGGCCCCCGAGCGTATCTGCGCCCCGGCGCGCATATGTGCGAAGGCTCGAAAGCGGGTACGCACGTGGAGATCAAGAAATCGACGATCGGCAAAGGCTCGAAGGTGCCGCACTTGAGCTATATCGGCGATACGGAGATGGGTGAGGGCGTGAATATCGGTGCCGGGTCGATCACCTGCAACTACGACGGCACGAACAAGTTCACGACTATCATCGAAGACGATGTTTTCGTCGGCTCCGATACGATGCTCGTCGCACCGGTAACCGTCGGCGCGGGCGCGGTCATCGGTGCGGGGTCGGTTATCACCCACGACGTCTCGCCCGACGCGCTCGCGCTCGAGCGTTCCAAGCAGGTCGAGATAGCCGATTGGAAGCAGCGGCGGCACAACGCCTCGAAGTGACGCCGAAGGTGAAGATACCACGGTCGTTAGCCGTTGTTGCGGTTTCGCAGGGCGGCGAGCGGATACAATACGAATCGATCGAATACGAACGAGAGGCAAAAGGAGCGCGTCGATGACCGAAATGCAGAAGAGCATGGCCGTTTTTTCCGGTTCGGTAAACCCTGAACTAGCCGAGCAGATAGCAGCCGAGCTGAACATCAACCTCGGCCACGTGAAGCTCGAGAAGTTCTCCAACGGCGAAATCTATGCGCGCTATCTGGAGAGCGTCCGCGGGGCCGACGTGTTCATCGTGCAGTCGGTTGCCGGCGTACAGGTGAACGATGCGCTCATGGAGCTTCTCATCATGACCGATGCCGCCAAGCGCGCTTCTGCCCGCACGGTCACGGCTGTCATCTCGCATTACGGCTATTCGCGCCAAGATCGTAAAGCGGCTGCGCGCGAGCCCATCACAGCTAAGCTCGTCGCGAATCTCATGACGGTGGCGGGGGTCGACCGCACGATCACCATCGACCTGCATCAGGGCCAGATCCAGGGCTTCTTCGATACCCCCGTGAACCATCTTACGGCGCTTCCCATCCTTGCCGACTACTTCAAAGCGAAGAACCTCGATATGGACCGTCTGTGCATCGTGAGCCCCGACGTGGGCCGTGCGAAGGCTGCTAAGAAGCTTTCCGACATCATGGAGGCCGATCTCGCTATTATGCACAAGGGACGCCCTGGCCATAATCAGGCCGAGATCACGGCGCTCATCGGCGATGTGCAGGACAAGATCTGCATCATCAACGACGACATGATCGATACGGGCGGCACGCTCGTTGCGGCGGTGTCAACCTTGAAGGCGAAGGGCGCCGATACCGTATACGTGTGTGCCACGCATCCCATCTTCAGCGGCCCGGCCTACGAGCGCCTTGAGAACTCGGAGATCGAAGAGGTCGTTGTGTGCAACACGATCCCTGTGCCCCAGGAGCACCAGACGGGCAAGATCAAGGTGGTTACGGTTGCGCCCTTGCTTGCGCGCGCCATTGCGAACGTGTACAGCAACGGCTCGGTGTCCGACCTGTTCGACCCCGATTTCGCGCTGTAGGTCCGCGCGGGTTCTGCTGATACGAGCACACAGCCATGGCCGATACCTATCTGATTGCGGGATTGGGAAATCCCGGAGACGAATACGCGCATACCAGGCATAACGCTGGGTTCGATACACTTGACCTCATCGCCGACAAGCTTGGCGTCCGCTATTGGAAAACCGAGGGCGGAGCGCTTACGGCTAAGGCAGTCTATCGGGATACCGATCTTGTGCTCGCGAAACCCCAGAGCTACATGAACACGTCGGGTGGCCCTGTTAAGGCGCTCATGAACGCTTACGGTATCGATGCCGAGCACCTCATTGTGATACACGACGAGCTTGACATCGATCCGGGCACCGTGCGCGTGAAATTCGGCGGCGGCCACGCGGGCCACAACGGATTGCGTTCCCTCTGCGACAAGCTCCAAACACGCGATTGGTACCGGGTACGTATCGGCATCGGCAGGCCGCCCGGACGCATGAACGTAGCAGACTACGTGCTTTCGCTTCCGCGCAAAGAGGCGAAAGACGATTTCGAGGCTGCTTGTTCGCGCGGGGCCGAAGCGGTATGTTCGCTCATCGAGCATGGGCTTGCGAGAACCCAGCAGGATTTCAACTGAGCATGGGCGACTGCCGCGCGGATCGAGCGTAACGCTTCGTACCGATGCGGCTTGTGATCAAGGTTGGGAAGGCATGGCAGGAAAGTCGATCATACGAAGCGAACGAGGGCAGGTGTATGCGCTGTTCGCTATCGTTATGTTCGCGGGCGCGTTGGGGAATCTCTCGCAAACGGCGGTGAACGCTATGATGCCCGGCATCCTCGGCGAGTTCGCCGTCGATGTGAACCTGGGCCAGTGGCTTACCACGAGCTATATGCTCGTGCTCGGGGTGACGGTGCCGGTGGCGACGTTCTTTTCGCGGCGATTCTCGGTCAAACAGCACGTGTGCATCGCGCTTGCGTTCTTCTTTGCAGGAGCGCTGCTCGATTGCGTGGCGGGAAACTTCTGGATGCTGCTCGGCGGGCGCGTGCTCCAGGCGATATCGACGGGGCTCGTCATGCCCCTCATGCAGACGATCGCGATGACGCGCTTTCCGGCAGACCGCCGTTCGACCGCCATGGGCATCGCGGGCATAGCGATGGGCTTCGCCCCCAACATAGGTCCTACCATCGGCGGAGCGATGATCTTCTCTTTCGGGTGGCGGAGCTTCTTCTATCTGCTGCTTGCGGCGGTTGTCGTACTGGCTGTGGCAACGGCATTGTCTGTTTCCGCAAGCGCGCCGTCCGACCGCACGGCGAAACTCGACGGAGTTTCGCTGACCCAATCCACGCTCGGGTTCGGCGGCCTTCTGCTTGCGTTCTCGAACGCGAGCTCCTACGGGCTTGCAAGCCCGTTCATCTGGGCGCCGCTTGCGCTCGGCGCGGTGTTTCTCGTGCTGTTCGTGCGCAGGCAGAAGCGCGTGAGCGATCCGCTCATCAATATGGACATCTTCAAGTCGCATCAGTTTTTCGCGGGATTCATGGCGTTGAACTTCCTCCATGCGTCGTTTATGGGCATCACGCTCGTGATCCCGCTGTACATCGAAGGTTTGTGCGGGGGTACGTCGCTCGATGCGGGCATCGTGCTGTTGCCGGGTACGCTTGCGGCGCTGTTTCTCAATCCTCTGTCCGGCGCGCTCGTCGATCGCATCGGCATCCGCCCGGTCGTCATGGTGTCGGGTATCCTGCTCGCGTTCGGTTCGATCATCATGGTGTTTCTCGACGAGCATACGCCGTTGTACGTGACGATGCTGTTCCAGGCGTTTCGCGCGTTCGGGGTGTCGGGCCTCATGGCGCCGCTCATCTCGTGGAGCCTTGCCGATCTGCCGAAGCGCATCGTTACCGACGGGAGCTCGTTTTGCATCGCGGTGCGCCAGGCGTGCGCTTCGCTCGGCACGTCGGCCATGGTGTTCATCATCGCCACCGTATCGGCTACGGCCGCACCGTCCGCACTCGCCTACCAGCTCGCATTCGCATTCTCAGCCGTGTTCGCCGTTGCGACGTTCGCCTACATTGCCGTGAGGGTTAAGTAGGGAAGCGGGTTGGGCGTGGTGCTGGTTGGAATGCGGTGATCTTGCAAGGCTGCTGTCGGAATCGCCCTTCGAGGCAGCGAGATAAAGCTTGCTTTGCTGATCGAGGGAATGCATCGCGAGTCCTGCTGACGAAGGGAAGACCGGCTTCGAGTCCGGTCTTCCCTTGTGAGTCAATTCGGTTCGCCGTTGCAGCGGCAACGCGATGAGGCGATTGCTAAGCGTCTGTCGGTTTCAGGTCCCGTTCTTCAGCGGCTTTCTGCATGGTTGCTATCAGTTCGGTTATATTTATGTGCGAAGGGCATACTTCTGTGCAGAACCCGCACTGGATGCAATCGAAGACGCCTTCGAACACGGCTTGCAGTAGGCGATCCGATTGGTCACGCGTATCCAGATAATGTTGCGCAATGACCATCATCGCAGCAGGTCCGGCATAGGTTGACCATTTGCCTCCCTGCTGAAGGGCCGAACAGGTTGCGTAACACGAATAGCATTCGCGACACATGTTAATGCGCTCAAGCGTGTTCCAATAGAGATCATGCTCTATCGGTTGCAGCTCTTTTATGGGGTTGACGGTAAGGGTTTCCGGCGTGACTTTAATGATCTTCTGGTATGCGCGGCTGCGGTCGACGACGAGATCCTTGATGACGGGAAATCCAGCCAGCGGCTCGAACGTGTGCTCACCTGGAGTGAGAGGCGTCCAGCAAGCGAGCCCGGCTTTGCCGTCGATCATCATGCTGCATCTTCCGCACAAGCCGCTTCTGCAACAGTAATCGTAGCCGATGGCTTCTTGCTCGTTCACGGCATGCAGGACCTGCAATCCCGTCATGAACCCGTCGCCCTGAGCGTCTTCGTAGGGGATTTTATGCGATGCGTAAAACGGTGCCTCGTCGGTGCTTGGATCGTAGCGCAGTATTTTTGCGGTAATGGTTTCTGCCATAGGTAATCTCTCCTCTCGGATTTTCGGGTAGCCTACGCTTCCATGCCGTATTCGGACATCATCGAAGCAACGGTTTCAGCGGGACATACCGCATCGTCGATATCGGTTAGCTCGACAGACCAGGTTCCGTCTGTGCACGTAACGTTCGTGTTCTTCAACCAGTTTTTACTGTCCATTTTTGGAAAATCGATTCGGCAATGGTGTCCTCGGGATTCCTCGCGCGCGAGTGCGGCATGAGCGGTTGCGCGGGTAACCGCCAAAAGGCTTTTCGCTTCGAGTGCGCGTTGCCAATCGGAATTGAGCTGCTTGCTTTTCGACGCTACGTACATGTTCGGAATCTCTTCCGCTTCGATACGGTCGATTTCCTTGAGGCATTCGTTGAGCCCGTCGGCGCTTCGAGCCGGCTGCAATCCTTTCCAATAAGCTTTCTGGATGTTTCTGAATACTTCAAGAGCCCGTTTTTTGTCGGCTGGTTCGGCGGCGAGCAGCCCGAAAGCCTCATCGAGCGACGAACGCACCTTATCCCACGGAATAGGCATGTACTCGGATGTTTTCGCGCGCGATGCCGCACCCTCCCCGGCGATCCATCCCGTCCCGACGCACCATAAGAGCGCGCATCCGCTCCAGGCTCCTTCGCCGGCGTTCGAGAAGTATACGCCGGGAAGCGACGTTTCGGCGTGCTCGCTCAATTGGCTTGGCATGCCTGCGCAGTCCCATTGGCTGAACACATCGATGACGTAGTCGCCGATGTCGTATCCGAGACCGCGTTCGTAATTCTCTCCAACCCGTGCATAGTAGCGATTGACCGGCTGGCACTCGGTGCTTACGTAGAAGCCGCCCATCTCGGCCTCTTCGACCTCAAGGGTTCGACCGTCGAGATCGGCTTTTGCGAGCATGCGGAGCATCTCGGGAAATCCCCATCCGTTCTCGGTGACGAGCTCGGTGATCGGCTGCTTGTCCTTGTCGAAAATGAAATTGTGCGTTGTGATGGAGCCGCAGATGTTACCCATGCCCTGGCGGCATCCTTTCGGATACCACTGCGCGACGTCGCAGATGATCTGTTCCATGTCGCGCATGGGGACGCCGGCGTCGAGCAGCATGCGATAGCCGTCTCCGGTATTTTCGGGTGATCCGATGCTGTAGGCTCCCTGTCCGTTGTATCCTGCCGCCCATACGTAGCTTCCCGTTGCCAAGATCACCGATTTCGCATGGAAGACGTACGCTTCGCCAGTCACAAGGTTTATCCCGACTGCCCCCGCAGCGCTCCCGTCCTCGCCTAGCAGCAGGTCGAGTATAAACACGCGGTCGTAGATGCGGGCACCTTTGGCTGCAATATCGCGGGCATGCCACATGAGGAAGTATCCGTGATCGACAACCATGGGGCTATCGGCGTTCTTTGCAATGGGTTCGCCGTCTTCCCCGCGCTGCAAGACGCTGCCGACCTGCTCGGCTGTAGCCGAGGGACGAGCTTGCCGCACTCCTTCGAGAACGGCTTTGTCGTATGTTTGGTTGCACAAGCCGTTGTTCATAGCGGTCCAGGTTATCACGGCATCCTCGATAGGCCCGCTGAACCATTCGTTCGTTTCGAGATCGTGTCCCCAGTTGATGCCCGACGAACCGCAGTGGCCCCACGGGCCCTTGTCGACGATCATCAAGTCGGCTCCGTCGTCAAGCGCCTTCCGTGCTGCCGTTATGCCCGAAACACCTGCGCCGATGATGAGCACGTCTCCTTCGAACACCGATACGGCGTATTGTCCTTGCGAGGCCTTTTCCCCTTGATCCGAAGTGCCTGTTTCGGCAGAGGCCCCTTGCGAACAGCCGCTTGCGACACCTGCGAACGATGCCGCGATACCGAAAGCCGCCGCCCCTTTCAGGAAATCTCGCCGTGTAGGAGCGAACCTCTTTTTCGTACCGTCGTTTCCCTGTACTGCCATATGATCCTCCTCACTCCCTGTACGCTCTCTGCGAGCGTTCCGTTCAAGTGTAAGCGGCTCGAACCAGGCGCAACATTCCCCGAAATGGCAATCTTTTTCGTTAGGCATACGAAGCGGTTAGTACAAATGGGTTATTAAGCCATCGTGCGATTTGGAGTACTATAAGCATGGGGATGCCGATGCGGTTTTTCATCGGCTCAGAGTGAGGGGACATCACGATGGAAAGCGTGCCGCTTCGCGCTACCGAAAACACCGAGGAACGAGAATCGGGGTTCGAGCTTGCTGCAACCGAAGCAGAATTCGTTCAGCAGCAAAGGAGCCTTTCCGCTTTGCTGCACATAACGCAAGTTGCAAGCAGCACGCTTTCGATGGAAGAGGTTCTCTATAGCATTTCACAGGAAATCATCAATGCAACCGGCGCATGGGGATGCAATTCCTTTTTGTTTCCTGAAAGGTCAAAGCACGGATATTACTACCTGATCGAGCCGGAGCCGTCGCCCGAATACAAAGTGCCCGATCCCCCCGACCTTTTCACGCGCGAGGCGCTCGAAACCGCGAAACCGGTGTTCGCCGAGGACGTTATGGCGGATCCGAGAACCGATAAGCGAACAATGCGGTTTTTCGGTATCAAATCGGCGCTCGCCTTTCCGCTCGTGTTCCACGGCAGTGCGGTTGCCGCGGGCTTCATGTGCTTCGATGAACGTCGGCATATGACCGACGAGGAGATAGAGATCGTCATGGCAATTGCCGGAACCGGCGCCATGGCGGTTGCGAATCTGAAAATGCACCAGTCGGCTGTGCAGCTCGCCGTCGCGCAGGAGCGGAATCGTCTCGCGAAAGAAATGCACGATGATGCGTGCCAATCGCTTGCAGCCGTCAAAATGAATCTCAACACCTTGTTGCTTACGGAAGAGTTACCCGATCGGACGGTCGAGAAGATACGGGATGTCATGCATCTTGTAGATGATAGCTACGATGATTTAAGAGATACGATCCATTCGTTTCGTACAGCAGGCATAGCAGGCGAGGAATTCGTCGCATCGTTCAAGGATTATACGGAAGCATACGAGGATCGGCACGACATCGAAGTCGATTACAAGCTCTCGGAATTCGACATCATGCGTCTTAGCCAGTCGGCGCTTTTGCAGACGAGCCGTATCCTCGGTGAGGCGCTTGCCAACGTGCGAAAGCACGCAAGCGCTTCTCGGGTGCGCATCGAAAGCCGGGTGCGTGCCGACTGCGTGGTTATCGAAGTCGAAGACGATGGGATCGGCTTCGACACCGAGGAGCTCGAATCGCGCCGTCAGGGACATTTTGGTCTTTCGATCATGGAGGAGCGTGCGCGGGATGCGGGGGGCTCTCTTTCGGTGCTTTCCATTGAGCCGCACGGAACTATCGTGCGTTTTACGATCCCATATCGATAGGTGGCGACTATGGGCTTGCCATTGGTTTCTCTCATGATTGTCGATGATCACGCCTTGTTCCGAAAAGGGCTCCGTGCGCTGGTCTCCCAGTGCAGCAAGCTCGAGGTGGTTGCCGAAGCCGGGAGCGGGGAAGAGGCGCTCGATCTGCTGCACTCGGTTGAACCCGATATCGTATTGATGGACATCAATCTTCCGGGAATCGACGGTATCGAAGCGATGAGGCGCATGCATGCGCTTCGGCCTGAGCTTCTTGTCATTATGCTGTCTGCAACCGATTTTGACGATCAGGTTTTTGAGAGCGTCAGTGCGGGCGCTGCAGGCTATCTCGTGAAAAACCTCGAACCGGAGGAGCTTTTCAGCACCATTGAGACAGTCTATCGGAGCGGTTCGAGCATCAGCAGAATCCATTTGAACCAGATCATGAAGACCATGGCTGCAAAATCGAGCAAGCATTCGGAAAGCGGAGCAGATCAAGACTGCCTGTCGGTGCGCGAGTGCGAAGTTTTGGCATTGGTTGCTTCGGGCTACACCAACAAGGAAATAGCGAGCGAACTGGTGATTGCTCCGAACACGGTCAAGGCGCATATCAGTAAAATCATGGATAAGCTCGGATTGCGCAACCGCGTCGAACTTGCTTCGTATGCGATATCGAAAGGGTTTGTTTCACGGAGCTAGAACGGCTGCGGGTGCCGATGCTGCGAATCCCGAAGCAACGCGCATGCGGGGAGAAAAAGCGCCTGGGTGCGGCGAATCGCAGCGGCCCAGGCGCGCTCAGCACCTATCCTTGCACGGCGTTTGCGCCAGCATCGGTTGCCGTCCCGTCGAGCATCCGATGCTTCTCGTCTTTGCGCATGAGCGCACAGCACACGATCGCCGCTGCGATAAAGCCGACGCCGCCGATGATGCCGATGGGCATGGGGCCGATGAACGGATTCCCGCCCGATACCGAAAAGAGTACGGCTGCGCTCACGAAGCCGTTTACGGCGCCGTGGCCGATGACGGCGGGCAGGCAGCTCTTCGCTTTCAGGGTGAGATAGCTGAACAGCGTTCCGATCACGATGCAGAAGATGCACATGGCGAAAATGCCGAGAAAGGGCCAGCCAGGGTATCCCACGCCGTAGTTGTGGCCGATTACGGTAAGCGGCGCGTGCCAAAGGCCCCAGATCACACCGGTGACGAGTACGGTGGGGATGAACGGCATCCTCTCGTAGACCTTCGGTACCAGATAGCCCCGCCAGCCCCATTCCTCACCGAAGCAGGTCAGGCAGTTCAGGATGGGCGAGAGGAAAACCCCCATGGCGAGCTGCGCCCACATCACGATCGACACCATGTCAGCCGGCATGGCAGCGCCTCCTTGTGCGGCGGTTGCCTCCTGCAGCATGGCGGTGGCGGCCGTCATTGTCGGGTCGAAATCCCCTGGGAACACGAGGAAGTACACGGCGGCGCCGATAACCGTGAGCACGGCGGGCCCGAACCAGGCGATCAGGTAGTACTTGAACGTGTGCTTGAAATCGACGGGCTTGATCATCGCGTTTTTGAAACCCTCTTTGGTTACAAGGCGCGTGATCAGCACGCCGATTGCGGGAACGAACATCATCGATCCCACGATGAACTGTACGGCAACCGGTGGCGCGGCGAGTCCGCTTCCCAAACCCGTACCCGTCGCCATCGGAATGACCACGAGGATCTCGAGCGCGTAGGTGAGGGCGAACGTGACGGCGAGATAGATGACGATCCGTTTCATGATGAGCCTCGTTTCTTTACCTTGGTCTGATCGCTTGCATTGTTGTTCTATCTGTTATAGCATAAATATAACAACAGGGCAAACGGTACACAAGAGGGAATTCCGAGAATTCCGGATCTTGCGAAATTCAAGAAAGGGAGCAGCTATGAACGAAACAACACCGGTACTTGCAGTCGAGCATTTTACGAAAACGTTCGGTTCCAAGCGGGCCGTCGACGATGTGAGCCTTGCGGTCATGCCGGGCGATATCTATGGATTCATCGGCCACAACGGAGCCGGAAAGACCACGCTGATACGCTCGGTAGTCGGGGTGGCCGGATTCGATGGCGGCAGCATCAGCATCGACGGCATGTCGGTAACCGATCGTCCCATCGCCTGCAAGCAGATCACCGCGTATGTGCCCGATAACCCCGACGTGTACGATTTCCTCACGGGAATTCAGTACCTCGACTACATAGCCGATATATTCGAGGTGCCCGCCGCCGTGCGCCGCGAGCGCATCGAGCATTACGCCGACAAGCTTGCTCTCACATCGGCACTCGGTGATCTCATTTCGTCGTACTCGCACGGCATGAAGCAGAAGGTCGTGCTCATCGGCGCGCTTCTCCATGAGCCGAAGCTGCTTGTGTTGGACGAGCCGTTCGTCGGCCTCGATCCGGAGGCATCGTATACGCTCAAAGGCCTCATGCGCGAGCTGACCGAGCGCGGGTCTGCCATTTTCTTCTCGAGCCACGTGCTCGAAGTGGTGGAAAAGCTCTGCAACAAGGTAGCCATCATCAAAGCGGGCAAACTCATCACCGACGGTCCGACCGACACGGTTGTCGGCGACAAGAGCCTCGAAGACGTATTCCTCGGTTTGGGAAAGTAGGCGTCCATCATGAGCAAACTCAAGCTTCTTTTGAAGGTGCAGCTACTCGGTACGTTCGGTATCAACAAAGCCCTCCATGCCGATAAGGCGAAAGCCAAGCGGACGATCGGGCTTTTCGTGCTTGCGGCTCTTGCAATCGGTGCGCTCTGCGTGGGCTACAGCGTGGGTGCGGCGTACGGACTTGCGGAATTCGGGCTCGTTGACAGCATTCCCTTCGTCGCCGTGCTCGTGGGTTCGCTTGCCGGCGCGGTCGCGGCGTTTCTCAAGGCGAACGGCGTATTGTTCGGTTTCAAAGACTACGACCTTGTGATGTCGCTTCCGGTAACCGCTTCCGCCGTGGTGCTGTCGCGCCTCGCTGCGCTCTACGCGCTTTCGCTCGTGTTCGGCGCGGTGGCCATGCTGCCGGCCTTCGGGGTCTACGCATCGCTTGCGCACGTCACGTTCGGCTCGGTCGTCATGATGGTTGCCTCGGTGTTTCTGGCGCCGCTGCTTCCCATGACACTCGCTATCCTGCTTGCGGTGGGCATCTCGGCCCTCGCTGCCCGCATGCGCCACGCCAACATCGTGACGGTCGTGCTCTCCATCGCCGCCGTACTCGTCATCGTTGTCGTTCCGTATGCGATGATGGGATCGACCGGGGGAGATGATGCGGCGATCACCGCGCTTGCCGCTCAGCAGCTTGTCGCTATGGAGGCGGTGCTGCCGCCGATCGCATGGGCGAGCGCGGGCATCACAAACGGCGACGCGCTGGTGTTTCTGCTGTTCGCTGCGGTCTCGGTCGTTCCAGCGATTGCCGCGATCGCCCTCGTTTCTCGTCGCTTCGCAGCCATCAACACGCTTCTCATGGCGCATCGACCGAACGGTTCGTTCTCGTTTGCGGGCAAAGATGGCGAAGCCAGGCTGCTCAAAGTGCGCAAACCCCTTGCGGCGTTGCTTGCCAAAGAGGCGGCACGCCTTGTTTCGACGCCGATCTACCTGATGAACGCCTGTATCGGCTACGTGCTCGTGCTCGTTGCCGGCATCGCCGCTATTGCGGCGTCGGTGCTCGGCATGCTGCCCGCCGACCTGTTCGGGGGAGAAATCGGTTCTCTTATCGGGGCGTTCCTGCCGTGGGCGATGGCCTTTTTCATCGGCATATCCTCGACGACGGCTGCTTCGGTATCGCTCGAAGGAAAAAGCAGGTGGCTTATGTATACGGCGCCCGTGCCCGCTCGAACGATTCTCGGTGCAAAGGCGCTTTTGAGCCTCGTGATCGGGCTGCCTGTTGTGTCGGTGAGCGGTATGCTGCTCGCGATTGCGTTTGGCGTCGATTTCGCGTCGGGCATTCTCTGCGTTGCGGTGCCTGCCGCTGTGTCGGTTTTCGTTACCATGTTCGGCCTCATGATCGACGCGCGTCGTCCGCGCTATGATTGGAAAAGCGAATACGAGCCGGTGAAGCGTTCGGTTGCCGTTATGGCTACGGTGCTTTTGGGGTTCGCCATTGTCGTGGTCGGCATGCTGGCGACGGCCTTTCTCGGCGCGATCGGTGGTATCATGCTAGCCGTTGTGTTAGTTGTTTCCGCGTGGCTGATGTTTCGGAATCTGTCGGCGGTGCCGTTGCGAGAATAGGGGTGCTGGCATGCTCGTACGTATCGACCAAAAGTCGAACGAACCGCTGTACCTGCAGCTCCGTTCCCAGATCATCGCCTCCATCGCTCAAGGCGATCTCGAGCCGGGCGATGCGTTGCCTTCGGTCCGCTCGCTCGCGAGCGACCTCGGCATCAACCTTCACACGGTCAACAAGGCCTACGCTGTTTTGCGCGACGAGGGCTACGTGGTTATGCGGGGCAGGTCGGGCGCGTACGTAGCGGATCCCTCCGACCACGGCGAAGCCCAAGCCGAAGCGGGGCTTGCCCGCATGGACGCGGCCATACGGGCGCTCGCGCTCGAGTTCAGGGCGCACGGCGGCTCGAAGGAAGATTTCATTGCGCGTGCGGCTGCGCAGGCGGATAGGGCATACGAGGAGGAGCGGTAATGGGCGAAGCGATGGATGCGACGGTGATGGTGGGGCTCACGCTCGTACTGCTTCCGATCGTCGGCGTGCTTATGGCGCTTACTCCCTACCTCATGAAGAAGAGCGAGTGCTTCGCCGTCACCGTGCCCGAGGTCGCTTCGACCGATCCGTATCTTAAAGGCTTGAAGCATCGCTTTCTGATAGAGATGCTGGCGCTCACGGTGCTTGTTACGGCTATCGGCGTCGCATTCTGGGTTCTGGACAATGCTGGCGGCGTCATCGCGGTCATGATTGCGGGAACGCTGCTGTTGACCTTCGGCGGCTACGCGCTCATGCTCTTCAACCGCAAGAAGGTGTCGGCGTACAAGAAGCAGCAGGGCTGGCATGCCGAAGCGCAGGAATCGGTCGCGTTCGTGGGCGAAGGCAATGCCCCCCGTGCGATTTCGCTTTCGTGGAACCTTCTGTACGTGCCGGTTATGCTTGTGACGCTTGCAATCGGATTCGTCGGATACGCGCACATGCCCGACATGATTCCCATGCAGATGGGATTCGACGGCGAGGTGAGCAGATACGCGGAGAAATCGCCGCTCGTCGTGCTCATGCCCGTGTTCATCCAGTTGTTTTTGGTTGCGTGCATGGTGTTCTCGCACTGGACCATGCTGCGTTCGAAGAAGCCCTCCGACCCCAAGGCCCCGGCGACTTCGGCGCTCGCGTACGGCATGTTCGCCCGTGCGCAGAGCATTTTCCTGCTCGTCACGGGCATGTCCATCTGCATTGCCATGGTGCTCATGCCCCTGTCGTTCATGGGCGTGGTCGAGCTCATGCAGGCGGGGGTTGCGATTATGGTCGTCTGTCTCATCATCGTGATCGGTTCGATCGCCATTTCGGTGGTGTACGGGCAGGGAGGTGCGCGCCTGTTCGCCCGCATGGGCGCGAGCGACGAGCTCTTGGCCGATGACGACGAGCATTGGAGGCTCGGTATCTTCTACTTCAACCGCGACGATCCGAGCCTGTTTCTGCCCGAGCGCTTCGGCATCGGCTGGACGGCGAACTTCGCGCGTCCGGCCATCTGGGTGATCGGCCTCGGCGGCGTCGTGCTCACCGTCGTGTTCGTCGTGGTGATCATGTCGATAGCGTAAACGGGCGGATTGCGGTCGGGCGTGCGGTGACGCGGCCGATAGTTGATGAGCCGCGTGCTGGCTGCAGGCTCGGGTTTCGATGGGCCCGCGTACTTCTCGAGAAATCTTCTTGACTCCCGTTTACTTCGGTGGCAGAATGAATTTACTTCGAGAAAGGAAGTAAATGCGAGCACCTGAGAACATCGATGCCTTTCGCCTTGAGGATACGTACTGGGAATTCCTCGACGGCGCGAAGGATCTGTTTACCGCTGAGCGGTGGCAGGGCGTTCTCATGGACTGTTCGAAGAACGAGCTTCTGGCTCTCGCGCACGTGTACCGCACGGGCGAAACCACGATGTCGCGTATCGCCGAGTACGTGGGCGTGCCGCTCAACACGGCTACCGGCATCGCGAACCGGCTTGAAAAGCGCGGCCTCGTCGAGCGGTGGCGCAGCGAAGCGGACAAGCGCGTGGTTTCGGTGCGCATCACCGAACAGGGCGAACAGCAAATGGCAAAGGTGATCGGAAATGTCGGTGCGCTCGTGGGTGCGCTGTTCGACGATTTGAGCGACGAGGAGCAACGAGTGCTGTTGCGGGTGCTCGCGCGGGTACCTGAGCTTTTGGCGAAAGGGGCGAAGGACGAACGGGCGCACGGCAGCGATTCGAGGGGTGGCATGAAGCGCATTGCCATCGAGTAGGTCGGTCGGTTGCGCGCGGGCGCGCGAGCGCCCTTTTTTCGACAAGATAGTTCGGGCAAAGAATAATTCGAAACAGGAAGTAAGGTACGGACATGGCGAAGATTCGGATATTCACCGGCAAAGGCGGTGTGGGCAAAACGAGCGTCGCGGCGGCGAGCGCCTGGAAGGCGGCAAAAGCGGGCGAACGTACGCTTCTTGTCAGCACCGATGCGGCGCATAGTGTGGGCGATGTGCTCGATCGGCGCATCGGCCCCGAAGCGGTACCGGTTGAGGAGAACCTCGAAGCGGTCGAGCTCGACGCCGATCGCATCATGGAGTGCGAATACGGCGATTTGGTACGGGGCATTACCGCCATGATGGGCAGCATGGAGTTCGGCGGTGAGCCCGACGAGGCGCTTCCCTCGATGCCGGGCCTCGACGGGCTGTTCTCGCTGCTCAAGCTGCTCGATTATGCGGAAAGCGGCGCGTACGACACGATCGTGGTCGATTGCGCTCCGACGGGCGAAACGCTTGCGCTGCTCAAGTTCCCCGAGCTCATGGGCTGGTACGTCGAGAAGTGGCTTCCGCTCGGCAAGGTGGCCATGCGGGTGCTTTCCCCGGTTTCGAAGAAAATCCTCAAGGTGGAGCTTCCCGACAAGCACGCCATGTCCGATATCGAGCGCCTCTACGCGCGCCTGCTCGATCTGCAGGAGCTTTTGAAAGACGGCGAGCGCACTTCGGTGCGCATCGTGGCGCTTCCCGAGAAGATGGTGGTGGAGGAAACCAAACGCAACTACCTGTATCTGAATCTGTTCGGCTACCGCGTTGACGGCCTGATCGTGAACCGGGTGCTTCCCGCCGAGGCGGGCGAGGGGTTCTTCTCCGAATGGGCTTCGGTGCAGAAGCGCTGCATCGAAGAGCTATCCCGCGTGTTCGGCAATCTCCCCCAGGCGCAGCTGGCATGGCACGAAACCGACCTATGCGGCCTGCGCGATGTCGCTCGGCTTTCGGACGAACTGCCCGACGATGCGGTGTTTGCGGCCGCTTTGCAGGTCGAGCATGAACGCTACAGCAGAACCGATGCGGGATGGTGTTTGGAGCTGTTCGTGCCGCTTGCCGAGAAAGGTGGGATGGAGCTGTACCGCGCGGGAGCCGATCTGGTGGTGCGCATCGGCGCGTTCAACCGCTCGATTCCCTTGCCGAACGCTCTGGCTGGGTTGGACGTGGTGCGTGCGAAGCTCGACAACGGGGTGCTCGCCGTCGATTTTGCGAAGGAGGAATCTGATGAACGCTGAATTCGTTGAGAAGATGGTGGCGGCTAAGCGCCTTGAGGCACAGGCGTTCGCACTGCTCGTTCCCGAGGGATTGCGCGACGCGGCAGCGTTGGCGGTGCGGGTGTGTTCGGCTGCGGCGCTCGATGTGCTCGATGCTTCGAACTCCCCGCACGAAGGTGAGAGCGACGCACCGTGGGCGGGTGCATGTGGAAACGGGGGACAGGTGCGGTCGTCTTCCAAGGCGAAGGGCGTCCGAAACGCTTCAACGTCGCATGGCGCACGAACATCCGGCTTGCAGTCGATCGTCATTGAGTAGGGAAAGAAGGCAGCTATGAGAATCATCCTGTACACGGGCAAGGGCGGCGTCGGCAAGACGTGCGTTGCGGCGGCGACCGCGGTGCATCTGGCCGAACGGGGCCGCCGCGTGCTCGTTGCGAGCACCGATATAGCGCATAGCCTGGGCGATGCGTTTGACATCTCTCTGGGAAGCGAACCCGTGCATGTTGCCGAGAACCTCGATGCGCTCGAGATCGATCCGGTTATAGCGGGTCGCGCCGCGTGGGGGAGGATGCAAAAGTATCTGCGCGAGCTTATGACAACCCATGCGCAAGCCGGCATCGAGGCCGACGAGCTGCTGGTGTTCCCCGGCCTCGAAGAGCTGTTCGCCCTGCTCACCATATTGGACATCGAGGAAGCGGGCGTCTACGATGTGCTCATTGTCGACTGCGCTCCAACAGGCGAGACGCTTTCGCTGCTCAAATATCCCGAGCGTCTCGGCTCTTTCATCGAAACCGCGCTTCCCCTCAAACGCAAGGCGCTCAAAGTGGGCCGTCCCGTACTCGAGGGCATGATGAAGATACCGATGCCCGAAGACTCCCTGTTCGACGAAGCATCCGAACTCATCGGGCGGCTCGAGCGGCTGCGGGCACTTCTGATCGACGACGACCGCGTGAGTCTGCGCATCGTCACGACTGCCGAGCGCATCGTCGTCAAGGAGGCGCGGCGTGCGTTTTCGTGGCTGCACCTCTACGGCTACAACGTGGATGCTGTGATCGCGAACCGGCTCTATCCCGAAGAAGCCCTAGCCGGCTACTTCGAGCGGTGGACCGAGCTGCAGCGCTCGTCGCTTGACGAGATCGAAAGGGGATTCGACGGCGTACCCGTGCTTCGCCTCATGCTGCACCACGGCGAGCTTGTGGGGCTGGACGCGCTTTGCGAGGCGGCGGCTGAACTGTACGGCAGCGTCGATCCCGAAGCGGTGCTCGCGTGCTCCGATCCGCTTGTCCTGACCGAGCGCGACGGCGAATTCGAGCTTTCGTTCGCGGTGCCGTTCTTCGATAAGCGCGACCTCGACGTGCGCCACGATGGCGAGACCCTCATCGTGGCTCTGGCGAACCAGACGCGTCGCGTCCCGCTGCCCGAGAGCCTTCGTTCATGCGACGTGACCGGAGCGCGCTACGAAGACGGCTCGCTTACGATTGCATTTGCGCGAGGCGGGCGATAGCGCATGGTTTCGCGCCTTGGCTGTCTGCTATCATGCTGGTGACGAGTATGGACGACCGAGGGAAATGCTGTGAAAAAACTGCCGCCTTTTGAAAAAGTGTACGAGGCGTACAGCGCTCTGGCTGACGGGCGCGTGACGCTTTGCCCTGACGAGCGCCTTGCTACCGTGGTGTCCTCGAACGGCGAGAAATCCTATACGGTTGTTTGGGACGAAGCGCATACGGCGTACTCGTCGAGCGATAACGCCACCTATTGGCAGGGGTATGCGGGCTATCCCGTGATTGCCGTGCTTATGGAACAGGGCCTCGTGCCGTTCGATCACGCCGTTGCCGCAGGGTTCGCGGGCATCGATTGGGCCGAGCTCAACGAGCGCTTCCGTCGCGATTATGCGCAAGCCGCTCGTGCCGTTATAGCCGAACGCCACCTCGATGCCGCGGGGATTGAGCGTGCGGCGCGCGCAGCCTACGATGCCCTCGCGGCGCTCGACATCGCCATTAAGCGCGGGTCCGCCCGTCCGCCGAAAACGAAGAAGGACTGAGCTTCTCCCCGCCAAGAGCTGCGCTGCTGCCTAGCCGCGCCTATGGGTTCGGCAGCCCTGCCTCCGAGGCATGGCCGGGGTTCTGAGCCCCTGCCGCCGAGCCGTAGCCAGAGGATCGGAGTCCTCGGCTCAAGAGCTGCCCGAGAACCGCACGACACTTGCTCGGCACCTTTCCCTTGCAAGAGTGCAGCGATGCGCTACAATGGCCCTTGCGCGCTTTCGCAGGAAGCGCGGACGCGGCTTCAAGGGCTCGCGTGCACTCGAAAAGGAAGTGCCATGAAACTCTGCATCGGCTCTGCTCTGTGCGATAGGAAAACGATGAGACATCGCGCAGGGCTTACCGGATAGGCGAAAATCCTATCCGTTTCTCATCGGAACCGCTCGACGGCGCACGCGCCGCATTTGCGCATACATGAGTGCAAGGAGAACGGATCCGATGGTCGAACCTCGAAGCCGCAGGCGATATCTCGTCTGCGGCTTTTACTTTTCGAGGAGAGACATGAAATCATCGGAACAGGATTTTACGAAGGGGTCGATCCCCCAACAGCTCGTCGCGTTCACACTGCCGCTTTTGGCGGCGAACATGTTGCAATACTGCTATCAGGCAGCCGATATGATCGTCGTCGGCCAGGTTATGGGAAACAACGGGCTTGTGGCCATCAGCAACGCGTCCATGATCTCGTTTTGCGTCGGGTCGCTTGCGATCGGCATGACGGGCGGCGGCACGGTTGCGATCGCGCGGTGCAAGGGCTCGGGCGACACTGAGGGGCAGGGGGCGGTGTCGGCGGCGCTGTTCGCATTGTCGGCCGTATGCGCCCTTGCGGTTGCCGCGCTCGGCATCGGGTTTGCGCAACCGGTGTTCGAGGCGCTCAACGTGCCCGGCGCTTCGCTTTCCGAGGCGGTGGCGTACATGGCCATCGTGTGCGGGGGCGCCGTCTTCACGTTCGGCTACAATGCGGCGTGCTCGCTCATGAAAGGCCTCGGCGATGCGCGCGGGCCGCTTGCCTACATCGCCTTAGCAACCGTGGTGAATATCGCGCTCGATATCGTGCTCGTCGCCGGGTGCGGCTGGGGCGTGGCGGGTGCCGGGTGGGCGACTGTCATCGCGCAAGGGTTCTCGTGCGTGCTCGCGATCGGGCATCTCGTGCGCCGCTATCCGCAGGCGCGCCCGCAGCTTGCCGATCGCGCGGCGGTGCGCCGCAGTGCGGCGGCTATCCTCCGCGTCGGCATACCTTCGGCGTCGCAGATGGTCGTGGTGAACCTATCCTATCTGTTGGTGACCGGCATGCTCAACGGGTTCGGTGCCGATGTGGCCACCGCTTCGGGGGTGGGACTCAAGATCAGCACGTTCTCGGGACTTCCCTGTTGGGCGATCGGGCAGGCGGTCACGGCGATGACCAGTCAGAACGCCGGTGCACGCAAGCCCGAACGCATGCGATCGGTCGTCCGTTCGAGTGCGGCGATGTCGGTGGCGGTGATCGGCGTAATAGCCGTCGCGACGCAGGTCTTCGCCTACGATCTCGCTTTCACGTTCGGGGCTACGGGCGAGGCGGCGATCGAGACAACGGTGCTCTACCTGCGCATTACCTGCTCGTTCAACGCGGCGTTCTATGCGCTCATGTACTGCTTCGATTCGTTCGCCCTCGGTTCGGGCGCGCCTCGGCTTGCGCTTGTGAACGCGTTTTTCGATGCGGTGGCAATCAGGTTCGGGCTCGCGTGGCTGCTCGGCTCCGTGCTCGGATTCGGGTTTACCGGCATCTACGTCGCTCAAGCGCTCTCACCGGTGATCCCCGCGCTCATCGGGCTTGCGTACTACCTGCGCGGCGCCTGGGCGAAGCGGCTGGAATAGCGCCCTCGTGCTTGCGGGGAACGGCTGATTGCTCTATACTGTATTACACGTAATACAGAAAGGATGTATGATGGAATCGATCCTTACTGTTCGATTGGAGAACGAGGTGAAAGAACAGGGCGTTGCCGTAATGAGGCGCTGCGGCTTCACGCCTTCGGAAGCGGTTCGCCGTTTGTTCGATTATGCCGTGAAGAACGATTCGCTCCCTTTCGAGCAGCATGAGCGTCCTTCGAAAGACGAGATAAGGCGGCGCATTGCAGCGTTTGACGCATGCCACACCAAAAAGCCAAGCGGTATGTCCGATGAAGAAATCCGCGAGGAGCGGCTGAAGGAGCGCTATGGAACTGGTGCTTGATACCAACATCGTACTCGATCATATCGATCGGCGCGAACCGTTTTACGAGCTTTCGCGTAAAGTGTGCTTGTTGGGGATCGTCGAAGCAGCCAACACGTATATCAGCGTGAACATGCTCACGGATTTGTACTATCTGCTTTGCAAGGATTTCGGAAGCCAGGGCGCTCAGGATATGATCGAGAACAACCTGTCGTTTCTTCGCTTGGTGGGCATCACGCCGGAAGACGCGCGCAAGGCACTCGCCGCGCGTTGGGGTGATTTTGAAGACTGCCTCGTTGCGCGATGCGCAGAGAAGATCGGTGCCGACTACATCGTTACGCGCAATGCGAAGGATTTCACCGCCTCGTCTGTCGAGGCGGTGACTCCCGAAGAGCTGTTTGCGCGCCTTGAGGCGCAGGGATTCGTGTACGAGGAAATCGACTGGTAGGATGCTCTCGTCGGGCTCCAGTCGCGATTGCTCCGGTTTCGCTGCCTGTGGCCGACTCGCGTGCGCGTTTTCGCATGCCAACCCCGATGCCCGTGCCCGAATCGAGTCTTTGCGCCGGCTCCCACGCTTGCGCCAGACCACACGCTAGCACCAGCCCGTCACGCCGGCCGAGAACGTCGACCTCGCGCCACTGCCAAACGCCAACGCCGTCGCATTCCGCACCCACGCCATCGCCGCATGCCAACGCTGCCGCATTCCGCACCGCTTCCTTCATGTTTCACGTGAAACATTTGTTCGTTTTTTGCTATACTGGGTGGAAAGACGAAAGAGGTGCGCCATGCTCATGCCGGATCGGATCGACGCGCGGTTCCTTGCTCCTTGCGGGGTAAACTGCTTCGTGTGCTATCGGCATCTCGCCGAGAAGAAGCCTTGCCAGGGGTGCCTTGCGTCGGATGAGAACAAGCCGCAGGCGTGCCGTACGTGCGCTATCAAAGAGTGCTGTGTCGAACGAGGGCATACGCGCTGCTTCGAGTGCCCCGAGTTTCCCTGCAAGGAAAGCAAGCGCATGGAGCGCAACTACAAGAAGTACGGCGTGAGCTTGATCGGCAACGGTTCGGCGGCACGTGACAGCGGCCTCGAAGCGTTCATGGATGAAGAGCGAGCGCGGTGGACCTGCCCCGAATGCGGGGGAGCGGTATCGCAGCACCGCCGTATATGCAGCGCATGCGGAAAGGAAGGCGAATGACTACCGATTTGAAAACGATTCCCGGGGTAGGCGTGAACATGGAAAAGCGTCTCAAGGCCGTCGGCATTGCGTGCGTCGAAGACCTCGTGGGGGCCGATCCCGAAGAATTGTACGAGCGCGATTGCCTCGTGCATAAGGAACAGGTCGATCGGTGCTGCCTTTACGTGTACCGCGAGGCGGTCTACTTCGCCGAAACCGAAACGCCCGATCCCGAAAAACTCAGATGGTGGGCCTGGAAGGATTAGACGGTTGCCTCTGGTATGCGTCTGTTACAGCGTGCTCCCGTCGAGATTGCGCGCGCTCTTCTGCTCGCAAAGCAGCATCCGTTGGCCGATCGAGTCTTCGAGCCGATGGGCTACGAGATTCGCCATTGCCGAGCCGTCGCGTCCATCGATGTCGCGTACGAACGAATCGATGGCACCGTAGTACGCGCCGATGCCCGCTTTGTCGGCTTTGAGACTGATCGGCGGGTATCCTGCTTTCATCAGTTGGAAGTTGAGCACTATGCGCCCCGTTCTCCCGTTCCCGTCTTGAAAGGGGTGGATATCTTCAAACGCGAGGTGAAACAGTGCAGCGGTTTCGATGGCTGAACACTCGGTGCGATTCGCCCATGCAACCGATGCGTCTACGAGTTCGGGAACCCGTGCTGGGGGTGGGGGAAGAATCGGCGAAGAAGAAATGTAGCGTTGATCCCAGCGGTATTCACCCGGTTCGCAGTCTTCGAGGTGTGCCGCTGCGATTCGATGAAGAACGCATATCGTTGCAGCGGAAAGCGGTTTTTCCTCACGTACGAATTGGACCATCGTATCGAAGGCTGCAGCGATATCGATGATTTCGAGGTGTTCGCTGAGGGATTTCCCCGGTATGGTTGCATCCTCTTCGAGAATTAATCCAGTTTCTTTGAGCGAAAGAGTATTGCCCTCGATGCGGGCGGTGGTGTGTACGAAATCGATCTTTACCGATTCGAAAATGCGGTCTTCATTGGTCGGCTCGAAACCATGATCGGCAAGGATCGCCCTTTGATCCTCGAGCCGTGCGACGAGCTTTCTGTCCGTGGCAAAAGCGCGTGGTTCGCTGTTGAAACGCTGCAACTGCTTTTGCAGCAAGCATAGATACTCGTAGCGCTCATCGGTGACGCCGTACATCTTCTCGTAGCCGGTGGCGTACTCGAGTCCGCTCATGTCTTGTTCCGCCATGCGGCATCCTTTCGCGTTCGTACAGGGTTTCCGTACCAGCCTATGATAAAGCGTTGCGAGACTGTTCTGCAATACGGTTACCGGGCGGAGCGATGAGCGCCCTTTGAAGTAGGGCCAGCCGATGAGAGGCGTTAAACCCGATTTCGACTCGGCGCGATGCGGCGCGGTATCGCGCCGAGTCGATCTCAAGAGTTCGATCGAAACCTTCGCCGCATGCCTACACACCGCGTATACGGGCGGTGGGAACGATGGGGCGCACAGCTGCCACCAGGGCTTCCAACTCATCGGGTGCGTATCCGCTGAGCGATCCCTCACCTGCGAGTACGGTGTCCGAATCGACGAATGCTTGGAGGTACCACGCATCGGCCCCCTTGATCCACCGCGCGAGGTCCGTGAGGCCCATCTCGTCGTGGTACTCGCGCACGATGGTCGTGCGGAACTCGTAGGGGACCGCGCCCGAAAGCAGGTATGCGACGCTCGCTTCCACAGAAGAGAGATCGAACGCAGGCACACCGATCGTCTCGGCATACCGCGCGGGGCTGTTCTTGGCGTCCATCGCAACGTAATCCACAAGCCCGTCGTCTACGAGTGCGCGCAGGCGGTCGGGTAAGCTGCCGTTCGTGTCGAGCTTGACGGCGAAACCCCGCCGTTTGATTTCGGCGCAGAACGCTTCGATGTCGGGTTGCAGAAGCGGTTCGCCGCCCGTTATGCAGATGCCGTCGAGGAGTCCCTGGCGCTTGTCGAGAAACGAAAAGAACTCCTCTTCGGAAACGGTGGGGAAGGGCTGTTTGGAAAGGTGCGACTCAGAGGTGCTGCCCGCGCATTCGGCGCCCGCGTTGCGCTCGTCATCCTCAGGGCACTGCGCGTCCGCGCCGCGCCCCTCATCCGCACCGCGCTGTGCGTTCGCGCCGTACGGCGTTTCCTCATTGTTCCCGCCTTCGCTCTCGTCGCTACCGGCGGCAGGTGCTGCTCCCTGCACCAATTCGGCGTTGTGGCAGAACGGGCAGCGGAAATTGCATCCGGGCGTGAACACCGTTGCGGCGGTCTTTCCTGGATAGTCGAGCAACGTGAGTTTTTGAAGGCCTGCGAGTCTCATGATGCGTTTGATTGTAGCACTCCGCGACGTTTCGCGGGCCTTCGGCGGGATAGTCGAGCGAAAGCCCGCGCGCAAGCGTAACGCTCTGTGGCGCCTGCGGGCCTTCAGCGCACGACAGCCTATCTCAGCGTTCGCTCCGAGCCCCTCGTCGGACGTGCAATCCAGCGGCTCCCGCCAGCAATGCCGCTGCGCACCCGAGTCCGAACAGAACCGACGCGATCGGTGTATCGCCCGCTGCGCTGAGATCGGCCGAGGCTTTTCCCCGCTGCCTGTTGGCATCCGAAGGTTCGAGCTTGTCGACGGGAGGCTCGGCCTCGCCACCATCGGGATCTTCGCCCGGTTCGCTGCCTACCGAGGCCGGCACGTGGCTGTTAGTGATCACCGACATCCCCTCGGCGGTCTCGTACGTTGCAGCGTAGCCTTCCGGAACCGCGGACTCGACGACGCTGTAGGCGACGATCGCGCCCGTGTCGGTCTGCTCGGGAAGGTCTTCCCAGCGATGCGTCCAACCCATAGCGCCGTCGAGTTGTACGGGGTCGCCGAGCGGGGCACCGTCGGCGAGCAGCTGCACCTCGATGAGGGCGGGCCTCAAGCCGTCGGCGTCTTCGTCGTCTGCCCAAATCTTTTGCACCGTATGCGCGACAAGCGCTTTACCGTTTTCGACGACGAGCATCGTGTTCGGCTCGCTTCCGTCGATAACGACCGTGCGCTGCGCGGCGGGAATCTCAGGGCTGTAGCCGATTGGGGCGACCGTCTCGAAAAGCGTGTACGTGCCCGCCGTGAGCGCGAGGGTGCCGGAAGCATCCGCTGCAAGGTAGGGTGCACCGTGTTCATCGGCTCCTATCTCGCCGAGGTTCGAAAGATCGTCCGTTTCGGAGAGCACGTAGGTGCCCGGATGCGCGGCATCTTCCAAAAGATAGGCGGCGAGAACTGAACCGTTCTGTGCAAAGAGCGCGAATTCGGCTCCCGACAGCAGGGAGTCGGGGTCCTCGGCATCGGCTTTCGTGAGGGACACCGTGCCCGTTTTGTATGTGTTCACGATGGCGTACGCGCCTCCCTCGTGCCGTACGCTCGGGGGATCGTCGGGTGAGGCTATCGTGAAGCTTCCGTCAGGTGCCATCTCGACGGTACATGCGGGCGCGTCGGCGAACTGTGCTTGCTGGGTTGCCGTGGGGGTTTCGGCAAGCGAATACGAACCGGGGTCGACGGCGGGAAACACGACGCGTCCGTACTCATCGCTTACGGCGGTTTGCGGAGCGAGCGAATCGTCGGTGCTGGTCAGGGTGAACGACATGCCCGCTACGCTTCCGCCGCGATCGGTCGTTTTCGTGAACGAGACGCCGGCACTCGGCGTATCGGCGGCATACAGCGTGGCACCCCTGAGCACGCCGCCTTGGGTGCTTACGGCAACCGGCGGCGGGGTTATGCCCGAGCCCGCAACCGAGGTGCTGCCATCTGCGGCGACGATGAGCGTGCCTGCAGGCAATCCGGCTGAAAACGCTTGGTCGGCGAACAGTCCGGAATCCCTCACAAACACGACCGAGCAGGGTGCGAAGTCGTTGGCATACCCTGAGGGAGGTACGGTTTCTGCGAGCGTGTAGAGCGTATCGTAGGCGAGAAACCAAAACGACGCCGACCCGTTCGATTCTTTCGTCACAGCTGTTTTGCCCCGCAGCGTGGCGGCATCGGACCAGGTGCCGGAAACATTGTCCCACTGCTTTGCGGTCCCAAGCGCAAACGTGGCGTTGCCGATCGCGTGCTCGGGCATGCCCGCTGCATCATCGACCGAGTTCGTGCTGGACTTGGTTACGCTGAGCCACGGGGTTTTCAATGCCGAAGCGTAGCTGGAAGCATCGAAGTTAGCCGCATTCGTCGGCTGGAACGTCGAGTTGGTCTGCCGGGTGCCGTTTCGGTAGAGTTCGGCGGTATTGGTGAGCCCCTGTGCGGCAACCGTATCGATGACGAGCGTTTTGAACGTGATGATCAGAGGCTGCTCTTTAAGCGTCGGGGGGACGGTGAATGAAAAACCGTCGCATGCCGTATCGAGCGCGAGCGTAGCGATCTCATCTTCTGTGAGCGGTGCGCCAGCTGCGGCAACGCCTCCGCTGTCGATGACGGCTCTCGAGAAGACGAGGGAATCGAGGTCGAGTTCATAGCACGCAGGCAGGGCGTCTTTGAGTTCTGCGCCTTCCATGTCGCAAGCGTGCTTGTTGAACACGATGGTCCAGTCCGCGTAGGCGACCGGTCCAAGCGTCGCCTCGTACGGGTTTCCCGATTCGCTTGCGGGATGAAACGTCCCCGATTTGGAGATCGGTTGCGCGTGGACCTTCTGCTCGGCCCGAGCATTCGCATCGACGGCGGCGTGGGGGATGCCCGCTGCTCCCGTCGCCGATCCGATGACGGTGCCTTTGAGGTTCGCCGCGTTGGCGAGCGTGTAGGTTTTGCTCGTGTCGGTGAAGGTGGCGGTTCGGTAGTCTTGGTCGACCGTCGTGGTGAAGGTGAACACGAACGCGTCGTCGAACGCGCCCTGGGCATCTGTTGCCGTGCCAGCTCCTTTCGGCATGAAGGAGAAGATGGCGCTATCGTTTGAATAGCCTGCCGTGCCGGTCGTCTCGGAGGTCGTCATCTCGATGAGGAACGCGTCTTTCGTGGGGTTCGTAACGGTCGCACCGGTGATCGGTCCCGTTGCGGGATGCGGGGTAATATCGAGGAGGGCCTCGGATCCGTCTGCGGCGATGCGCGTGACAGAGAGCAGCTCGTTGAACGTCGTTCCCTCGGGAAGCGAGTCGGTAAGCGTTACAGGATCTGTCACGGCTCCGCCCGTTTCGACGGGGGAAAGCGCCACGTGGTGGGGATTCACCGTTATCTGCCAGGTAAGTTGGTGGTTTTCGTAATCGTATTCAGTCCCGACGGTGGTGCCGTCAAGCTTCAGGGCGCGCTTTTCAAGCAAGACGTTCGGAACCGTTTTCGTTGCAGCGTCGGAGACCGAGCGCTGTATTCCCTCTACCGTCAGATCGGCGGCAACCTCGTTGTGCACCGCACCGTTTTTCGGCGCGCTCAATACCGCGGGATCGATCACGGTTGCGGCAAGCTGGAATTCGTACAGATGCGTACCGACTGCATCGATCGAGACTAAAAGCGAGGTCGTACCCGCCACGGGATCGTTTGCAAGCGTATACCGGGGTGATGCGGCAGGGTTTGCTGCTGCATCGGCCACGGCAGCCCACGAGCCGCCGTCTACCCGGTAGTGCAGCTCTTTGAACGCCTGCTTGTCGGTATCGAACGTGTCGGTGACGGTTTGCGTACCCGCCCCCAGATCCTCGCCGGCGAGGTTGAGCTTGATATCCCACACCATCTCGTGCTTGTGCTCATTGTAAGCTCCCGCTGATTTGCGGAGTAGCGAGAATTCGTCGCTGATGTCCTTCTCCACCGAAAACGTCGGTGTGGCACCGGTGCCTTCGGGGCCTGTTTGGTATCGCGCCTTATCCCACGCCATGGTCGCATCGTTTTTGAGAGCGACCTGTGCGGTTCCGCCGGCTGCGGGGTCCGCTTTGACGGTGGTGGCGTAGGTGAGCGTCACCGTCTTGTTGCGCTGCGTCGGATCGGCAAGCGGGACGATCAGCACCGCCTCATCATCGGTGCCGTCGCTGTCGGTGTCGTACGAATACGTGACGGCCTGCGTTCCTCCGCTGGTCAGGCTGCTTAATGCCGAAGGCGATATATCGTCGAACCGGACCGGCTGTGCTGGCGTGACGACTGCGGCGCTACCCGGTACGGAATCGACGGCATACGCTACGGCACCGCCTGTGCGCGTGTAATCGTGCGTTGTCTCGATGCCCTGGATGCGGTCGACGAGCCAGACCGATCCGCCGTTCAGGTACGCCGAAGCCTTCAGCGTCCATTCGTACTGATCGCCGTTGACGCCCGTGCGCGTACCGCTCTTCGCAAGCGCGCGGCCCTCATCGCCGGTGCCGCCGAACCGCGCATTGGCTGGAAGGGACGTGGTGAGCGGCGCATCCTCGCCCGGTTTGCATACGGAGGCGGTGTTCTCGAACGTCGTTGCTCCGCTTGCGTCTCCCGCGAGGAATTCGGCGTAAAGGCTGCCGCTCACGTACGCGTCGATGACGACGGTAGCTTCGGATACCGCGGCTTGCGGGTCGGTCGCATTCTCCGGCACGAGATACGAGAACGTGCGTGTAGCGGGATCGTAGCGGTAGCATCCTGCGTCCGAACCCTCGATAAGCGCGTTTCCTGCCTTATCCCGTGCACCTGCAAATTCGAGCCCTGCGGGAAGGGTGTCGGTGATCGTTTTGCCCGCCAGGTTTGCCTTGGCCGAGGAAGGTTCGGTTCGAGCCGTTATCGCATACGACAGGTTCGGGTCGTTTGCCTCCCGCGCTTTGACGCTCTTCTCGATGGTGTACGTTCCGTCTTCCGGTTCGTCTCCGATAAAGGACACCGATGCGCCGACCGATCCGTTTTCGGGCGTGAGGGCGACCTCGGGCGTGCCGGTGTGCCCCGCTTCGAGGTCGAGTTGGAAGTATTCGCCCGCCGTTACGCCCTGATGGCTGTACATGTGCTTGAAGAAGGTCCCCTCAACGCGCAGGCTCGTGCCTTCCGGGACGGGCTCGTAAGTGTAGCTGCCGATTGTTTCCAGCGATCCGCCGACGGTGACGACGATGTCGTTTTCGGTTGCACCTGAAGGAAGCACAACGGTATCCGAGAGGGCGTATTCGAAAGCAAAGGATATGGCAACGAGGCCACTGTCGCCGTCGAGTGCGGTATCGATGTCGCCCGGATCGACGTCAGGATGAGCGTCGAGCCAGGTCATCAGGTTTTCTTGGAGCGCGTCATCATCGAGCGCGAGCTCGAAACCGAGTTCGAGCTTGTGCTGCCCGCCCGCCTCCACAATACGGCCGTGAGCCGTGAGCGAGGCGAATACTGCAGGGCGTCCTGCGGCGCTGCCGTCGGGGGTGAGCGTGGCGATGGGGTCTGCGCGTGCGATCAGGTCGATCGACGAGGCAGGTGCGCGTGATGCTCGATCCGATTGTTCGGCGCGGGCGGTAAGGGGAACCGAACCCGCGATCAGAAGCAAGGCGAACATAAGAGCGCACGCGCGGTGCAGACGGATGGTGGCAGTCGGTCTCATATGATCTGGTCCTTAGGGCGTATGATGGTACAGGTGGACATCATCGTGCTTAGCTCAGTACGTGGTGGACCTTGTGCCGGTACGTGCGTGCGCATGCATCTGAGGGATTCGCCGATAGGCAGAACCCATAGATAAGTATAAGATCGTCGGTCATACTTGCCCCTATATTCGTCGCTCCTTCAAGGAGTGGTTGTACGAGGGACGAAGAGGGCTCGGCACGTTGCCCGTTTGTTGAGAAGGCGTATAGATACGATGACCGTTCTGCGGAGAAAATATCCTACACTACAACATATAGTTGCCGCTTACTGAAAAGATTCAAGATATGGTGATGTATCCGTTGACTTGGCACACGGGCGGGTCTAGGATAGCGGTACCGCAGACAAGAATACGTAGCAGAGCATCAAAGGAGCATGTATATGTACCAGGTGAGGAAGCGCGACGGCAAGATCTCCGATTTCGACATCGTCAAGATTTCGGGAGCGATCGCCAAAGCATTCGACGCGATGGACAAACAGTACCACCCCTCGACGATCGACCTTCTCGCGCTCAACGTGACGGCCCATTTCGAGCCGAAAATCGTTGATGGCATCGTCGATGTCGAGACTATCCAGGACAGCGTCGAAGAAGTGCTTTCCACCGCCGGATACGCCGATGTTGCGAAAGCCTACATCCTATACCGCAAGCAGCGCGAAAAGGTGCGCAACGCTAACGCGACCCTGCTCGATTACAAGGCCATCGTCGACAGTTACGTCAACGTCGAGGATTGGCGCGTGAAGGAAAACTCCACGGTCACCTACTCCGTCGGCGGCCTCATTCTTTCCAATTCTGGCGCCATCACAGCAAACTACTGGCTTTCCGAAATCTACGACAACGAGGTGGCCGAGGCGCACCGCAGCGCCGAAATCCACCTGCACGATCTCTCGATGCTTACGGGGTACTGCGCCGGCTGGTCTTTGAAGCAGCTCATCCAGGAGGGCCTCGGCGGCGTTCCCGGCAAGATCACCTCGAAGCCCGCAAGCCATCTTTCGAGCCTGTGCAACCAGATGGTCAACTTCCTCGGCATCATGCAGAACGAATGGGCCGGTGCGCAGGCGTTCTCGAGCTTCGACACCTACCTTGCGCCGTTCGTGAAAGCCGACGGCCTCACGTATGATGAAACCAAGCAGTGCATCGAATCGTTCGTGTTCGGCGTGAACACCCCGAGCCGCTGGGGCACGCAAGCGCCGTTCTCCAACATCACGCTCGACTGGACCGTGCCCGCCGACATGAAGGACGTGCCCGCCATTGTGGGCGGCAAGGACATGGAGTTCACTTACGGCGACTGCAAAGCCGAGATGGATATGGTCAACAAGGCGTTCATCGAGATCATGATCGAGGGCGATGCGAACGGCCGCGGGTTCCAGTATCCCATTCCCACCTATTCGATTACCAACGATTTCGACTGGTCGGAAACCGAGAACAACCAGCTTCTGTTCGAGATGACGTCCAAATACGGCACGCCGTACTTCTCGAACTACATCAACTCCGACATGGAGCCCTCGGACGTGCGCTCGATGTGCTGCCGTCTGCGCCTTGATCTTCGCGAGCTGCGCAAGAAGTCGGGCGGGTTCTTCGGCAGCGGCGAATCCACCGGTTCGGTGGGCGTCGTGACCATTAACATGCCGCGCATCGCCTACCTTTCCGCCGACGAGGCCGAGTTCTACCAGCGCCTCGATCACCTCATGGATGTTTCCGCACGTTCGCTCAAAACGAAGCGCACCGTTATCACGAAGCTGCTCGACGCGGGGCTCTACCCCTATACGAAGCGCTATCTCGGCACGTTCGAGAACCATTTCTCCACCATCGGGCTCGTGGGCATGAACGAGGCCTGCCAGAATGCGAAGTGGTTGCGCGCCGATATGACGAGTCAAACCGCCCAGGAGTTCTCGAAAGACGTGCTCAACCACATGCGCGAGCGCCTGAGCGATTACCAGGAGGAGTACGGCGATCTGTACAACCTCGAAGCTTCGCCGGCCGAGAGCACCACGTACCGCTTCGCGAAGCACGACAAGGAGCAATTCTCCGATATCATCACCGCAAACGAGAACGGCAAGCCCTACTACACGAACTCCTCGCACCTGCCGGTGGGCTATACCGAGGACATCTTCAGCGCGCTCGACGTGCAAGACGAGCTCCAGACGCTCTATACGTCGGGTACCGTGTTCCATGCCTTCCTCGGCGAGAAGCTTCCCGATTGGCGATCCGCCGCAGCGCTCGTGCGCAAGATCGCCGAGAACTACAAGCTGCCGTACTACACCATGTCGCCCACCTATTCAGTGTGCAAGAACCACGGCTACATCGCGGGCGAAGTGTACGAGTGCCCCTGCTGTCACGAGGAAACCGAGGTGTACAGCCGCATCACCGGATACTACCGTCCTGTCAAGAACTGGAACGACGGCAAATCGCAGGAGTTCCAGGATCGCGTCGTGTACAACATCGGTACATCCAAGCTCGTGAAGGGCGATGCCCAGGTTGCGGCTGCGGCCCAGGCGGGTGCGCCGGCCGCCGTGCCCGAGCGGGGCGGGGAAGCGGTTGCGGTTTCCGCAGACGAGCCATCCGAGGTTGCTGGTGCGCCTGCCGCCGAAGCGAGCTCTCTTCCCGCAGGCGTGTACATGGTTGCCACCAAGACGTGCGCGAACTGCAAGCACGCCGAGCAGCTCATGCAGCAGGCGGGCGTGCCGTTCGAGAAGATCTTCGCCGAGGAGAACCCCGAGCTCGCGCGCCGCTACAACATCATGCAGGCTCCGACGCTCATCGAGGTCGGGGGAGATGGAAAGGCCAACGTCGTCCGCGGTGCCGCAGCGGTATTCCAGGAGATTCCGAATCTGCAGGTGTTCGCGTAGGGGCCCGGCACGCATCTGAGATTGCTGCAGCGCAAGCGGGGATTCGGAATCGAAGCGCCGGATCCCCGCTTCGTATTGCGGGAAGGTGTTGCTGCGATTTCGCCTACTTCGCCGCAGCCTGCATTCCGCATGAGCGGCCGAACGTGATCGCCGTTCCGTGCGATGTGGCGACGACGGGGTAAACGGGATACTCGTTGGCATACCGTCCTCCGGCAACGTTGCCGGCAGCCCACAGGTTCGGCAGGGGGTTGAAGTCGGCATCGATCACACGAAGATTCTCGTCGACCATGACACCGGCGGTCATGAGGCCGGTGGCGATCAAGCTCGATGCGGCGTAGAACGGTGGGGTCTCGATCGGGTGCATGCGATCGGCCCGTTTTCCGAAATCTTCATCCTTGCCTTTTTTACAGAGCTCGTTGTACCGCTCGACGCTCGCCATCGCGGTATCCACGGGGATGCCCATGAAATCGAAGAGCTCTTCTAAGGTGTTGAACCCCGCAAGTGAGGGCTTCGGCTCTTCGAGTGCCTTATCGAGCGTTGCCTGCTTCGCTTCCATATCCATGGTCGCGGGGTACGGCATGCCGTGGCTGATAGGCTGGTTCTCGATCATGTCGCGCCACGATGCATCGAATATCTGATACGCGCATTTTGCAGGCTGCCTCACGATTTGGTTCGTGAACGACTGCCCATCGCAGTCTTCGTTCGCGTACCGTTCACCTTTGGCATTGAGACTTAAGGTGGTCGTGTTGCCGATACCCATCATGTCGGCGAACGTATGATCCATGTGGGCATGCGGCGCTGGCTCCATCACGCCGCCAGCCCAGATTGCCATCTTGTGGCCGTCGCCGTTCGAAGTCTCGATGGCGATAGGCTGGCCATTGCAATTCCAATAAAACTCAGGGCACAGCGCTTCGACCATATCGATATTGTGGCCGTAGTCGCCGGTGCAGAGGATGGTGCCCTTTGAGCCTTCGAATTTGACATAGTCGCCTTCGGTGTTTTGCGCGTAGACGCCGACCACCTCGCCTGCATCGTTTTTCGCGAGCTTGACCGCTTTCGTGCTGAACGCGTATTCGGCCCCCTCGGCTACCGATTTTTCGTACTGCTTGGTAACTGCAGCTATCCAATCGACGAACTCGATTCCCGTGCAGTACTGCTTGCGCAGCTCGTTTTCGTTATCGTATCCTTCTGGATTCGGCCAAAATTCGAGGAAGTATGTATCGCTCTCATCGAGGACTTCCGCAAACCAATCGAACGTGCTGCCGCTTTCGGCGGCCCATTTGTTCCACAGTCGCTGGTTGGGCCGGTTGCCCATGGCGCGGCAGATCTCGTTGACGACTTCCCCCGCATCGTAAACCGCTCCCAGTTCCTGCTGGTAGGTCGAGTTCAACGCACCGAATACCAAACCGCGTATCGTGGGTGCCTCGCTCTGCTCGACGACGATGACCGATGCGCCTTCTTCGGCGGCAGCACGTGCCGCTGCGATTCCCGCCACGCCTGCTCCGATGACGACGACGTCGGTCTGCTTGGTTTCGACGCAGTCGGCATCGCTCACTGAGGGAGCCTCGCCGAGCCAATCTCCTGATTTTTGAGGCTGCTCGGTTGTCGGTTTTGTTTCTGCTGGGGGGTCGCTTGCTTGCGGCTCTTTCCCTGTCTGATCTGTTTGCGCGCAACCGGCAAGGGCGCTTCCCCCAACGAATGCGGCGGCCCCCAGCCCCATTGCCTGTAAGAATCGGCGGCGGTCGACCATGGACGCTTTCTCTCCCATAATGCCCTCCTTAGCATCGTGTTCCTCGGATTCGAGGTCCTGTAATCTTGAGCCCTGTCTGCTGCGTGCGATAGCCACGGAGTATGTCGATCGGGCGAGGGGTAGACACGTTTTATGTCTATTTGGGGTTGCGGGGCTCGATGGGCGAGCTTTTGGTGCGTATAATTGCGGATGGGATAGGGAGGTGTGCAGTGTTTGCGTATGTGCGAAGCTTGCAGCCCAGCTGTTTTGGATTCGGGTTCTTTTGGTCCGTACCTTTGCTGATGATGCTCGGCATTCCCCAAATCGTCTCTCCGAGCGAAGAGTGGCTTGCGTTCACGTGGTCGCAGCAGGTTTTTACGCTTGTCTTTCTCGTAGCATGCGTGTTGGCAATGCGTAAAATCGAAGACCGCATACCTGCCGACACTGCATTTTTTGCCGGGTTGATGCTTTCTGCCACTGCGATGCTCTATCTGCTTGCCTTCTCGTTTGGCTACTTCGCGAACTGGGTGAGCGTGCTGCTGGGCGCGCTTGAGGGACTCGCTTGTGCCGTTTTCTTTCTCTTGTGGCAGATCGTCTACGCAAGTGAAGGTCAGAACAGATCGGCTATATACCTTCCGCTTTCTTCGCTCATGGTTGTTGTCGTATGCCTGATGCTCCGTCTTTTGCCGGTTCCTGCGGCTGCGTTTGCTATCGTCGTCGTGTTACCGCTTGCCGCTACGTATACCCTGCGGCGCAGCCTTGCGAGGGTCGATTCTTTTCCTGCGAGGGATGCCCGCCCGTACGCACGCGTCGTCATCGGCGATATTTGGAAACCGGTCCTGTGCGCTTCGATCGTCTGCTTCGCCTGGGCGCTTTCGAGCCATATTCCGGCACTGTACGATCATGCTGCAGTAACATCGGCCCTCGTCGGGTTCGGCGCGGCGTCTCTGCTCATTGCCTCGGTCGAGCTGTTCACTTCGAAAGGGTTTAAGATCCTCGATGTGTACCAGGCTATCTTCCCTATGCTGGGTATTGTGTTGTGCCTTCCGGTTTTCTTCGGAGGTGAATGGGAGAATCTGCTAACGGGGGCGCTTGCTTTCGGATCGCACCTCGTTAAGCTGCTCATCTTTATTATGGCCGCCACGTATGCTTCGAGAACGCAGTTTTCGCCCGTAGCGATATACGGGTTTTGCGTCATTCCTCTGCTCGCTGCGCTCGTCATTGGCGATACGCTCGGGTTCGCTTTGGTCAATGGCGCTCTTGCAACCGATGAGAGGATTGTAAGAATCTCGGCGATATGCCTCCTCGCCCTATTCATCGGCGTGGGGCTGGCTTCTTTGGGTCGTCGCTTTAAGGGCTCTGCGGAGCCTGTTGACGACACGCTGGTGATCAATTCTGCGCTGTATGCTGCGTTTGACGAAAACAGGAACTCCCAACGGGTGCGTGCCAAGCAAGAAGTCCTGCCTGATTCGGTGGTGCAAGCAGAGGAAATCGATGCCCTTGCCGATACGGAACTGGGTCGCGGTCTATCGGCCCGCGAGCTCGAGGTGGTTGCAATGCTTCTGAAGGGCAACAGCGTCGCTGCCATTTCGAGAAAGCTCTTCATATCGGAGAATACCACGCGTGGGCACACCAAGCGCATCTACCGCAAGCTCGACGTACACAGTCGCCAAGAACTCATCGATCTGTTCGAGGGGGAAGATGCCCAAGGTCGGCAGAGGTAAAACTATCCGTATAGAGGTGGAATCAGGTAGTTCTGCCGCATTGCGTCGACGGCGCCGCGGGGGTTCTTCTGGAGGTAGACGATTCCGCTGAACCCCGAGCTCGCGTATTGCGGGAAGGTGTTGCAGGCACCTTCAGTAAAGCGAATCGACGTGACAGCCTTCACCAGCCTTCGGACGAAATTAACCGTCCCTACTAACAGATTTTTACGGGTTGTGCACCTTGCGGCGCGAATTGGGGTCGCGATTAAGAGATGGTAGTTGTATTCGAGTTTCGCGATCTGGAAAAACGCTCTTTATGGAATGCTATCTAGACATGCTGATGCCTTTTTTGCCTCATCTGGTAGACACAAGCCGCAAATTTCTGCAGCAAGTCGGATGTTTTTCTGCCCGAATACGAATGGTGCGGTCGCTGCCGAGGCAAACATCGCACCGCGTGTGTCGAGCTTCGGTTCCGCAGACGCATTCTTTTTCTGCGGGATGCCGCAAATCGGCGTTCTGGCAACAATCGGTTGCGAAATGTGTAGTACCCCGCAAAAAAAGTTAACTTTAGCTTCCATTCTGTAAAAGTTTGGTCTATGATACTTTTTGTTACATAGAGCTAACAATGTGAGGTGCAGTGATATGCAGGAGACCATGGCAGCACAGAGCACGATATCCGCAGTACACGAAACGCCCAGTGTCGGCAGGGCTCAGATGCCGTTATCGTTTTTGGGGCGCGGTCGGTCGGCCACCGTCGCAAAAGTGCGCGGCAGGGGCGATCTTCACCATCATCTCGAGAATCTCGGGTTTGTCGAAGGTGCGGCCGTCACGGTGGTGTCCGAGATGGCTGGGAATCTGATCGTCGAGATCAAGGGTTCACAGGTTGCCTTGAACAAACAGGTCGCCACGCGCATCATCACGCAGTAACAAGTCGAACGCGGGCGGGTTACTCTCGGCTTTCAGGCGAGTGCTCACCGTCCAGTTGCAGAGTGTAGGAGCAAAACGGAAGGAAGGAACATGGCAGAGGCTGTAGGGGCGAAGACCCTGCGCGACGTGAAGATCGGCGAGTCGGCCGTCGTCCGCAAACTTACGGGCGAAGGCGCGCTGAAGCGCCACATCATGGATATGGGCATCACGAAGGGTACCGATGTGTTCGTACGCAAAGTTGCTCCTCTGGGTGATCCGATCGAAGTGACCGTGCGCGGTTACGAGCTGTCGCTGAGGAAAAGCGAAGCCGACAGCATTCTCGTCGGTTAGGGCAGAGTTCTTCTTTGCCCGCTCGTTAGGATTCGGCGGCATTGCCGCCAGGGGCTTTTCAGGGCCGATGAAGTCGGCATGGGAAGCATTTTTTTGGGATGCGAGTTAGCACTGGTTAACTTGAAATCGCGGGTCAACCGTGAAGCGACAGGATATGGGTCGCATGAGATAAGAAAGGCTGAACATGGGAATTCGCATAGCGCTTGCCGGTAATCCGAACTGCGGCAAGACGACGATGTTCAACGATCTGACCGGAGCCAACCAATACGTTGGCAACTGGCCGGGCGTGACCGTCGAAAAGAAAGAAGGTAAATACACACGCGACAAGGACGTAACGATTACGGACTTGCCGGGTGTCTATTCGCTTTCACCGTATTCTCCCGAAGAGATCGTCACACGCGATTATCTGCTCGATGGCCGTCCCGATGTGGTGATCAATCTCGTCGATGCAACGAACCTCGAGCGCAACCTGTATCTGACCACGCAGATTCTCGATCTGGGGCTTCCAGTGGTCGTCGCGCTCAACATGATGGATCTCGTGAAGAAAAATGGCGACAAGATCGATGTCGCGCAGCTTTCCCAAGCGCTCGGGTGCCCCATTGTCGAAACGTCGGCGCTCAAGGGCTCGGGCATGCAGGAGCTTCTCGATACCGCCATCAAGGCGGGGAAGGGTGGTAGGCCCGCCGCTCCAGAGCTGCGCTACGACGAATCAGTCGAATCCGCTCTCGCTGAAATCTCGAAGCTCATCGAAGGCAAGGTTCCCGCCGAAACGCTGCGCTGGTACGCGACGAAGCTGTTCGAGGGCGAAGAGCGGACCATCGCGGGCCTGAAGCTTACGGCCTCCGATGTCGCATCGATCGACGCCGTTCGCGAGCGCGTGGAAGAGGCCGAGGACGACGATGCCGAAAGCATCATCACTTCCGAGCGCTACGATTCCATCGTCGGGCTTGTTTCGTCTGCGGTCAAGGTATCCCGCAAGGGTATGAACACGACCCAGAAGGTCGATCGCATCGTCACGAACCGGTGGCTCGGGCTGCCCATCTTCGTTGTGATCATGGCCCTAGTGTACTACCTGGCTATCTCGGTCGGCACAGGCGTCGTCACCGACTGGGCGAACGACGGTATATCCGGAGACGGCTGGCTCTACACGGGCGGTGCAGCTTACGAAGAGGCGCTCGGCGATTGGGAGGAACAGGTTGCCGTCGCCGAAGAGGCGGGCGCAAGCGAAGCGCAGCTCGAGGCCCTCGCCGAAAGCGAGCCCGATCCTGCCGAATTCGGCCTGTTCATTCCTGGATTGACTCCGCTTCTTGCCGACGCTCTCGCCGCCGTGAACGCCGCGCCGTGGCTGCAGAGCCTTGTGGTCGACGGCATCGTCGCTGGCGTCGGCGCCGTCATCGGCTTCATTCCGCAGATGATCATCTTGTTTCTGCTGCTCTCGGTCCTTGAGGCGTGCGGATACATGGCGCGCGTCGCCTTCATCATGGACCGCATCTTCCGCAAGTTCGGCCTGTCGGGAAAGAGCTTCATACCGATGCTCATCGCTTCAGGCTGCGGCGTGCCCGCTGTGATGGCCACGAAAACCATCGAGAACGAAAAAGACCGCCGCATGACCATCATGACCACGACGATGATTCCCTGCGGTGCCAAGATGCCGATTATCGCGCTCGTATTCGGCGCGTTTGCGGGCGGCAACACCGAAACAACCTGGTGGATTGCTCCGATGTTCTACTTCCTCGGCGTAATCGCGATCATCATCTCGGGTATCATGCTCAAGAAGACCAAGATGTTCGCCGGCGAAGCGAGCCCGTTTGTCATGGAGCTTCCCCAGTACCATATCCCGGCTGTAAAGACCGTGCTGTTGGCCACGTGGGAGCGCATCAGGAGCTACATCGTCAAAGCCGGTACCATCATTTTCCTGTCCACCATCGTCATCTGGTTCCTCATGAACTTCGGCATGTACGACGGCCAGTTCGGACTGCTCGATAGCGAGATGGACGGCTATATCCAATACAGTCTCATGGCGGGCCTCGGCAACGGTCTCGCATGGATCTTCGCCCCGCTCGGTTTCGGCAACTGGGAATCGACCGTGACCTCGGTCACCGGGCTTGTTGCCAAGGAGAACGTGGTCGCGACCGTCGGCATCCTTACGAGTCTCGGCGATGTCGGGGAGGCTGACCCCTCGATGTGGTCGGCGTTCGCCCTCATGCTCGGCGGCTCTGCACCTGCAATCATCGCCTTCTGCGCCTTCAATCTGCTGTGCGCGCCCTGCTTCGCCGCCATCGGCACGATCCGCCGTCAGATGGAAAGCGCCAAGTGGACCTGGTTCGCTATCGGCTACATGACGGTGTTCGGGTGGGTCGTCGGCCTGATGGCCTACCAGTTCGGCGGACTCATCACCGGGGAGCTTTCGTTCAACCTGTGGACGGTTGTCGCTGCAGTGTGCTTGATCGCCATCCTGTTCCAGCTCTTCCGCCCTATGCCGAACTACGATGAGAAGAAGGGCGCGAAGAAGCTCGCAGCTGAGGGCGGCGCTGCGTAGGCGTGCTGCTGCTGCGGGCGATTCTCGCTCCGTGAATGCACTGAAAGAACGATTGGTCCGCCTGCATCAGACCCGACGGGCGGACCAGGACTAGAAAACAAGAAAGGGGGCCTGCTATGCAACCGCTGATGCTCAATGCTCCGACGATTATTATCAGCTTGATGATCGTCGCGCTTGCGGTCCTCGCCGTCCGCCGTATGATGAAGCGCGGACTCTGCGACTGTCACGACGGCGAGTGCCCTTCGGGCGGTTGTTCCGGATGCGGTGCCGTTGACAAGATGGTCGCCGATATGGAGCGCGCCGCCAACGCGCAAAAGTGATACCGGGCACGATGGGCCAGGCACGATGAATGCGAAGAAGCCGGAGGCTGATACCCCCGGCTTCTTTCTTTCGGCAGGCACCAGACGGCTGATCAGTCGGCACCTGCCAGTTGCGGGAAAACGCCTACGCCGCTGGTTCTTCTTTGGCAGCGTTTTGGCCGGCAATTCGGCCGAGCGTCACGGCGCAGAGCACCGTCGCACCCGCTGCGCAGTTCCATTCGCACACCACGCCCGCAGCGTACAGGCCGGCGATGGGGGCGGTCAAGCTGCCTTCTTTCGTGGGAGCCATGAGCTTCAGCGCCTGGGCATCGGTGTTCGTCCTGAACCCGCCCATGGTCACCGAAGTGCTCACCGAAATCGGAGCGGCGTAGAACGGCCCGGTAAGCGGGATCATGAACTCGGCGGGACGTCCGAAGTCATCAGCTTGCCCGGTTTCGCACAGGCTGTTGAACCGATCCACCGTGGCCTTCACCTGCGCGCCGTCGAGCCCCACCATCTCGGCGACTTCCTCGACCGTTTCACCGGTTGCCCACTCGATCGGGCGCATGGCGAGCACGGCTTCGAGTTCGGGGGTAGTGCCGATGAAGGCGACCACCTGCTTGCCCTGCTCGTTTTGCTTGCGTACGATTGCGCGGTGACCGGTGGGGTTCTCGTAGTTGGTCTCTTCGTTGAAGAACCGCTCGCCGTTGGCATCGAGCCACAGGCCGTGCAAGCGCTCGTAGTAGTTCCAGTTGACGATCGATCCCGACTCGACACCGGCGAGCGAGCTCATGAGCGGCAGCTCGGCCGCCCTGGCGGTGTAGGCTCCGATAACCATGGCCATCGCGAGGCCGTCGCCCGTAGCCCCGGGATTGGAGCCAGGCAGAAGATGCGCGCTCTCGGCGTTCAGCTGGGCGAGCATGGAGGGGCTTCCGGCGTAGCTTCCCGTTGCCATGACGACGCCCTTGTTCGCCTTGATCCGCTTATCTCCCTTTTTCGACGAAGCTGCAACGCCGATGACGCGGCCCTCGTCGTTCGCGATGAGCTTTGTGGCTGCAGTTTCCGTCTCGATGATGGCGCCGGCCCCTTCCGCGTTCTCTTTCAGGATGCGGATCATTTCGGCACCCTTGCCGTCTACCTGGTGGATCACCGGCAGCTCAGTATAGCCGAAGCGCGGAGCGACCTCCTCGACGAACGGCACGCCGATTTCCTGCAGCCAGTCGATCGTCTCGCCGCTCTTATCGGCGAGCAGACGGGCGACCTCGGGGTCTTTCGGGCCGTACCACTCGGGATGGCCCATGAACCAGTTGTATACGTCGTCCGCGCTGACGTCGATGCCCTGCGCTTTTGCGAGCTTGGTGCCCCACCCGCCGAGGATGCCGTCGCACAGCGTCGAATCGCCGCCAATGATGTTGGTCTTTTCGAGCACGATGACGCCTACGCCCGCGCCCGCCGCCTCTACCGCAGCTGCAAGGCCCGCGCCGCCCGACCCGACAACGATAACGTCGGTTTCCTCGTCCCACGCTTCCTGGTTCGCACCCTGTGTGTCGGAAGCCGCCGGGGCGCTGCTGCATCCGGCAAGAAACGACGTTGCGGCAACGCCCATGCCTCCCACCAGTGCTGCTCCGACGAAGTTGCGGCGCGTCAGGTTCTTTTCGTTGTGCATAGGATTCCCTTTCCCTTTTCCCTCGTGGACGTCTGTCCGAATGCGATCATACGGGGGTGCTCTCATGAGTGTCAATCTCTAAAAAATTGATACTTACGAAATGGAAAGCATTGCGTTTGATGGCTTTTGAGTGCGATTAAATTACCTGATCAAAAAGCTTTTATGCTGTAGTCTTCATCCCGTGGTCCCCTGAGGTTCAATACGGTATACTGTATCTATCAATAATTGATAGAATTGCGAACGGGGGACGGGGGCATGGGAACCGAATCGCTATCGAACGAATCCGTAGAGCAGATGATCGCGCTTCTGAAAGATCCTGCGTTCTGCGAACTGCGGGGATTGGTGAATGCGCATCCTTTGCCGTGGTCGGAGTTCGAAACCTTGCGAATGCCCGATGGTATCAGCCACGAGCAGGCATGGCGCATCCTCAATGCGCTCAGGCGTCAAACCGCTATCGACCTGCCGTTTCGCGATGGAGATGGAAGGCGCGGATGGTACTATCCTACGCGCTCCATCCTCGACGACCTCGATGACATCGACCGGCGCTGCCATTCGGGGTCCTGGCTCGATTTGGCCATCAAATCCCGCAACACCACCTATTTTCTTGTTGAAGCCCATGTCGACGGAGCTATCACAACCATTCGGGAAGACGGGCTCGCTATCGGATACGAAAAGGCGCGCGAGGTGCTGCTAGGCGAACGGGAGCCGGAAACCTCCGTAGAGCAGCTGCTCCTCAACGGCCACCAGGCGATGTGGGATCTGGCCGAATACGCCGACAAGCCCTGTACCCCCGAATTGATTCTCGATCTGTACGCGCAGGTTTCAAAGGACGTTGCATTTCGGGGGGTGCGGCCGCAGGTGCAGCGATCGGCTCTGTGGAAAGAGAAACGGCTTGACAGCTCGTCGGTGCTTGCGCTTGCGTCGAATTTGATCAACGGAAGCCGATCGGAGGTTGCCGAGCACCCGCTTATCTTAGGTATGGGTATCCGCCATCTGTTTATGAGTACGCTGCCGTTGCCCGCCTGGAACGGCATCATGTATTCGCTTCTCATGAAGCTGTTGTTTCGCAAATCGAGTTTGCCGGTGCTTGCGTTCGTGCCTATCGTCAAGGCGTGCCGCGATTGGGAAAGCGGCGTTATCAAGCCGCCAAACGTTTTGACGTCGCTTGCCGATTCGGAGATGCTCATCGACAACGAGGTCGATTACACGATTTACGTGGCGATTGTGGCGCATCTTGTGCGCCAGCGGCTCGATGGGGTAGAAGAGGAGTTGAAGCGCGTGATCAAGCGCGACGAAGCGTTCGTTCAAGCGCTTCGCGAGGATGTGGAGATCAACCATCGGCAGCGGGCGATCTTGCAGGTTGCGCTCAGCAATCCCGAAGCGGTCTTCAGGATCGAATCGCATCAGAAAACCCATCGCGTAGCGTATGCGACGGCGCGTGCCGATCTCATGAAGCTCGTCGACCTCGGTTTTTTGGGATGCGTCCGCACCAAGCGCGCGTTCGAGTTTCCCGTAACCCCCGGTCTTCGCCAACGGCTCATGGGGTATGCCGGGCAGGGAGGTAAGCGCACCGCGTCTGCCTTGTCGGGCGAACAAGCCGAGGGCTTCCTCTAAGACAAAGAGCTCGCACAGCCTCTTTTCGCGCGCATGCGCCGCTTCGGCACTGCTCGTCGACAAGCACATCAGCGCCGTTCCGCTACCGCTTTTCTTGCGCGCGCCGTTTCTGCGAGCGCGAAACCCTGAGTTATGGAGGAATTGTAAACCATGGAAAACTTTCTCTTGCGCTTCGGGAATAGTTAGCCTATACTAACATCATGCCAAGCGGAAGGCGGCTCAAGCGGAAACGCACAGCAGCCTGAACCTGTGGCAGACCTCCTTTTGCTTATCCGGGTGGTGGAGCTCCTCTCGTCTGGCTACCACCACATTTTGCGGGGGGGAAATCCCCCTTTCCCCCGCCGCTCTCCTCTCTCTGATCCACGAAGTAAATGTAGTACAATGGGAAAAGCGCGTTAGGAGGCGTTTCGTGGAAAAAATCTCAATGTCGCACGAGGATTACCTTGAGGCTATCGTTATGCTCGGGGGAACGACCGAGCAGTCCGTTCGCTCGGTGGATATCGCTGCGAAGATGGGCGTGTCGAAGGCTTCGGTCAACAAGGCGGTATCGACACTCAAGGAAAAGCGCCTCGTAGATCAGCCGTACTACGGCGATATCACGCTTACCGACGAAGGGTACGAGTACGGAACGTCGGTGCTCGGCCGCCATGAGCTTCTTTTGAAGTTCCTTACCAAGAACCTCGGCATCGATCCCGAAGTCGCCGAGGAGGAAGCGTGCCAGATGGAGCATGCTATCAGCGACGACTCATTCAAAAAATGGGCGGCGTTCATCAAGAAGATCGATTCCAAGAAGTAGCGCGATTGCGAGTCTGGCAACGATATCTCTTTTGTATTTCGTAGAATTCGTATTGAACAAATTTGCTCAATAGGCAAGCATTGTTGGTTGCTTGCGTTTTTTGGCAACCCATAACCGCTTTCTGGTAATTCGTCACCTATTTACCTCATGCCTGTGTTTTTTGTGGCGGCTGATTTTGCCAGCATCGCCGCATACGCCCTCGTCAACCTCTGTTCAACATATGGTTTACAAGACCGTGCACGGCCGATCCTGACGTGCGGAGTGTCTGAGATTATGCTATCCTGCGATCAGCTTCTAGCATTGAACACACCACACACGAACCAAGATGCTGAGAGGGGCACCGTTCCGTTGGTTGCACAGGCGAAGATAGTCTCGTTTGACGAGGCGAAGACCGTGGCGGGTAAAACCCGTCCGTCTGCCGCTGCATTCAGGCGTCCCTCGGTGAAAACGGCGGCTCCCAAGAATGCAAAATCTTCGTCGACCAAAGCAGCGTCGAAGCCGAGCGTGAAAGCCAAGCCGAAGAGCTCGAAGCTTTCGGCAAAGTCTTCAGCACCGCAATCCGCGAAGAAAACGAATGCGGTTGCGAAACCGAGGACGGCACCCAAGCCCGCATCGACGGTGAAATCAAAGAGCGCAGCGAAACCCAAAGCTTCGATACGCTCCCAATCTGCGTCGCCATCGAAGTCGTCGGCAGCTCGATCAAAGTCGAATGCGAAACCCTCGTTAGTATCCCAGAAAAGCGGATCCCGCACGTCGCAGCGCACCTTCGCTTCTTCAGGCGTGCGCAGCACCTCGTCGCGCGATCGGCAGGCTTTCAAGCAGCCCGCTCAAAAGCAGGTCTCAACGAAACGAGCTTCTGCGAGCACCGGTCGCGAATCTGACGCGGTGATTCGCACGAGCTGGGACGAAGAGCCCGAAGTCGATGATTTCGAAGAAACCAAGACTTCGCGGATCGATAAGCTTAAACGCAGCGTCGCCAAGAACAAGGCCGGCAAAGCGTTCACGAGGCAGTTCGGCAGCGGCGATTCCGATGCGTCATCGGGAGGCAGCAGGGCTGCGCTCTATAAAGGCGAAATGGGCAAAAAGCACAAGCAGGCATCGAGGATGCAGGGAAACCCCGGCAAGTCGATGGGCGCCTCCAAAAAGCGCTTCTCGGGAATCAGCCTGAACCCCCGCTCCCCGAAATTCGTCGCAAGCCTGATGGTTGCCGCATGCCTCGTGCTTTCGTGCGTGTTTCTGTATCCGACGGCGCAGCAGTACTATGTAGCCGTTCGCGAGCGCGATCAGCTTCAGGCAGAGTACGATGCGCTCCAGCAGCGCAACCAGACCATCAAGGCCGAGGTCGACAACCTTTCGACCGATGCCGGCATCGAGGATCGCGCACGCAGGGAGTTCGGCTGGGTCAAGCAAGACGAGCATGCAGCCAACGTGTACGGGATCGATGCCGCCGAAGACGAATCGACGTACAACAAGGCAATCACGCCCGGCAGCATCGATGCGCCCGAAACGTGGTATTCTCCGATACTGGACGTCGTCTTCGGCGTCGAATAGGCACGGACTAAGGTAAAAAGGAAGACCATGCAGAGTAAACGCTATGCTGCAATCGACATCGGCACCGTTACGTGTCGTTTGCTCGTTGCGGATGCCGACGAAACGGATCTGAATGAGCTGCGGCGCGAGGTTGTCATCACAAACCTTGGCGAAGGTGTCGATGCGACGGGGGTCTTGAAGCCCGAAGCCATGGAACGGGTTGCCGCGCAGATGAAGCGGTTTCTCGCCATTATCGAAGAATACAAAACGCCCGAGCACCCCGAGGTCGTCGTGATCGCCATGGCGACCTCGGCTTCACGGGATGCGAAAAACTCCTCCGAGTTTGCGGCGATGCTCGACGGAATCGGCATTCGGCTGACCGTGATACCGGGCGAGCGGGAGGCGGCGCTTTCGTTCCTAGGCGCTTCGAGCGATTTTCTCGGGGAAGACCTTCTGGTTGTCGATATCGGGGGAGGTTCGACCGAGGTTATCGCGGGAACAGGCGGCTGCGAACCGGTATTCAAGCACTCGTTTGATATTGGGTGCCGTCGAGTGACCGAGCGCTTCTTGGCCGCCGACCCGCCGACCGCAGGTGAACTCTACGCTGCGAAAACGTGGACGAAGCACTCGATGGCTCCGAAGTTCGACGAGCTTGCGGCAACGGGATTCAAGCCGAGCCGCATGATTGCCGTCGCGGGTACGGCTACGAGCATCGTGTCCATCGACGAGCGTATGGAGGTTTACGACAGCGAGCGGGTCCACAAAACCGTCGTGCCTTTGTCGGTTCTCGAAAAGGTGTACGCGCACCTTCGCAGCGTGCCGCTCGCCGAGCGCAAAGAGATCGTCGGACTCGACCCGGGCCGCGCGAGCGTGATCGTGGCGGGAATGGTGATCGTGGAAACCGTCATGGAGCTTGCCCGCATGAAGGAGTTCACGGTGAGTGAAACCGATATCTTGCAGGGAATCATCCTCGATGCGGCGAGAAACGGTTAATTGTTTCTGCGCACGGCCTCGTCTTTTGCTATCATGATGCACGTTCGGTGCGGGCGCGAAGCCCGCATACGGGGGCGTGGCGGAATTGGCATACGCAGCGGACTTAAAATCCGCCGACTTCGGTCTTAAGGGTTCGAGTCCCTTCGCCCCTACCATACGCTACCCGTCCGGCACCCGGAGACTGCTCCGATAGACATTGTCGCCCGAAAAACGCGGTTTCGGCGGCAATTCCATGTTTTTCGGGCGACAATGCGTGTGTATTGCCTGCCGAGTGCGGCAAAGCGCGGTGCCGCACGGTGTCCGCTACACCTCTATTCCCACGAACAGGTCCTCGAGGCGCAGCACGGCATCGAAATCCCCCCAAACCTTGAGGGTGCCGTTGAGCAGCGCATCGGAGATAGACGTATCGCCGGAAACGATACGCTTCCAGAGGGCGACATCGGCCTCGATGCGCGCAGCCGCCCGCTCATCGGGCGCCGGTTCGATAGTGCAGGACGAGGTTTCACACAGAAGAGCGGCTTGGCTGCGCTCGTCGGAGAACGCGAATTCTATCGTGAGGGCTCGCTCGGGTTCCGGATCCTCTCGGTAGCGGGCGACAAACGCTGCAAGCACGGCATGCGCCTGAGGTGACGGCCGAGCACCCATCCAGTCGGGGGCGGGCGTTTCGGCTATGGCTGCAAGACGGTTCACCACGGCCATGTACCGATCGGGATCATAGACCGGTATGCTCAGGGCGCGTTCGGTGTCGCGGGCGATCGTGCCGCTTACGGTATAATCAGCGCCTACGTTTTGCACCTCTTCGAGCCGCTTGCGCGCCGCGCTTCCCAGATGATCGGTGGCGAACGCACCGCCGGCAGGGCAGAGGATTTTCGAAACCCTGTCGTCGCAGAGTAGATCGAACTGGAGCGCAATCGCCTCGAAGTTGCGCTCCGACTCCTGAAACCCGCATGTGGAAACAAGCACGTGACGCTGGGCCGCCGCGTCGTAGCGTTGCGGGTGCCTCACGCCTCCCTTCCGTTTTTCGAACAGGGGGCTGTTGTTCGGCATGAGACGGTCGAGGAAAGCCTTCATTGTCGACGGCATGCCGAAGTAGTACAGCGGCATCGACCAGACGACTACATGGGCCCGCCGAAACAGCGGCAGCAGGCTGTCCATGTCGTCGCGGATGACGCACGTTCCCGGCGTAGCATGCCAACATCCGAAACAGCCGCGACACGGCGCGATCGCCTTCTCGTACAGGGTGATTTCGTCGATGATGCTTTCCGGAACTGTTTTGAGCATGCCCTCAACGAAAGCATCTGCGAGTTTCTTCGTTGCACTCGCCTGTTTTCGGGGACTGCCGTTCAGGTACAGGATGTTCATAGGATGTCTTCCTTTCTGCATCCATTGAACCATGCAAACGGGGAAACATCGCCCGCGCGGACTCGACGCTCCGTAGAGTTTCTGCGGCATCGGTTGGTCGCGTATCCTGAGAGCATTTTGTGGTGCTTCTGCAACGATAAACGAAAAATCGGGTCCGAAAAGGTACCGTTTCCTTGCATGCGCGGCACTTGTGGTACCATTCCGTGAAGTATGCGAACGAAGACGGATAAGAAAGCATCCATGAACAACATCAACGAGATCGTGGCATCGGTGCAAAAGCAGCCCGAAAGTTTCGAAGAGTACCTTATCTCCTATGCGGACGAAGTTGGCGATCTCGTCAACTCGTATATTCCGCAAGGCACGCATCCCGATATGGATCGGTACCTGTACCGGCCGCTTGTGGAGTACAGCAGAAACGGCGGCAAGCGCCATCGTCCGCTCATCTGCTTCGCGGCGTGCCAAGCGGTTGGCGGCGATATGTCGAAGGCGACGTCGGCGGCGGCCGCGATCGAGCATTTCCATACCGCGGCGCTTATCCACGACGACATCGCCGATGAGGCCGAACTGCGGCGCGGAGAGCCCTGCATGCATCTGACCGAGGGGATCGGGCTTGCCATCAACGCAGGCGATCTTGCGCTTTCCCTGGTCAACGGCACGGTTATGAACGACCCGCTGCTTGATGACGCCACGAAGGTGCGGGTGGTCACCGAGCTTGTCAACATGACGCAGCATACGATCGAGGGCCAGGCACTCGATATCGGCTGGGCGCGCGACGGACGCTACGACCTGACGCCTGAGGATTACCTTGTCATGGCCACGCATAAGACGGCGCACTATTCGGGTGCTGTTCCGCTTGCCGTGGGTGCGATCATCGGCGGCGGAACCGAAGCCGAAATCGAGGCGCTGCGCAACTACGGTCTCGATACGGGCCTCGCGTTCCAGATTCAAGACGATCTTTTGAACCTCGTCGGTTCCGAAGAGAGCATGAAGAAGGATTTCCGCAACGACATTACGGAAGGCAAACGTACGCTCATCGTCGTGCATGCGCTGCAAAACTCGCCTGAGCGTGATCGTCTCGTCGACATCCTCTCTTCGAAAGAGAAGGATACAGGCGTGCTCGCCGAAGCCGTTGCCATCATGGAGGCCTCGGGCAGCGTCGAGTATGCGCGCAACTACGCAGAAAACCTTACGAGCATCGCGAAGAATCGCCTCATCGACATGGTGAAGCCCTCGCCCTCGCGCGACCTGCTCGTATCGATGGCTGACTGGTTCGTCAACCGTTTAAAGTAGCGGGCAAAGCGAGAAGCTTTTCTACCCGATTTGTGAACGCCCTCGGGTTGGCTTTTCCTGTGCGCTACAATACCGCCATGGATACGATTCGCAGACACGATACCGGGGCCGCAGTAGAAGACGTGCAACAGCGTCTTTGTCTGCTTGGCATCCTCGATGAAAGCCAGGTCACGGGTACATACGACGATGCAACGGCGTTGGGTGTGCGCACCTTTTCCGAAAAGGGAGGGCTGGGGGCGCTCGATGAAGTGAACGAGAAGGTGTGGGCGGCGCTTGTCGATGCCACGTTCTGCCTCGGCGACCGTACCTTGTATTTGCGCATGCCGTATTTTCACGGCAACGATGTGCGCGAACTGCAACGCGCGCTCGGAGCGCTCGGATTCGCCTGCGGTGTAAACGACGGCATTTTCGGTGCGTACACCGAGCTGGCGCTTCGTAAGTTCCAAATGAACCTCGGGCTTCCGTCCGACGGCATCGCCGGTGCTATGACCTATGAGGCCATCCACAACCTTCAGCATTCCTGGCAGGGCAAGGAGGCGTCTCCCGTTGCGGCGTATCTCGGCTTCGCGCGTGCGGCCGATGTGCTCGAGCGCAATGCGCTGTGCCTGTTCGGTACCCAGGAGTTCACGCGCAGCGTCGCTTCGCGCATGTCGAACCTCGCGCTTGCAACCAATCCCGCATCGAAAATACTGTCGGCCGATACGCTGCTTGTTGCACCCGACGAGTCGATGCTGCTCGTGCACATCGTGCTGCCCGACGAGCTGGTCAAAAAAAACATCCCGCGCGTCGGGTACGAGGATGACGAGACGCTTGCCCTGCGTTTGGCTTCGGCCATCGAGGCGGCCGCCATGCATCCCGCGCGCATCGCCGTCGAGCTTCCCGGCACGGTGTGGGAAGAGGCGGGCGCGGGCCGATCCGCCCAGCATTTCGCGATCACGCTGCTCGATGCCCTTTGCACTGCGCTCGCGCGCCGATAGCTCTCGGCCGCCTCAGCGCGCGTCTCGCCTGTGCCCGATGGGCCGTTCAGCGTTCGACCGCAGCCCGCTCGATACGCTCTTCCCGATGTTCGTTAAGTGCCGACGCCTGTTTTTGCGTGGCTGCCGTCAGCACCGCTTTCGCTGCGAACCGTAAGGGAATCATCGGTTTGATGACGCTTTTGGGCGCGGTTGCTCTACATCAGCATAGTTTCATATACTGCAAGCATACGTAAGCCGTGCGAATCGGCGCGTTCTGCTTGCCCGGCTTGCATGTCCATGGACTCCAGGCAAACAGAACGTCCATACGAGAAAGGGTCCAAGCCATGACCGATGAAAACACCACCCCCGAGTCTCCCTCACCCCAGCCGCAACCTGCACCGCAGCCGCAGCCTCAACCGCAACCTGCGCCGCAGCCGCAGGCCGCACCCGAGCCCCCTCGACCGCAGCAGCCCCAGCCTCAGCCGATGTACGGCCAGCCCATGCCTCAGCCGATGTACGCACCGGCTCCGCTCATGCAGCTCACCGGCGGCATGAAGTTTGGGTGGCTCGTGATCGGCGCCCTCATGGGTATTCCGGGCATCGTGCTCGCATGGCTCGTGAATGCCGATAAAGTGCCGCAGGTTAAAAACGATGCGCTTAAGTTCGCCATCATCGGGTTCGTCATCTGGATCGTGCTCGGCATCATCTTGAGTCTTGCGATCACCGGCATGGTTACCGCCATCGTAGCGGGCGCCGTGGGCTCGATGGGCGGCGGCTACCATTACGGCAGCTCCTGGTAAGACGATACGCCGGCGGTTGTCGGACGCACGGAAGCGATGGGAACGGTTTTTGCGCATTGCGGTCGCCGAACGCGTGGAAGCGGCCGCTGTCCAGTCGAAGCGCCTCGCAATCGACGCTTCTCGCCATGTGTGCTCAGTCGGCTGCGCGCGGCGTTCAGCGCTTTCCGCCACGCGTACCCAGGCCGCCGCGCGCTGTACCGGCGAATGCATATGTAAATACCTTGTTGCGAGAAGGGCCTTGTCGAGGCCCTTCTCGTATGCGATGGTACAATGATCGAGTTTCCCGAATATATAAGGAGTAGCGCATAATGGCACGTCCCATGACTATGGCGGAGAAGATCTTAGCCGCCCATGCAGGACTCGATGAGGTCGAGCCCGGCCAACTCATCGAATGCGATCTCGATCTGGTATTGTCCAACGACGTTACCGCGCCGATCGCCATCCGCGAGTTCGAGAAGATCGGCACTGGCACCGTGTTCGACCCGACGAAGATCGCACTGGTTCCCGATCACTACGTTCCCAACAAGGACATCAAGAGCGCCGAGCAGGCGAAGATTGTCCGCGACTTCGCGCACGAGCAGGGCATTACGCACTATTACGAAGTCGGCTGCATGGGCGTGGAGCATGCGCTTCTGCCCGAGCAGGGCGTCGTGGGCGCGGGCGATCTCATCATCGGCGCCGACAGCCATACCTGCACCTACGGTGCGCTCGGCGCGTTTGCCACAGGCGTCGGCTCAACCGATGCGGGCGTGGGCTATGCGACCGGCAAGGCGTGGTTCAAAGTTCCCGAATCGATCCTGTTCAACATCGAGGGCGAACTTGCCCCCGGCGTTGTGGGCAAAGACGTTATCCTGCACATCATCGGTATGATCGGCGTGGACGGCGCGCTGTACCAAGCGATGGAGTTCGCCGGCAGCGCGATTGCGGGCATGTCGATGGAAGAGCGCATGTCCATCTCGAACATGGCCATCGAGGCGGGCGGCAAAGCCGGGCTCATCGAGGTCGACGATATCACGCGTGCCTACCTGGACGGCCGTACCGAGCGCCCCTATACCGAATACCATTCCGATGCAGACGCGGTGTACGCGAAGGTATACGACATCGACGCCGCCGACATCGTGCCGACGGTATCGTTTCCGCATCTGCCCTCCAACACAAAGCCTGCTTCCGAAGCGCGCGACATCCGCATAGACCAGGCTGTCATCGGCTCGTGCACCAACGGGCGCATCGAGGACATGCGCCAGGCTGCCGAGGTGTTTCGCGGACGCACCGTGCATCCGGATGTTCGCTGCATCGTCATTCCGGCAACCCAGCTCGTGTACCGCCAGTGCATGGAAGAGGGCCTTATGGAAATCTTCCTCGACGCCAACTGCGCGGTTTCCACGCCGACCTGCGGACCGTGTCTCGGCGGCTACATGGGTATCCTCGCCGCGGGCGAGCGCGCCATCGCCACGACGAACCGCAACTTCGTCGGACGTATGGGCGATCCGACGAGCGAGGTGTACCTCTCTTCGCCGGCTGTGGCCGCGGCGAGCGCCGTACTCGGCCACATCGGTTTGCCCGAAGATCTGGATTAAGGAGCAGCTCTATGAAATTCAAAGGAACCGCGCACCGCTACGGGCGCGATGTCGATACCGACGTCATCATTCCCGCGCGCTACCTGAACACTTCCGATCCCGCCGAGCTTGCGAAGCACTGCCTTGAGGATCTCGATAGCGAGTTCGTGAACAAGGTGCAACCCGGTGACATCATCGTGGCTGACGAGAACTTCGGCTGCGGATCGTCACGCGAGCATGCGCCGATCGCCATCAAGGCCGCCGGCGTCGATGTGGTCATCGCGAAGAGTTTCGCCCGCATCTTCTACCGCAACTCCATCAACACAGGCCTCGCCATCATGGAGTGCCCCGAGGCGGTTGATGCGATTGCCCTCGGCGATACGGTGAGCGTTGACGCCGATGCGGGCGTAATCGTGAACGAGACGACGGGCAAGACTTTCACGGCGCAGCCGTTTCCTCCGTTCATTAAAGAGATCATCGAGGCGGGCGGGCTCATCAACCGCACGAAGGCTAAGCTGGGCAACTGACCGTTCGAGAGCAGGGGTGCGGCGTGTGCGTTCGCGCCCTTTTCACGTGTACCAAGGAGCGACATCATGACGAAAACTTACAAGATATGCCTGCTTCCCGGCGATGGCATCGGACCTGAGATCATCACCGAAGGCGTGAAAGTGCTCGATGCGGTGGGGGCGAAGTTCGATGCATCGTTCGAGTACACCGAGGCGCTTCTGGGTGGCGTTGCCATCGACGAGACGGGCGAGGCTCTGCCGAAAGACACGCTGCGCGTGGCCGAAGCATCCGATGCCGTGTTGCTCGCCGCGGTGGGCGGCCCGAAATGGGATACCACCGACCCCGAGAAACCTCGCCCCGAACAGGGGCTTTTGGGAATCCGCAAAGCGCTTGGCCTGTACACCAACCTGCGTCCCGTTCAGATATTCACGGCGCTCGCCGATGCGTCGACGCTCAAGCCGGAAATCGTGGACGGCGTGGACATGATGATCGTGCGCGAGTTGACGGGTGGCCTGTACTTCGGGCGCCGCGAGCGCTTCTATGATGAAGAGGGTTGCGGCGCGCACGGCGCTGCCGGCCAGCGCGCCTACGATACGCTCGAATACCGCGAGTACGAAGTCGAGCGCATTGCACGCCAAGCCTTCGAAGCCGCACGCAAGCGCCGCAACAAAGTGACCAGCGTCGACAAGGCGAATGTGTTGGAGACGAGCCGTATGTGGCGCGAGATCGTGCACCGCATCGGTGCCGAGGAATACCCCGATGTGGAGCTTGAGGACCTGCTGGTGGATAACACGGCCATGCAGCTGATCAGCCGCCCGGTCGACTTCGACGTGGTGGTGACCGAGAACATGTTCGGCGATATCCTGTCCGACGAGGCAGCGCAGATCACGGGCTCCCTCGGCATGCTCGCAAGCGCGAGCCTGGGCGACGGAACGGCGCTGTATGAGCCGAGCCACGGCAGCGCTCCCGATATCGCGGGCAAGGGCATTGCGAACCCGCTTGCGCAGATACTCTCGGTCGAGATGATGCTGCGTTACAGCTTCGACATGCAGGATGCGGCCGATTCCATCCGCCGCGCGGTGACTGCCGTGCTCGACGAAGGCTGGCGCACGGGCGACATCGCCAATGCGAATACGCCTGCCGACAAGGTAGTCGGCACGGTTGCCATGGGCGATCTGGTGGTTTCGAAGCTGTAGGCTACTCCCATTGCCATACGAGCACCCGCACGGTATGCCCGGCGGGTGCTTTTTTATGGGCTCGCCCGTTCGAGCCGTTTGGCAAAATCGATCCATATGGATGTCGCTCGTGCGAGGATACTGTCGTGTTCCAGAACCATTAAGTCTGTGACCAGGCACAATCTATTCAGGTGTTCTTCCCGTGCAAAGAGAGCGTGCCGATCGTGTCGAACATCAATCCATATGGACGACAATCCGCCCGTAGCCCTTTCCCAAATATATGTTGACAACATATACGCCAAGGTATATGTTAGCGTCATATAGATGATACCGACAAAGCAGTGTTGCGGGTTGTCGGGCGCATGCGCCACCGTGCAAGCGCACGGCACCGCACAACAAACGCGACCGATGAGAAAGGTGACAGCATATGCCGATGGGCGATTGTTCGGATAACGAAAGCCGCAAGCCGTGCTGCCGCCGTCGGGGCGGGGGAGGCGGTGCGCTCGTTGAGCCGGCGGCGCTTGCTGCGCTTCTGTATGCGGGCGGATACGGCTACGACCTTCGCCGCACTATTCTCGAAATGAGCGACGGGCAGGTGGATGCCGATGTCGGCGGGCTGTACCGTACGCTTCGCAGAATGGAGGAAGAGGGGTCGGTGGTATCACGCTGGTGCGAAGAGGGCGCAGGTCCTCGCAGGCGCGAATACGAACTCACCGTGCAGGGTATCGAACTCGCCGAGCAATGGACCCGTGCGCTGCGCGAACGCGAGCGCTTGGACGGATTGCTCGCATCGATGGTGGAAAACGGGCTTGCCCATCTCAAGGAGACGAGATCAGACGGTCCGCATAACGATACGGGAGCTGCTCCCGGAAAGGAAGGATAGGATCATGAGCGAAACCATGAAGTTGGCGGTGCCTTCGATGGGCGAAGGCGGCCTCGACGCCGAGCGGTCCGGCCATTTCGGCCATTGCGACTGCTTCACGATCGTCGACATCGCAGATGGGGAGATCAAGGAAACGTCGATCCTCGCCAACCCGCCGCACGAAGAAGGCGGTTGCCTGCGTCCGGTCGGGCTTTTGGCCGAGCGGGGTGTGGATGCTATCGTTGCCGCCGGCATGGGCGGAAGGCCCCTCATGGGCTTCAACGACGCGGGCATCACCGTGTACTTCGAGAACGCGACGCCGAATGTCGGCGACGCGGCGAAGCTCGTTGCGCAGGGAACCGTTCCGATCATGGGCGTGGAGAACACCTGCCAGCATCACCACTAGGAACCGGGCTGGATTGCGTGCTCGATCGCGCGTGATCACGTGGAGTCGAGCGGATGCCGTACGCGTTCGGCCCCGCCTTTCTTCGATCTGCGCTATACTGTCTGCTTGAGCGACCCGCTTTGACGCGGGTCGCAGTTTTGCCTACGAGGATACGAAGGACGGCGAATGGAAGCGGAACCAGCCAAGCAGCCGCAGCATGATGCAGAAGCACTCGAAAGGGCGCTTGCCGTGGATGCCGAATCGTCGGCAACGGGCATCATGCGGCTTGTCGAAATCGCGGCCGCGTCCGATCAGCCGCTTGCGGTGAAAGCGTGCCCGCCGCCGGGCGTGGGCAGATCGGAATAGCTTTCGATTGTCCTCGCAACTCTGGTATCCTTGAACGTATCGGAAAGGCGGAAGCGATGGGCGATAACGGAAGCACGGACAACGGCATCTTCGAAGCAAGCAAAGCGAGCTTGCTTCTTGCGACGAGGCGCGAGCTTCCCGATGCCATGCCGCCGTGTGCCGGGTTCGTCCCGCAAAATCCTTACGGGTGGGTAAGCAACGCACTGCCCGCACCCGGTAAAGACGAGAAGTACATCGTGGAATTCCTTGGGAAGACCACCTACCGCATCATTGCTTACCTCGACAAGTACGCTCGCGTGTTCGCGACCGATCACCCGATCACCTGCCCGCCCGCAACGGCTCCGACTCTTTCGGTTGCTCGCTACGCCGACGAATCGACTGACTCGTGCGAGCGGGGATGCATCCAGGTGCTCGAGGCGGACGGATCCCAGCGGCTTGTTGCGGAGTACCGCTTCGAGCACGGTCGATACTCCATCGAAGGCTCGTGGTTCAACTTCGGATCTCACGCGCAGGGACTTCTCTATGAGGAATTCGTCACGCGCGCCTATCTTGCGTTCGTGTATCGGCCTGCGCTGTGCAACACGCAGCCGCCGCTCTACGGGATCGGCAACGTCGGTGCCGAGCTCGAGAAGGCTCGACCGCTTGACGCGTTCGAGCGGATCGGTGCTGCGGTTGCCGGGGCCGATGCCGATCCGGCGCTTACGGCACCCGGCCTTGAGCGATGCTTGGTGCGTTGGCTGGGCGAAGCGGGACTTGGCAGCGAACAGGCTGGAAGCTTGAAACGGCTAGCGAGTGGCGATCCGCTTCGCCTTGTGCGGACGAAGCGCTATGCCGACACCTACTATCTTGGCACGAACGACGAAGAGGCGGCAGCTTCGTATCGGCGCATGATATGGGCACTCGAAGGCGCACTCAACCGATTTCTACTCACGTCGGAATCGCTCGGCGACCGCGTCGACAGCGCGTTCGAGCACGAGGCTGCGCAGTGGGACTACTACCTCATCGAATCCATCGCAAAGCAGATGCCCTTTGCCGAAAACCCGGCCGACATCCAGGGCGAAACAGCCGGGGAATGGGCTGTGCGCAAAGGGATTGCCAGCGCGGTAGAGCGGTTGCGCCTTCCGTTTCGGTTAACGGCCGACTTTCGGGTGAATGCGAAGGGCGGTATCGCAGCGTTTGACGCCGTCGTCCCGTCCGCATCGATCATGCCGCATACGCGCTGGCCTGAAGGTGCGCCCACGTGGTCCGAGGTGCCGTTGGTCGAGCGCGAGGCTCAGGCCGGTCGCTATGCAATGCGCCTCGCCATCATGCTCGCTGCTATCGCGTTTTCTCAGAGCAAGGCGATCGAGCGTGTTGTCGTTGCTGCGCGGCCCGTTTCAGACCGATCCGAAACCGTCGAGGGCTCAAGTGAGTTTCCGCAGGAAGACGAGCTGCCCCGTATGGTTTCGGTTGAGTTCGAGCGATCGGCTTTCTGCGCGAACGGCGCGTACCGTCAAGCCGCAGAGGGCGATCCGGCGTGGTTTTTCACCTGGTTCAACGCTTTGATCGGGAGGGCTGACATCCCTTCTCCGCTCGAAGACGGGCGCTTGGCGGCTCCCGAGCGCGCGCTCATGCCCGAACTGTCGGATGATGCCGTACCTGCGTTCGCGCACGCCGCACTCGGTGCGAAGAGCGTGTCCGACCTTGCGGTCAACTACAACGCGAAACGGCGCCACATCGCCGAGCAGATGGCCGATGACATAGCTCAGGCGGCGACCACAACCGAACGCGTCCGCATCGTATCGGCGGTTAAGGATAAAACGCCCGATCTTGATGTGCAGGATGCGTGCACGAGGCTCATGGTGGCGCTCACGGCCGACGAGATCGATCCCGGTGATCAGAACGCCATCGTGAACAGGTTCCTCGGCGAAGATGAGCTCATGACCGCCCTTGCCGCAGCGCGTTCGGCCGCAGAGCGGGGAGACGGGGCCGAGGCGGTTTCGCTGCTTGCGCAGGCGATTGGACAAGCCGAGCTTTCCGGCAGGTTCGCCGATACGGCCGAGACCGCGTTTCGCTGCTTCGATTCGTACGCATCGCGCGTAGTGTACAACCGCGCGCGCCAGGCGGGCGGTGGGGCTCCCGGTGCGAGCAGCGTGCCCGCTTTCGCACACGATGCCGGCCGTACGGTCGAGCTTGCTCCCGATTCCCTCTACTTCTGCTGCCTCGAAGCGGTGAAGCTGCTCGAGCATTCGTTCGACCGCACCGAGGAGGCGCTCGGTTACGGCAAGCGCTGCATTGAACTCGCTCCAGTAAGCGGGCCGGGGTACCTGCAGACGGCGCGCGCCTACATGCTCGTCGGCGACATGGACAACACGATCGCCACCATCAACCGCTATCTCGAAGTCGCACTGCTTCCCAACGAGATCGCGATGGGATACTATCAGCTCGCGTATGCGCAATGGAAAGCGGGGCGGCTACAGGCGGGCGTTGCGGGATACTTGAAGTCGATGACCACCTCGCCTCTGGTGTACGATCAGGCGCGCCTCGAACTCGAAGAGCTCTTGAACGAGCCTGAGGCAAATCTCATACCTGCCGACGAGATCGACGGAGTGCTCGAAGAAAACGGCGTCGTCGTCGCTCCCGCGGAAGCGTTGTTCGAACAGCTGCTCGAGGCGTCCGAGGCTGCAGTGGACGCGGGCTTGTTCGTCGTCGCGCGCAGCGTGCTCGCCGCATACTGCCAGCATCGTCCCGACGATGCCCTTGTTAACGTACTTCGCTCGTTGGGCGATTAATAGAGAAAGGACCACCATGGCACTGCAAGCTCCTGAAGGAACGCGAGACCTCTTACCCGACGAGTCGAGGTTCTGGAGCCATTTCAAGCAGACGGCGGCCGACGTGTTCGGACGCTACGGCTACCTGCCCATCGAGACGCCGATGTTCGAGCAGACCGAGTTGTTCGTACGCGGCATCGGCGAGGCGACCGACGTGGTGTCCAAGGAGATGTTCCAGGCGATATCGGGCGAGAACATGAAGAAACTGCTGGCAGGCGAAAGCATCAAAAGCAAGAGCCGCCTTTCCCTGCGCCCGGAGGGAACGGCGGGCGTTGTGCGTGCAGTGGTGCAGCACGATCTCGTGCCCCAGGGTGCGCCGCCGGTGAAGCTCATGTACGCAGGTCCGATGTTTCGCGCCGAGCGTCCGCAGAAGGGGCGCTACCGCCAGTTCAACCAGATCGGCGTGGAGTGCCTCGGCGCCGAAGACCCTACCACCGATGCCGAAGTCATCATCATGCTCATGCGGTTTTTCACAGCGATCGGTATTCCCGAAACCTCGATGCGCCTGCTGGTGAACTCCATGGGGTGCGATGAGTGCCGTCCCATCTACCGCGAACGGGTGCGAACGTACATGGAAGAGCATGCAAGCGAGCTCTGCGACGAGTGCATGCGCCGTGCCGAAATCAATCCGCTGCGTGCCTTCGACTGCAAGAACCCGTCATGTTCGGCGGTCATGGACGCAGCACCGAAGATCACCGACTACCTGTGTGACGAGTGCAAAGAGCACTACGCTGCCGTGAAATCGCTCCTCGACGGCGCAGGCATCGAGTACACGCAAGACACGCGGCTCGTGCGCGGCCTCGACTACTACACGAGAACGGTGTTCGAAGTGCAGGTGATCGACGGACTCGGTTCGCAGAACGCCATCGGCGGCGGCGGGCGCTACGATAAGCTCGCCGAAGAAGTCGGGGGCAGAGCGACTTCGGGCCTCGGGTTCGCGCTCGGCTACGAGCGCTGCCTACTCGCGCTTCAGGCTGCGGGATTCGAGCTTCCTTCGGCCGGTCGCTGCGACCTGTTCATCGCCTGCGTCGACGATTCGATGCGCGCCGCTGCATTCGGGCTTTTGCAGATGGCGCGCGATGCAGGGCTTGTATGCGAGATGGACCATCAGGGCCGAAGCCTCAAAAGTCAGTTCAAGCTTGCTGATAAGCTGGGCGCCTTGCGTGTTGCCATCCTCGGTCCCGACGAGCTTGCAGCGGGCAAGCTAAAGATCCGCGACATGGCCACGCGCCGCGAAGCGCTCGTCGACCTCGAAGCGGCGAAAAAGCTCCTCGCACACTTCAGCGGGCTGCCCTTTGGCGGCAAGGTGCCGAAGATAGAGGATGTGTTTCCGATGGGGGATGAGGAATAGCCGACGACTCGGCCGTGCGGAAGGGCTTGCTTGTCAACCGCCTTACAGGAAAATCGATACAGGTGTATTGGAAAGAGCCCGAGACTGGGCTCTTTCCAAGGGCAATGCTCTAGAGATTCCGAGTTACCCGAGATACGCTCCGACCGACTTGCCGCACTCGCGGCCGAGCGTGATGGCCATACCTAAGCTGCAGCCGGGGATGGGGGTTATGTACTCATAGCCGAAGCGGCGCCCGCAATCGTTGCCCGAAACGTAGAGGCCACTGATAGGCTCGAAGTTCTCATCGAGCGCGTTCTGGTCGCCGTCGGTGATGATGCCGCCGCACGTGACCATCGTCTCGCCGAGTACCGGATCGAACGTGCAGGCGTAAAACGGAGGCTCCTTAACGGGGAAGAGCACCGCCGCGTCGCGACCGAATTCCTGATCGGCTCCTGCTTCGCAATAGGCGTTGTAGTTGGCGATCGTTTCGACGAAATTCGTTGCCGCTTCGCCGGTTAGGCCAAGCTGGCCAGCCAAGCCCTCGAGTGTGTCGTCGGCGATAAACTCGACTGCGGTCATGGGGCCGCCGCCTCCTGGTCCGCCTTCGCCCTCTTCTTTCTCGGGCTCTTCGTAGATTCCCTTGAAAATCGCATACGCCTTGTCAAGCGACTCCTGGAGCGATGCGATGTTTTCCTCGGTTGCCGTGAACCCGGCATGCTGCGGAATGGTGTACTGGCGGTACTCGGGGAAATTGGCATCGCATACGGCGAACTTGGTCTTGCGGCTTTTGTACACGGTGGCAAGGCCGCGCTGCTCGGAGGTGGCATAGTATTCGTTGCAGAAGCGCTTGCCGTTCTCGTCGATCCAGACTGATTGCGGCAGGCAGTTCATCTTGCCGGGAAGCGAAAGGCCCTTCATGTTCATGCCGGGGATGGGGCAGGTTTCGAGGTGCGCGCCCGCCCAGTAAGCCATCTGCACGCCGCGGCCGTCGTTGGCCGACATGGAGGTGAGCTGCTCATCGCCGACGAGCGCATGGTACATATCGGGCATGAGGTCGGCCATCATCTCGGGGTTGCCGCCGAAACCACCGCAGGCGATGACCACGGCTTTGGCGTTGAGCTTCAGGTTGCCGTCGGCGTTTTTGGCGGCGAGGCCCGCAACGTTGCCGTCGTCCATGATGACGTAGAGGGCTTCGGTGCCGAAGAGGAATTCGGCACCCTTTTCCTGCGCGACGGCTCGGTTGTATTCGTGTATCTTGGTCTGGTTGCAGTCGCCGTAGAAGCTACAGACGCTTGGCCAGAACTTGATGGGTCCGATGTTGTCGAGCTGGTGTTCGGTCTTGGGAAAGAAAGCCGTCGTCATGGTGGCGAAGTCCTCTTCGGAAAGCTCCGAAAGATACCAGTCGGAGTTCTCGCCCGAGTGCTGGGCGAACTTCATGACAAGCTCCTGGTTGGGGTAGTTACCGGTGACGGTCATCCAGTTCTGGAAGAATTCCACGGGGTCGATCTCGGGAACGCCGCGTTCTTTGAGGATCGAGGCGTTGAGCGCCGCAAACTCGTTGCCCACGGCGGCGTAGGTGTCTTCGGGCTGCTTTTCGACGAGGATCACCTTGTAGCCTTCTTCGGCGAGCTCGCGGCATGCGGTGATGCCGGCAAACCCGTGGCCGCATACGACTACGTCGCAGTCGTACTCTTTGGCGAAGTCGGTGATTTCCGCAGGCGGAGTCTTCCAGCTTGACTCCGCAGCTGCCGGCCCCTGCTCGGCTTGGGCGGTCCCGCTTGCGCTCGATGCAGGCGAGCAGCCCGCGAGTCCGGCTCCTGCGGCGACGGCGGCCGTCGCACCGAGGCCGAGAAACGCACGCCGCGAGATTCCTGATTTCATGATGGTCATGATTCCTCCCTTGTCTCCTTGGTTTTGGTCTATCTGCGCTCGCCTTCGAGATCTGCTTCCGAGCTTCGTCGGGCGCGAGCGCTCCGAGTGCACTCTACGATGCGCCACGATGCTCGAAAATCGCTGCGATGGGGGAATCTTTGAAAACGAGGTCGCCCGAAACCGCGATGGCGGCGGGAAGCACCCTCGCGGTTTTGGGGTAGTTGCAGCAAAGCGGCAGGTAGGTAGGTGCCATTGGGGTATACTGTGAGCGGAAACGGCCGAGTGCGACGGAGGTGAAGGTTTGCGCTTTTCGCAGGAGTTCAAGCTCGAAACGTTGGCGTTCATTGCGTTTTTCGCAACGCTGCCGCTCTATTCGCCCAACCTCGTCCTGTTTTCGGAATACGGTGCCGCTGAGACTCTCATGCCGCCGTTCGTGAATACGATGATGGTGGTCGCTGCTGTAGCGGGGGCGGTTTCGGCGTGGTTCGCTTTTCGCCGCAATGCTTCGCTGTTTGCAACCCCGCAGCTTGTCATCGCCGCTTCCGTTCTCTATATCGGCGGGTTCGCCCTGTTCGTCGCAGGGCTCGGACTTGAGGGGTTCGGTTCCGAAGGCTTGATGATTGCCGCAGGGGCAGCGGTTGCCTGCGGCATGGTTCCCCTCTGCATCGCCTGGGGAACCTACCTCGCCCTGTTCGACTTGCGCCAGGCGCTGTTTTATCTGACCATCATGGTGGGTGCGGCTTCGCTCATCGCGCTCATGCTCTCGTCGGTTGCCATCGAACCGGGGCTGGTCGCGTTCGGGCTGCTCGTGCTGATCGGCGTGGCGCTTCCCTGCGCAAAGTCGATAGGGGGGAAGCTCGATTGCGGCGATGTCGCCGTTTCGGGCCGTGGCGGCGACCGGGAGCTCGGCTACCTCGTCGGCGATACGTCGGCATTGCCGACCGGTACGAAAACCGGTACTCGCGAGATGCTTTCCAACGTGCGCAGGATGGCTTCGGTTGCCGCATTGCCGTTCATCGGCCTGCTCGTGTTCGCGTTCGTGATGGGCGTGCGCAAGTTCATGGTGTTCGACGCGTTCTACGTCGAGACGCTCGGCGGCATCGTGGCGGCGGTCGTGGTGCTTCCCTTGAGCCTTCTCAAGATCGACCGTCCGCTCATGTCGTTCGTGTATCAGGTGTTTCTTCCCGTATGCGCCATCGTGCTCGTCGTCCTCAACGCCTTTCCCTTCGGAACGACCGCTCAGTGGCTCGCGGCGACGCTCTCGTATGTGTTTTACGGCATCATCGGCATTCTTGCGCTATCGAGCCTGTGTGCAATGGCGCATGCCCGTGAATTCTCGCCGCCCTTCATCTACGGGTTAACGGTCGCGTGTTTCATGGTTGCTTCGTTTCTCGGCATATCGTTCGGGTCGGTTTCCGTACTGTCTGAAAACGCGGGGCCTATCCTGCTTGTCATCAGCACGATGTATTTCGGATTCGTCGTGCTGGCTCCCTTACTCTCGTCGTGGAGGCGAGAGGGCGCATCCGAGCGGGGGGTGCATAGGGACGGAGGCGGTGAGGCGCAAAGCGAGCTCTCGCAGCGCATCGAGGCCGCCGCCGTGCGCTTCGAGCTTTCGCCGAGGGAGGCTGAAACGCTTTCGTACCTCGGCCGCGGGCACGGCATCGTGTTCATCGCCAAGACGCTCGTCATCTCCGAAAGCACGGTGCGCACTCACGTGAAGAGCATCTACCGCAAGCTCGACGTCTCTTCGCGCGAGGAGCTGCTCGAGATGATCGATCGGGGGTAAGGGGCTTCGCCGTTTCGTCCGGATGAGGTTGGCATACCTTGCTCTACGCTTTGCATGCATGTAGAATGCACGCAAAGAGCATGATCGAGAAAGGACGCGCTATGCCGGCATTGCAGGTACGCGATTTTCCGGAAAAGCTATACGAAGAACTCAAGGTGTACGCTGATCGCCACCATCGCAGTATCGCTCAGCAGACGATTGTCGCGGTGGAAGAAATGCTCGAGCGTCACAATGCGTCGTATTTCTGGGATGGGAGGCAGTTGCATCGTCCCGCATGCCCGAGCGCTCTTAGTTTTGATACCGAAGCACAGCGTGCCGAGCGCATCGAGAAGCGCAAAGCGTTGTTTGATGAGATCGATGCGTTGCAGTGGCATGGGCCTGAGCCGACCGCGGATGAAATCGTTGCGCTCGTGCGCGAAGGCCGGCGAGAGCGCGATCGCCAGATAAGCGATGCTCTCGGTTTGCCGCACGACGAAGAGGTGTGAAATGATCGTCCTCGACTGCAACGCCGCCATCAACATGCTCGCCAAGACTCCTGAGGGAAAGGGACTTGTGGCGTTGCTGCTCGAGGGTGAAGCCGTCGTTGCACCTGCTTTCTTGTGCGCAGAGGTTACGCATGTGCTGGAAAAGCGGGTTCGGGGCGGCTACGCGAGTAAGGGGGAGGCGCAAGCCATGGGTCGCATGTGCCTTGCCCTTGTCGATGAGTTCGTTCCCGATGCCGATTTGTGGGAAGAGGCCTTGACGGAATCGCTTCGCTTGAAGCATTCGTCGTACGATCTGTTCTATTTCGTCCTCGCCCGGCGTAAAGGGGCTACCTTGTTTACACTCGATCGCAGATTGCAGGAGCTCTGCCTGGATAACGGGGTAGACTGCGTGTTCTCTGACACGAAGTTCTAGCAGGTGCGATTGTATTCGTTTTCCATGAAAAGATGCTCTCGGGGGTTGGTTTGTACCCATTCCCAAGTACGGTATCTTTTTTTTCGCAGCCGAATAGCGCTGCTTGATATCCTCGCACTGTCCGTTTAGGGGGACAGACGGGCGAGTGCAGTCTGCTACTCTTTTCACCAACGGCGTTTCGGGCATCGACGTAAGTGAGGATGAAGATGGAAGAAATGACAGATGAAGAGATGACAAGAGAAGAAATGCAGAGGTTTCTCAACCTGTGGCATTGCGAGGGGCATTCCGAGCTGAAGGCTTATAGGGACCTCATGGAAATCATCGGCATAGCATTTCCTGGAAGGCCCCAAGGCGACGAGGAAGATGTGGACGATGCTGACGAAAATGCAAAGTAAGGTTGGCTTGTTCCGCCGACACCAAAGCGACTTGCCGCAGAAAACTACGTGCGTTCGGATTGGACCAACTTGGCATAGTCTTGCCTTTGATGAAACAGATGCGCTATCACGACGACATCGTCTTCGATGTAGTAGAGAAATAGGTACTTCCCCACAAGGGCGCAACGGTATCCAAGCTGTGCGAGCTCAGGCATGCGGGACAGCCCGTACTCCACGGTTTCCGAGCAGATGAGATCCAGCTGCAACTCGTACTCGTCCAGGAAGGCTTTCGCGGCATCTTTGTTGTATCCAGCCAGATAGGCGACTATCTGGCTCAGCTCGCGATCGGCGCTTTCAAGAATACGAGGCCTATATGCCATAGTGCGCTCTCAGCGAGGCGATAGAATCCTCGGCACTCGTATGGGAGCCCGCTGCCCGTTCTCGCTCGGCTACCAGCATGCGCTCCATAATGCGGTTTTTCGCCTGGAGTTCCCGTATCTCGTCGTAGTCGCTGCTGCGAATGACAACGAACTGATCGTAGCCGTTCTTCGTGACAATGACGGGCCCGGGCGATGTCTCCACAAGCTCGGCGAACGCTGCTGTGTCTCGTATGTCCTTGATCGGTATGCAGGTTGGCATGTTGTCTCCTTCTGATTGGACATAATTATAGCATCATTATGCGCATTCTTAAAGGCTATCGAGCCAGCCTGGGTTGTCCTGACCTCTGCGCCTTTGCTCTTCAAGGCGAAGTTCTAGCAGGTGCGATTGCATTCGTTTTCCATGAAAAGATGCTCTCGGGGGTTGGTTTGTTCTCGCTAGCTTGTACAATGACTAGGTTTGAGTGACATATCGCTGCTGTCGGAGCTTGGTGCTTCGCGTGGCGAATACAGATAGCAACGCTGAGGAGCAAGAACAGATGACGGACTTTATGAACGAGTACTGCATGCACACCGCCACGTGCGGCGAGCTGCGAGCTGAGGATGTGGGCCGCGAGGTCGTGCTGACCGGCTGGGCATGGCACAACCGCGACCACGGCGGGCTGATCTTCATCGACCTGCGCGATCGTGCAGGTTACACGCAGGTGGTCGTCGACCCCGATTGCGTGAGTGCCGATGACTTTGCCAAAGCCGAGCACTTGGGACGCGAATACGTGCTCAAGATTACGGGTACGGTGCGTGATCGCGGAGCCGAAGCGGTAAACCCGAATATGGCCACCGGCGATATCGAGGTGCTCGCCAACTCCGTCGAAGTGCTCAACACGAGCGTGACGCCGCCGTTCTCCATCGAAGACGGCATCGAAACCGATGAGACCACGCGCATGAAGTGGCGCTATCTCGACCTGCGCCGCCCCGAGATGTATCAAGCCATGCACCTGCGCCATACGGTTGCCCAAGCCATGCGCACGGCTTTGAACGAGCGCGGTTTCCTCGAGGTCGAAACGCCCATCCTCGCCAACTCCACGCCCGAGGGCGCGCGCGACTACATCGTGCCATCGCGTCCGAACCCGGGCCGGTTTTACGCGCTTCCGCAGAGTCCCCAGCAGTTTAAGCAGATGCTCATGGTGGGCGGCATCGAGCGCTATTACCAGATCGCACGGTGCTTCCGCGACGAGGATCTGCGTGCCGATCGTCAGCCCGAGTTCACGCAGGTCGATATCGAGATGAGCTTTGTCGAAGAAGACGATGTCTTGCAGCTCATGGAAGATGTTATGGCCGAAGTGCTTTCCGCTGTCGGCGTCGAGCACGAATTCCCGCTTGAGCGTATGCCCTACGCCGAGGCGATGGACCGCTTCGGGAACGACCGTCCCGACACGCGCTTCGGTATGGAACTGGTGAACGTGACCGACATCGTGAAGGATTCGGGCTTCAAGGTGTTCTCGAGCGTGGCTCAATCGGGCGGCATCGTGAAGGCCATCAACGCGAAGGGCGCGGGCGATTGGAGCCGCGGCGAGGTCGAGAAGCTCGCCGACATCGCTGCCGAGAACGGCGCGAAGGGTATGGCCTGGATCGCGTTCACCTCGGACGGCAATGAGAAGAGCCCCATCATCAAGTTTTTCTCCGACGAAGAATTCGCGGCGCTCAAAGAGGCGCTCGCCGTTGAGCCGGGCGACCTCGTACTGTTCGCGGCCGACAAGCCCGAGGTGGCGAACGCCGTGCTTTCCGCGCTGCGCCTGCATATGGCCGATGCGCTCGACGTGCCGCGCGAGGGCCACAAGCTTCTGTGGGTCGTGAATTTCCCGATGTTCCGCTACGATGAGGATGAGAAGAAGTACGCGGCCGAGCACCATCCGTTCACGCAGGTGCGTGTGGAGGATGTCGACAAGATCGAAGACGCGCCGCTCGAGTGTGGCAGCTATTCTTACGACCTTATCATGGACGGATTCGAAGCGGGTGGCGGCACCATCCGTATCCACAACGCCGAGATGCAGCGCCGCGTGTTGCGCAGGCTCGGGCTCACCGACGAGGAGATCGACGAGAAGTTCGGCCACCTCATCCACGCGCTCGAACTCGGCGCGCCTCCGCATGGCGGCATCGCGCTCGGCCTCGACCGCGTGGTCATGCTGCTCGGGCACAAGAAATCGATCCGCGACGTCATCGCGTTCCCGAAGACGTCGAGCGCCTCCGATCCGATGACCGGATCCCCGAGCTCCGTGACGGCGCGTCAGCTCAAAGAAGTGAACCTGCGCACGCTGTAAAAGGTTCGCGTTCTGCAAAACCTACGACGGGTCGCATCGATGAGGTGCGGCCCGTTTTGGTTCGGGATATTTTTGCGGGAGCCTTCGACAAGCCGTTTGCTTCCGCATACCGCATCCGGGGTAGTATTCGGCACTATCCGTGAAAAAATATAATCGATTCGAATAGATTTAACCGTTCGTGCTTGCGATCGAGCCCCTTGCCCCTCATGATGTGAGTAAGATAAGCAAGCCGTTGGTGCCGTCCGGGTTTCTGTCCCAAGAGAGAAACGAGAGCCGCATGAAAATCGTCGCCGATTCATCGGTTATGTTCGATATCGAACAAGGAAGGGCGCGAGGAATCGAGATCCTTCCCCTTGCGGTTTCGATCGGGGGAGAGACGTGGGCCGAGTACGAGCAGATCAGCGCCGCTGAGTTTCTCGCTCGCGTGCGCGAAGGCGCTTTGCCCCAGAGCTCGTCGCCCTCGCCGTCGGCGACGCTTTCCGCCTACGACACCGAGGAAGAGATCGTGCACCTTGCCATGGCCGATGGACTGTCGGGTGCATACGAGGTTGCGCACGGTCTCGTCAAACAGGCGAAGCATCCCAAGCGGGTACAGGTGGTCAACTCGAAAACCCTCTGCGTACCCCATAGGGCGCTTGCGCTCAGTGCGGTCGAACTCGCCAAGCAGTGCAAGAGTGCGAAGGAGGTCGTCGAGTGCCTGATGCCGATGATCGAGAGCGCGCATTCGTATCTTATCCCCGAGGATTTCGACTATCTGCGCCGCGGTGGACGCCTGACACCGCTTGCTGCGAAGTTCGCCCATCTTCTCAAAGTGGTGCCGGTGATGATGCAGACCGATGACGGTACAAGGCTTGAGCGCTTGACGGTGGCGAGAAGCTTCAGAAAGGCGATGGATGCGATAGCGGCCGACCTGACGAAACGTGAGATAACTGACGCGTATTACCTGGGGATAAGCCATGCCGACAACCTCGAACAGGCGCAGATGGCGCAAAGAATCCTACTCGAAGCGTTTCCTGGATGCAAAAGCGGCATCTTCGAACTCGGTCCCGCTTTTATTACGCAGGGCGGCCCGGAGTGCATTGCTGTCCAGGTCATCGACCTTTCTTCGAGTCCGGAAATCTCGCTTTGTAACGCGTAGTCCTTGCCGATCGTATGGCGAAGGCCCCCGACTCTGAACTTACACAGATTCGGGGGCCTTTTTGTATCTTGTTGGGTTCGCGCTGCTAGAGGCTGTCGACGTACTTTACCAGATCGCCGACGGTGGAAAGGCCCTCGGGCTCGCCGAAGTCGATCTCGCATTTCTCCTCGAGATCGCAGATCAGCTCCACCATGTCGAGCGAATCCACGCCGAGCGAGTCGAACGTCGAATCCTCGTTTACCTGATCGGGTGCTATGTCGAGATTCTCCTGCAGGATGTCTTTGACGGTATCGATGGTTTCCATTGCGTAGTACCTCCTCATCTTCGATACCGTCCATTGTACTAGAGCGGACACGGTCGCGAGTCGTGAACGATTCGGGGATTCGCCGTCCAGCATGCAACAAACATTTTCGCAGGCGCATAGTTCGTCGGATAAACGGCATGATACGTATGCCGCAAAGCATGCATCTCGCCGACGTGACGAATCCCCTTTTGGCCCGTGTGCTACCATGGGCCAAAACTGCGTTTGCATCGAAAGGAACGAATCATGGCGATCGAGAGGGTCAAAGAGTATTTTCGGGAGCGGGGCATCGAGGGTAGAATCCGAGAATACGACACCTCGAGCGCAACCGTCGAACTTGCAGCCCAAGCTGCGGGATGCGAACCCGCCCGCATCGCGAAAACGCTTTCGTTTCATGGGGATGGCGAGGTTGTGCTCGTCGTCGCTGCGGGCGATGCGCGCATCGATAACCAGAAGTACAAGGCGCGGTTCGGCTGCAAGGCCAAGATGCTCGCATTTGAAGAGGTCGAACCAGCGATAGGCCATGCGGTCGGCGGCGTGTGCCCGTTCGCCGTCAATGAAGGCGTGTCCGTGTATTTGGATGAATCGCTTCGCCGTTTCGAGACGGTGTTTCCCGCCTGCGGAAGCGACAACAGCGCCATCGAGCTCTCGATTCCCGAGCTCGAAGACCTGTCGCGTGCGTGCGGATGGGTGAATGTCTGCAAGCTTCGGGAAGCATAGGGTGCACTATGGCCGATAACGTGGTTTTCTCTGTCGTTCGCCATGGGCAGACGCTCTTTAACGAGCTGCAAAAGGTCCAAGGATGGTGCGATTCGCCGCTGACCGAGCAGGGGATCGCCGATGCGCAGGCGCTCGGACAGAGGCTTGCGGACACCAGGTTTACCGCTGCGTATTCGAGCGACAGCGGCAGAGCTGTGGCAACGCTTCGCGAAGTGCTCGACCTGAACCCGCACGCGCCGAGCGCTCAATCTGATTGGCGGCTTCGCGAGTGGTGCTACGGCGATCTCGAAGGAGGTCCGGGGTCGGAACTCCATGATGCGCTTGTTCAGGGATTCGGTGCCGATCTGCCGATGGCGAGGCTCAATGCCATGATGCCTGAAATAGCCGATGTGCTCGCCGATCGTGATCGTTCGGGAAGATCCGAGCGGTTCGACGCGATCGAGCGCCGCATCACCTCGTTTTTCGAGGAAAAGGGAGCCGAAGCGTACGCAGCGGGTGGCGGAAGGGTCCTCGTGGTCACGCATGCGTTCGTCGTGAAAACGCTCGTGTATCTGTTCGCTTCCGATCGGGTGAACGAGAAGCCCAAGATTGAAAACGCGAGCGTGACCGAGCTGGTCTACGATGGCAGCGGATTTGCGATCGGCGGAATCGGCCTTGTTGGGGTATCATCTTCTTGAAGAAACGCAAGGAGGCTGCATGGTCAGATCGGGTATCCGATCGTATTTCGGCATCGTCAAGCAACAGGTACGCGAATCGCCCGCGTCGTGGCTCGCGTTCGCGACGCTGCTTGCCTGGATGTTCGGGTTGTATTGGAGCGATCTGTTCGTGGGCCGCTCGGCTACGGTACATCTCGATTTCATCCAACTGAGGGCGTTGTGGCTCGCCGTAGAAGCGACGACGCTCCTCGTTTCGTTTTTCCTTATGCGGGTTTTCGGCGTGCGCGTGTTCGCCGTCGCCCTCGGGGCGGGAGCGCTTCTGTTCGCGGGCACGGTAGTGGTGCTGTTCGCCCCTGCCGAAGCTTCCGCCGATGGGCTGAGAATCGGGGGCGTGGCGCTTACGGGCATCGGAAGCGCGCTGCTGCTTTCGCTGCAAGGAGTCGAGTTTGCGCGAAGGGGCCCGAAGCCGCTGCTCGTCAACGTGGCGCTTGCTTTGGCGGTTGCTTCGCTCCTCGATTCGGTGCTGCTGTTTCTGCCCGACGATTTCCAGGCGATGGCCGTCTCGCTTTTGCCTGCGCTGTGCATCGTGCTGCTTGTCGTGTCGTTGCGCGGTCGGGCTTCAAGTGGCGGACCCGAGCGAGATGGCGCTTCCGCTCCCGTCTTGGCCTGGGAGGCGGTGGCGTATGGGGCAAATGACCCTGCCGATGGGCCGGCGTCTGAGAAAAGGGCCGCCGCGATCCGCGTTGTCGTCTTGCCGCTTGTCGTGGGGCTTGCTTACGGGCTCATGCAGCGATTGACGGGTGACGCGTATACGGCGGGGCCGACCGAAGTGAATGCTGCCACCATCGCATCGTTTTTCCTGTCGGCGGTGTTCATCGCGCTTGCGGCGCTCTTCTTCGATTCGCGCAAGCTCATCAAGCTCGTGTGCTTTGCTGCCATCCCCACCATTGGCATCGCATTCGTGATGCTACCGTTGTTCGAGAACGCCCGCGAGGCTGCTCAGGCAATCTGCATCATCGGCTTCAACAGCTTCTATTTTATGGTCTGGGCGCTGTGGGCAGGGGAGGGCGGGGGAATCGCCCTCGCAAAACGATTCGTGCTCGGCTTGTTCGTGCTCGTCGGGGCCGAATCGCTCGGCTCGGTGATCGGGCTTCGGGTGGTATCGGCGGCAGGCGATTCGTCTTCGGCGCTCGCGGTCGTTTCCCTCGTTGTCGTATACCTGCTGCTAATGGCCGGTATTTTCTCTTTCGATCGGTCCGGGGCTGCTGTGGGCGCAGCATCTCGGAAGCGCGCTTCGACCGAGCTCCGCGACGCTTCGCGATCCGAAGACCGTTCGTATGATGAGTGGGCTTCACGCTACCGGCTTTCGGCGCGCGAAACCGAAGTGTTCGAGCTGCTCGCGCGAGGGCGCAATCGAGTGTACATCTCGAAGGAGCTCTACATTTCCGACAACACGACGAGGACGCACATGAAGAACATCTACCGCAAGCTTGGCGTGCATTCCCAGCAGGAGCTGATCGATCTGCTCGAAGGGAAAATATTGGGGGAGGCCCCCGAGTAAAGCGCGTCCGTATGCGCTTTACCGGAAGAGCTCTGTTACCTTCGGCACGACGTAATGGCTGCCGCCACGATCCTTCACATCTTCGACCATCGACACCACAAGAAGCTGGTTGGGGTCGTTTGCATCGGCGGTGAACAGGGCGAACCAGCCGAGTTCGGTGCCGCTTGTATCATCGACCGTCTGCTTGATCTCGGCGGTGCCCGTTTTGCCGCCGAGTACACGGCCGGAAACCTTCGCTTCAGTTGCGCTCCCGCTTTCGATGACCTGTACCAGATCGTCGCGTATGGTTCGCGCGGTTTCGGTGCTGAACGCACCTTCCTTCCATGCGGTCGGCTCAGTGTCTTTGAGCAGATACGGTTGGGGAATGGTTCCGTCGCCTGCAAACGATGCGTAGATCGCGGCCAGGTGCACAGGGTTGACGAGAATCTGCCCTTGCCCGAAACCGCTGTCGGCAAGTTGGATCTCGGAATCGAAGCCTCCCGAATCGGAGATACTCGACGAATACAAGCCGTACTCGAAGGGGATGGTTTCGTCGAATCCGGCATCCTTGAGTTCTTGTGCGAACGGTTCTGCCCCGATAGCCAGTGCAAGTTTCGCGAAGAAGATGTTATCGGAGAACTTGAGCGCGTTTTCCACGTTGGCGGCTCCGCTATACTCCATCGTAGTGGTGACGAAGTAATCGCCCCAGCTCGCGTCCTTCTGCCACGACAAACCGCTTTGCCCTAAGTCATCCGTTGCCGAGACCGCGTTGGTGTCAAGCCCGATGGCGGCGGTGAGCGGCTTCATCGTAGAACCGGGGCAGAGCGTCGCTTGGAACCGATTGTAGAGCGGCTGCGCAGCGTCCTCGTTCAGCGACGTCCACTTCTCGTTCGACATGCCCGTTACAAAATCGTTCGCGTTGTAGGTCGGTGTGCTGACGAGGGCCAGTACTTCGCCGGTTACGGGGTTCATGGCCACCGAACAGCTTTTGTCCTCCGCAAACTGGTCGTAGAGTTCAGATTGAACGTTCGCATCGATCGTGAGCGTGATGTCCTTGCCGTCGGCCTTGTCTCTTTTCGTCACGGTCGATGAAGTGCCGTTGTTTTCGTTGACGATAACGATTTCGATGCCGTCGGTGGCCTTGAGCTCGCTTTCGAAAGCCTTCTCGAGGCCGGCTTTGCCGATCACGCTCGTTTCGGTGTAGCCTTCTTCCCGATGAGCCTCGAGCTCTTCGGCGCTAATGTTCTGCACGTAGCTGGTCAGATGCGACGCTTTTTCGGCGAGGGGGTAGGCGCGTACGTTCGTCTGCCCGATCTGGATGCCGGGGATCTCAAGCAGACTGTCTATGAGTTCGGCCTCGTCTTGGGAAAGCACTTTGAGGGGAACGAACGTATCGTCTCGCACCCACGAGGCGGAAAGCTTGTCGTGAATGGTTTCCGCCGTCGTGCCGAGCAGCTCGGCTGTCCGCGCGATGTCGTCTTCGTTGTACGCCGCGCTGTCTTCGGCGGTCTCGTCGGCCTTTCTCATCGCGCCGGGAACGAAGCCCGCCGTGTCGGCTGTGCCTGGCCCTGCGAGCAGCTGGCCGTTGCGATCGAGGATCGTGCCCCGCTCGGCGGCGATCGTGTTGACCCGCACCTTACTGTCCCACGTCAGCTCGGGCAGGATCATGTCAGGAGTCCAATCGAGGAAGTATCCCGCGTCTTCGTCGAGCGCAAACACCGCCTTGCCGCCGAACGAGACGGTGCCCGCAACGGTATCCATGTCGATCGTGTAGGCAACGACTTTGCCCTCTATCCCGGCGGAACGGAGAGCACTTTCCGAAGGGCCTTCGAGGTCGGTCGTCTCGCCGACGGTTGCCTTGAAGCCGGTCGCGCCGATGCCCGCGTAGATGTTCTCATGCCGGGTGACAAAATCGTCGCGTGAAATCTTGATCTGCGCCTGCTTGTCGAGGTAGGGGTACAGCTCGTCGTAGTGCTCTTCGTTCACGAGCGAGAAGTACGTTTCCAAAAGCTCGTCGGGTGGGGTGGGGGCGTTCGCTCTGGAAAGGAAGAAGAAGAGCGCACCGCCTGCCAAGGCGAGCATCAGCGCCGCCGCCAGTGCGATCGGCACGGCACGGCTCGGACGGCGCTTCTTCGGGGCCTGATGGCGCGGCGTTGCAGGAACGTAGCCTGAGTTCGCCTGAGGCCTCTGGCGTGCCTGCGGGGTCGGGGATTGGCCGGTACGGGAGCCTGCAGTGCGTCGTGGTGCCATGAGATTTCCTCAATTCTGACCTTTTCGGTATGAGAACAGTAGCACAGACACAAGGGACAAGTCCAGAAGCGCGACAACGGGCGGTATCGGGGACGACATGCAACGGCCCAGATCGCGAGCTTGGGTTATAGCGTGGGTTAAACAATTAACCCGATATTTCCCTCTCGCCCGATGTACGGTTTTCCCGCTTGGACCATCATGCTGAGCGTGCCGCTGACCTGTTTGCGAAAGGGTTGTGCGGCGCTATCGGATAATCGCTTGAGGAAGGGAATACGATTATGGCAAAGATGGAATTCACGCGTCGAGATCTTCTCAAATTCGGGGGCATCACCGCTTTCGGAGCTCTGGGGGCATCCGCATTCGCAGGCTGCGCGCCCGCTGCCACCTCGCAGGGGGCAACGGCTGAGGCGGCGGGTTCTGCAGAAGCGTACCCTGCGTTTCTGCAGCAGCCCGAACCCATTACCGAGTTCGCCGAAACCAAGGAGTTCGACGTCGTGGTCGTCGGTGCGGGCGAATCGGGCCTGTCGGCCGTGCACAGCGCGCTTGAGGCGGGAGCAACCGTTGCCTGCGTGCAGAACATCAACACGGTGCAAACGGCGGGCAATATGGCTGCGGCGCTCGATCTCGAGAAGACCGACGAGGCGGGCGTGAAAGCGTGCCTTTCGTTCATCAACTACAAATCGGATTGGCGCTCGAACCGCGAGGTTGTCGAGGTGTGGGCGCGCAATTCTCAAGAGGCGCTCGCCTGGTGGGAAGAGGAGGCTTTGCAGGGCGGCATCGAGTCGAAGCCCTACGATTACAGCATCGTCTACAACGGTTACGAGTTCTTCCTGCACGCGAACACGTACTTCCACATCGAGGGCGCGCATCAGGCTGCTGCCGTCGTCATCGGCGATGCGCTTGCGGCGCGCGGCGCGGAGTTCTTCTTCGACACCCCGTGCGTGCAGCTCTACAAGGAAGGCGACCGGGTGACGGGCGTTATCGGGCAGACCAAGAGCAACGAGCACATCCTCGTCAAGGCGAACAAAGGCGTCATCCTGGCTACCGGCGATTACGTGGGTAACCGCGATATGCTCGATTTCTACGCACCCGATACCAAGGGCCTTCACCAGGCCATTTTGTTCCGCGATGGCAGCGGACTGCGCGCAGGCATGTGGGCGGGTGCGCAGATGACGGCTCCAAGCCACACCAAGATGGTGCACGGCGAAGCGGCTCCGGTGCGCTTCGAAATGCCGTTTCTGTTCCTCGACCGCCATGGCGAGCGCTTCATGGACGAGGGCTGCTGCCGTATGGGATACCTCAACGAGTTCAGCAAGAAATACCTCGCCGAAACCGGCTTCGAGGATTCCACCGCGTCGAAGTTCTTCAGCATCGTTCCTACGAACTGGGAAGACTACTATGAGGCGTGGGATGCGCTCGAGCCATACGAGATATCGACCAACAACGCGTATCGCAAGGTCGATCCCGAGAAGTGGATCAAGGGCGATACGTTTGAGGAACTTGCACAGGCCATGATCGATTACGCCAACGAGCAGCCGTGGAGCCACGAGCTTACCGTGGAGTCGATCGTCGCCTCAATCGAGCGCTATAACGAAATCGTTGCGGCGGGAGCCGACGAGGATTTCGGCAAACGCCCCGAATTCCTCACGCCTATCGAAGCGCCGTGCTACGCCGTTCCGCGCGGTGCGAACAACATCGACGCTATGCTCGACGGCCTCGAAGTTGACGGCAACTACCAGTGCCTCGATGCGGACAAGAAACCCATCGAGGGCCTGTTCGCCGTAGGCAATGCCTCCGGGCGTTTCTTCGGCGGCGGCAACTACCCGATGGACATCGAGGGCCTCTCCGTCGGCCGCGCCATCACGACGGGCTATGCGACCGGCAGGTACGTGGCGGGCCTCTAGCCTTCGCAGGTACGTGGCGAGCCTCTAGCACCGATCGCTCCGCCCACCACGCCGTCGGCACCACCCCCCGGTGCCGACGGTTTTTTTCAGGTGCGGCGACGCGAAGCGTTTTGCCGCATGTGCCCTTTCCCCGCACTTTTCCGCTCCGCGTACATATGCCCTATAATGGCGTGCGGAAGGAGGCTGCCCATGAAACGGATCGATCATCTCGAGCAGATGATTCCCTACCTGTTCGCGCTCGGATGCGCCCGTGCTTGGCTGACGCTTCTGTTTGCCGAACCGGCGATCGCCACGATGCCGACGCCGTTTAATCCGCACGTCTTCTTCGATTACTCCTACGCGCTTGCGGGCATCGCCGTTGCGCTTGCGGCTCGCCGCATTGCCCCCTTGCAGGAAAACCGATGGGCGAAGCCGCTCGCGCTCGTTTTGTGCGTTGCCGCATCGGCCTGTATGCTTACCGCATCGCGCGCACCCGAGCTTGCGGCTCCGCTTTCGTTTTGCGGTGCGGTGGCGGGCGGCGCGGGTTTCTTGCTGATCGTGCTGCTGAATGCCGAAGCGCTCGTACCTTTGAGCCTCTTGCGCATCCTTTTGTATTGGGCGGCGGCGCAGTTCACTGCCGTTCCGCTTGCATACTTCTGCCAAGGACTCGACGAACCGCGGCTCGAACTGGTGCTGTTCGTGCTGCCGGTTATCGCGGTATGGTGCGTATCGTTTGCCTACAAAACCGCACCTGCTGCCGGCCGCCCGAACCGTACGTGGCCGCGCTATACGTTTCCCTGGAAACTCGTCGCGCTGTATGCCATCTACATGTTCGCGTACGGGTTGCGCGAGCAGCATCTTGCAGCTATCGGTGGCGCGGGGATGCACTCGTCGCTTTCGACAGCGATCGTGACGGGCGGGATCATGGCCGTCTGCCTGTTCGCGGGGCGGTTGCCGCTGAGCGTGCTGTACCGCTCGCCGCTTCTGCTCATGGTGTGCGGGTTTCTGCTCATTCCCATGGAGGGCCTGTTCGGAAGCGTTGCCTCGGGCTACCTCATATCCATGGGCATGACGCTGACGGGGCTGTTGCTGGGGTTGTTGTTATTCGATCTTTCAAAGCGCATGGGTATCGCCATCGTCGCTCTTATGGGCATCGAGAAAGCGGCCTACCTGTTTCGGATATGGGGAAACGATACCGCATCGCTGCTCGAAGCGTCGCCGCTTCCCGTACAGACGCAAGACGTTGTGCTGATGGTTGCGGTGATCATGCTCGTGCTTATCGGCACGTTCATCCTGCTTTCGGAAAAGGAGCTTGCATCGAGATGGGGTATCCGGTTGCTTGAGACGGGAGATTTGGCCGAGGAAAGCCGCCGCACAGAGCTCATCGCATCGCGTTGCGACGAGATAACCCGCACGAGCCGCCTTTCGCCGCGGGAAGACGAGATACTCAGGCTTCTTGCGCGGGGAACGTCGAACCAGGCGATCGAGCGCGAGCTCGTGATTGCAAGCGGTACGCTCAAAGCGCACATTCAGCATATTTACGCGAAAACCGGTGTGCACAGCAAAAAGGAGCTCGCCGCCCTGTTCGAAGATGCTCGGGAGGATGAGAGGCAGTAGCCTGCGGGTGGGGCCGGAGAAAGCCCGCAGTGAGCTCCGAAGTAAGCTCCGAGTGAGTCCAGGGAAGGCCCGGAATAAGCCCGAATTGCGGCTTTGAGTGATCCGAAGTAAGCCCTGGATCGCGGTTCCAAGCAAGGCTGGAGTAAGGCTTGGGCGCGCCAGGACCAAGGTAAGGTCAAAGCGTGAGCCGCAGGTGCGCGGCTCACGCGGATTGCGGGTGCACGCGGGACTTACGCCTCTGTCTCCGCGAGCGCGTGTTCGCCGGCGGCGCGTCCGAATGCGAGCGTGGAAAGGATGCCCGTGCCGGTTCCGGGGTAGTACGAACCCATGAACCCGCCTGCAACCTGGCCGGCGGCGTAGAGGTGGGGGATGGCTTCGCCTGCAGTGTCGAGCACTTGGGCGTTCGTGTTGATCTTGAGGCCCCCGAGTGCACCGAGGTTGTAGTCGTAGGTGCGTGTCGCGTAGTACGGCGGTGCATCGATGGCCTCGAGGCCGCATACGCGAGTGGGAAATTGGCTGTCGCGTTTTTCCGCCGTCGCCATATCGGCGTTCCAGGTGTCGAGTGCCGCTTGGAGGTTTGCAGCGGGGACGTCGATTTGGGCGGCAAGTTCTTCAATGGTGTCGGCTACGAGCACTGAGCCGTCGGCGATCTCCTTAGAGAAATCGTCGCTCATGGGGCTTACACCGCCTACGACGGCACCGGTCAGCGCTGCTGCCTTCGAGTCGAAGATGCCCCATGCGGTATGGTCTTCCTGAGCGAACACTGCACGGAGGACCCATGCATAGTGGTCGGATTCGCTCACGAAGCGGCGGCCGTATTTGTTCACGATGATGCCGGGAACCTCGGGAACGCCGGGAAGGGTGGGCGTGCCGCCGATGTTGCCGGGTAGGCCGATAAAGCCGCCCATGCCCTCAAGTGCCGCGCCGACCGCCATGCCCATGCGGAGGCCGTCTCCGGTGTTGGTTGCGACGGTGAGGGACCGGCCGTCTTCAAGCGCCTGTACCATGTGATAGTTGAAAGCTTTGGCGAACTCTTCGCTGCGGTCGTAGCTGCAGGTTGCAAGGATGACGGCTTTTTTGCCGCGGTAGCGTTTGTTATCGTCGGCAACGACGCCGGTGACAACGCCGTCGGCGTTTTGCACGAGCTCTTTTCCGGCAGTCTTGTAGATGAACTCGACGCCCGCATCTTCTGCCGCCTTCAAGAGTGCGGCAACATGCGCCTGGCCGTACATGAGGTCGTTCTCGTCGGTTCCAGCGAGGTGAATGCGGGGCTTGATCACGTCGGGATCGACGTTGGGGACCGTGCCGTTTCCATACACCACTTCGTACGTGATACCGAGATCTTTCATGAACTCGATGCAGGACGGGGCCTGCTCGCAGGCGAAACGGACGAGCTCTTCGTCAAGCTGGCCTTCTCCGCATTGCAGGTAGTATTCGGCATGTTTTTCGGGGGTGTCGTCGCTTACGTTTGCGAACTGCTTCTGCTCTTCGGTGCCAGCTGCCTGGATGACGCCCGAAGAATTGGCGGTGTTGCCGCCCGCCATGGCAGCCGCTTCGAGCACGGTCACCTGCGCACCGCCGCGTGCGGCAACGACGGCGGCAGCAAGTCCCGCTCCGCCCGCGCCTACGATAAGGATGTCCGCTTCGTGATCCCAGGTACCCGAATCTGCCGCAGGTTCGGTGGCGCTCGGCGAACAGCCTGCGAGTCCGAATGCCGCTAAGCCCGCCGCCGCGATACCAGCTCCTGCAAGAAAGTTCCTTCTTGAAACGTTCGTCTCCATGATTCCCTCCAATTGAATCGTTGGTCCGCATTCCGCAGAATGCATTGCGGCAACCATAGGACAAAGGGGCGTTTCGGCCATCACATAGGTGATGTGAAAAGCGATGTGAAACTTGCAAATCCGCAGGTCATACGCATACTCAAACTCATACGCCTATGCGGCGGACTCTTCGATGCTCGCGAGCGTCGCCTGAAGCGCACATTCGAACCGTGCCCGTTCGTCCACCGAAATCCCGATAGCGTCCACTTCTTTGAAGCCTCCGATGGCCGTTGCAACTTCGAGGGGAGCGGCGAAGACGAGCCAGATGCGCTCGCATCCCATCATGCCGAGATCCACGAGACGCTTTTTCTCGTCATGCGGCGGGGTGTGGTCGAGCGAGGCGATGGCTTCAAGCGGGATGTCGGCCGAAAAGCGCAGGCCCGAGCGGATTTCCAACACCTTCTCGCCGATGATGATCGGGCGGAGCACCGAGGCGCGGCAATCGGCGATAAGCCAGAGCACGGCGTACAGCGAGAGTGCGGTGAGAAGCCACGCAGCCGTCGCGTTGAAGTGCGAAACGAGCAGGTGCACGACTACGATCTCCACGGGAACCACGAGCATCATCCCGGCCATGAACGCGCTGTAGCCGCTGTTTTTGTGGTACGAGAACGATTCGCCCGGAGCTTTGCGCGCCGCGCGCCCCCACGCGAGAAGCGCGTAATAGAGCATGACAAGCTCGTTCGCAGCAAGCGTTGCGGCGCGGGTGCTGCGGGTCATCTGCTCAAGCGGTGCGAAAAACCAATCCCGCACATCGTCCGACGCTGAGCGCGCGGTACGAAACAGCACTGCAAAACGCACGATCTCATGTATAGCGATCGCGATTTCGACGGCGAGCGCACATGCGCCGAGCCCGATAATCACCGTCCTATCGAAACCTCGGGCGAAAAACGCGGCGAGTGCGCCGCCTGCCCACATCACGGGCAACACGAGCAGCGGCGAGAGGTTGTTTCTTCGTACGACCGCCAGATAGAACAGGGTAGGGAGCACAAGCATGCAGTCGATGGGCAGCGCGTATCCCGCAAGCACGCGGTGCACCGCGTGCGAGGGGGTGGCGCATACGGCGGCTATCCCTATCAGGTAGAGCGAGCCGAGGCCGAGCAGGAACAATCCCGTCAGACGATTCTTTTTCGCCGTCACTGCGTTCATCGCGCCTCCTTCGCTGCGGAAGCGGCATTCGAACCGCCCCCCTTCGTCAGGGCAGCGTCCGCGCTACTCGCTCTCGCGAGGGTGGCAACATTCGATCCGCCTGCTCTCACTTGGGAGGCGACGTCCGAACCGCCCCCCTTCGTCAGGGCGACGCCCGAGCCGACCTCTTCTCCGTCGATCCCGCGCATGCTTTTTGCAAACAGGGCGCCTGCGGTAATCGCAAGCCATGCGACCACGAGCACCCAGGAAGCCGTTTGAAGCCCAATCCCCGCAACGAGCACCGAGGTGGCGAAGAGCGCAACGGGGGCTGCTACGAGCAGAAGCGAGTTCTGCGTGCCGAGCGCGCTTCCTCGGCGGTTTTCGGGAATGCGGTCGAACATGAAGTAGCCGAGCAAAGCCGAAGCAGGGCCTGCGGTTAAGCCGAGTGCGAACGCGCCGAGGAGCATGACGGAAAAGCTCGGTAGCGAACCCATGACGATGATGCTTACTGCCATACCGCACAGCGAGAGAGTGTACCACGCGCGACGGCTCACCATGCTCATGAGCGCAGCGTATGCGAGCGATCCGATGAGCAGGCCCGCCGACATGGATGAGAGCGTGTACCCCAGAAGCTCGGGGCGGTGCGCTTCGGTGAAGAACACGGGAAGCACGAGACCTTGGTAGCTTCCCATGACCATGACGATGCCGAAGGTGAGAAGGGTGGCGGTGCGCAGGATCGAATCGCCCTTGAACAGCACGCGCGCTCCGTCGAGTGCCGATGACCATGCGGCTTTGGCAAGCGAGCCGGCACTGCTGATGCTCGCAGTATGCCCCTTCGCAGTATTTCCCCTCTCTGGGTGTGCGTTTCCGCTCTCGCCCGCGGCGATTTTGACCTCGTTTGCGTTCCTGTTGGATTCAGCATCCGCGGCGGCATTTCCGCGTACCGCCCCGACCGAGCGGGGAAGCGTTGCGGTCGCCACAGACGCGGCGAGCGAAAGCCCTGCGGTGACCCACAAGCACGGCACGGCGCCGACGACGCCCATGAGCAAAGCGGCAAGTGCCGGACCCACGATGGTAACGATGGAATCGAGCGATTGGGTTATCCCGAGAAACCGCTGGAGGCTTGCGCCGTCGCGTTCGACGACGGTCGGAAGCATGGAATCGCGCGCGGTCATGCCAGGGATGTCGCCTACGGCACCGAGCACGCCGAAGAGCACGAACCATCCGAATCCGAGCCCTACCGTCATATCGACGATCGGAAGCGCCGCCACGCAGAGCGCCGATACGATGTCGGAGAAGACCGACACGTTTCGCCGGTTGAGCCGGTCGAGCAGCGCTCCGCCGAGTACGCCTGCAAGCACCTGAGGCACGGCGCACAGAAGGGCAAGCGTTCCTGCGGCAAGCGGATCGCCGGTGGTGGCGAGTAGGATGAGGGGCAAGGCGATGCCCGCTACCGAATTACCGAGCAGCGAAAGCGAGCTTGCAACGAGAAACCGTATGGTGGTGGACTTTCCTGGCATGATGCTTCCTTCCTGTTAGAAAGAAGTAAAAACCCAGACGTTGCGTCGGGGTCAAGGCTTCGGGGAAACTTGTGCAGAGATGGTGAACGCCGCGGCTTTTGCGAAGCAACCCAGAACTAAAGCCTCAGGTAAATCGTGCGGGATGGTAGACGCCGCGTCTTTCGCGAAGCCATCTGGGACCAAAAAAACGGGGAATGGTGCGAGGCGATCGGAATCGTCGCCTGCAACCGTCCTCAGTTCGCCGGCTGGCCCGTCACCTGCTCTTGGATGGCCGCGATGATTCGGTCGCACACCTCTTTCTGAGCGGGGTTGAGCAGCTGCTCCTGGTATTGATCGAAGAGCGCTTCGGTTCGCAGTTCGGCTTCGGTCGGCTCTTCGTCCCAGTTAGACGAATTGAAGCAATCCAAAAGCGGCTCGAGCACCGTAAAGACCTTCCCGATGACGGCAGCCTTCGCATCTTCGTTCGCATCGGGCGCAAGCTCCATAATCCAGTCGTTGATCTTGACGTAATCGTCCATCAACCCGCGCTCCACAAGCGCTTTGTATACCGCTTCGGTTTCGTCGAGGTCGGTTTCGGTGAGCATGGCTCCCGCAAGCAGCATGGCGTCCCGCTCGCTTTTCAGAGCTTCTTCGGGAAGTCCGTGCTCTTTGAGCATCCCGGCGATAGCAGCGAGCCTTACCGGGATATCGGCATCGAGCTTCTCGTTTCTGATGAGCGCAAGCGTCTGTCGTTTCTGTTCGAGGGCGTCGATTTGCGCAACCAGATCGCGATCGAGCTCGTCCAACAAATCGGCTGCTTTCGATCGATCATCGGAATCGAGCGTGTCGAGCATGCCGCCGATGTCGTCGAGCGAGAATCCGAGCGAGGCGAGGTGCTTGATGCGCAAGAGGCGAAGAAGGTCGTCGATCGAGTATTCGCAGTAGCCGTTCTCGCCGCGCGGTGGCTCGCGCAGAAGCCCGATCGTGCGGTAATGGCGCAGCGTGCGAACCGTGACGCCCGCGATACTAGCAAGCTCTCCGCTGCGCATGCGCTTCCTTCCGGTCTTTTGTAGCATTCGGCTCGATCCTACGTGATCGCTAGCGGGGCTCGCGCACCATCGCGCGCTCGTACACGCTGAACGCGGGATCGCGGAAGCGGTGAACGGTTCGGAAGCCGAAGTGCCCGTATAGGCTTTCAAGGTGATCGCTGTAGCATTCGAGATAGCAGTTGATTCCGTGCGCGTCCGCGTACTCGAGAAACGGCGTCATGAGTCTGCGAAACGCGCCCGACCCGCGCATATCGCGATTGACGCCGAGCGAGAAGAAGTGGATGAAGGCTTCGCCCTCAGTTTCGTCGACCATCCATTTGAAGTTCGAAATGCCTTCCATCTCGTCGGCCCGCTGGAAAAGCGCCGCCTTCTCGGCTTCAGTCAACACGGCGTTCGCCATCATCTCGATCGCCTCGTCTTCGAGGTCGTTCCATATGCGGCCTTCAAGATCGCTCGACAAGTACGCCCCGGCTCCCGCTGCGAAATTGGGGAGCATGTAGCAGCACTCGTGCGGTGCTCCTACCGTAAAGTCGTACTTCATGATGGCGCGCGATATCTCGAGCTTGCGCTCGTCGGTCGTGCCGATCGCATCGAGCGATTCGAGCCAGACCTCGGTCCAGGGCTCTTCCAAAAAGCTCACACCCATCATCGAGGCGAGCTTGTCGATGGTTTTGGTTTGTTCAGGTTGTACGGTAACGAGGCCCGATAGTTGCATGGCGGATGCCCTTCTTTAGCCGATTTCGCGTTCGGCCATCGATTCTGCCACAGCTTAGCGCACACGTCGAGCGCGCGGGACCATAATGTGGAAAGCCTGTAGGGACGAAGCAAACAACGCCGCAACGGATCTGTCGGCTCAAGGTGCTTTCGGCGAGAATAAGCATCAGTCTGCAATACGTTCGCGTCCGTGCGAAAGGATCGCCATGAAGACCATCTACGAGATCGAATCCACCCCGCTCGAGGACGGCTACCGCATGCCCGGCGAATTCGAGCCGCAGGAGCGCATCTGGATGCTCTGGCCCCATCGGCCCGACACCTGGCGCAACGGAGCGAAGCCGGCGCAGCAGGCGTTTGCCGACGTGGCGAGGGCGATAGCGCGGTTTGAGCCCGTGACGGTATGCGCGAAGCCCGAAGACTACGAGGCTGCCCGGCATCTGCTCGCCGGAGATGATGGCATCCTTGTGATCGAGATGGAGTCCGACGATGCGTGGATGCGCGATTGCGGCCCCACGTTCGTCGTCAATGACGAAGGCGATGTGCGCGCGGTGCACTGGCACTTCAACGCATGGGGCGGGCTCTTCGACGGCATGTACTTCCCATGGGATAAGGATGCGCTCGTGGGCGTTAAGGTTGCCGACCTTGCGGGTGCGGTGCGCTACCGGCCCGAGTCGTTCGTGCTCGAGGGCGGTTCGATCCACGTCGATGGCGAAGGAACGGTGCTCACGACCGAGATGTGCCTGCTTTCCGAAGGTCGCAACCCCGAGCTTTCGCGCGAGGAAATCGAGGGGTATCTGTGCGAATATCTGGGCGCCGAGAAGGTTGTCTGGATCAAGGACGGCATCGACCCGTTCGAGACGAACGGGCACATCGATGACGTTGCGTGCTTCGTAGCGCCGGGCGAAGTTGCCTGCATCTGGACCGAGGACGAATCCGACCCGTTTTACGAAGCGAGCCAAGCGGCGTATCGAGAACTATCGACTGCAACCGATGCGCGCGGACGGTCGCTTACGGTGCACAAGCTGTGTCTGCCGAAGAAGCCTGTCTACCTGACGCAGGAGCAGATCGACACGCTCGATACCGTCGAGGGCACGCAGCCGCGCTCGGCCGACGAACCCTGCATCGCATCGTACTTGAACTTCCTCATCGTGAACGGCGGCGTGATCGTGCCGCAGTACCGCGATGAGAACGATGCGCTTGCGCTTGAGCAGGTGCAGGCGATGTTTCCCGATCGGGAAGTGGTCGGCGTCGATACGGTCGAAGTCGTCTACGGCGGCGGGAACATCCACTGCATCACGCAGCAGCAACCGGCGCGCAGGTGATGCGTCGCTCAGCAACCGGCGCGCGGATGTTTTCCGCTGCAGTGCTTTTCGACGCCAAACGTCGTTTTTTGTGCCTTTGCGCGCCGCCGTCGCGCTCGGCGGCCCTCACTCGAGATTCTCGACCCGCGCCCGAACGCCTCCGCGCAGGTTAGGCAGCCCCTGCACGCGGTCGAGGTTCCACGGCTCGTCGCAAAACAGCATGCCGTCGTTGTGGAGGCAGGCGGCGCTCAGGCCCTGATCGAGCCCCTGCGGCGCTTCGGGCTTCCACCATCCGTGCGGCACGCGCAGGGTGCCTTCCGGCTGTCGGACGTCTGCGCGGGCCACCAGCTGCACCGAGCCGTGCGAGGTGGACACCCGAACCCAGGCGCCGTCGCGCAACCCGAACCGCTCGACGTCGGCGGGGTTCAGGTACGCTTCGGGCTCGGGTTCGCGTTTTCGTAGCGCGGGTATCTGGTGGAGGTTCGTGTTGTAGGAGCACTTGTCGCGCGCGCCCGCGAACACGACCAGCGGATATGTTGCGCAATCGGCACCGGGCTCGGACGGATCTTCGTAGGAGGGCAACGGATCGCAGCCGAGCGCTTCGAGCACCGAGCTCTTCAGCTCCACTTTGCCCGAAGGCGTGAGGAACGATCCCATGGCCACCGGACGCGTAGGGATGGCGGGCTGCTCGCACGTCTGCGCCCAGGTGCGCCCGAGCGGAGCGAGCAGGTAGTCGTAGAGCTCGTGGCAGTCGTTCCAGGGGAACACCTCGCCCAATCCCAAGCGGTCGGCAAGCCCCTTCACCACGTAATACCAGTCTTTGCACGCGCCCGGCGGGTCGCAGAACGCCTGGTTGAACGTTGCGGCGGGGGCCACGTCGAAGTTCGGCCCCACCACGTCGCGCTCCATCCACGCGTCGCCCGGGAGCACGTAATCGGCAAGCTGCGCGGTCGGCGTCATCCAGTGGTCGAACACCACCACGAGCTCCTGGGCAAGCAGCGCCGCGATGATGCCCTGCTGGTTCGCGTAGCTCATGGCCGTGTTGTTGCCCACGGCGAAGAACGCCTTGACGGGGTAGGGTGCCCCCGTCCGCATGGCCTCGAACACGCGCGCTGGGTGCGCCGTACAGCTGCACCCCATGATATCGGGAATGTGGTCGAGCCCGGCCGCGCGGCTGGCCGTGTCGTAGAGCTCCATGCCCTTGAAGCTGAGCAGGGGGTATTCGTCCGACCCGAGCTGCTTTTCCTTCTGCTCGGTGCTCAGCGCGACGAAGTCGGAGAGCTGCGTGTTGGTAACCTGCCCCTCGCTCGGACCGAACACCAGCTCGGAGGCGTTCAAGAAGCCGCAGAGCGCCCTCAATATGCACTGGCAGAGCAGAACCGACGTCGAGTTCTTCTGCATGTCGCCCACCACGCCCCAAGGGATGATGGCCGCCTCGGCGCGTGCGTAGAGGCGCGCCGTCCTGCGGATGGTTTCGGCGTCGATGCCGCAGATGCTGGCTACAGTTTCGGGCGGGTACTCGCGAACGCGGGCGGCAAGCTCGGCGAACCCGACGGTCGAGCTTTCCACGAACGCGCGGTCGTACAGGTCTTCCTCGATGATCACGTTGATCCACGAGAGCAAGAGCGCGGCGTCGGTGCCGTAGCGGATGCGCAGGTGCTCGTGGGCGAGGCGCGCCGTATCGGTGTCGCGCGGGTCGACCTCGATGAGCACAGCGCCCCGCTCGAGCGCGGCTTTGAGGCTGAGGAATTCGGCGGGCCAGAGCTCCGGGCCGCGGTTCTGGCCGAAGTACACGATCACATCGGCCTTGTCCCAATCCGGTGCGGTGAACCATCCGTACGTCGCGCGGTGCACCTGGGCGGTGTTGCCCATGCACAGAAGCACCGGCGCCATGTAGTTGGGCGATCCGAGGTGGTTCATGAAGCGCCGCGTTATGCCGCCGAATCCCGTGTTGAGCGGCATTTCCGACACGGCGAACGCTTCGGGGCCCCAGGCGTCGATCACGGCCGAAAGCCGCTCGGCGATCTCGTCGAGCGCCCAGTCCCAGCCGACAGGTTCCCACTTCGGCGCCGTTCGCGAACCGACGTTCTTCAGCGGCTGCGTGATGCGGTCGGGATGGTCGCGGTATTCCCGCCACATGCGCGCCTTCGAGCAGATGGCGGGTGCGGCGGGATCGAGGGGCGAAACGGTGATCTCCCCGTCGTTTCGAACTGCCACCGAGCAGCCTCCGTCGCAGAACACGCAGGTGCTGTACCTCGTTTCACCGCAGTTGATCGCTGCCATGGATCCCTCCTTGCTCGCCCGCCCCCGTGTTTTCGGTACAGGATGGTCTCATAGTACGCTGTGTTGAACCGAAAGGGAAGCCCTCGCATGGTCTCGAAAGCCCGCCCAGCGATTGTGCGGCGGCGCGGTCCGCGCATTCGCAATATGGGCGATTCGATCACTTTGATTTCGATCCAGCGCCTCTTGAGCGCCATGCGGCATTCGAGCAAGGCCGACCCCGTTTTTTTGCGCGACATGAACCGCGCTTTCGGCTTATCATGAGAAACTTCGAAAATACTTCTTGACCCTCCTCTTAGGGGAGGGGGTTGAATGCAAAGCGAAAGGAGGTGCGACTATGTTCTACATCGGGAATTTCTCGAAAATGGCGAAGACCACGGTGAAGACCCTGCACTACTACGACAAGATCGGGCTTCTGCAACCGGAGGCGGTCGATCCGTCGACGGGGTATCGGCTCTACACCACACGCCAGCTCGTCGAGCTGCACCGTATCCAGTCGATGCGTCAAATCGGCCTGTCGATCGATGAAATCGTCGAGGTATTCGCTGGAGCCGACGTCCGCGAGGCGCTCAAGCGCAGACACGACGAGATAACCCGAGAGCTGCGCGATCGCGAAGAGCAGCTCGCACGCATTGCATTCATGCTCGACAACGAAGACAAGGAGTTTTCTATGGATTACCAGGTAACGATCAAAGACATCCCGAGCTCAATCGTGTACACGAAAGAGCTGACGGTACCCGATTATACGGCATACTTCGAGGTCATCCCCGCCATCGGCCGCGCGGTTGCTGAGGCGAACCCCGATCTGAAATGCGCCGAACCTGAATACTGCTTCATCACGTATCTTGATGGGGAGTACAAAGATAAGGACATCAACATCCAATATAGCGAGGCAGTGACCTCATTCGGCAACGAGGTCGACGGCATCTATTTCCGCAAGACGAATCCAGTCACTGTCGCTTCGGTCATGCATAAGGGATCGTACGCCGACGTGCCCAAAGCGTACGCGTTCATCATGGATTGGGTGGAGCAGAACGGGTATCGCGTGACGGAGAATCCGCGCGAGAGCTATATCGACGGTATCTGGAACCAAGCCGACGAAGCCGACTGGCTCACCGAGATACAGGTTCCCATCGCAAAAGCGTAAACGATTCGAAGCGCCGGGCGGCGGTGCGTCGTCGCCTAGCGCTGACGCGTGCCCGGCATTTATCCCTACGTTTTCGGGTATGATATACGATGATTGAAAACGCATGCCAAAGGGGGAGCTGTGCCAGATTTCGTTCGGATACTTATCGTCATCGCGTTGTTCGCGGTAATCATCGTGCTCGTGCTCAAAGGTAAACTTGGGGGCAGCAAGGGAAGCGAATCCCAGGCGAAGGATGGCGTGGTCGACGAGAAGCGCGCCAAGAAATACGGGCCCGTGGAAAAGGCATATCTGATCTCGTGCGATGCAAAGAATACGGTAACGTACGAAGTTCACTACCAGTCGGGAAAGAGCGCCACGGAAGTAGTAACTGCATACACGGCTCGCCATGAAACCCTTAAGGAGAAAGAGCCTGCACGCTCGAATTTGGCGGCGAAGAAGAGCGACATCATCGAGATCACCTATGAAGACGGTCGTGTGATCGACTGTAAGTGCTCCTGGATAAACTTCGAGGCCGCCGAGCTTCGCCAGCAGATGCTCACGAAGAAGCCAGCCGCCGAATAGCCGGCCGAACGATGCTCGGGCGCATCTGAGGGGGAACGTGGGCAAGGCATGCCGCCGAGGCGGCCGCCGGATAGAGCGAAGCGGCGATGTGTGCGTAGGGTTAACGTCGGGCTCCCTCGCCCGTTGAGCGGCAGGGCAGTTTATTGATATGCGTTTCTGCGCTAAAACGGCCTTCAAATGGTTGCGAAGGCCCGCTTTGCGAAATTCAGACAGGCTCGCAGTGTGATTTGGCTCACTGTGTCGCGAAGAATCACCTGATCGCGGTTTTCCCTGTCTAACATAAATCCATCAACGGGAAACCTTGTTGGTGTCTGTACAGCGCAAAGCGACGGTTCGCCGCCATTTGAAGGCTGTTTTTCGACGTAAATCCAAAAAGCAGCCGAGGGCGCAGTTCGCTCTTTCGCGGTAAAACCTGGAACAATTATGCAGATGCATCGACCGCACATATATCCGCGGGCGGTCGATGCATCTGGGTAAAACAGTCCGTCTTAGACTGCGCGGCCGTTCGCGTCGCTCTATCCCCGCGCGCTCCGCCTCACCTGGAAATACACCATGACGAGGCAGAAGGCAATGTAGACGAGCCAGAACAGCGGGAACGCGATGATCGGGTTCGTCAGGAGCGGGTAGGGCGCCGTGGTCCCGGTGAACAGCACGTTGTACACGAATGAGAGCGGCATGAATGCGATGAGCCACACGTTGATGATCCAGAAGGTACGCTGCGCGCTGGTCTTCGAGCGCGGATCCGAATTGATCATGCCGACTCCGAACACCATGCAGCCGAGCGCCATGAACACGAGCCCGACGACGAGCGCCATGGGCTGCTGCTGCTCATACCAGAGTGCGGCAGCGATGACGACTCCCACGAAATTGAGCACCGTGCCTACGATGGCGAAGATGCGCGCGTCAGGGCGCTTCGCGTCTTCGGTGCAAGGGCTCTCGATTCCCTTGAGCAGGTAGTCGGTTGTTACGTCGAAGTAGGTGCTCATGATGATGATCTTGTCGATGTCGGGGATGCTCTGCTCGCTTTCCCACTTTGATACCGCTTGGCGCGATACCCCGATCTTGTCGGCGAGTTCTTCCTGCGACACGCCTTTTACTTTCCTTAGGTGTTGTATGCGATCGGCTATGTTCATGACGACCCTTTCTCCCGGCGGTTTTATCATAGCCCAATGATCGGCATCGCGCGGTTGCGATGCCACCATCCGTGCTTGGCAATCCGTCAACCTGCGGTGGCGGGGGTACCGCAGCGCGCTTCCAAGGGTCGTGCTAGGGCGGCAGCACGAAAAAAAGCGCCCCGATCATACGGGGCGCTTCGGGCGGGGCCTGTGAAAGAAGCTACGCCTTGTACGCGTTAGCGGCACTCAAAACTGGAACGGGGTAGTCCTGACCCATGAGGTCCATGGCGGCAAGCCACGAGGAAACCACGTTGTGGCTCATGTTGAGGCCGCCGTAGTACTGCGCATACATACCGTTGAAGAACCCACCGTGGTCCAGACCGACGCACTTGAGTCCTTCGATGCGATCCCCTTCGGGTGTCAGCGGGGTGTACGTGTAGTCGACGCGGACGCCGCTCATGGTCGAGAGCAGCCACCCCGCAAGTTTGCAGGCGTAGAACGGGCCTTCGTCAATCGCGGTGAGCCTGAACGATGCCTTGTGGAAGTCTTCATCGACGCCCTTCGCGGCAAGTTCGTTATACCGCTCGATAGTGGCGAGAGTTTGTTCTTTGGGCAGGCCCATCATGTCGACGAGCTCTTCGATGGTGTCCGCCTTGAGGAGCACGCCATTGTCGACGTTGGGATCGATGAATACGCTCTGCCATTCCTCGGCATTCGTGCAAGGATAGTACTGGCCGAGCAAGAGGCAGTTTTTCGCTCCCTCTTCGGCGACGACGCGCGAGCAGATGGTCGTTCCGAACGACACGACGTCCTCCCAGCTGCTTGCATCGAATATTTGCCACCAGTAATGGCCGGGCTGCATGCACGCCTGGTTGAACGCGATGTCGTAGGGGCCGTCTTCGTTGCAATAGCGCTTGCCGAGTGCGTTCACGCGCAAAAACGGTTGCGAGCCGGGCCACCAGAGTTTCGGATTCGCCCCGCCTTGGCCGGAAAGTCCGATGTCGCCGTTCTCGTCGTCGCCGGTGATGCAGCCTCGGTCGAAAATGTTACAGGTGCCTTCGCACGCGTAATCGCGGTCGGCTCCCGCCCAGACAGCCATGCGGATGCCATCGCCATGGGAGTTCTCGGCACCGATGTGACAGGAGCAGAACTTGTGGGATAAGACGCCCATTTCATCCATCATGTCTTTGTTACCGCCGAAGCCGCCCGTGGCGAGCATGACGGCTTTGCTCGTATTGTACTGAATATACGCATCGTCCTTATTCTGGGCGATCACGCCAGTGACCCTACCGCTTTCGTCCTGCACGAGTTCGACTGCGGTTGTGTTGTACTCGATTTCGCCGCCCGCTTCGGTGTAGAGTTCGAGCATCGCGGGAATCGCTATCTCCGAACCCATAGAATTCGCCGTTTCCTTGAGCGGCGGCTGATAGGCGGTGTGAACCGATGCGGGGGAGTACCAGATGCCCTCGGGATCAAACTTCTTGCAGACGGTGTCGACCATGACGTCGAGACCCTTCTTTTGCATCTGCTCTTGGTACCAGTCGATGAAGGCGCCCGCGTTGTACGCCCACTGCCTGATGAGGTTCTCGTCCACTTTGCCCTGCCCGTAGCGGACGAGGTCTTTGATCACCCATTCCTTGTCGATCTCGATGCCGAGATCCTTCTGGATCTGGCTGTCGAGCGCGTCGATGTCGCCTGCGTAGATGGTGCATGCGCCGGTTTGCTCGAGGATGAGCACCTTGGCTCCGAGCTGTGCCAGCTCGAGCGCCCCGACGACGCCTGAGTTGCCTCCGCCGACTACGACGACATCGTATTCTTTCGTCTCGGAAACCTGATCGGCGACCGAGGCGGGTTTGTCGAACACCGACGCCGTAGGTGTGCTGTCCGACGTTGCACCGTCTTTCGCTTTGGAATCTTCTGCTTGCGCTGCGTTGTTCGGTCCGCATCCGGCAAGCGCTCCCATGGCGGCGAGTGCTCCGGTGGCCGCAGCTCCGGTCAGAAACCCGCGGCGCGAAAGATCGAACGAATTCTTTGCTGCATCCCTCATTGCTTTCTCCTTTACATATTTCCCTCACGAAGTGATGGCTCCCGTAGTCGCCGCCTATGCGAAGCATGGCTCGATCCCGGGTTCCGATAGCGTGATTGTAGAATCCGTGCGAGGGGCGGTTCAATCGACACCTTCGCTCACTTGTCGGAAACCGTGCATTGCAAGAGACAATCAGGCGGTTCTGTCAGAAAACGCTCTGCTGCGCATCCGCTTCGACACAACGACGGAATTGTAAGGATTTCTCCGTATCGCTACCTTGCGTTTTGCTCGTAAATTCGCTACGTTACGAAGACAGGAAGGGGACCCCATGCAGAAACAAATCGAGACGAGGCTGCATTTCGTGCAAGCACTTTCGGACCTCATGCTTTCATGCCCTCTGGAAAAGGTGAAAGTGTCGCACCTGTGCGATCGGATGGGCGTATCGCGTGCGACGTTTTACGAGTATTTCCAGGATATCTTCAATGTGCCCACGTGGTTTTGGGATTATCTTATGAGCCAATCGCTCTACCGCATGGGCATCGACCAGAACTGCTACGACGCGCACTTCAAGAAGTTCGGGCTTTTGCTCGAGAACAAGGAATTCTTCGTGAACGCCTACAAGTGCATCGATTACAACTCCGTGTGCGAGCACGGAGGTAGAACGGTCAAGGAGCATATGCTCGAAAACGCGCGAGTCAACGCGGGTCGGTCGTTCGGCGAGCAAGAGCTGCTTGAAATCGATTTCTTCGTGCTGGGGGCGCAGTACATGACGCGGGATTGGGTGCGCGGCGGCATGATGCAACCGGCTCGCACGATGACGAAACTGTTCATCGGCTTCATGCCGCAGTTCCTCATCGAAGCACTCGAGCCGGCAAAGCGTCTCTGAACTCGGCTCTTCGTCTGTCCGAGGATGCGGGTGGGCCCGCTTACCTCATGAGCATGCGAAGGAGCTTGATCTTGTCGCCGAACGGGGGAACGCGCACGGGCAGTTCGAGCCAAGTGCCCTTCTTGAGCGTCGATTTGTAATGCGTGAAGCAGTCGAAGCCCACCTTGCCGTGGTAGGCTCCCATGCCCGAATTGCCGACGCCGCCAAATCCCATGTGGTTGTTCGCGAGGTGGATCACCACGTCGTTGATGGTTGCGCCGCCGAAGGGCAATTCACGGATCACGCGCTCTTGCACGTCCTTATCGTCAGAGAAGATATAGGTGGCAAGCGGTTTTTCGAACGTGCGAACGATGGCGAACGCTTCGTCGAGCGTCTGGTAGGTGATGACGGGCAGCACGGGTCCGAAGATCTCCTCGCCCATGACCGGATCGTCGAGCGTGACGCCGCGCAGGCACGTGGGTTCGATCTTGAGGGCAAGTGCCTCGCCCTGGCCGCCGAAGGCGACACTCGCATCGGGGTTGCGGTTTTCGATAAGTCCCATCACGCGGTCGAAATGATGGCGGTTAATCATGCGCGGCCATTCGTCGCACGCGAGGATATCCTTGCCGTAGTACTGGTGAAAGCACGCGTCGAGCTGCGACACCAGGTCGTCGACTACGCTTTCGTGCACGAGGAAGTAATCGGGCGCGACGCAGGTCTGGCCCGTGTTGATGCCCTTGCCCCAGGCGATACGCTGGGCGGCGCGCTTGATGTTCGCCGTTGCGTCGACGATGCACGGGCTCTTGCCGCCGAGTTCGAGCACGACGGGGGTGAGGTGCTTGGCGGCTGCCTCCATGACGGTGTGACCCACGTTCGGGCTGCCGGTGAAGAATATCTGGTCCCAGCGCGTCTCGAGCAGCCAATCGTTCATATCTCCCGATCCGGGGAACCCGCACACGAACTCAGGCGGGAATACGGAGGCGAGCATGTCGATCAGAAGCTCGCTCGTGGCTTTGGACGTGCGCGAGGGTTTGAGCGCAACGCAGTTGCCCGCTGCGATGGCGTCCACCATCGGCACGAGAGCGAGCTGCACGGGGTAGTTCCACGGCGAAAGCACGAGCACCACGCCCATCGGGCTCGGGTATACCTTCGACGACGAGCGAAAATGCACGATGGGGGTAGCGACGCGGCGAGGCTTCGACCAGCGGTTGAGGTGCTTGAGGCACGTGGTGATCTCGTCGTACACCAATCCGAGTTCGGTTGCGTAGCCTTCGAAGTGCGCTTTGCCGAGATCGGCCTTGAGCGCATCGAGCACGCGCTGCTCGTTCGCCTTGAGATAGGCCTTCAGTTGCGTGAGCGCTCGGCGGCGGTACTCGATGTCGCGCGTCGCGCCTGTTGCGTAAAACGCGCGCATCCGCTCGGCCTGCGCCTGCACGTCCACCAGATTGTCGAACTGCACCTGTCCCATCGATCCTCCTGCAATCGTATCGCAGCCGCCTGATCCGAGCGGCCCTTTGCTGCGGCGCCTGCCGTCCGGGTCGCCGCCTTCGATCCTGATATCGGCGGCGCCGTCTGCGCCCAAGCGCGTTCTGCTAGTATGCGGCGTTCAAAATACCTGTCGCCACATCGATCGTGATTTCGCTGTTGTTGTAAAGCGCGGCTCCGTCGTAGCGCGCCTGCTTGGCGATCGCCTCGAACTGCTCGGGCTCGACGCCGAGGTCGCGCAGCGTGATCGGCACGCCGTACTCGGCATGGAACCGCTCGTTCATCTCGTGGAGCTTACGGGCGAACACCAAATCGCGGTTGGCGGGGTCTGCCGAGGCGTAGCTCTCTTCGTCGAGGTCGCGTAGAAGCTCGCCGTAGAGGCCTGCATGAAAGCCCTGCGAGATGTTGTAATCGACGCAGTGAGGCAGAAGCAGCATCATCGCCTGTCCGTGAGGAATGTGCGCAAGGCCGCCGAGCGAATGGCCGATGGCGTGCACGATGCCCACCATGGCGTTCGAGAACGCCGCACCTGCCATAAGACTTCCGAGCGCAAGCGACGTGCGCGCGTCGGCGTTTTTGCCGTCGGCGCATGCGGAAAACAGGTTGTCGGCGATGAGAGTGATGGCAGCGCGGGCGAACGAATCGCTCACGGGATTCTTCTGGATGGAGGTGTACGCCTCGATGGCGTGCGTGAGCGCATCCATTCCCGTCGTCGCCGTAAGCTTGGGCGGCAGAGACTGGGTGAGCACGGGGTCGAGCACGGCTACATGGGGCACGAGCTTATACGAGGTGAACGAGAGCTTCACGTGCTTCTCAGTATCGGCTACCACCGCGACGAGCGTAACTTCGCTGCCCGTTCCTGCCGTGGTGGGTACGGCGATGAGGGGCGGCAGGGTGCTTTGCAGGATCTCCGACCCCTGAAGCGTCGAGAAATCGACTCCCTCTGCGGAAAGCGATGCGGCGGCTCCTTTGGTGGTGTCGATCACCGAGCCTCCCCCGAGCGCGATGAAGCCGTCGCAGCCCTTTTCCCTATAGAGCGCAGCGACTTCGTTCACCACGTTCATAGACGAATCGGGCGGAACGGTGTCGAACACCTCATAGGAAACGTTCGCGGCCTGAAGCTCGTTGAAGAGGTTGTCGGCAACGTGCAGCTGTACGAGGCCCTGATCGGTCATGACGAGGGGCTTGGTGATTCCTTGATCGCGGAGTTCGTCGGCGATTTTTGCAAGCGAACCTTCGCCGCATACGATTTTTGTGGGACAGGAAAACTCGAAGCCTTTCACGGTATCCTCCTAGCGGGTGCTTGCGACAGGTTGGTTGCGGTAGGCGCGCCGCCAGAAGAAAAACGAACGGAGCAGCGCCGTGAACATATAGGTGAGCGAAACGCCGGTATTGTTGGGTCCGCGTGTCGTGAAAGCGCGCTCGGCAAGGGCGTCCTGAAGCGATTTCGCGCCCGAGAAGCATTGGAAAGCGTAGTCGAGCGAGCGGAACGCAATCACGTAATCGACCGTGACTGCATCGGCATCGGCGCTTGCAAGCCCACTGCCGGGTTCGACGTCGACGGCGATTTCGTCGAGCGGCACGCGGCGAAAGGTCCCCCGTTCGGTTTTGGTGCAGACGGAGGTGAGCCCCGCGCCCTTCACTTCGAGCATGAAGGTGTAGCCGACGTCGAGGTAGTCGATTTCGTCTTGTACCTTATGCGAGAGATAGCGCATGTTGGTCGAGAGAAACGGAAGCATTCGAAGGAGGATGCGGACGTACAGCATCTTCGCCTTTTCGCGGAGCGTCGGTTGCGTATGCGTGGACATGATCACCCAAATCCCCTTATCGGCGGTTTACGGTTTCGACGGTCGTACGGGACCGTCTGCGAAGGAGCGCTGCTTCGCGCATCCTGGCAACGAACAAATAATAGCGGGTCGAAGGCGCGCGTGCGCCCTCGTTCATCGGAAAATCACCGAGAGCCAGTTGAGTGGCTATGCCGGGTTCGAGCATGTTTTTGCCGGCAGGCCACAAGATCGGGTGCTTCTTACTCTTTCGAGGTCAGCTCCTCATACCACAGGAGTACTCCAGTTGATGTAATTCCATGACACGACGATGACGGATTGATTGCGTGTGGGTTGAGCGGGGAAAAGCGGTGCTAAGGTACCATCAACACAAATCAATCAGCATGCAATCACGCATCAGATGGAGGTTGAACATGGACAATACGAACGGCAGCGGCGCGCCGGTTCCCCCGCCTTCAGGCGATAACCGCTATGCCGCACCGACTCAGCCGACGCAACCCGGCCAGTCGGTTCCGCCGGCGCAGCACGCGCAGCATTCCCAGCAGACATACTATCAGCAGCCCGCTTACCAGGCGCCGTCTTCGCAGGCTTCCTCACCGGCGAAGAAATCGAGCGGTCCGAAGACGTTCCTGCTCGCGTTTGCGGGCGCCGCGCTCGCGTGCATCATCGCGCTGTCGGGCTTCGGCATCTACAACGCCATGAGCGATAGCGGATCTTCGAGCGATTCGGGTTCGTCGACGATTATCGGCTCGAGCGGCAACGGCGGCGTCGATGCCGCCGACAACGATGCCACGCTTGCCGAGGCGGTCGCTCAGAAAGCGCTTCCTTCGGTTGTGGCCATCGACGTGTACACGAGCCAGTCAGCTGGCGGCATGTACGGCTACGGTATGGGCTCCGGCTCCGATTCGAGCTCGCTGACACAGTCCTCGCTCGGCAGCGGCGTCGTGCTTTCCGAAGATGGTTACATTGTCACGAACTACCACGTCGTCGAGGGTGGCGAGGCGTTCAAGGTGACCATCGAGGGTGAGCAATACGACGCTGAGGTCGTGGGCACCGATCCGAGCTCCGACCTTGCGGTTATCAAGGCAGATGCAACAGGCTTGACCCCGATCGAGATCGGCGATTCGTCCGACCTGATCATCGGCGAGTGGGTTATGACCATCGGTAGCCCCTTCGGCCTTGAGCAGTCGGTTGCAACCGGTATCGTTTCGGCTACGAGCCGCTCCCAGATCATGAACTCGCAGACCGACGGCTCCACGATGATCTACGCGAACCTGATCCAGACCGACGCGGCTATCAACCCCGGTAACTCCGGCGGCGCGCTCGTCGACGCGGACGGCAAGCTCATCGGCATCAACACGCTTATCACGTCGTACTCGGGCAACTACTCGGGCGTCGGCTTCGCAATCCCGGTGAACTACGCGGTCAACATCGCGCAGCAGATCATCGACGGCAAGACCCCGACCCATGCGCAGCTCGGCGTTTCGCTCTCCACCGTGAACGAGCAGATCGCCAAGCGCTACGGCCTTGCGGTGAACGAGGGCGCCTACGTCGCCAACGTGAGCGAAGGCAGCGGCGCGGCCGAGGCTGGCATCGAGGTGGGCGACATCATCACCAAGTTCAACGGCACGACCGTAACGTCCGCCGACGAGCTGATGCTCCAGATCCGCGCACTGAATCCTGGCGATAAAGCCGAGGTTGAGATCAACCGCAACGGTCAGAACGAGACGCTTGAGGTAACGCTCGGTTCCGACGAAAGCTCGCAGGCTGCGACGCAGCAGCAGAGCCAGCAGAACCCGCTGAGCGAGCTCTTCGGCGGCGGCAACGGCTCCAACTCCGGCAACAACGGACTGAGCTCGTAGCATAGCGTCACCGAGGTTTCAGAAGGCCGCGCCGATTCCGGTGCGGCCTTTTTGTATGAGTGCCACTGTCGGTTGCCTGGCTTATCCTCTGCACCGCCGATGCGAGCGCTGGCCACCGCTAACCACGGATCTCATAGCAACGCACTACGTCGATGCGAGTAAGCGTTCAACCGAGAACGGTAGTTTCAAAACGACCGATCGGATAGGCACGAGGATACGGGCATTCGCGCCGGGCATTCATGCGACAGCAGCGATCCTCGGTACTCGAGGAAATCGTTGGTGCTCGATTCTGAAGTAGTCGCAGGTTTTTACGGTTTGGTAAATTGAGTAGTACGTTTTATTGAGTATACCGCGCAGGATTACTTCCAAAATCCCTGTTCGCGAAAAAGTGTCAAGGCTTTTTGACCGAAGTTGGCTTGCGTGGAATCTGTTACATTTTACCAAACCGTACATTCTTGGCTGTGTTAGACCACTGTTGACAAGAACACTTGTACCAAAAAGGCTCTCCAACTATACTGAAAGTTATCAGACGACCAGTAAGGAGAAGAGCCTATGCTTGAGATTCTACACCAACTTTTGCCCCAGCTAACCCGCGCTGAGAAAATCGAGATGCTCGCCCACCTAAAAGAAGCCATTGCCGAAGAGCTGATCGTTAGCTCTGAAGGCAACGGACCTTCCGTTTGTCCGCACTGCGGCTGTGCGCGCTTCACCAAGAAGGGCCATGGCCGCTCAAGAGAACAACGATGGCTTTGCGGCGGCTGTGCGCGGACCTTTTCCGGTGCGACCAAAGGACTGCTGGCAAACTCGAAGCTCAGCGGAGGGGCGTGGATGAGCTTTGCCGCATGCATGGTGGATGCATTGAGTCTTCGGGAGTCTGCCAAGCGTTGCAATACCTGCCTTTCCACCGCCTGGTTCATGCGCCACCGCCTTTGTGAGGTGATGGCGAAAAGACTCATGCCTTTTCGTGTCGGGAAAGGGTCAACCTGCCAGATCGATGAAACCATAGTCAATGAGAATCTCTCGGGGAACTGGACCAGATCAGGGTCTGTTTCGCTACCGAGAAAACCCCATAAGCGGGGGAACGCCATACATGTTTCGGGGTCGTCCAGGGAAAGGATCAGCATCTTAACCGGCATCAGTGACCGGGGAGACTGCTTCTGCGAGGTGTGCTGTCGGGGCAAATCGAGCATCGAAGATATCGAGGCGCTCCTAAAGGGCAAGGTCGAAAAAGGGGCCATCGTATCAAGTGACTGGGATGCAGCTTACCCCAAAGCCTTGGCATCGATCGGTGCGGGGCATAGGCGTTATTGCACATCATCGGGTAAGGGGTATAAGATCAACATGGTCAATGCTCTCCATTCACGCTTGAGGGATTTCCTATTCCCGTTCAAAGGTGTTTCCACAAGGCGCCTTAAACATTACCTTGACTGGTTTTGCTACGTTGAGCAATTCAGGAAAAGCGATGCTGACCGTCGTGAGGTGCTGTACTCAAATGCCATAAGCGGAACATACGAGACGACCAGAAGGAACTATCCTTCAACTCCGTTTCCCTTCGGAGAGTACTGGAATATGTCAACAGTGGTCTAACACAGCCACATTCTTGCACCTGCCTTGGTTTTCACCACCAAACGCCGCACGTGTTTCCTCGTTTGCTCATTACGTGAAAAGCCCCAGATTGGCGGCGCTCCCTCGCGCGGCTCCGCTGTTTTTCGGTTACTATAGTCGCGGCGAATGCACGTCGGGATCGCTCATGCGGCATCGTGCCGCTTCGGCTCCCGACGCTTTCATATCAAGGCGATGAGAAAGGTCGATGTATGTCTGGTGGCTACAAGTACAAGCGCGTCCTCTTGAAACTGTCCGGCGAGGCTTTGGCGGGGGATGCGGGTTACGGCATCGATCCGAAGGTCGTCGAGGACCTGGCCGTCCAGATCAAGGACATCGTAAACGACGGCATCGAGCTCGCCGTGGTCGTGGGCGGCGGCAACATCTTCCGCGGCATGGCGGCAAGCGCCGAAGGCATGGAGCGCGCCCAGGCAGACTACATCGGCATGCTCGCCACCGTCATGAATGCGCTCGCTTTGCAAGACGCGTTTGAGCGCCATGGCGTGTACTCGCGTGTGCAAAGCGCCATCACCATGCAGGAAATCTCCGAGCCCTACATCCGCCGTCGCGCCATCCGCCATCTCGAGAAGGGCCGCGTAGTCATTCTCGCCGCCGGCACGGGCAACCCGTACTTCACCACCGATACCACCGCTGCGCTGCGCGCCTGCGAGATTGATGCCGAATGCCTGCTCAAGGCCACAAAGGTCGACGGCGTATACGACAGCGATCCGCGCACCAACCCCGATGCCAAGAAGTTCGACAAGATCAGCTACCTCGACGTGCTTTCAATGGGGCTTAACGTCATGGATTCCACGGCCACGTCTTTGTGCATGGACAACGACCTGCCCATGATCGTGTTCGATCTCACCGTTCCGGGCAATATTGCGCGGGCTCTCAAGGGCGAAAACGTCGGAACCACGGTACAATAGCGTAAGCACGCTCTGCGCCGATGCGGGAAGCGGCGCCCACTGCAAGGATCGGTTGAAAGGAACTGCAAGATGGTTGACGATATTATGATGCAAGCCGAAGAGCGGATGGCAAAGGCCCTCGATTCGCTCGGAACCAACTTCGCAGCGGTTCGCACCGGACGCGCAAACGCGATGGTGCTCGATCGCATCAAGGTCGATTACTATGGGGTTCCGACGCCGATCAACCAGATGGCCGCCGTGAAAACCCCCGATGCCCACATGCTCGTGATCGAGCCGTGGGACAAATCAACGCTTACGACCATCGAGCAGGCCATCCAGCAGAGCGATCTGGGCGTGCAGCCTTCTAACGACGGCTCGGTCATCCGCCTGCCGTTTCCCGCTCTTACCGAGGAGCGCCGCCGCGAGCTCGTGAAGCAGTGCAAGAACTACGCTGAAGAAGCGCGCGTGGCCGTTCGCAACGCGCGTCGCGATGCGAACACCGCGATCGAGAAGCTCAAGAAGGATTCCGAGATTTCCGAAGACGATGCGAAGCGCGCTGAAACCGAAAGCCAGAAGCTCACCGATTCTTATGTCGCCCAGATCGAAGAGGCGTTCAAGAAAAAAGAAGCCGAAGTCATGGAAATCTAGGCTCCGTGAGAAAACCGCTTGAAGACATATTCCCGAATCCGCCGGCCGAACTCGATCCCCAGAGGGTCGATGCGAGCCGGATCCCTGCGCACGTCGCCGTTATCATGGACGGCAACGGCAGGTGGGCGAAAAAGCGGGCGCTCAACCGGCTGAAAGGGCATGCTGCGGGCATCGAGGCGGTGCGCGAGACCATCCGCGCTGCAAACGATATCGGCGTGAAGTACCTCACCATCTACTCGTTTTCCACGGAGAACTGGAAGCGCCCCGAAGAAGAAGTCGTCGGCCTCATGGACTTGTTCGCGCAAACGATGCTCGCCGAAGTCGACGAGCTGCACGAAGAGCACGTGCGGGTCATGACCATCGGCAGAACGGGCGCGCTTCCGAAGAAGACGCGCGATGCGTTCGACGAGGCGTGGGAGAAAACCAAGAACAACAGCGGCATGACGCTTGTGGTGGCCATCAACTACGGAGGCCGCAATGAGATCGTCGACGGCATCAACGCCTACATGGATGCGGCGCACGAGGCGCTCGCCCGGGGCGAGAAGCCGATGCCGCTTTCGGAAGACACGTTCGGCGACTACCTGTACACGGCCGACATCCCGGATCCCGACCTGCTCATTCGCACGAGCGGCGAGATGCGCGTGTCGAATTTCCTTTTGTGGCAGATCGCATACACGGAATTCTACTGCACCGAGGTGCTCTGGCCCGATTTCGACCGGTACGAGTTTTTGCGGGCGCTCCTCGATTACCAGGGAAGGGACCGCCGGTTCGGGGCGGTGGGGTAAATGGCCGCTGCAGATCCGAACGAAAGCCCGAACACCACGGGGCGCATCAAGCAATTCGCACTCGATAAGACGCCGAAAAAGCTCAAGAATCCAACCGACATCCAGGTGCGTTTCCGCACGGGCTTCATCTATATCGCCATCTCGGTCATTTGCATTCTCGTGAACGATATCACCACGCTCGTGTTGCTGGCTGCTACAGCCGGCATATCGGCGGGCGAGTTCTACTACATGCTCCGCTCCGACGCGAAGCTGCCTAACGAACTGCTCGGCATCATCGCGGCCATCCTGTACCCGGTGAGCGTGTTCTTTCTCGGGCTTACCGGTGCGCTCATGGTGAGCGTCGGTTTGCTTGTGACGCTGATCGCGTGGTACGTGTTTTGGATGCGCGCGCGAGTGCCCGATGTGGGCGTGAGCTTTTTCGGCGCGGCGTACACGGGGCTGCTGCTTTCAGGCCTCATGCTCGTGCGCATGAGCCTTCCCGATCCGTGGGGAGGCGTGCTTGTGCTCGGCATCTTTTTAAGCGTATGGGCAAACGATACGTTCGCGTACCTGATCGGACGTAAATTCGGCAAGCACAAGCTCGCACCCCGCACGAGCCCGAAGAAGAGCTGGGAGGGGTTCATTGCAGGGCTTGTGGGTTCGATGGTCGTCTGGTATGCCATGACCTATATTCCCGGTGTCACCATGGATGTTGTGCAAGCGCTTTTCTTCGGCCTCGTCTGCGGGCTCATGGGCGTACTCGGTGATCTGGCCGAGAGCCGCATTAAGCGCAATTCGGGCTTCAAGGATTCCGGGACGATCATGCCCGGCCATGGCGGTCTGCTCGACCGCACCGATTCGCTGTTCCTCGTTTCGGTTACCTCGGCGATCCTGCTTGTCGCCGGGGGGTGCATCCCGTATGTGGGATAACGGTTCTCAGGCGTCGCGCACGCGGCGCGCTGCCAAGCGGAAAGGGTCGGTGGGCCATGTCGGATAGGAAGCGCATCGTTGTGCTCGGCTCGTCAGGCTCGATCGGCACTCAGACGCTCGATGTGGCGCGGCGGCATTCCGACAAGCTCGAAGTGGTAGGCCTTGCGCTCGGTACGCGCGTCGACGTGCTCGAAGCGCAGGTGCGCGAGTTTGGCGTGCGCCATGCGGCGGTGGGAGACGAGGGCCTGCGCGAGGCACCCACGTCCCGTTCGCTCGCGACGCACCTCGCGCTTGCCGATGACAGTGAAACGGCGGCAACGCTCGGATTCGGGCCGGATGCCGTGGTCGATCTCGTGCGGCTACCCGAAGCCGATGTCGTGGTGAACGCGCTCGTGGGAGCAGCGGGTCTTCGTGCGAGCTTCGAGACGCTCTTAGCGGGAAAAGTGCTCGCGCTTGCGAACAAGGAATCGCTCGTGGTCGGCGGCGATCTCATCATGCCGCTTGCCGCTCGGGTTGACGAGATGCGACGTGCGAACGGGCTCGCTCCTGCCACTGGTCCGGCAGGTGCGCTCATGCCCATCGATTCGGAACACGGGGCGATCTACCAATGCTTGCTCGGCGAGCGGGCAGACGAGGTGGAAAAACTCTGGGTGACCGCGTCCGGGGGACCGTTTCGAGGCCGCACGCGCGATGAGCTTGCTTCCATTACGCCTGCCCAGGCGCTCGCGCATCCCACGTGGAACATGGGCGCGAAGATCAGCATCGATTCGTCAACGCTCATGAACAAGGGCCTCGAAGTCATCGAGGCGCATCATCTGTTCGGCATGGGCTACGACAAGATCGAAGTGGTCGTGCAGCCGCAGAGCGCCATCCACTCGATGGTCGAGTTCTCCGACGGCAGCGTGAAGGCTCATCTCGGCACAACCGACATGCGCATTCCCATCCAGTTCGCGCTCTCGTATCCCGATCGCTGGGACGCACCGGTCGCACCGCTCGATTTTCGCACGCTCGGCTCGCTCGAGTTTGCGGCTCCCGATACCGATACGTTTCGCTGCCTCGCCCTTGCGCGCGAGGCGGGCAAGGCGGGCGGCACGCTGCCGTGCGCGATGAACGCAGCCAACGAGGTGGCGGTTGCGGCGTTTCTCGCCGAGCGGTGCGCGTACCTGGACATCGCCCGGTGCGTGGAAGTTGTCATGGAAGCGCACGAGATGCAGCGGGTTAAAAGCCTCGAGCAGCTGGAAGAGGTCGACGGATGGGCCCGCCGCACGGCGAAGGCGTGGATCGAGCGATAATCTGCTTTTTGCATGATCGCTTGTTGTTGAAGCTGCGAAAGCGGTATACTCGTATTCAAACGTTCCTCCCTGCCGATAAGAACCGCATGAGGGTTCTTCGCCAAAGACATGCGGGTCGCTCCCGTGAAGAGGTGATAGGTGGGGAGGTCATTTTTATAGTATGCCCATGTCGCTCCATGCACTTGCGAGCAGCATGTAGGGTGCCTTATCTCGTTTTTCATGCAGCCTGAATTGTGCCCAGCACAGGTAATCGGCAATTTGGAGATTGAAGTCTCCTTCCGATCTTTGGTGTATCAAGGTGTAGGTAAGCCCTCCTGGAAGGTTTTCCTTGAGCGCTTTTTTCAATTCGCCCTTTATGCTCCCCTTCTTCGCCGCATTCGGGATGTCGTCGGTTATTGCTATGACGCGATCCGCTTTCGAAAATCTCTCCGATTGTGCGACGTGGGCTATCAGCCATTGGAAGGTTTGCTGGTATACCTCTTTCGGGTTAGGGTCGTAACGGTAGTGTCTTTTGTCGATGACGAGGGAATATGCCGATATTTCGGATATGTGCGACCGAATTACCCTGAACATGAGGTCTCTTACGAAAGGCCGGTCTTCCGAAGCGTGAAAACAACCAGCAAGCTCGCCTCTCTCGATTAGATCGTATCTCATGTGAAGCAAATCGGCTGCGGCCCGAAAAGGCCTCTGCATGATAACGCACGTCATGAGAAAGTGGCGTGTTCCATTGGGCTTGAAGTTGAAGTCGCCAGCTTCGTCCAGATAGAGGTATATCGATTCGGTAGGCACGCGGTCTCCTTATCGTACTAAGGCTGTCCCCGCTAGGGTTAGGTTATGCCAACCAAAACACATATGATTTTCCAGTATAACGTAAAGCGGTTGAAAATGGCTGTGTATCGATTGGACGCAGCATCCCAAACGGGGTTATGCGGGCCAGCTATCAACGCATGCCATATAATTGCATCGAGCGATAAGTTCGAACAAAGGAGCCACATGCGCACCAGCAAAGCAATCCTCTCCATCGGTGCCGTCATGGTCGATGTCGTGTGCCATATTCCGAATCTGCCCGGCCGAGGCGAGGGCGTGGTGGTCGACAAGCGCGATACCCTTATTGGCGGTTGCGCGTTCAACGCGGGAAACATCGTGCGACAGCTTGGATGCCCCTGTTTCTTGTTCGCGCCGATCGGAAGCGGCATCTTCGCCGACTTCGCCCGAAAAGAGCTTGCGGATCGCGGCCTCGAAGCGTTGCACGTTGAAACCGACCTCGATTGCGGATCGTGTACCTGCCTTGTCGAGCCTGATGGGGAGCGCACCATGGTCACGTCGCCCGGCATCGAGCGATGCTTCGAACGCGCGTGGTTCGATGCGATCGACGCGAGCCGGTACGGATACGCGCTTGCGAGCGGATACGAAATCGAGGGCGCGGGAGGCGAGGCCATCATCTCGTTTCTCGAGGCTCATCCCGAAATCGAGTTCTTCTACGCGCCAGGGCCGCGTATCGAAGGCGTCGGACCCGAGAAGACGGCGCGCATCAACGCGCTTCGACCCGTATGGCATTTGAACGACCTCGAGGCGAAATCCTATACGGGTTGTTCGACTGTCGAGGAGGCGGCGCGTGCGATCGAAGCCGAAAGCGGCAATGCGGTCGTGATAACCGAGGGTGCCAAAGGCGCGAGCGTGCTGAGCGGAAGCGAACGTATCTTCGTTTCGACGGAATCCGTGAAGCCCGTCGATACCGTGGGGGCAGGCGATTCCCATCTCGGCGCGCTTGTGACGGCGCGCAGCGCCGGACGCTCGTGGAAAGAGGCGCTCGCGCTGGCGAATGCGGTCGCCGGAGCCGTTTGCATGGTGTCGGGCGCATCGCTTTCAGACGATGAATTTGCGGCATCGGGAATTCATCTTTGAGGGCGCACGATGATCGATATCGCGATCTCGGCGCTGTCCGTCCTTCGTCGCTACACGACATTTCCCATGCCAATTTATCGCATCAGGAATACTTGAACCGGCTTACCTTCGGTACAGGTGCTTCGCTTCGCCAAGGCTGCTCCCAACGCAGTACACTTCGCGGAGATTCTTGCGGAAGTTTGTGGGATTACCGTGCTGCGGGCCGTACAGGGGCGGGTCTTTCTATAATGGTATTCTGTGAATACCATCGGCGCTGGTCGCCGTTTTCCATAAGGAGTTGCATATGGACGTCATCCTGATGATCCTCTACGGAATCATCGTACTCGGATTCCTCGTCTTCATCCACGAAGGCGGGCATTACCTTGCGGCGCGCGCATTCGGTGTGCGCGTTACCGAGTTCATGCTGGGTCTGCCGGGTCCGAACATCGGCTTCACCAAAGGCGGCACCAAGTTCGGCGTGACCGCCGTTCCGCTTGGCGGCTATGCGCGCATCTGCGGCATGGAGCCTGGTGGGGAAAGTCCCCATCTCGAACGCGTGCTCGCCTGCGTCTTGCGAAACGGCGTGGTGAACATGGAGGATGTGGCGCGCGAGCTCGGTATCACCGACGACGAGGCCTACGATGCGCTCGAACAGCTTTCCGAATGGGGCTCGATTGCCGGTCCCACGAAGAAGGACCAGTACAACACGTACCGCGCTCCGGTGATCAAGCCGAGCGCAAAGCAGCTCGCACAGGGCGTGCAGGCCTATGAACTCGGGCAACCGCGCATCGTCGCCGACCCGCACGGATTTTTCGAGAGCGAGCGCAAGCAGCAGTACCGAAGCCTTCCGTTCTGGAAGCGATCGGTCATTATCCTCGCCGGGCCGGTGGTCAACCTGCTGTTCGCCGTGCTTCTGTTCGTCGTGCTGTTCTCTCTCATCGGGTTCGATGTGCAAAACACCCAGACAGGCGAGATAACGCATATGACGGTAAGCCCCTTGCAGGCGATTCAGGCCGGCTTCAACTACATCGGCATGGTCGTTTCTGCAGTTGTGGGCCTGTTCAATCCCGCAACGTTCAGCGAAACGGTGTCGCAATCGACGTCGGTCATGGGCATCGCGGTGTTGGCGAAGGATTACGCCGACGCGGGCATCGTGATGTTCATGCAGTTCGTTGCCATGATCTCGGTTTCGCTCGGCATCATGAACCTCATCCCAATCCCCCCGCTCGACGGTGGGCGGTTCGTCATCGAGGTCTTCCAGAAGATCACGAAGAAGCTCGTAACCATGCGGGCGCTCAACTACCTGAGCACGGTCGGCATGATCTTGTTCATAGGGCTGTTCGTCGTGATGATAAACCAGGATATACAGCGGTTCATTTTCGGGAACTGGGGCTAGCGGCAAGGGGGAAGCGATGGAAGAAGTGCGCTCTGGCGGCGGTGCGGCAAGCGCTGGCAAGCCCAACGCCTTCACGCGGCGTGTGATGGTGGGCGATGTGGCGGTAGGCGGCGCAGCGCCGTGCGCCGTGCAATCGATGCTCAACGAAGCGGCCGACGATGCGGCGGCAAACCTCGCTCAGATCGAGCGCCTCGCCGAGGCTGGGTGCGAGATCGTGCGCATGGCGATTCCCCGTGCGTCGTGTCTCGATGCGTTTGAGGCTGTGTGCAAGGCGTCGCCTTTGCCCGTGGTAGCCGATATCCATTTCAGCGCCGATATCGCCATCGAAGCTGCCCGGCGCGGGGCGGCAAAGCTGCGCATCAACCCGGGCAACATCGGCGGGCTCGCCGAGACAGATCGCGTGATCGCGGCGGCCTGCGAGGCGCATATACCCATCCGCATCGGAGTGAATGCGGGCTCGCTCGACTCGGATCTCGCCGCCCGCGAGGACCTGTCGCTTCCGGAAAAGCTTGCCCGATCTGCTGCCGATTACGTAAAACACTTCGAAGAACAGGGATTTTACGATATAGTTGTGTCTGCGAAAGCGCACGATGTCATGACGACGGTGCAAACCTACCGCATACTCGCCGCCGAGATACCCGAGGTGCCGCTGCATATCGGCATTACGGAAGCAGGCACGCTTTTCCAGGGCATCATCAAGTCGGCGAGCGGTCTCGGCATTCTGCTTGAACAGGGCATCGGCGACACGCTGCGCATTTCGCTGACCGACGATCCCGTCGAGGAAGTGCGCGCATGCTGGACGCTTTTGGCGGCGCTCGATCTCAGACGGCGTTCGCCCGAGATCATCAGCTGCCCGACGTGCGGCCGTTGCGAAGTCGATCTCATCGCGCTTGCGAAAGAGGTCGAAGGGCGGTTGCGCAGCGTTGCGGTGCCGGCGAAAGTGGCCGTCATGGGATGCGTGGTGAACGGGCCCGGCGAAGCGGCGGATGCTGATATCGGCGTCGCGTGCGGCAAGGGATCAGGGGTTATATTCGCCCAGGGCAAGACCTTGCGCAAGGTCGAAGAGGGCGCTATTGTGGATGCTTTGATGGAGGAGATTGGAAAGCTATGACAGATATTTTGCGTATGAGCGAACTCTACGTTCCCACGTTGAAGGAAGATCCGGCCGATGCCGAAATCGCAAGCCACCGTTTGCTCGTGAGGGCGGGCATGATCCGTAAAGCGGCATCGGGCGTGTACACCTTCCTTCCGCTCGGCAAGAAGGTGCTCGCGAAAGTTGAGAACATCGTGCGCTCCGAAATGGACGGGATCGGCGCACAGGAGATCATGATGCCGGTTTTGCAACCTGCCGAACTGTGGCACGAAAGCGGCCGGTGGGACGATTACGGCCCCGAACTCATGCGCCTCGTCGATCGCCACGACCGCCCCTTCTGCCTCGGGCCCACCCACGAGGAGATTATCACGGCGCTCATCCGCAACGAGCTGCGTTCCTACAAGCAGCTACCGCTTTCGCTCTACCAGATACAAGTGAAGTTCCGCGATGAGATTCGTCCGCGGTTCGGGCTTTTGCGCGGCCGCGAATTCATCATGAAAGACGCCTACAGCTTCCATGATTCGCAGGAGTCGCTCCAGCAGACCTACGATGAGATGAGCGCCGCCTACGGCCGAATCTGCGAGCGCATGGATTTGGACTACCGCCCGGTCGAGGCGGATTCCGGTCAAATCGGTGGAAGCGTAACCTGCGAGTTCATGGCGCTTGCCGATGCGGGCGAAGCCGAGCTCGTGCATTGCTCGTGCGGCTACGCCGCCAACACCGAAGCGGGCGATGGCCTTGCGCGGCCGACCGAGTACACTATGGCCGACGAGCTCACGAAAATCGCGACTCCCGATGTGCACACCATCGCCGACCTTGCGGCGTTTCTCGACATCCCTGAATCTTCTACGGTCAAAGCGCTTTCAGGCAAAGGGAAAGACGGCGCGATCACCGTGTTCTTCGTTCCGGGCGATCACGACCTGAACGAACTCAAGGCGGCTCGCGTCGTCGAAGGCTTCGAACTGCTCGCCGACGAGGAGATGGAAGCGGCGGGATTGCATAAAGGCTCGATGGGTCCCGTCGGTCTGCCCGAGGGCGTGCGTGTAGTCGCCGCCACGAGCTTGCAGGCGATATCGCGATGGGTCGTCGGTGCGAACGAAGACGGATACCACTACGTGGGCGCTCGCCCCAGCATCGATTTCGAAGTGGACGAGTGGGCCGATATCGTGGTTGTCAAGCCGGGCGATTGCTGCCCGAAGTGCGGTCTTCCCCTCGAGGGGGCACGCGGCATCGAGGTCTCGCAGGTGTTTCAGCTCGGCGATAAATACTCGCGTGCGATGAACGCTACGTTCTCGGCCGAAGACGGCTCCGAGCAGCACTTCCTCATGGGGTGCTACGGCGTGGGCGTCTCGCGCTCCATGGCCGCCATCGTCGAGCAACACAACGATGAGAACGGCATCTCCTGGCCTGTGTCAGTGGCACCTGCGCACGTGTGCGTGATCCCGCTTAACGTAGGCGACGAAGAGGTGCAGCCTGCTGCTGAGAGGCTGGCATCCGATATTGCACGGGCAGGCTTCGAGGTAGTCATTGACGATCGCAACGAGCGTGCGGGCGTGAAGTTCGCCGACGCCGATCTTATCGGCTGGCCGCTGCAGATCGTCGTGGGCAAGCGTGGACTTGCCGAGGGCAAGGTGGAAATCAAGCTGCGCCGCACCGGCGCGAAGCGCGACATATCCATCGCTGCGGTAGCCGAGGCCCTTGCGTTTGCGAAGCGCGGCATGAAGGGCTCCGGCATCGGCGCGTTCGGCAGCCTGTTCTCCGATTAGGCGCTGCTCGCATGATTAAAGCCATCTTGTTCGATCTCGACGGCACGCTGCTCGATACGCACGATCTCATCCTCGAATCGATGCAGCATGCCGTGCGGGAGGTTTTGCAGAAAGACATGGCGCCCGAGCGCCTCATGGCCAAAGTCGGTCAGCCGCTTTCGACGCAGATGTGGGATTTCACGGATGATCAAAAGCTCCATGACGAGCTTTTACGCGTATACCGCGCGTACAACGAGGTGAAGCACGACGGCATGGTGCAGCCGTTCGACGGTGTCGAGCACACGTTGCGTGCGCTTGTCGCCCAAGGGTATCCGCTCGGCGTGGTCACCTCGAAGCGCCACGAAGCCGCTATGCAGGGCCTGCGGTTGTTCGGGCTCGATGCGTACCTCGAGTGCATGATCGGCTCCGACGACTGGCCCGAGCACAAGCCCGCTCCCGGTCCGGTTGCCCACGGTGCGGCACTCCTCGGACTCGATCCCTCGGCTTGTCTGTACGTCGGCGACAGTCCCTTCGACATCCAGGCGGGCAACGGCGCGGGATGTGCGACGGCGGCAGCGCTTTGGGGGATGTTCCCGAAGCCGGTACTGCTTGCCGAACAGCCCGACTACGTATGCGAGGGTATCCGCGATGTGCCCTGTTTGCTGTGATGGATGGCTTCCTGGCGTTGGGTGGGGGTATGCCAGGTGGGGTAAGTGCCTAGATGCTGTTGAAGAAGACGACGATCGAAATGCCCATGAGCATGAACGTCGTGCAGCACAACAGGGTGATCTTGCATTCGGCTGTTGCGAGCATGCCAAGATCGGGATGCTCGGTTCTACAACGAATGAATTTGATCGCCATCGCGGATACCGAACCGATAATCGCGACGTAGCCGACTGCGTGACAGAATGGCAGGAGAGCACCCGAAAGCTCGGAAAGAGATGTACCTTCGAACAACGGGCCTCCTTATTCCTTACCTGTTCCATCGCATATGCAAAAGACTACGCAAAACGATTATGCTTACGAATTTATCATAAAACGTTAAAAATAGTAGTAGGAATTTCTAATCTCTCGTACATAATGGATCTCATCATATAAACGGCACGAGTTGCCGTGAGGCGCAGCAAGCGGGTCAAGAAACGGAGAACGGATGAAATTCGGCAATCAGATCGTCATGTTTGATTTCAAAGGAATCCCGATGGTCGGAAATCTTAACACCGGCTATGCCATCGGACTTACACCTGAGGGGAAGGGCATTTGTACCCGGCTTATGCATGAAGACGTGCCTCCCTCCAAGATCGCTGCCGTCGACGAGGCTCTGTTCCAGCATCTCGGTCTTGGCGGATTCTTCGGCTACAAGAAACCCGACGATATGCTCAAGTCGGCGTACGTGCACGTAACGCAGCGATGCAACCTGCAATGCGTCGGATGCTATTCGCTCGATGACGATCGCAATTCTTTGGCGGATGCACCCACTGAAAAGATCAACCATGCGATCGCCCAGCTTGCATCGGCGGGGGTCGAGCAGATCGTCATATCGGGCGGCGAGCCGTTCCTCCGCGACGACCTTGCCTCCATCGTTGCCTTTGCGAAGATAGAATGCAGCATAGCTTCGGTCGTCGTTCTTTCGAACGGGGTGGGCCTTGATGCAAGGCAGCTCAAACGAGTCGCTCCTTTCGTCGATCGCGTATCCATATCGTTCGACGGCTGCTCGGCAGCCTCGCCCGCCTATATTCGCGGCAAGCAGCGTTTCGCCGAACTGGTACGGGCGGTCGAGGCGGTCAAGGGTGCGAACATCCCACCCCATATGATCGCGACCATCCACGCTAAGAACGTCGATGACATCGCAGAGTACCTTACGCTAGCCGATGAGCTCGGTGCGACGCTCACGTTCAGCCTATTGTCATGCCCGTGCGACGATGAAGTCTTGCGCGGGCTCATACCCGATGATGCCGAGCTGGAAAAACTTGGCCGCGCCATGCTCACGCTCGGCAAGGGCAGAGGTCCCCTTGCGGTTGCCGATTCGCCGGTTGGGGCGAGCCTGACGGTGAAGCGCGTGTGCGGAGCCGGGGTGAAGACGGTGAGCGTTGCGGCGGACGGCACGGTGTATCCATGCCATATGCTGCATCGTGCTGAACTTGCGATGGGCAACCTGTTTACCGACGTCATCCACAGCGTTTTGTCGGGCGAGGTCGCTCAGGGCTTCAGCGCCTTGGGAACCGAGTCGTTTGAGCGGTGCTCCGCATGCGAGTACGAGCGTTTGTGCGGGGGCGGATGTCGCGCCCGGTCCCTGTTCGCTTCGGGAGACCTTACCTCCTTCGATCCGTATTGTGCAATGATGCAGGAGTTCTTCGGCGGCTACGGCGACATGCTCAAGAACGCTGCTACGATACGGGGCTCCCGGTAGACGCATGCTTGAGCCTAAAACCGTCGGATGGGTGCAGAAGACCGATCTGGAACGCGATTTGAGCCTTTGAATCCAAGGGTCGTTTCCTTGTCTTGCGTTATTCTATGAGCGCGGTACTATGACATATGTCTGTACCTCACCAGATTTCGAGAAGAGGACATGGCGTCAACGGTGGCTTGACAAGAGGTAGAATGGTAACCGTTCTATGATATATGCGAGTAGCAACATTTCAGATCCGCTAAACCCGAAGAGCTTGCACACAGGAAGTTGAATAGGAAATGCCAATCATCCTCAGACTGGACCGTATCATGGCCGACCGGAAGATGTCTCTTAACGAGCTATCCGACCGAGTGGGTATCTCGAACGTGAATATGTCCCGCATCAAGACGGGGAAAATAAAGGCGATTCGGTTCTCGACGCTCGAGATGATCTGCCAGACGCTTAACTGTCAACCAGGGGACCTTCTCGAATACGCCCCCCGTGTCGATGCCGGTTCCGTTGCCGTTTCCGACGATGCCGATGAGGTGCTCGAAAAGAAATCGGAGAAAACGGATACGACGCACGAAGATACCGAATAGATTACAGATTGCGGCGCAGCCGCATTGCGCGTGCGGTATCCCGTTACAGTACGTACGAAACCGAACGTGCAGGCGGAAGGCAATCATCATGTGCATCAAAAACAGATATCTCTCGTGTATCTGGAAGACCGCGATCGTGCTCATTGGGGCATGGGGCGTGCTCCTCAACCTTGGCTTTCCCGAAGGCCCTCTGAGTCTCCATCCGCTTCTGTATTACACGATCCAGAGCAATCTGTTCGTTATCGCCTATTTTGCCTTCGCGGCCGCTGCCTGCGCGCGCGAAATCAGATTCAGCGGATCGAGGGGGACGGTGAACTATTCCCCGGCGATCAAAGGGGCGGTTTCCATGGGCATCGTCGTCACGCTTTTGATCTACTGGTTCGTGCTCGTGGGGGCCGACTTCGCCATGATCCCGAACGGCACTGCGGCATCGAATCTCACGGTACACTTAATCGTGCCCGTGATGGTCGTGGCGGATTGGGCGCTGTTCGATGAGAAGGGCTGCATCCGCGTCGCCGATCCCGTCAGATGGCTTGCGCTCCCGGCTTACTACCTTGTATTCGCGTTGGTTGCTGCGCAGCTGGGTGCCGTGTACCGGGCCGGCGCGCGGTATCCGTATTTCTTCATCGACGCCGATCTGATCGGCTGGACGGGCGTGGTCGTAAACGTGGTGCTCGTGGCAGCCGCGTTTCTCGTCCTGGGCTACCTTGTGTTCGCGCTCGATCGAGCGCTCGGACGCATGCCTTCGTCCCGAAGGGGCCCCTTGGGCGAAGCGGAATCGCTGCGGCTGTAAGCATCGCCCACCCACGCTTGCGTGCATGCAACGAACGCTTTCGTGGCGGTCGAGGCGTTTTCGAAGGATCGAACGGCGATGGCGAGTTCGCGGCTCGTCGGCACTTCGGGATGTTTGCATACGACGTCGAACAAAGGCTCACGCAGGATCAATTCGGGAAACACGCAGTAGCCGAGTCCTTCGGCGACCATGGCCAGCGCCGCGTAGTCGTTATCGATGGAATATGCGATATGCGGCTCGACGCCGTTCACGCGATACACCTCGTCCATCTCGGTATACACGCCGTTATCGATTTTGATGCATGGATACGTTGCCATCGCTTCTTTCGAGAAGAATGCGGCATTCGCTTCGGGATGGTCTTCGGGAAGCACGATGAGCATGGGATCGTGGCGCAGCGACACCGTGGCGAGCTCGCGTGCGACGGGCAGGGCGAAAAACCCGCAATCGGCATCGCCCGACCAGACCATGTCCTCAACCTCGCTTTGATTGTCGTTGCTGATGAACTCGAGGTTTATGGCGGGGTGGATTTCCTGAAACCGTTTGGCGATACCGGGAAGCCAGTGTATGGAGGTGCTGGTGAATGTTGCGATGCGCACCGACCCGCCTTCAAGGTGCTTGAGCTCGTCGAGCCGTGATGCGAGCTGGCGCTCGCTTGTTCGAACGCCGTGCACCCACGGAAGCAGCGCCTCGCCTTCGGCGGTGAGCCTGGTTCCCCCGTATTCGCGTACGAACAGCGGCAAGCCGAACTCCTTTTCGAGCGCATTGATCATGTAGCTGATGCCCGCCTGGGTGTAACCGAGCTCCTCTGCAGCGCGTTTGAAGCTCCCTGCTTCGGCAACCTTGATGAACGCTTCGTATTTCTGGTCTTTCACCGTGCCTCCTGTATGCTGTCGCTGTCGCTGCCGCTGCCGCTGCCGCACTCGAGCGCGGCAGCGGCTCGTGGGCGTCTCGGTGAACAAGAAACTCTTTACTTTCACCTTAGAAAATCTCGTTTTACTTATATCGAGTCCAACAGTACCATGATTGCCGGTGATTGGAAAGGATGGGGTCGTGAAATCGACGCGGTGGACATACGTATGGTGCGTGGTGGCGCAAACGGTGATATTCGGATTCGGAAATGCCGTGACGAAGCTCGCCTACGACAGCATAACGCCCTTTTGGTGCCTTGCCCTGCGCTTCGGACTCGCCCTTGTGGTGTTCGGACTGTTTTTCGGCCGTCGCGTGGTGGCACAGTTGCGCACGGCGAAGCTCGTCGATTGGCTCCCTGCTGCACTTTGCATGGCGGCGTCCTATATTTCGTGCAACGTCGCCCTCGCGCTTACGAGTGCGACTAACGTAGGCTTTCTTGTGGCGCTCCCGATCGTGTTCACTCCGATCGTAGCTGCGCTCGTGCTCAAGCGTCCGTATAGGATCGTGCATCTTCCGTTTCAGGCCCTTGCGGTATTCGGCCTGTATCTTCTGTGCTGCAACGGCGGGGCCTTCGCCTTCGGATGGGGAGAGGTGCTGGCCCTCGTCGCTGCCGCATCGCTCGCCGGAGCGCTCGTGTTCGGCGAGCGGGGCTTGAAGAACCTCGATGTGGCAACGGTTTCGGCTACTCAGATAGGCGTGACGTTCGTGCTGTCTGTTGCGGGGGCGCTTGTATTCGAACCGGTGGTCGATGTCGCGGCAGTTCAGCCCACTGCATGGGCCGTGATCGCGTTTCTGGCGCTTTTGAGCACCTGCGTGACCTTCGCCTTGCAAAACGCGGCGCTCACCCGCTTGTCATCGACGATGGTTTCGATGCTGCTGTGCGGTGAACCGCTGTTCACGGCTGCGTTCTCGTGGATCGTGCTCGGCGAGGTGCTTACCGGTATTGGCTTTGCAGGTGCGGCGCTCATCGTGGTGTGCGTTCTTGTCGAAACGTACCTCGACGGACGTCCGCCGCGCCGGGCGCAAACGCTTTCCCCGTCGGCATCGTCGCCTTCTGCGCTGGCTCGAGCCGCTCGCGCCGAAGATGGCGGATACTAGGCGGGCACCCTATCCTGCATGGTGATCCTGCGTCTTTCGGCCCGGAACGCGGGTGCTAGGCGAAGATGCCTGTCCAGGTGCCGTTTTCGAACACAGGCACGATCGTACCGTCGTTTTTGATGCCCTCGATGGACAGGTCGTCGGTTCCGATCATGAAATCCACGTGCGTCGCGCTCTTGTTCACGCCCGCCTGCAAAAGCTCGTCGGCATCTTTGTCGGTTCCGCCTTCGTAGCAGTCGGGAAACCCCTGGCCGAGTGCAAGATGGCACGAGGCGTTTTCGTCGTAGAGCGTGTTGTAGAACAGAATGCCTGAGTTGCGGATGGGCGAATCGAACGGCACCAGTGCGACTTCGCCGAGCCTGCACGAGTTCTCGTCGGTCTCGATGATCGATTTCAGCGTGTCGTAACCCTCTTCTGCCTCGAAGGATACCGCCTTGCCGTTCTCGAACGTGATGCTGAAGCGGTCGATGAGCGTGCCGTTGTGTATGAGCGGCAGCGCAGATACCACGGTGCCTTCGGCCCGCAGGCGGTGGGGTGTGGTGAATACCTCTTCGGTGGGGATGTTGGGGAAGAACTGCGTGCCGCTTGTTGTGGTGTCGCCCCCGCCGTTCCAAAGATGCTTCTCAGGCAGGCCCACGGTGAAATCGGTTCCCCGCGCGGTGCGGTAGCGCAGCGCATCGAAGCGTTGCTCGTTCAGAAGACGGGTGCGTGCGGCGAAGCTTGCGCGGTGCGCCTCCCACGCTGCGATCGGATCGTTTTCATGTACGCGGGCGGTGGTGAAGATGGCGTCCCAGAGCTTCTCGACTGCTTCGGCTTCGGGCATGTCGGGAAATACCTTGCGCGCCCATGCGGGGGAGGCTGCTCCTGCGATGCACCAAACGGTGCGGCCGAAATCGAGCGCATCGTAGAATTCCTTGCAGGCTGCATGTGCGGCGCGTGCGTTTGCGACGGCCTTCGCAGGATCGATGCCCGTCATGACTTCGGGATCTTCAGAGATGATCGAGAGGACGGCGGCGCCCTCGCGCGCCATCGAGTTGTTGAGCAATGCAGCCCATTCGGGCATGGTCTCGAACACTTCGAGAGCGCAGTTGTCGTAGTGCATGCGTGATATCTGCTCGTCGGTGTAGCGAACGGTTACGTGCTTCGCGCCCCGCTCGTACGCTGTGCGCGTGATGAGCCGTGCGAATGCGGCGGTATCCACCGACGACGTGAGAAAGAGTTCTTGCCCCGGTTGGAGGTTGCACCCTGCTTCGACGATGAGGCGGGCGTACTTTTCGAGGTTAACTTCGAGAGCGGTTGCGGGGGATGCGGTCATGGTGCTCCTTGCTTTCGTAATGTGATCGTAGATAGTATAGGCGACGGGTCCGCGCTTTGCTCTCGCGGTCGGTAAGATGTCAGAAGGTCGATGCCTTTCCCGCAAATCGGGGCTTCGCATGTTCGGGATTATGGTGTTCGCAAGCATAGAGAACACTCTGGAAGAGGCTCTAGGGGACGCAAGGAAAAAATCCGTGCCCCAAATATCCTGATCAGATAAGGAAAACGATGCCCGCAACCAATAGTTTCCTAAAATTCCAACTGGAATTGGTCGAACAGCCGTGCCCGCAACCGTAAGCTGGGATACGTTAAGATGAAGCAATACCGAAGAAAGGGTTGACGATGAACGTGGAGATCGCGGAGCGCCTCGCAGCACGGCGCAAGGAAGCGGGGCTTTCCCAGGAAGGTCTGGCAGAGAAGCTCGGAGTTTCCCGGCAGGCGGTTTCGAAGTGGGAGCGCTCGGAATCGTCACCCGATACCGATAACCTCATCGCGCTTGCGAAGCTCTACGGCGTGTCGCTCGACGACCTGCTCTATGTAGACGGCAGCATCGAGGAAGATGTGGTATTCGAGCAAATTGACCGAGCAGCCGAACGTGCGGCGGCGAATGCAGCAACCCAAAGCGGACCGGCGCCGTCATCCGGGCAGGTGCCGGGGTCGGGGATCCCACAAGCCGAAGCGTCATCGGCAAACGCAGCCTCCGAAACGCCTCCTGCGCCCAGCTCGACACCTGTCGAGGACGATACGGCTACTTCGTCGTCACACGCTTCGGGATGGACAAGCGGCAAAGGGCCCGAGAAGGTGCACATCGGCCTCGACGGTATCCACGTGCTCGATGGAGAGGACTATGTGCACGTGTCATGGCGCGACGGCGTCCACGTGAAGGATTCCAAAGACGGTGATGAGGTCCATGTTGGGTGGAACGGCGTTCACGTGAAGGAGGGGTCGAACCATGGCCGCCGGCACGGCCATCGCGACGAAGGGACGCGTTCGGGCGAGGGCAGCGGCAGAGACTGGTGCGCTGCGGGCGACGACGAGGGCAACACCGTCGCATGGACGGGCGATGGGGTCGTGATCAACGGCGAGCAGTTCGACAACTGGCACGATGCAAACGAGAAATACGGCCATGGACACGGCGGATCTTGGGGCCGGCCGAGCGGCTATACCGTCAACGGCGAGTACTTCGACACGCTTGAAGAAGCGCGCGCCCGCTACGGGAGCGAAGTGGGCAAGAGCATTCCCGTTCGCAAGCACTACCGTATGGCTGGGTGGCTGAAATTCCCGTACCCGCTCGTCGTCATCATCGTGTACCTGCTGCTCGGGTTTATGGCGAACGAGTGGGGTACGGGCTTGTTCGTGTTCTTCACGATTCCCGTGTATTACATGATCGGACATGCGGTCGAATCGAAGAAATACGCACACTTCGTCGGCGGCCTGTACCCGATTGCAGTGACGGCGTGGTTTCTCTGGATGGCGTTCGTGCTGAACCAGCCGCATCCCGCTTGGGTCGCATTTCTCACGATTCCCCTTGTCGAGTGGGCTGTTCATTGGACTTCCCGCTGGTGGCGTCGCCGCAAGAAAGAAGCCGACGTCATCGAGGTGGAGGCGAAGTAAGACGACCAGAACAAGTTGTTCAAGGGCCCCGGGTGCAGGTTACAGGTCAGCACCCGGGGTCTTTGTCTTGTCGCAGCGGCTCGCTCCGATCAAGGCCGAACGTGAATGTACTAGTTCTTTATGACAAAGATGGTACAATGGGCGGCGGTATGAGGATGCTGGCGGCGGATGCGTGGGAGCCTTTGATTTTCAGCGTGTACATCGTGTGGTACCTGTTTCTTGCTGGAGTAGCGAGCGGTGCTTTCGTTGTCGCCTCCCTCTGCTCCGCCTACGATGCGCTCAAGCGAACGAATGCGTCCGAAGCGCTTGCGGTACGCGCGCAGGGCGGATTTATCGTTGCGCCGGTTGTCATGATGTTGGCGGCGCTGGTCTTGTTCATCGACTTGGGGTCTCCCGAAAAAGCGTGGCAGGTGGTTTTGACGCCGTTTGAATCGGTCGTTTCGGTGGGAGCGTGGCTCGTAGTTTTGTTTCTGGTCTTATCGGCGATTGTCGCGCTTTGCGGCCTTGTCGCCCGAACCGTTCCTTCGTGGTTTCTCTGGTTCTCGTGGATCGCCGGCAGCGCGCTCGGGCTCGGGGTCATGACCTACACGGGCTTGCTGCTTTCCGATCTCGTAGCGATCGATGTATGGCACACGTGGCTTCTGCCCCTTCTGTTCATCGTCTCGTCGCTTGCAACGGGGCTGGCGTGCGTGCTCGCGATAGGGGCGCTGCTTGGCAATCGCCTGACCGATCCGACCGAGCGGCTCTGGTTTTCAAGCGGTATTCTCGGTCTGCTCGAAGCGGCGGTACTGGTTGCGTACCTTGTCGACCGAGTTGTTTTTTCTGAAACGGCCTCCGCCTCGGTCGAGGCGCTTCTGACTGGCGATCTTGCAGGATTCTTTTGGCTCGGCATTGTGGTATGCGGCATCGTTGCACCGTTTTTCATTCATGTGCTGTACAAAAAGATGCGGGGCGAGGCGCTTTTGCTGTTCGGCTGCGCAGGGGTGCTCGTCGGCGGGTTCTTCGTCCGGTACTGCATCGTGGGAGCGGCTCTGTATACGCCGCTTGCCGTGGGAGGCTTTTCGTGATTGTCATAGTTTCTTATGGCAATTGCCGTCGCCTCTTGTATCATGTACGAGGTTCTAATCCGAAAAAGTAGATGTAAGGACGCAGTGGAAAACGACAGTCGGACAATCCAGATCACCATCGATGCCGATAGCGGCATCCCCATCTGGTTGCAGCTTCGCAACCGTCTGGTGTATCTTATCAGCTCAGGGGCGTTCGCTTGTGACGATAAGCTTCCAACGGTGCGAGAGCTCGCTGTTGATCTGGGCATCAACTACAATACGGTCAGCAAGGTCTATCAGGATATCGAGCGTGACGGCTATATCGTTTCGTATCGGGGACGGGGCACGTTCGTATCCGACAAGTACTTAAAAAACGAGGGAGCGGCGGAAAGCGAAGCGGATTCGCTTATCGATGACTTCATTCGCCAATGCCGCGAGCTCGGTATTCCCCGACAAGATATCCCCGAGCTTGTTGCACGACGCCTTCAAGAAGCAGATCAGCGGTAAGGGGCCAGCTATGAAATTTAACTTCCGAAGCGAGAAGAAGAGAAAAGACGTTTCGACGCCGAAGCTCGACGAACGGCGTTCGGTTGCCGCGACGGAGCTCGAGCCGAACGAGGCCACGCGAGCGGGCGTGTACGTGTTCTCGATCGTCATGTTCGTGCTCGGATTCGGTATCGTGTTTGCAGCGACAATCGCATGGATGTCGATCGCCACTGTGATTGCCTCGGCCGTCGTCGGATTGTTGCTTGCAGCGTGCGTCCGCATCGCGCCGCAATGGGAGCGTGTGACGGTGCTGCGCCTCGGGCGATTCAACCGCGTGGCGGGCCCGGGCGTGTACGCGCTTATTCCCTTCGTCGAATACGCGGCGATTCATGTCGATCATCGCGTGATGACCTCGTCTTTTTCAGCGGAGGCGGCGCTTACCGCCGATCTCGTACCTGTCGATGTGGATGCGATTCTGTTCTGGATGGTGTGGGATGCCGAAAAGGCGTGCCTTGAGGTGGAGAACTATCCGAAAGCCGTGCTCTGGTCGGCGCAGACCGCCATGCGCGATGCTATCGGTCAGGTGAATCTCGCCGATCTTTCGATGCGCCGCAAGCAGATCGACCGCGAGCTGCAAGAGGTCATGGGGGCGAAATGCGAGCAGTGGGGGATAACCGTCATGTCGGTTGAAATTCGCGATATCGTGATTCCCCTGGAGTTACAGGATGCGCTTTCGAAGGAAGCGCAAGCCGAGCGCGAGCGAAACGCGCGCATCATCCTCGCCGAGGTCGAAAAGGATATCTCCGAGATGTTCGTCGAGGCGGCCGAAGTGTACGATAAGAACCCGAAGGCGATGAAGCTGCGCGCGATGAACCTTGCCTACGAAAGCGCGAAGGACGGCAACGGCATGGTGCTCGCCCCGAGCTCGCTAGCCGACGGATTCGACGTGAGCAAGCTGTTTGGGAGCGAGTAGCTGTTCGCTGGCGTGATCCGGGAATCGCAAACGGCGCTGGAATCTCGTGTGGACTGGCGGTTCGTTGTGCGTTGGCGCGGCTCGGTCAATTCCGTTCGACGATGATGGCCGGGGGCTGCTGATCGTTGCGAGTGCAGCTGCGGCTTTGCGGTGCGATCCGCGATACCCGAGTGGCACTGCTTTTATACCGCTCGTTTCCATTCACATAGGTGTTTCGTTGCGAGTGCAGCATTTTGGTGCGAGTGGCGGATGCGCGTTTTCGGAAGGTAATGTACACCCTGCATCGTTTTGCGACGATTATTCCGTTTCTCGGAAGTGCTGATATTTTGCGATCAGGCAAAACGTTCAAGACCAACAGACTAGCGCCCAGTTTTTTATCACAAAACGATGCAGGGTGTACATTACCAATCGGGGAAAGACGAACCAATCATGCCTCGCCACCTTCACCGCAATGCAGTGTTCAAACAGGGAAGATTAAACGGCTGGTCAAGACGACGAAAGCCAGCAATACCTGATCAGATACCAGAATGCCTATATATTTGCGAGGTGATGCATGATACTCTGCTTGCATGATGATCGTTCTGTCACATACCTCGGCTCTCGAGTTTTGGCGCTTCGGCAATGAGCACCTGCTATATCACCCTGAACGCTTTCCGGCTGCAGACATGATCGGCGAAGGTGTTCAGAACCTGAGCGTTTCCCGCATAAAGCGCATTCGAAGTCAGGGATTTGAATTTCTGTCGGAGCCCGTTCACCTTCTCGTACCTAATGCGAAGCTTCGAACCGTAAGAAAAAATGCAGTGTGCCATGTGTGTCCGAAGAGGGTTCCGCGGGGGTCGTTTATCAGGATCTCCGACGATGTGTATGCATGTCGCCCCGAATTTGCCTTCGTGCAAACGGCGCATCTCGTTAAGTATCCGCTCGCTGTTTTTACGGGTCTCGAGTTATGCGGTGCATTCCGTATGCCCGTAGGGGAGCAGCCGGTCCTCTTTCAGGGACCACCGCTGACAAGCGCTGCGGCATTGACCGAATACCTGCAACGCTGCGGTAGCATGCCGGGGATCGTCCAAGCAAAACGCGCCCTTCGGTTCATTCGCGACGGATCGGAATCGCCCATGGAGGCGAACCTTGTGATCTTGCTGTGCTTCCCGATCACTCTAGGAGGATACGGCATTCCCCTGCCAGTTCTCAACCAGTCGATTCCGACGACCGAAGCCATACGAAAGGCAACGGGGCGGTCGAGTTATCGATGTGATCTCTTGTGGCCGGAAGCCGGGCTCGCAGTTGAATATGATGGAGCCGAGCATGAGGGGAAGGTGCCGAGCGATTCGATCAGGCGTACAGCGCTTGCCGAATTGGGTATTCACACGATGATCACCGTGACGAAACAGCAGATGCTCAACCAAAGCGAACTCGATCTCGTCGTCAACCAGATAAAGCGATGCCTCGGCATCGATCGACGATCGACTCCCTGTGATTGGACAGAGCAACGAGCTTCTTTGCGGGCTAACTTGAATATTGGCCAGTAAGTGCCTTTCAAAATTATTCTTGAATTCAAATAATTAAATTGCTATATTGTACTATTTCAATATGATAATATGATTACAAAGATCCGGCCGGTCTTGTGAATGTGTTGATGGGGGTACGCGGCGCGGTTGTGCCACGTGAAATGGTATTATATTACTTAAACTATAACATTTCGCATCGTATTCCGACGTAGCATGTAGGAGGAGAAATGTCAGAAGAGAAAAGCCCGCAGAGCGGGCTCACTCGTAGGAGCTTCTTCAAAACGGCAGGCGTTACGGCGGGTGCTTTGGGCTTAGCAAGCGCCGTTGGCATGACAACTGCAGAAAACTGGCTTGCGCCGATGGCTGCTCATGCCGAATCATCAGAAGAAAAAACGAGCTATACCTTCCATTATCGCCACTGCCAGTGCAACTGTCATCTCAAGTGCACTGTTCGCGACGGGAGGCTTGCGCTTATCGAGCCCAATGACTGGCCGGATAAGAGAAACGAAACCGTTTGCCTCAAAGGAATCTCGGAGATCCAGCATACGTACAGCATCGATCGACTTCAGGTTCCGCTTAAGCGCGTCGGTGAGCGCGGTTCGGGTGAATTTATCGAGATTACATGGGATGAGGCACTCGATACCATTGCAGGGAAGGTGAAAGAGACGTGGGATACGTACGGTGCCGAGGCTATCGCATTTCAAACGGCGGTTGATTCTTTGACCACATCGCTTCCAAAGCTACTTAAGGGGCAAGAGAAGCCTCGCCGCGGTATCGATATAGGTTTGGGAAACGGATTCTCTCCCGCGTTAGCCGAATCCGGTCAGCAGGGTGCATCGTCAAACGAGGTGACCGATTGGAAGAACGCTAAAACCATCTTGAACGTCGGGTGCAATATGCTCGAAACCTGCATGGTAACAGCGCGGTACTTCTTCGAGGCGAAGGAGGCAGGGGCGGAGATCATCACCTTTGATCCTAACTTCTGCGTCACTGCAGCCAAGAGCACGCAGTGGGTACCTATGATTGCCGGTACCGATCCGGCGCTTTACCTGGGAATGATTTCGATCATTTTGGACAACGAGTGGTTTAACGAACCGTATCTCAAAGAGAATACGAGCATGCCGTTTTTGGTCAACCGTGCCGATGGTTCGCTTTTGAGAAGGGATCCCGCCACCGATATCGAGCAGGCAGGTAGCGAGAATCCGTTCATGGTGTGGGATGAAGGCTCCCATTCAGTGGTCGAGTACGATGCGGAAGGAGCGGTACCCGCCCTCGACTTCGAAACCACGCTTGACGGCGAAACCTACGCGACGGTATTCAAGCTGTTGAAAGAAAATCAAAAGCCGTATACGTCTTCGTGGGCTGCAGAGACCACGGGCATAGACGAAGCGACGCTTATCGAGATTACCGATAAATACGCTAACTGCGGGCCCTCGATTCTTTCATTCGGCTTTGGCGGCGGCGAGAAGTTCTACAATGCAGACGTGGCGGGTCATGCAGCTGTTTTGCTCGCAACGCTGGTCGGATCGTTCGGTACCGATATTCCTGGTTGGGGCGCAGGTGCCTACGTTAACGCATATCAGAAAATATTCGGTGCTGGCAAACTTGCGAGCTGGCCCTTGCCTGAAGAATGCACGACCGCAAAAGCAGCTAAAGACAGCGTCGACTTCCGCGACGAGGAAAGCGGCATCAGGTTCATGTGGGTGCAAAACGGTGCATTCCAGCAGATTGCCGGCAATCAGAACCGTACCGACGAATGGGCGAAAACACTCGACTTCGTCGTGGTCCAGGATATCTGGCATACGCCTTCTGTTGATTGGGCCGATATCGTGCTTCCCGTGTGTTCTCATTTCGAGTTGGACGAAGAAGTGGGCTTCGTGCGGGCTTTGCGAGGCCATGTGCTGCTTCAGCAAAAAGTTCTCGAACCGCTCTTCGAAAGCAAAACGGATTTTTGGATCGAATGCGAGATAGCAAAACGCTTAGGGTACGGGGATGCGATGCCCAAAAGTCAGGAAGAGCTTACCCGCTATCAACTTGAGAAGTCTACCGACAAAGCCCTTGCCGGAATCACGCTCGATGAGGTTATCGCAAACAACGGGGTCGTTGCACTCAAGGACCAGCCGGACATCTCGCGAAGCTACAGCAATCAGACGTACAAAACCACGTCGGGGAAGATCGACGTGTATTACGAGAATTTGGTGGGCTACGATCAGGCTCTGCCTCAATACGAAGCTCCCCACGAGGCTCGCGCGGATAACCCGTTGCGCGAGACGTACCCGCTCCATATGACGCAGCGTCGATCGAAGTACTTTATCCACCAAAACTTTATGGACGCTACGTGGATGCGCCAGTACTACAAACCCACGATCGAAATGAATCCTATCGACCTTGTCGCGCGCAACCTCTCGTCAGGTGACATGGTGGAAGCCTTCAACGACCGCGGTTCCTTTAGCTGCGAGTGCGTTGCCACTGAGGCGGTTCGTCCGGGTATGGCCGTCGTCGTCGAAGGGATATGGGGTAAGTACATGAACTTCGGCAATCTCCAAAACGTAACGAATGATGCCGTTAATCCTCGAGGAAAAGCGCTTGTCAAAGGAAGGGTCATACCGTTCAATGACACGCTTATCGAAGTGAAGAAAGCGTAGGTGGGTGATGACGAAATACGGTATAGCCATCAATGTGGATCGTTGCACAGGGTGCAACACGTGCGCGGTGGCATGCAAAATGCAAAACAATGTGCCCATGGGAATGATGTGGGTTCGCGTTATCAACGAGGGCTGCGATGCGGAAGTTGGGGCTCAGGGCACGTATCCGAACCTTTCGCGTATGACGGTGCCTGTCGCGTGCCAGCACTGCGAGAATCCCGCGTGTGAGAAGGTGTGCCCGACGGGTGCTACGTACAAAGACGAGATGGGTCGCGTGGAGATCAACTACGACAAGTGCATCGGTTGTCGCATGTGCATGGCGGCATGTCCGTATAACGCACGTGTGTTCAACTGGGACGAGCCGAAGCGCGATCCCGATTTCAACTACGGAGACAAAGATGTTCCCGTGCGTCCCAAAGGCGTAGCTGAGAAATGCACGCTTTGCAAAGAACGTACCGACCGCGGCGTGGAACCCATGTGCGTGCGGTGCTGCCTATCGAAGGCGCGCGTGTTCGGCGATCTCGACGATCCCGATAGCGAGATATCGCACGTCCTTCGCGAGAGGCAATCTACGCGGCTGCTCGAGGAAAAGGGCACCGAGCCGCAAGTCTACTACTACGTGTAAGGGGTGAGGAATAATGAAAACATCGAATGCGTTTAAGGTTACCGCGGCGGTTCTGGGCGTCCTCACCGTTGTTGGCGTCGCCGCTTGGATCTATCAGCTCATGGGCGGTCTCGGCGTCACTGGCATGAACAACGGGACCTCGTGGGGCCTCTACATCACCTGCTTCATGTTCTTCGTCGGGCTTTCCGCAGGCGGGCTCATCGTGGCCTCGTCGGCATCGGTCTTCCATGTGAAGGAATACAAGAAGGTGGCGCTTCCCGCTGTCATTCTCTCGACCGTGTGCATTTGTTTAGCCGGCATGTTCGTGCTCATCGACCTCGGCGGCGTCCAGCGCATTTACCAGCTGCTGCTCTCGCCGAACGTCATGTCACCTCTGTTCTGGGATATCTGCGTGATTACGCTGTATCTGATCATCAACATCGTGTACCTGTACTTCATGGTGTCGAAGAAGGCCGATCCTCGCAAAGTGGCCATCGTGTCCCGCTTCGCGCTGCCCGTCGCCATCCTCGTCCACAGCGTGACCGCATGGATCTTCGGACTTCAGATCGCGCGCGAAGGCTGGTACTCGGCAATCATGGCTCCGATCTTCGTTGCTTCGGCTTTGGATTCCGGCTTGGCGCTGCTCATCCTTGCGCTTTCGGGACTGAAGAAGGCGAAGCTGTTCGACGTCGACAAGAAGCTGATCGCTAACCTTGCGGGCTTGCTTGCCACCTGCATTGCCATCGACGCGTTCTTCGTTGGCTGCGAGCTGTTGACGGTTGCGTATCCCCAGGCTACAGGCGGTATGGCTTTGCTCGGCGAGATGTTCACCGGTTCGACGGCGCTCTTCTTCTGGGGCGAAATCATTCTCGGTCTCATCATTCCGTTCTGCATTCTCGTGTTCGCGAAAAACCGGCAGAAAACGGGACTCGTGTTGTTCGCCTCGGTGTGCGTAGTCGTCGGCGTGTTCTTCAAGCGCGTATGGCTTCTGTTCACCTCGTTCATCCACCCGAACCTCTACGGCGCGCCGGGCATTGCGTCGGGGTCGAGCAAAGCAGCTCATGCGACGGGTGCCGAGATGTGGGCGCTTACGGGTGCATATGCTCCCACATGGGTTGAGATCGTTGTGGTCATCGGCGTGGTGTCGCTTGGGGTGTTGGCCTTCATGCTGCTTTCGAGGCGTTTTCTGGCTCAAGCTCCGAAAGGCGAAGCGGACGATCCGGCATCAGACGATTGCTCGACGACCGCTGCGCAGACCGCCTGATTGTAATGGATCGACGGTGCTGTGCTCGCTACAGTGGGCACAGCACCGTCTTGCACACCGAGTTGACGGAAGGACCTTCGATGAACGCTTTGAATCGGGAAACATGGATGCTCCTTGGTGAAACGTACGGCTTTATCGGCAATTCGCTCTTAAAGCCGATGAACCAGACGCCCTCGATCGGACTCGACCCGGCGTTCTGGGAGGATTTTCCGATCGTTTTCTCGGGCGAGCACGTAGAGGGCGGCCTCTCGAACCTGCGCGCATACGCTTTTGATGCGCAGACGCTCGGCGAGGAAAAAGCTATCGAGCAGGCGGCCGTCGAATACACGCGCCTGTTCATCGGACCTCCTGCACCTGCTGCTGCGCCGTGGGAGACGATGAATCGTGCGGACGGAGCGACCGTCGGATTCGGTGAGGCAACGTTTCGGATGCGCAGGCTTCTGCGCGAAGCGGGCCTTGAGGTGAAAAACGAGAACAATCAGTGCGAAGATCATATCGGCATCGAGCTTTTGTACTTGTCCGAGCTGTGCCGCCGCTTGGCAGGGGGCGAGGGCGGGGAAGATGCCGAAGAGAAGATCGCCCGCTTTATCGACGATCATCCGCTTTCGTGGATCGAAGCGCTGCGCGAGAAGGTCGATGCGGAGTATCCGCGCGGGTATGTGGCGGGATTGCTCGAACTTGCCGAAGGTGTGCTGGCATGGCAGAAAGCAGCGCTTGCCTCTTAGGTGGTGACGTTGTTTGCTTTACAAAGAGAGCGGCCGCATCCGATGGGTGCGGCCGCTTGCGTTGCGTGTGAAAGGCGTTCGATTATGTCGGCTATCAGAGGTATGTTTGAACTGCGATGACCCGTCTACCTCCTGCCGCGCCCTCTGCCGCGCATGGCGTGCGAGAACGCGGCAGCGCTGCGTTGGTTCGACTTCGGGACGTAGTGGTTCTTGAGCTCGGCCTCGGCCTCCGACGTATCGTAGCTTTCGAGGTGCATGAGGGGGATCTTCGTGTCGAGCAGCTTTTCGATTTCGAGCAGCTCGGGCTTCGCCTCGGGGCTTACAAACGAGATCGCGTAGCCGGTTTCCCCGGCGCGTCCGGTGCGGCCGATGCGGTGCACGTAGTCTTCGGGGTTGTCGGGCAGGTCGTAATTGATCACGTAGTCGATGTTCGATACGTCGATGCCGCGGGCGAGCACATCGGTGGCAATAAGCACGTCGATGTCTCCCTTGCTGAAGTTGTCGAGTGCGCGTTTGCGCTGCGATTGCGTCTTGTCGGAGTGGATGGAATCGACGCGGTAGCCTGCGCGCTTCAGCTGGTTCATGCAGATCTCGGAGCGGGTTTTGGTGCCGGTGAAGATGATAACGCGCTTGCTGCCGCGCTCTTCAAGGACGGCGCGCAGAAGTTCAGGCTTCTTCATCTGGCCGATCGGGATGATGAACTGGTCGACCGTATCGGCGGTTTCGCCCTTATGCGATACCTCCACGAATGCAGGGTCTTTGAGTATCGGCGAGACGTTCTGCATGACCTTACGGTCGAGCGTTGCCGAGAAAAGCAGGGTCTGGCGCGTTTTCGGCGTGGCGGCGACGACCTTTTTCATGGTTGGCCAAAATCCCATGTCGAGCATGCGGTCGGCTTCGTCGAGCACGAGCACCTCCACGTCTTTGAGTTTGACGTTGCCGCGCTCCATGAGATCGTAAAGCCTGCCCGGTGTGGCAACGAGGATGTCGATGCCCTTTTTTAGCTTGGCAAGCTGACCCTTGTACGGAACGCCGCCGACGACGGTGAGCATACGGTGCCCCGATCCTTTCGCAAGCTCCGTGCAGGCGGCATCGATTTGCTGGGCGAGCTCGCGCGTGGGGCTCACGACGAGCGCTCGCGGTGAGCCGGGACGCTTGGCATGCCCGATGCGCTCGATCAGCGGAAGCGCAAACGCCGCCGTTTTGCCGGTGCCGGTGGTGGCGGCGGCTACGACGTCGCGACCTTCGAGGGCAAGGGGAATCGCCTGCTCCTGCACTGGGGTAGGCGTGGTGAAGCCCATCTTCTCGACGGCCTTCAGGGTAGTCTCGGACAGGCCGAGGTCTTGAAACGTTGTGCTCACAGTACTTCTCCAAAACATAGTATGGTCTCGCATGCCGCAGCGTGCGCGTTCGGCTTATTCGCCGAGTTGTTCCGATAGGTTAATCCACAGCTCCTCGAGTTCGGTGATCTGATCGAGGATCGCCTGCACTTCCGCTTGTTTATCGCCGAGCGCTACGAAATCGGTCGGGTCGATGTCGTGCATGCCGGCGCGCGTTTTCTCGGCCTGCTCCTCGAGAGCGGCTATCTTGCGCTCGGTTGCTGCGAGGGTCTTGCGTGCTTGGTACGCCTCGCCGCCGGTAAGCGCAGGTTGATGGCTGGGATCGCCGTCTTCGCTACTCGCGTTCGGCTTGTGGGCATTTTCTGCTCTCGTTCCGGATGCCTGTTTGTTTGCGGTGGGCTTTCCGCTGGCATCCCCCGCATGCGCCTTTTCGTCGCGCTGGTCGAGTACGCGTAAGAACTCGTCGACACCGCCCGGCATGTGGCGAATCTTCCCGTCGATGAGCGCGAACTGGTCGTCGGTGACGCGCTCCATGAGGTAGCGGTCGTGACTGACGAGGATGAGCGTGCCCGGCCATGAATCGAGCAGGTCTTCCATCACGGCGAGCATGTCGGTGTCCATGTCGTTGCCCGGCTCGTCGAGGATGAGCACGTTGGGCTCTTGCAGAAGCGTCAGCAAAAGCTGGAGCCTGCGCTTTTGCCCGCCCGACAGGTCGGCTACGAACGCTTGCAGGTGATTGCGCTCGAATCCCAGGCGCTCGAGCAACTGAGCAGGCGTGATGGATTTGCCGTCCACCATATAGCGCGTATGGTAGCGGGCGAGCACCTCGCGCACCCGATCGCCCGACAGCGCTTCGAGTTCGTCGAGTCGTTGCGAGAGTACAGCGATTTTCACCGTCTTGCCGGTTTTCACGCGACCCTTGGTGGGGGCGAGTGTGCCGTCGATCACGCGCAGAAGCGTTGTTTTGCCTGCGCCGTTCTCGCCGAGAATGCCCAAGCGGTCGCCGGGCCCGATGAGCCACGTCACATCGTCGAGCACCGTTTTCTCACCGAACGACTCGCTCACGTTCAGAAGATCGATGACCTGCTTGCCGAGGCGGGTGACTGCAACGCGCTTCAGTTCCAGAGGATTGCGCGGCGGCGGTTCATCGGCGATGAGTTCGCGGGCGATTTCGAGATGGAACTTCGGTTTGGAGGAACGGGCACGAGCACCCCGCGAAAGCCATGCGAGTTCCTTTCGGGCGAGGTTTTTGCGTTTTTGCTCGGCAACCTGTGCGAGGCGGTCGCGTTCGACGCGCTGCAGGATGTAGGCAGAGTAGCCCCCCTCGAACGGCTCGACCATGCCGTCATGGACCTCCCACATGCTCGTTGCGACCTCATCGAGGAACCAGCGGTCGTGCGTAACCACGAGCAGTGCGCCCTCGGCTTTTGGCCAGCGCCGCTTGAGGTGGTCGGCGAGCCAGGCGATCGCGTGCACGTCGAGGTGGTTGGTGGGTTCGTCGAGCATGAGCACATCCCAGTTGCCGATGAGCAGGCGGGCGAGGTCGACGCGCCTGCGCTGGCCGCCCGAAAGCTCGCCGACCGGTCCGTCCCAGGGGATGTCGCCTAAAAGGGCGGCGATGATCTTGCGGATTGTGCGGTCGGCGGCCCAGGTGTATTCGGGCACATCGCCCACCACGGCGTGCTCGATAGTGTCTTCATCGGCGAGTTCGTCTGCTTGGGCGAGCCTGCCGACGGTGACGCCGCTTCGTTTGATTATTTCGCCCAAGTCGGGTTCGATAGCGCCTGAGAGCAGGCCAAGCAGCGTAGATTTGCCGTCGCCGTTCTTGCCGACGATGCCGATGCGATCGCCGGTATTGACGCCGAGGGTGACCGAGTCGAAAACCTTCTTGGTAGGAAACTCCAGCTCGGCATCTTTCGAAGTTATGAGAATCGCCACGCAGATACCTTTCTTGCTCAAGCGTCTATGATAGCCGAAGTTGGGCGAATGGGGGAGATGGCGTGTGTATGGGGCGGAAAGCGTACCCTATGGGAAGGAGCTGACTGGGAGCGGTCCTTTGCCTCGATGGATAAGAAATGTCCGGTCAATGCGGGTGTTGTGTGCGAAGGCTAACCTTGGCTAACTGAATCGCGCTTATGGCCGAGGTCGTGATCTTATGAAGCGTATCTCGTCGGTTTGCATCGTCGGGGCAGAAAAAACGACTTCGAGTAACGGATTTTTGCGACTTGTGCACGGCGGAAAGCGCAGCTAGGCCGCTTCCGCCCCATGGGTTCGGGATCGTGCCATCTCATCAGGCAAAACGTTAGAAAGATGGGAGCAGGCCAGCACGACTGCTGCGAACGGGCCGGAAAAGACCGCTGAACGACCCGAAAGGCGTGCACAAGCCGCAAAAATCCGTTACAAAGAGCTGGTTTTCTTGCCCTGGGCGATGCTTCGGTTGCAAGCGGACCGCCGGCCGGCAGCTCAGGTTGGTGGGCGGCAAGCGTGGTTACTCGCACCGTAGCGATCGACTGTGGTGAGAGCTTGCTTCTGATTCAAGCGACAAGAGCGGGGCACCAGGTTCTGCCAAGTATCAGCACGGTGCCCCGTGCTCTGTCGTGCAAACGGTGCTATTGCGCGTAAATCTCGGGTTGGGGGATTTCCTCGCCCTCGATGTACGTTCCTTCGGAGCCGTCGAATGTGACGTTGAGATCCTTGTCAACGGTAAAGTGATAGGTGACCTGCAGATCATCTTCGGCGGGTTCCCATGAGCGTTCGAGCCTGAACGAGATGGTGCCATCGCCTTCCTGGATAGCTTGGAACATGTAGGTGGTCGTGACGGGACCGCCTGCCATCTCGTCGCTGCTTTCCGGTTCGGTGTTCGCTTCCATCTGCTGCAGCGTGCTCGGCGTTTCGCCGTCGACGACCCATTCGTATCCGGTCCCCGCGTTCGATTGCAGCGAGATCTTGATGGTTTGCTGCGGCGTCGACGAGCATGACGAAAGCACGGCGACGACTGCCAGCGCCGCGATGCCTGCGATGACGAGGGCTATCTTCGATATAGGCTTTGTTTGTGAGGTATCCATAATTGCTCCTTGGTGGTTCGCTTTCAGATGATGCCAGTATACGGGCAACGACCGTCCAAGCGATTAGAAGGTAATCTGTTCGTTTTTGTGCGGGAACGTTGCTGCAACGAAGGACTCGGCGGTATCATGCAGTGCGGCGGACGCAAGGTCCCCGTGGGCGAGGGTGGCGCTGGATGCGGGAAGGTCGCCACTGGCGCTATAGATGTACCCTGGTTATAGGGATGCGGGTGCTGGACGAAGGAGGCGGCGATGAATGCGATGAGCGAGCGATGCGGCGGTTTCGTAGGGGCCGTGCGGCATCATCGTTACTTTACTGAAGATGACTCGGCACGCACGAGGTTGCAGTCGTTTTGCGAGCGGATCGAGCGCGAAGGCGCGAAAGCGTTCATCGACGAGGAATACCCGTGCGGATCTGGTAAGGCGATGATTGTCAATGAGGTTGCGGGGCGGTTCTGTCTGGTCGATGGGAACGCGCACCTGGTGGCGCTTGTTGCATGCGATCCCGATCTGACGCTTGCGCGGCTTGTCGAAGTGGTGGGGAGAAGCGATTTCGTACGCGTGTGGCGCGAGGGCTGGGAGTCGGATTCGGGACAGGCTTGCGCCTACGACATATATGTGCCGATCGATGCTGACGTGTCGCGTATTCCCGAAAGTCGTCCGGGAGTCGACGGGTTCAAGCAGCCGCCCGAAAGCATCAACATTGTCCCGGCCTGCGTCGCGTTCGATAGCCCGCTGTTCGCTTTGAGCGACCGCGGGCGGATGCTTGCGGAAACGGCAGCATGCGTGTGCGGGCATCGATAAGGAGGTTTCTTGACCGTTCCTGCCGCGTTCTGTGCTAGGGCGTGCTGCTGTCCGATGCGGCGCAGCGCCTCTGGATTGCCGTATCGCGCCGCGTACCGTGCGATGGCGTGCTGTGCCAGATCGTTGGAAGTTATTTCGGGCCTTGGCGCGCCCTTGCCATGCCCTGTTCCGTATCGTAGACTTATCATATGATTATCGCGACTGCGTGCAGTCGCCTCACATGGTAAGCGAAGGCGGGGACGAACATGGCGGACGAAGTAACCGAGCCGATCCTTCGGGAGTGGCTTGACGAATACGAGGGAATTTACGCCGACTTCATGCAATCTTTGGAGGATGCGGGCGTCGAATTCGGCGATCGCTTTATGCACGCCGAAGAAAACGCTGCTCTCAAAAAGCGCTTGCGCGATAAGGGGGCGCTGTTCAGAAACGGAGACGCGAGCATATCGATTAACGGAATATCGACGGCATGCGTGGCCTGTACGGGGTGTGCGGGCAGCCAGACGTTCTACTTTTCGCTGCGCTGCCACCGGAACTGCTATTTCTGCTTCAACCCTAACCAGCTCGACTATCGAGAGCATCTCGAGCACGACCGCGATTGGCGCGGTGAGTTCCGCGAGCTCGCACGCGAAGGCCGCGCCATGACGCACATCGCGCTCACGGGCGGCGAGCCGTTGCTTCGCGCGCACGAAACGCTCGCGTTCTTCGAAGAGGCCCACGCCCTGTGGCCTTCGGCGCACCTGCGGCTCTACACTGCGGGCGACTTGCTCGACGAACAGGTGCTCGAAGACATGATCGCTCGCGGCCTGTGCGAGATCCGCTTCAGCATCAAGCTCGAAGACGACAAGACGGTACAAGAAGGCGTGCTCGACCGCATCCGCATGGCGTGCGAACACGACGTCGACGTGATGGTGGAGATGCCGGTTATGCCGGGCACGACCGATGAGATGAAACAGCTCCTCGAAGAGCTCGACGCTATCGGCATCACGGGCATCAACCTGCTGGAGTTCTGCTTCCCGTTTACCGATTGGACCGAGTTCGCGCGACGCGGCTTCAAAGTGAAGAACCCGCCGTTTCCGATACTGTACAACTACGAATACGCTGGTAGCCTCCCCATCGAGGGAAGCGAGGAGGCATGCCTCGAACTGCTCGATTTCGCACTTGACCGCGAGTTCGCGATGGGTGTGCACTACTGCTCGCTCGAGAACAAGCACCGCGATCAGATATGCCAGCAAAACCATGCCGTACCGTTCGATGACCTGTGCTACGAGCTCGACCAGAACGACTTCTTTTGGAAAACCGTCAAGACGTTTGGGGCTAGCGCCCAAGCAGCGCGCATTGTGCTCAGCGAGAAAGCGGCAGACGGCGAGGGGCGCAGCTGGCGCTACGATACGGAAGATGAGTGCCTTATTGTCCACCCCGACCTTTCGGCATTGCTTGCGGGTGTGCCCGTCGATCTTGCCGAATCGGCCAACGTGCTCGAATGGCGCGACGAGGGCGTGATCCTGCGCGAACTGGCGTTGACTCCGATAACTGCACGTGCCGAGGGGTGACGGTGTTCGGCCTTCCGATCATACTGTATCTTTTCCTTGGCGGAGCGGGTGCGGGGGCGTGTCTGGTTCTTGCCGTAGTCGGGTTGCTCGTGCCGTCTGAGCTGACCGCTCGACCGAAGCGATTGCGCGGTGGAACCGGCACGGTTTTCGCAGCGTCTGGCTCGTATAGAGGCCTGTTCGTCCCGGCTTACGCGTGCGCCCTCGTTGTTCTCCTGCTCGGCATGGTGTGCCTCATCGCTGATTTGGGCCGCGCCGATCGATTGCTGCTTTTACTGACTGTGCCGTCGCTTTCCCATATCGCCGTGGGTGCATACGCGTATGCCGCCTGCTTCGTGCTGACGGTCATGTTGGCCTTGGTGTGGACGGGTGTCGTGCGGAATGTTCCCGTTGGCCTGGCGCGGGCGTTCGAGGTGCTTTCCGTTCCCGTTGCGCTCGTATCGATGGTGTACACCGGGTTGCTGCTACAGAGCTTGGCTGCGGTGCCGCTCTGGACGGTACCGTGGCTCCCAGTGATCTTCGTGCTGTCTTCGGTATCGTGCGGCATCGCGCTCGTGGTCGGCGTGGCGCATTTCGGCGAAGCGGGCAGCATGTTCCCCTCGCTGTTCAAGAGGCTCATCGCATGCGACGTGATCGTTATCGTTCTCGAAGCGGCAGCCGTTGCGGCATTTCTCGTTGCATGCGCCAGTGCGATCGGCGCCGAGCCGAGCGGCACGGCAAAGGCCGCGATAGGTTCGTATCGCGAGTTAGTTGCGGGCTCGAACGCGGGGCTGTTGTGGGTCGGATTTGTCGGTGTCGGCCTCGTGCTGCCTTTCGCACTCGAAGCGGTGGCGCTGCTTTGCGCGAAAGTCTCATCGCGCGGATTGGCGCTTGCGATTTCTGCGTGCGTGCTGTTCGGCGGGTTCGTTATGCGATTCTGCATTGTGGAGGCCGGCATGCATCCGGTGCTTGCGCTGGCTGCGGGCGGATGACGGATCCACAAGGATTTGCGGGTTTGTGTTCGAAGCGACGTAAGGTGAACTATGTTTCCATTCGAAGTTGATACGACAAGCGATGTGCCGTTGTGGGTGCAGCTGCGCCAGCGGCTCATCTACCTCATCAACTCCGGCTATTTCAAGCCGGGCGATCAGCTGCCGACGGTGCGCGGACTTGCGTCGGACATCTCCATCAACTACAACACGGTGAACAAGGCGTATCTGAGCCTGGTGTCGGACGGCTATTTGGAATCGACGCGGGGGCGGGGGGTGTTCGTCCGCGACCTCGATGCCGAGCTGGACGAAGAGTACACCAAGGAAATCGAGCGGATCATGGACGACTGCGTGCTCGCATGCCGCGATCTCGGTTTGCCGCTTGACGACATCGAAAAATGCATGGCGAAGAAGATCAAGCAGATCAAAGTTGCAGAGGGCCTGGTGGATGCCGGCGAGACGCCACCCGCAGGCTCGGGCCGAATCGTTGCGATCGACATCGGCGCGAAGCGTGCGATGCGCGAAGGCGAAAGGTAGGATGTCGTGAGTATCGAAAAGGAAAACGCGTACGCGGCGGGGTATTCGGCGGGCAGATCGTCGCGGGGCCGTGATGCGGTGAACTCCCCGCAGCGAAGATCCCGGTTTCGCGTAGTTCCCGAGGCGAGTACCGAGGTGGTTGGAGAGCGCGCCTCGAGTTCGGGTGTGATCTTGTTTTCGGCAGTGGTCTTCCTTCTTGCCTTTGGCCTGGTTTTGGCGGCGGCTTGGGCGTTGACGGGCGAAATCGGAGTGATCGCGCTTCTCCTCGCTCTGGTTGTCTCACTCGCTGTGATGTCGTCGGTCCACATCGCCCAGCAGTGGGAAAAGGTCGTTGTGCTTCGCTTCGGCGAGTTCAACCGCGTTTCGGGGCCGGGGCTTTTCTGGACCATACCGGTTGTCGAGCAGAACACCATGCGTGTTGACGGGCGCGTGCGGGCCACTTCCTTCGGAGCGGAAGAGACGCTAACCGCCGATCTAGTTCCCCTCGACGTGAACGCCGTTCTGTTCTGGATGGTGTGGGATGCGAAGGCGGCCTGTACGGAGGTGGGCGATTTCACGAGAACCGTTGAACTGGCTGCCCAGACGGCGCTGCGTGACGCGATCGGGCGGGCGGGGGTCGCCGAGGTTGCGATCCGCCGCGAGCAGCTCGATCGGGAGCTCAAGCGCATCCTCGAAGAGAAGGTGGCGCCCTGGGGCATCACGATCCTTTCGGTCGAGGTTCGCGATATCCTGCTGCCCAAGGAGCTGCAGGAGGTCATGTCGCTCGAGGCGCAGGCGGAGCAGCGCAAGAAGGCGCGTATCATCCTGATGGAGGCCGAGCAGGACATCTGCGAGATGATGAGCGACATGGGCGATTCCTACTCCAAAAACGATGCCGCGCTCAGGCTGCGCGCAATGCATCTGCTCTACGAAAGCGTTCGGGAGACAGGGGGAACCGTGGTGGTTCCGAGCTCGTTCTCGGAGGGTTTCGGCGACGTGCTTCCCGACAGCGTCAAGGATTCGATTGCCGGTGCGTAAGCGTGATTCACGCTAGGAATCGACTGACCCCGCTCGACACGGGTATTCTTAGATATATATTATTCATAAAATAGAATAAAACTTGGAAAATAATCATATGACAATTCTTGATTGTCATATGATTATTTCGTATAGTGCGTGATAGACGGATTTGGCCAATTCCGACACGGGACGATGGGGATCTACGGAATTGCGCCCGCACAGTGAAATCGCGATCACGTGCGGCGGGCAGATCGATAGATATCCTGCCAAAGCTTTAGGAGGAGAAATGCCAGAAGCTAACAGCTCGCACAGCGGGCTTACGCGCAGAAATTTCTTGAAGGCCTCCGGCGCTGCTGCGGGGGTGCTGGGACTTGCAGGTGCTGCAAGCATGACAACGGCTGAGGGATGGCTTGCACCCGCGAAGGCTCTCGCCGAGCCGGAAGAGAGGGTGGCGCACCTCTGCCACCAGTTCCACTGTTTGACAGGGTGCAACCTCAAGTGCACGATTCGCGACGAGCGCGTGTCTCTTATCGAACCGAGCGACCTTGTCGACGAGGGCCATCGCACCGTATGCCTGCGCGGCATCAACGAGATCGAGCACATATACTCGACAGACCGGCTGCAGACGCCGCTGAAACGAGTCGGCGAGCGGGGCGAAGGCAAATTCGAAGCGATTTCTTGGGATGAGGCGATCGATGCGGTCGCAAAGGCCGTCAACGATTCGTGGGACAAGTACGGAAAGGATTCCGTATTCGTTCGCAAATCGACCGAGGCTTCGATCGGTTTTGATTTCATCGGCCAGCTGCTCTTGGCCGACCAAGGAGGCAACTGGGGCCTCGACCGCGGTCAGCCGAACGGGCAAACGCCGGCTTTCGGTGCGTTCAGCTACTGTCCGTCCCGTTCCATCTGGGAGTTCTCCGACGCGGCGACCATCATCGAAGTCGGGCATAACCCGCTCGAGAGTGGAATCGTCTGGTCGCGTGCCCTGATGGACGCAAAGGAGGCGGGCACCTATATCGTCGCACTCGATCCGCGTTTCAGCGGTACGGCATCTAAGGCCGATCTGTGGTTGCCCGTTCTTCCCGGCACCGATGCGGCGGTCATACAAGGCATGATCCGCGCAATCGTCGACAACGAGTGGTACGACGAGGAATTCATGCGCGCGAACACGTCGCTTTCGTTTTTGGTCGACCGAAAGACCGGCAAGAGCTATCGCAGCGACGAGGTGCTGTGCCCCAATCCGACGGTGGTGACAGCCGAGGAAACGGGTGCGCCGTACGTGTGGGATCAGGTGAGCGATTCGCCCCAACTCTACGATGCCGAGGGCGTCGAACCTGCTCTCGAAGGTACGTGGAAGGTGGGCGGCAAAGAGTTCGCCACCGAGTTCACGCTCATGAAAGAGTGGATTTCCGATTATTCGATCGAGTGGGCCGCTGAAACGTCGGGAATCGATCAGGCTACGATCGTCGAGCTTGCCGACCGCTACGCGAATAACGGCCCTGCGATCATTGACTATGGTTTGGGCGGACCCGACAAGTATACGAACGCCGACGTGCTCGGGCATTCCATGTCGATCCTCACCGCGATAACCGGCAACTACGGTCGCAAAGGCTCGGGCTTCGGTTTCTACGGCGGTGTGGGGTCGGACAATCCTGCTGCAACGATGAATCCCTGGGTTCTTCCCGAGAAATACCACTACAACGACTCCGGCATAGCCATGTACGAGATGCCGTATGTGGAAAACAACATCCATTGCGCGATCACCTTCGGCGATGCGTTCACGCTCGAAGCGGCAAGCGCCAACGATATGCTCGAATGGGTGAAGGGCCTCGACTTCTTCGCCATTATCGACATCTACCATTCATCGGCTGTCGATTACGCCGATATCGTGCTGCCTGCGTGCACGAAGTTCGAGTGCGAGGAAGACGTCAAGCAATTGCGCGACAGCTTCGGCTACGTCATGCTCGCGAACGGCATGATAGATCCGCTGTTCGAGTCGAAAAGCGACTTGCAGATTGAGCGGCTGCTCGCTGCCAAATGGGGCCTTGAGGATCTTCTGCCGAAAACGTACGAAGAGCTGGCAAGGTTCTCCCTCGAGGGCGTCGACAAACTCGACCCGAACATGAAGGGCATCACCTACGACGCGCTGCTCAAGAACGGCGGCTGCATGCCGATAGCGGGAACGGGTGACGATTGGCGTCCCGACGGACACGCCGACCAGGTGTACAATACGCCTTCGACGAAGATCGAGCTCTACTACGAATACCTATTGGATCAGGGCCATCAGTTCCCGGTGTACGAAGATGCGAACGAGGCGTACGAGAAGAACCCGCTTAAGGAAACCTACCCCCTCTACTTCATGCAGGGCAAATCGCGCTACCGTATCCACGCGTACTACAGCGCATCCCAGTGGTTCCAGGAGGATTACGGCCCTTGCGTCAACATCTTCCCGTCCGACGCGGAAGCGCGCGGCATCAAGACCGGTGACGATGTGAAGGTGTACAACGATCGAGGATCGTTCGTTTGCACGGCGCTTGTGAATCCCGGCTTGCAGCCTGGCGTGCTGTTCATGGCCGAGACGACCTATACGAAATACTACAAAGAGGGCTTCTTGCAGAACGTGACGAATCCGGCGCGCAACGAGCGATGCTACGCGATGTACCACGGTCCCCAGATACCCTACAACGATACCCTCGTCCAAATCGAAAAGGCTTAGGTGGTGCGAAATGACTAAGCTTGGAATAGCCATCAATGAAACCCGCTGCATCGGCTGCCAAACGTGCGCCTACGCATGCAAAATGCAAAACAGCGTTCCTTCGGGCATGCGCTGGAACCGCGTCATAACGGATGGCTGCGATGTGATCGACGGGGCCCAGGGAGAATTCCCGAACCTTTCCCGTACTTATCTTCCCGTTGCCTGCCAGCACTGCGAAAACCCCGCGTGCCAGAAAGTGTGTCCGACGGGTGCCACGTACAAAGACGACAAAGGCCGTGTCGAGATCGACTACGACAAGTGCATCGGCTGCCGCATGTGCATGGCGGCGTGCCCGTACAACGCACGCGTATTCAATTGGAACGAGCCGAGCCGCAGTCCCGATTTCGTGTACGGAGACAAAGAAGTGCCCGTGAGACCCAAGGGCGTCGTGGAGAAGTGCACGCTCTGCAAGGAGCGTACCGATCGCGGCGAGGATCCCATGTGCGTTGCGTGCTGCCCGACGAGGGCGCGTGTATTCGGCGATCTCGACGATCCCGATAGCGAAATCTCGCGGATCGTACGCGAGCGAAACGCGGACGTGCTGCTCGAGGAGCAGGGTACCCGTCCCCAAGTCCACTACTTCAGATAAGGGGTGCGCGCAATGCAAACTTCAGTGAAATTCAAAGCTGCTGCGGGCGTGCTCGCAGTTCTGACGGCGGCGGGCATCGCCGCGTGGATCTACCAGCTCGTGGGCGGCCTCGGCGTCACCGGCATGAACAACGGCACCTCCTGGGGCCTCTACATCACCTGCTTCATGTTCTTCGTCGGGCTTTCCGCAGGCGGGCTCATCGTGGCCTCGTCGGCGAGCGTATTCCACGTCAAGGAATACAAGAAGGTGGCGCTTCCCGCCGTTATCCTCTCGACCGTGTGCATCTGTTTGGCCGGCATGTTCGTGCTCATCGACCTCGGCAGCATTCAGAGGGTGTGGCAGATCATCGTATCGCCCAATCCGACCTCGCCTTTGTTCTGGGACATCTGCGTGATCACGCTGTACCTCGCCATCAATGTCGTGTATCTGGTGTTCATGATGTCGAAGAAGCCCGGTGCCGAGAACCGCGTGGCCATCGTGTCCCGCTTCGCGCTGCCGGTCGCCATCCTCGTCCACAGCGTGACCGCTTGGATATTCGGGCTCGAACTGGCTCGCGAAGGTTGGTACTCGGCCATCATGGCTCCTTTGTTCGTCGTATCCGCCATGGACTCCGGCTTGGCGTTGCTGCTGCTCTCCCTCATGGGGTTGAATAAATCGGGTCTGTTCAAGACCGATAAGAAGCTACTCTCCAACCTTGCGGGGCTGCTCGCCGTCTGCATCGCCATCGACGGTTTCCTCATCGGATGCGAAGTTCTGACCATGGCGTACCCCGGGGCTGCGGGAGCGGAGACGCTCGCGATCATGGCTACGGGGGCAACCGCTCCGTTTTTCTGGTTCGAAATCATCGTGGGCATCCTGATCCCGTTCGCCATTCTCGTGTTCGCGAAAAACCGGGCTCGCATGGGGCTCGTCGCCGCGGCGAGCGTCTGCGTGGTCGTCGGCGTGTTCTGCAAGCGCTTGTGGCTCTTGCTCACCTCGTTTGCTGAGTTCAACGTTGCCGGTGCCCCCGGAATCATCGGCGGATCGTCGTCTGCTGCCCATGCTGCGGGAAGCGAAGCGTGGGCGCTTGCAAGCGCGTATGCGCCGACATGGGTCGAGATCGTCGTTGCCGTCGGCGTGGTATCACTCGGCGTGCTCGCGTTCATGATCCTCTGCAAGAGGCTGCTACCCGGAAATCGTACCGCTTCGGATGCCGAGACGTCCGAATGCGGGCCAGTGGGCGAAGCCGTTTAGGTGCCCCAAGCCGCCTGCGCAGCTGTGCGCAGGCGGCTTTGCGGTGCTACTCGAACGCCGCGTCGCCCGCCTCGACGCAAATTCCGAAGGAGATTCGCATGTCTGCCACCATCCCTTTAGCCGTTCTAGCCGATGTCTACGGCTTTCTCGGCAATTCGCTGCTTAAGCCGATGACCCAGACTGCGGCAGTGGGCATCGACCCCACGTTCTGGAAGTCGTTTCCCGGTTTCGGCGACCAATCAGTCGGCGAAGCTGTCGCCGAGTGCGCGCGCTATGCCGAGCAGGCGGCGGCGCAGGGCGAAGATGCGGTAGAGCGGGCCGCTGTCGAGTATACGCGCCTGTTCGTCGGACCTCCCTCGCCGGCCGCGGCCCCGTGGGAAACGTTGTACCGATCTGCGGATGCCACGGTTGGGTTCGGCGAGCCGACGTTCGAGATGAAGCGGATCCTGCGGGAAGCCGGGCTGGAGTTGCAGAACGAGAACCGTCAGTACGAGGATCACATGGGTATCGAGCTTCTGTATCTCTCGACCCGCTGTGCCGCCCTTGCAGGCTCGGTCGGCGGAGCTGCTGCGGTGGGAGGCGATGAGTTGGACCCATCCGAGCTTTTGGACTTCATCGACCGCCATCCGCTTGCATGGATCGGAGCGTTTCGAGCACGGGTGGCGCAAGCGTATCCCGATGGGTACTTTGCAGCGTTGCTCGGCTTGGCCGAAAGCGTACTTGCGTGGCATGCCAACGTGCTGCGGAGTAGGGGTTAGGGTATCTGCCAGACGCACCGAACCGGCTTTTCCTCATTGCGATTGAGGCATACGATCTCGGCTCTCGATCGCCCAACGACCTGTTTAGAACCGATTCGGAGTAAGTCCATCTTCCTGCGTGTTTCCGCTGTACAAACCTTTTCTCGTTGTATATGCGCGAGAGCCCTCGTCAGGCAACCTCGTCAATCCGGTACAGTCGCATATCGCCTTCGCTGAGCACGAGGGTGAATCCGGGCGTGTCCTCGGTGATGGTTTCGATGCCCTCCCATTTGGCGGCTTCGTAGCGCTGATCGGTTGTAGTGGGGTTGTCTCCCGTGGGCTCGTCGAGCAGGATGAGGTACTTCGCTCGCACCTCACGCACCGCTTGCTGCACCTCCTCGTCGGTTGCGATGTTTGCCAGGCGTGTGCGGATGACCTCGTTCGTTGCGGCGGGGGAGGGGGTGCTGCCGTTGTCGCCGGTGCGGCGGAACAGCACGGGCAATCCATCGGTTCCGTAACACCAAGCAGTTCCATCGTTGGGGATGTTTATGACCGTATCGCCCTTTTCGACAAGGGCGGCCGCCTGCTGCACGAAAGCGCGCTCATCGGCGGTGTAGATGTCGTCCCACGAATAGAGGCTTGCTACCTGATGCCGCATTGCGGGCAATCCGTTTTCTATCGTGCGCTTTCCGAGGCTTATGTGAAAGGGTATCACCTGGCATAGAATGAATACGGCTGCGAGCGCCGCTGTTGCGAATGCGGTCTCGCGTCCTTTGAGCTTCGGCAGGCGGGACAGCAGCGAACCGAATAAGCGTATGAGCCAAGCGAATCCGAGTGCTGCCAAGGGAATGGCGAACAGGGCGTTCATGGCACCGGTGCGATAGTAGTCCGAGTACCAGAATCCTGCGATGATCTGACGCAAGAAACCGTCGGCGCATACGTTGCCCAGGTAGATGACAAGCGCGATCACGTATGCCACAGCGAGCCAGAGCCAGCGGCGGTCGCGCAGGGCGGCAATGAGGCCGAAGAGCACTGCGATAGAGAGGAAAGGCTGGATCCCGCCCCATTTCACATACATGAACGACAGGGCGGACATCATCGCTTCGGGAAACGAGAGCAAGGTATCCCAGGTTCCGTAGGTAACCACGCCGCGCAAGGGCGGAGCGAAAAACAGAGCGACCCACAGCGCGCAGGCTCCAGCTGCAAGGCCGACGGCGCAAGCGATCTTCTTCGGCGTGATAGAAGCTTGCTTGTCTTGGGGTCCGCGGAAGATACGGCAGAGGGCATAGGAAGCCATCCCGATGACGCAGGTGAACGCACCGTTCGGTTGACAGAGCGCGATGGAGGCAAGCGCGATGAGCGCTCCTGCGGCGTAGCGCGCCCGCCCGCCTTTCCCATTCGCTTCGACAGCGGATACGAACAACGCGATGGCAGCAGGGATAAGCGCGAAGGCCGCCAGGTTGGGTAAAAGCTGGCCTTTGGTCAGAAACCCCCAGGGCATGATGGCGAAGCTCGCCGCAAACAGCGATCCAGCTAACACGACTCCGCGCCGATTCGGGAAGACAGTGCACAGGAGCAGGCATACTCCTAAAGGTAGCACGATTGCGGTGAATGCGAGCGTTGCGGCGTTGGTGGCGATACCCACGCCCCCGCCGATGCACGACGCGGCTATAGCAACAACGATATGCCAGGCAGAAGGATAATACGAGCCGGTGGTTCCCTGGTCGAGAAAGGAGCTGCTGTTAAGCGTGGAATAGGTTCCCGAATCCAGGAAGGCGCGGACGATGGACAGGTGCACGGTCGTATCGTCTTTCCGCGCAAAGGAGTCGGGTCCGTCGATGGCGGTTAGAAATACGAATATGCACACGATGAGCCCCACGCATAGGTAGAGCATAAGCCTGCCAGGTGAAGCGGCGTGAAAGCACCTTTTCGTCTTCGGAGGCAGGTTTGCGTGGCGAGGCGTTTCGGGGGTGGGTTTTCAGGTCGTTTGGCCGGGGGCGTGTTGTTCGCGTGGTCCGGCCCGAGCGGACGTCTGCGTCGGATGCCGCAGGTCAGTGCGAAGGCGATCAGGGCGAGCGCGCCCGTTGCGGCTGCGAGCACTAATGCATGGCACGATATGTTCGCTTCGCGGAAGATGACGCCTAAAGCGACCACTAGCGTAAGGGAGAACGCGGGGGCTGCAGCGCAAGCCACGGTGCGCTGTATCGAAAGCGCGCGTCCGATCAGGTAGCCGGGAATGTACAGCACCGCACAGCAGACGATGACGGCGAAAAACAGCGTGAACCACATGGGAACCCCTCAAGAGCGCACATGCGATGCGCTCGACATATCTCGGTTATGACAGACATGATTATAGCGATATTAACCTGTTACGCAATCGACCTGCGATGATCGGTCGGCGAGGAGCTGGGCGATGGGCGAGGATTTCGTTGAAGGTGCTCTTTAGATGTGTCGGCGCTTTTGCATTACGTAATGCAAAATGGTATAGTGAAGGCACTCTTCGAAAGGAGGAGCAATGGGAATGGCGACCTTGAACGTTCGCATGCCTGAGGACTTGAAACGAAACGGCGATCGCGTGCTCGAACGGGAGGGCGTAAGCGTGTCGGACGCCGTAAGGGGGCTTTACCGATATCTCGAGGATGAGCAGAAGGTGCCGGAATGGCTCATCGAAGGCACAGAATCGAAAGATGACGTGTTCGAGCGAAGGAGACGTGCTTTGCGCCAGCTCGTGGGCATCGTATCGCTCCCCCCGGATTTCGATTTCGACGCCGTTCGTCACGAGCGGTTGATGCGAAAGACCGAACCGGGGGTTCGGGTATGAAGATACTCTACGATGCGAACGTCGTGGTAGACATTCTTGGGAAGTCGGAAGATTTCTTTCATTCGTACGTTTCGTACGATGTTGCCCTGGCGAAGGAATTCACCCCGTATGCGACGGTTTCCTCTGTCTCTGATATCGTTTACGTGCTTGCTGCAAGGAAATACCTTTCGAAAAAGCAAGCACGTGCATCGGTCGCTGGCCTTATGGAAATGTTTGACCTGCTTGACGCCTTGCCCGTTGATTGCAAGCAGGCGAACGAAAGCGACATGGGCGACTTCGAAGACGCTCTCATCGCGTATGCTGCGAAAAGAAACGGAATCGATTTCATCATCACGCGCAACAAGAAGGATTTCCTTAAATCGCCCGTTCCCGCGCTGACTCCTAAGGAGTTCGTCGCCATTTACAAACCCGAGTGCTTGGAATACGAGATGGTTGATTTTTGACCGAGCATCTTCGCGGCTTCGGAGCGCGTTCGGCGAAGCAGCTTCTCGGGCTTTCGCGGTATGCCTTGCTTCCTGGAAAGTCATCGATCCGTCGCGCAGGGGTAGGCGAGCCGTTGGTTGCATCGGTGTTGCGAGGGCATGACAATAGGGCTGTCGAAACCAACGCGCGGCTTTGTCGCGCCGTCGAAAGCGAGGCCCGCATGATTCCCGATCAGTGGTACGCCATCATGGCATCTTCCGAAGTGAAGCGCGGCCGTCCGGTGGGCGTTCTGCGCTTTGGGCGACGGCTTGTGCTGTGGCGCGACGAGGACGGCAACGTGGCCTGCCTTGACGGCACGTGCTGTCATCGCGGGGCGGACTTGGCGGCGGGCCGCGTCGAGGGCGATCACGTGCACTGTCCCTTCCATGGATTGCGCTATGCGGCCGACGGGCGTGTGGTGGCCATTCCGGCGAACGGTCTCGATGCCGAGGTGCCCGAAAACTTCCGTGTGCGACCATGGCTCGCCGTTGATGCGTTCGGCTTCATCTGGGTGTTTTACGGCAAGCCCGAGGACGCTCCCGACGATCTGCCGATGTTCGAGGAGCTTCGCTACGGTTTCCCCTATGCGGAGCGCTCGGAGGTGTGGGACGTCCACTACTCGCGCGCTATAGAAAACCAGCTCGACGTCATCCATCTGCCGTTCGTGCATCCGAACACCATCGGGCGGGGTCACAAGACGCTCGTGAACGGCCCTGTGACGAAGTGGGATGACGAAACGCTCACGTTTTACGTGAAGAACGAGCCCGACTGTGGTCAGACGCCTCAGACGGCAGAGGAGATCGAGAATTGGGATGAGCTGACAAGCCTCCAATACCGTGTGCCGAATCTCTGGCAGAACCGCATATCCGACGACTTGCGCATCATGGCGGCGTTTGCTCCCATCGACGATGAGCATACGAAGATCTACCTGCGTCTTTACCAGCGTATGGTTCGCATCCCCGGTTTGCGTGGACTCATGTGCGCCGCGGGCAACGTGGCGAACGGTGTGATCCTCCATCAGGATCGGCGCGTTGTTCTCACGCAGCGTCCGAAGAAGACCGAGCTCCAGATGGGAGAGAACCTGCTTCGCGGCGATAGCCCCGTTATTGAGTTCCGCTCCCGTCGTGAGGAGCTTAAGCGGGGCGGCAAAGGTTGTGAGTAGCGAAACGCGTTCGCGGTGATTCATCGTGCTGGAACCGTGCTGGGTAACCGTGCGTGAGGTATCCGCACGACTGCTCGTTTGCTATTTCGCCCGCATCGCTTAGAATAGCGGTGCGGCGTCGCGGGGGCGCTGCACCGCGAAAGCGCATCGTGCGAACGGGCGAGGGGGTGAGGTTCGGATGCTGGAAGATTTGGTGGTGTGGTACCTGTTTATTGGCGGAGCTGGCGCTGGGCTGCTGTTTTCGGCCGCCGTACTCGAATCGCTCTCGCCGCATGCCGTAGACCGCACCCGCGCCGCGCGCAGCAATCGGTATGTGCCGAAGGAGGCGTACGCCCGCTTTTTCGGGCCAGCGTACGGCGTAGGCATCGCCGCTGTGGCGCTGGGGATGCTGTGCCTGCTGCTCGATCTCGGTCGTAGCGATCGGGCTCTTGCCCTCTTTTTGCAGCCGACCCCCTCATTCATCACGGTCGGCGCGTTCGCGCTCGTGATCTTGATGCTGATCGCTGCCGTGTTGTTTGCGGTTTGGATGCTCGGCGCGTTGTCGCTTCCGAAAGCTGCGGCGTGCGCCGTGCGCGTGTGCTGTATGGTGGCGGCAGCAGTCGTGATGGTGTATACGGGGCTTTTCCTTTCGAGCATGTCTTCGGTGCCCCTGTGGGCATCGCCCTGGCTGCCGGTGCTGTTCGTCGCCTCGGCGCTGTCGGCGGGACTGGCTCTTCTCGTGTGTGTGATTGTGCTCACAGGCTCGGGCGACGAGTTCACAACGACGCTTCGCCGCATCCAAAAAGCCGATGCCGTTATCATCGTGTGCGAACTCGCCGTCCTCGCCTTGTTCGTTGCCTCGGCTGTTTTCGGCGGCGATACTGCGCGCCTATCTGCAGAGCGCCTTATACAGGGCGATCTTGCGAGCGTCTTCTGGGGCTGCGTTGTCGTGCTCGGGTTGGCGGCGCCCCTCGTGCTCGAGGCGGTCAACCGGGCTATGAACCCGTATGCGGTGATAGCGACAGGGGGGCTTGTGCTGGCAGGCGGGTACTTCCTTCGCTGGTGTGTAGCCGAGGCGGGTATGGCACCCGATATCGTGGCTTCGGTCATGGGCGTGCTTGGGATACAATGAGTGCGATCACGGAAGACATAAGCGAGAGGTGCAGATAAGCGACGTGGTGTTGTTCGAGGTAGACAAAGAGAGCGATCTTCCCATCTGGGTGCAGTTGCGAAACCGCCTGGTCTACCTGATAACGACGGGGTATTACAAGCCGGGTGAGAAGCTGCCGACCGTGCGCGGTTTGGCAGCCGAGATATCCATCAACTTCAACACGGTCAACAAGGCCTATATCAGCTTGGTTGACGAGGGCTACATCGATTCGAAGCCCGGTCGCGGTGCGATCGTGCGCGAGGTCGAGCAGGAACAGAAGGAAAAGTTTGAATCGGTCGACACGCTCATCGAGGATTGCGTGGATGCGTGTCTGGCCATGGGGCTTACGTTCGACGATGTGAACAAACGCATCAAGAAGAAGATGCGCGAGATGGAAAAGACCAGAACCGATGGCTGAGGCGGGACGAAAGAGGACGGGCCGTATGAAAGACGAGAAGGCGAAGGTCAAAGAAGCGGGCCGCCACGGGGTGGTAGCCGAAACCCAGGTGCTTGAAACCGATCGAGTCGCATCGAAGGCAGGTGCGCTCATATTCGCGATCGCGCTGTTTGTGGTCGTATTCGCTCTCGTGCAGGGCGTATGGCTGTACGCGGCGGGCGCTGCCGATGTGGCGAGTGTGGCCGTTTCGATTATCGTGGCATGGCTTGCGACGTCTGCCGTGCACATTGCAAACCAATGGGAAAAGATAGTCGTGCTCAGGTTCGGCAAGCTCAACAGGGTGTCGGGGCCGGGGCTCGTGTTCACGATACCGATCGTCGAGCACTGCTCGCTTCGGGTGGACATGCGCACGCGCTCGGTTCCGTTCGGGGCGAAGCAAACGCTCACGGCCGATCTCATTCCGCTCGACATCGATGCCGTGCTGTACTGGATGGTGTGGGATGCCGAGAAGGCGTGCATGGAAATCAACAACTACAGCCTCGCCGTGCAGCTGGCCGCCCAAACCGCGCTGCGCGATGCGATCGGCCGCTCGAGCGTGGCCGAGATAACCATCCGCCGCAACCAGCTCGACAAGGAGCTCACCCAGGTGCTCGACGAGAAGACGTCTGCGTGGGGGATTACCATCATGTCGGTCGAGATCAGGGATATCATCGTGCCCGAGGCGCTCCAAGAGGCCATGTCTCTTGAGGCGCAAGCCGAACAGCGCAAAAAGGCGCGCATCATCCTCATGGAGGCGGAACAGGCGATTTCCGAGATGGCAACCGAAGTGGGCGAGACGTACGGCGACAACGACAATGCGATGAAGCTCAGGCGCATGCACCTTCTGTACGAGAGCGTGCGCGACACGGGCGGCACGGTTGTGGTGCCGAGCTCGTTTGCCGAAGGATTCGGCGACGTGTTCCCCGATGATGTGGGAAAAATCCTCGGGAAATAGCGCTTTGCGCGCTGAATTTATCCACAAAATAGAATAATTCGTTCGAAAGTTGTACTAGGACAAGTCTTGATTATCCTAGTACAACTTGGTATCGTGCAACCAGTGGGATTTGGCCAATTCTCAGAAGGTATAGTGGGGGATATCCTGAAGGATGGGGTTCGCGTCGCATGCATTGGGCGATGGGAGCCAGAAGGGGATATCCCGACAGAATCTTAGGAGGAGAAATGTCGGGAACGAACAGCTCGCAAGGCGGGCTTACCCGTAGAAGCTTTCTCAAGACGACCGGGGCTGTGGCGGGAGCTGCGGGGGTTGTGGGTGTCAGCTCGATGCTGAGCAGCGTCGCCGTTACGGAAGCGCACGCCGAGGGAGCTGCAGCCGTTGACGGCGAACAGGTTTTTCGCACATCATGCCGGGGTAATTGCGGTAGTCGCTGTCCGCAAGAAGTAGTAGTTCGAGACGGCAAGGTTGTACGTACGACCGCAGCGCAGCTTCCCGGCGAGGACAACGTTCGCCGTCGACTATGCGTGAAAGGCTATACGCAACCGCAGCGCCTTTACGAGCCCGATCGCCTGAAATACCCCATGAAGCGCGTCGGATGGAGCCCTGAGAGCCCTAACGGAGAGCAGCGTGGTAACGACGAATGGGAGCGCATCAGCTGGGACGAAGCCATTGAAACTGTTTCTGCGGAAATAGGCAGGATCATGAAAGAGCACGGACCCTCGTCTGTTGCCCTTTGGACCTCCTACGGGTCGAACAACGTACTGAACGGTACGTCGGCTGGGTTCATGTCGGTTGCGTACGGTCGCTTCATCACCTCAACGGGTATCACGGTGCTTGGTGCAAGCGCAGACTATGCCCAGCTCAAAACTCAGATGTCCGATCTTGCGGTGACGGGCAACGATTGCGCCGACATTGCAAATTCGAAAACCATCATGGCGTGGGGCGGCAATCCAGCTGAAGCATACATCCACGATTGGCAGTTCGTCTGCGAGGCTCGCGAGAAGGGTGCAAAACTTATCACGATCGACCCGCAGTATACGGCGTCAGCCATGCATTCCGATATCTACGTGCCGATTCGCCCCGGAACTGATGGTGCATTAATGCTCGGAATGGCAAACTACATCATTGAAAACGATCTGATCGATTATGATTTTATGAAACAAAAAACCGTGTCGCCGCTGCTCATTAAAGAGGACGGCACGTATTTTCGTATGAGCGACCTCGGCGTTGAGCCTACTGAGGGACCAATCAATCCTTATACGGGCATGCCGAGCATCATCGATCCGAATGTCGTATGGGATAGTGCGGCGAACGGCCCCGTTATGGCTGCGATGGCGAGCGATCCCGAGCTGCTCGGCAGCTTCGAGGTCGAGGGCGTGAGCGTGCAGACTGTGTATCAGAAGACCAAAGACAGTATCACTGAGTATACGGTGGAAAAGGCTGCGGAGATATGCGATCTTCCCGTGGAGACCGTGGAGATGTTGGCAAAAACCTATGCCACTGAAGGTCCCGTCGCGGTTCTCACGTATCAGGGCATCGGCCATCACGTGAATTCGCACCATAACTATAAAAACCTGTCGTTGATTGGGGCTCTTACGGGAAATGCCGGGAAACCTGGAGCAATGCTATTTCGTGCTTACGGAACCAGCATGCCAACGAATTCGCAAGAGTTTATGCTGGGCAAAGTCGCGCTCAACATTTGCGGAATGTACTTACCGCAGATCATTGAGACAAAGAAGTGGGCGGGCAATGATCTCGATATTCGCATGCTGTTCTGCACGAACGGCAATATGCTGTCCTGTGAATCGGGTCGCGTGAAGCTGATTGAAGCCGTTAAGAAAGTTGATTGTATCGTGTGCGCCGATGTCAACATGACGGACACCGCCCGTTTTGCCGACATTCTTCTGCCTGTCACGCATGCATATGAGACGGAAGATTTCGACGGCGGAGGTTCTACGCCCTTCCCGACGTATTACCATAAAGTTGTCGACCCCCACTATGAATGCAAGACAGATTTGGAGATCATGCGTCTTATCGCAGACAAGCTCGGTATGGGGGAGATATACGCGAAATCGGACGAAGAATTCCTTCGTGCCATTATCGACACCCCCGCAAATATCCAAGGCGGTTGCGGCTACGATGACTTCCATAAAGGGGAGCTGGTAAAGAACTATGCGTTTACCGAAAAGGTCCTTGTCGATACGTTTGAGAAAACGCCGACCCAGCGACTGCAGTACTACATAGAAAAGCCCATGCCGCGAAACAATTTCGGCCAGGAGATCGCCGACTACGAGCGAATCCCGCATTACGAGCACGCCAACGAAGCGTACTGGGAAAACCCTCTTCGCGAAAAGTATCCGCTCATGGGATGTAGCGAGCATCCGAAGTACCACGTACACTCGCAATGCGCGCATACGCCGTGGCTCAGGGAGCTGGAACCCGAGCCACTGCTCAAAGTGAACGCAAGCGATGCAAAAGAGCGCGGCATCGAGCAGGGCGATGTGGTCAAGGTGTATAACGACCACGGCTACGCCGTGCTCAAGGCACTTGTAACGGAAGGCATCAAGCCGGGCGTTGTTTCGATTCCCCATGGATGGCAGCAGGAGCAGTTTGTGGAAGGGCACACGCAGGACCTGACCAGCATTCAGATGAACGATTTCGTGTCGAACAGCGCGTTCTATGACTTCCTGTGCGAAGTCGAGAAGTATCAGTAAGGGGGCTGCCATGCAGTATGGAATGGTGATCGATACGAAACGCTGCGTTGGATGCAACGCATGCACCTTGGCGTGCAAAATGGTCAACAACATACCTGATAACGTGTTTTGGACCCGTGCTTTGACAGTCGGTGGCGACATGCCTGACATTCCGTCGGGCGTATACCCCGATGTGTCGATGAAGTACGTGACGGTAAGCTGCCAGCATTGCGAGAACCCCGCCTGTGCGAAGGTGTGTCCCGTTGGTGCGACCTATCGCGACGAATCTACGGGGATTGTGCGTCAGGACTACGACAAGTGCATCGGCTGCCGCATGTGCATGGCTGCCTGCCCGTACACGGGCGTGCGCTCGTTCAACTGGGAAGAGCCGAAGTACGCGGTCGACCACGCGATAGGAGATGCCGATATTCCGAAGCACCAGAAACACGTCGTTGAGAAATGCACGTTCTGCTATCAGCGGCAAGCCCGGGGCGAGGTGCCCGCTTGCATGGATCTCTGCCCGGCAAGGGCACGCCATTACGGCGACTTCGACGATCCTGATTCCGAGGTGTCGCAGTTGATCCGCGAGCGTGAGTACATGCAGTTGCTTCCCGAGATGGGAACCAGCCCCTCCGTCTACTACCTCGTCTAAGCAGAAAGGGAGAGAACAATGTCTGAGAACAACCAGGCGACGACGTCGCCCAAGGCCCCTGCTGCCGGGTTCGGGGGCAGAGGCCTCAACATCGGCATCGTCGTAGCTGCCGTCGTGACCGTCGCCGGCATCGCGCTGTGGGGGGTCCAGCTCACAGGCGGCCTCGCGCAGACCGGCATGCGCAACATGGACTCGTGGGGGCTCTACATCACCTGCTTCATGTTCCTCGTGGGCCTGTCGGCCGGCGGCCTCATCATCAGCTCGGTGCCCCGCGCGTTCGGCATGAAGGGCTTCGGCGGCATCTCGAAGGTGGCCGTGTGGACCTCGATCTGCTGCACGGTGCTCGCCATCGCCTTCGTGGTCGTGGACCTCGGCCAACCCCTTCGCCTGTGGGAGCTCTTCGCCTACTCCAATCTGGGCTCGCCCCTCATGTGGGACATCGCTGTCATCTCGATCTACCTGATCCTCTCGGTCGTCTACCTCTGGGCGACGCTGCGCGCCGAGGCGGGGAAAGTCTCCGAGAAGGCGCTGCGCGTCGTATCGGTGGTCGCGCTCGCGTGCGCCGTGCTCGTGCACAGCGTGACCGCCTGGATATTCGGGCTGCAGCAGGCCCACGAGTTCTGGCACACCGCTTTGCTCGCACCGTGGTTCGTGACCTCCGCCCTCGTGTGCGGCACCGCGCTCGTGCTCGTGGTCGTCATCGCGCTGCGGAGGGCCGGCTACATGGAGCTCGAGCAGGGGAACGTCGCGAAGATGGCGAAGATGCTCGGGGCGTTCGTGTGCGTGGACCTCTACTTCTTCGCCTGCGACCTGCTCACGTCCGCCTTCCCGGGCGGTTCGGGCGCCGAGGTGGTCGAGATGCTCGTATCGGGCCCCCTCGCGCCGTTCTTCTGGGTCGAGGTCGTCGGCTGCGCGCTGGCCGCTGTCGTCTGCTTCGTGCCGAAGCTGCGCACCGACCCGCTGCTCGTCGCCGCCGGCCTGCTCGCCATCGCCGGCATCTTCTGCAAGCGCGTGCAGCTGCTCGTCGGGGGCTTCCAGATACCGAACCTCGACTACGCGGGCCCGATGACCCAGTACTCCGCCACCGACTGGACGGCCGGCATGGCGGGAGCCTACCAGGGCATGGTGTACTGGCCGACCCCCCTCGAGTTCGGCGTGGCGCTCGGGGTGTTCGGCCTCGGGGCGCTCATGCTGCTGCTCGGCCTCAAGTACCTGCCCCTCAAGCCGACGGAGGACTCGCACTAGCACAGATCCGCCGGGGCGCCCGCTGCTGCTGCGGGCGCCCCAGGCGGCTCCGACGGAGGATGAACATGGTCAAAAAGACCCTCGCAACCCTCGCGGCGTTCCTGCTCGCAGGCGCGTGCGTGTTCGGCGCGGGCGCGCTCGCCGACCCGTCGGCGGGGCTCCCGAAGGCGATCGCCGCGGACTCGCCGTGCCCCGCGACCGCGTGCGCGTCGGGCGCGTGCCACGGGTTCGGCGACGTGCCCGAGCCCGACGGCGTCCACGAGATGGAGTGCCCCGAGGCGTCGTGCGCGAGCGCCGAGTGCCACGCGTGGGACGTGCTGACAACCCGTTACTACCAGCCGAGCGACATGAGCCTGAACCTCTGGGTGCTCGCGCCCGTCGCGCTCGTGGTCGGCCTCGTGCTGCTCGTGAAGAAGGTGAAGTAGATGGACCGGAAGCGTTTCGTCGTAGACGCCATCGCACTCGCCGTCTACCTCGTTGTCGCCAACCCCGCCCTTACCGGCATCGCCGTCCACGAATGGCTGGGGCTCGCCGTGTTCGTCGTGTTCCTCGCGCACGCCGTCCAGCATGCCGGATGGATCGCCGATACCGTCAGCACGGCCGTGAAGTCGCCTGCGCCTGCGCGCATAGCAAACCTTGCGCTCGATGCGCTCATCCTGGTCGCGTTCATGGTCGTGACGGTGTCGGGGCTGCTGGTCTCGGGCGCCGTGCTGCCGGCGCTCGGGCTGTACGCCGACGGCTACTACTTCTGGGATCCGCTGCACTCGATAGCGGCCAAGGCGCTCCTGGCGCTGCTGCTCGTGCACGTGGTCGTGCATTGGAAGTGGCTGTGCAACTTCGCGAAGCAGAAGAAGGGCGGGCCAGGCGAGGGGCCAAGGTGCGACCCAGGAAGGGCCCGAGTGCGGCCGAAACGATGATGATGCCGAGTAAAAGCCGACAGAGGGGGCTGCAATGACCGAGAACGACCCGGCCGAAAGCGGCGCGCCCGTGAGCCCGCAGGTTCTCGCCACCGCCTGCGAGCTCCTCGCGCTCTGCTGATACGTACTTTGGGTTAATGCTTACCGTGCTGCTTGAGTCTATATCTTGCCCCCATTTCGAGAAATATTCGGGAATCTATACTCATCATTTCGTGCAAAATAATTGAAATGCTGAGGTCGAAAATGCTTTTCAAACGTAAGGCCTACGATGTCTCCTTATTCGAAGCAGAACGGCGGAGAATCGGTCGTGCTCATCGGTGGCGCGACGCACCGGTAAAAGCACCCTGGCAGAGCGGTTCGCGCAAAGTGTGTGCGAATCGTACCTGCTTATCAACTTCGAAACCGCCCTTCGCTCAGGGTTTCTCTCTGCGTTTTTTGGTAACGCTTGTAGTCGGACTCTCGTAGCCGAAACGGCTGAAAGTTCGGATTTTCTAAACCATGCGGGAGTCGAAGATCGGGGAAGGGGTGGCAAGCCTCAAGCGATTGCGGAAGAAGGTGTCGGAGAATCCGAACGTGCGAACGCGTCCCCCGGAGTTCGTCGCCGTCATAGCGGGAGTGTCTGAGTATGCACGGAAGGTTGAAGATGGCGTGTACGTAATTCCTCTCAGGTCGCTCGGGGCATAGGCAAATTGCGATCAATGTCCCTCTTCTGCACCTGCAAAGCTGTTGTCCATCTTCCTCACCCGCTCTAAGAACACGCGCGCGGCGGGGGAGAACGCCTGATGGCGCTTCCAAGCTAGGGTAAGGCGGGCCGTCTTCTCCGGCGCAAGCGGTTTGAAGAGCAAGCCGTCAGCGACTCCTTCCGCACGCACGATACCGTCGATGCTGATGGCGTACCCGACGCCGGCCCTCACGAGTGCGCACGCGTTATACAGCAAGTTGAACGTAGCAGCGATGTTCAACCGGGATGCTTCGCGGCCGAGCCACGCTTCCATCTCGCCTACCGCCTGGCGCGAAAGGATGAGCGGTTTTTCCCTCAAATCGCGGGGGCCAACGGCGTCAAGGTGCGCAAGCGGATCGTCGGGGCGCATGAACACGCCCCACGTATCGACGGCGGCAAGCGGCGCCTCGTCGTACTTGCCTAAATCGGCTTCCCCTACGAACAAGCCGAAATCCAAACGGCCTGTATCAAGCCTTTCGGTCACGTCTTCGGCATTACCGCTGAACAATTGAAACCGGATGCCCGGATGCTCAAGCCGAATCTCTTCGATCACGCGGGCGATGAGATCGATTGCGGGCGTTTCTCCGCCTCCGATGCGCACTTCGCCTTCGACTGCGTTGCCTAAAACGCGAAACTCCGATTCGGTTCTGCCAACCAAGTCCACTATCTCTTCGGCCCGTTTTCGCAGACGGTTTCCTGCATCGGTAAGCTCGATACGCCGTCCGCCGCCTCGGGTGAACAGGGTGGTGCCCAGCTCCCGTTCGAGTTCCATGATCTGGCGCGATAGCGTGGGTTGCGACACGTGCAAGGCGCTTGCCGCGTCCGAGATGGTTCCTTCGCGTGCAATCATGAGAAAGTATTGCAGCACCCTCAGTTCCATAGGTTTTCCTCTTCCCAAAGTATTCGAATATTGAATGAATAACTATGTAATATAGATATTTTACATGAAATCAGAACAAGCATAGAATCAAACACGATAACCGGTGCTGGCGCTCAACCATGGATGCTGCCGGCTGATGCAAGGAGGCTAGCAAGTCGTGATCAAGCAGAAACCAGGTCTTATGACCTTCATCCTCGCCGTGGGCGTATTCGGCATATTGAACACCGAGATGGGCGTGGTCGGCATCATACCCGAGGTATCCCAGTGCTTCCAGGTCAGCGTGGTCGACGCAGCGCTGCTCGTGAGCGGCTTTGCGCTCGTGGTGGCTCTTGCCGGTCCCACGATGCCGCTTCTGTTCTCAAAGGTGAATCGGAAAACGGTCATGCTTTTGTCGCTGGGTGTTTTCACCGTGTGCAACACCGCGGCGGTGTTCGCGCCGAGCTTCGAAGTGCTCATGGCGCTTCGTGTGATTCCTGCGGCCTTCCATCCGCTGTACGTTTCGATGGCGCTTGCCGTCGCCTCGCAGATGGGCGATGCGAAGCAGGCGGCCAAAGCAAGTGCGCGGGTGTTCGTGGGGGTCTCGGCGGGCATGGTGGTCGGTGCTCCTGTGGCCGCGCTGCTTGCGAGCGTCGTATCGTTCGAGGCTTCCATGGCGTTCTTTGCCGTCGGCACCGCGGCCGTGTTTGTTATGACCGTGTTTTTAGTGCCGACGATGCCCGTTGAGAAGAGAATTTCCTATGCAGGTCAGATCGCTGTTCTCAAAAAGCCGCTGGTGTGGATGTCTCTTATCTCGGTCGTCGCCCTCAACGGAGCCATGTTCGGATTCTACGGTTACTTGGCTGATTTTCTTAGCACCGTGACGGGGTTGGGGGTTGCGGGCGTGAGCGCTATGCTGCTCGTGTACGGCTTGGCCAACATCGTGGGTAACCTGATTGCGGGTCGGACGCTCGCTTCCCGGGCGGCGCAGACGATCGCAGTCATTCCCTTCGCCCTCGGCGTTGCCTTTGCCGTCTTGTTCCTCGTCGGACAGTTGAGCGTGGGATCGGCCATCGCCGTGAGCGTTCTCGGGGTGTTCGTGGGCATCGCGAACAACGTGAACCAGTACCTCGTTTCGACTGCGGCGCCCGAAGCGCCCGATTTCGCGAACGGCCTCTACCTCACCGCTGCGAACCTGGGCGTTACGGCGGGCACTGCGCTGTGTGGCGTCTTCATCGATGCTGTCGATACCCGGTTCGCCCTTGTCGGATCACTCGTTTTGGTTGCAACGGCGATCGTGCTCATTGGCGTTCGGCAGACTCTGGCCCGCAGGGCTGGTGGCATACGTACCCAGGCCGCCGCCGCAGGCGTTCGGTAGCTGGATGCATCGGAAGCGCCAACGCTCGGGCGAAGGTTGTCGGGCGAAGCGCTTCTTTCGTGATGGGGCTTCGCATGGGCGGTGCGCACTCATCTGGAAGCAGCGGAGCGATTAGAAAGGCGCACAACATGAGCGATAACCGAAAACAGGGAATCCCGCGCAGGACGTTTCTGAAAGTGTCGGTGGCCTTGGGGGCTACGGCAGTGCTGGGCGGGTGCGCAGCCTCGGATGAGGTTCCTGTCCCCGAACGCAACGGCGCGGCACCCGTTCCCGAAGACGACGCTTCGGGAGGCGCGATACCCGATCCCCCTCTTCCCTACGATGGGGTCTTTCCAGGCCACGAACCCTACGGCGAGGGGATCGGCGCATGCCCGGGCCGTGTCGTGTGGGAGCATGATGCGGCAACGGTTGCCTGGGATGGCGAAGGGTACTGGTGGCGAACCGAAAACTTCGACGAAGAGGCGGTGCAAAGGCTCGTCGACGATGCGATCGCCGTGCTCGGCGGCCAGGATTCCGCAGCCGCAGGCTGGCAGGAGCTGTTCCGCGCCCACAACGAGCGAAGCGGGAGATTGGGCGGATACCAGCCGGGGCAAACCATAGCCATCAAGGCGAACATCAACGGTTCGGGCGTATTCGGGGACGATGACTCGGGGGAAACGCAGCTCAGCTACACGAACCCGGTGCTCCTGCGCGCTCTTATTGCATCCATGGTCGAAGACGCGAGCATTGCTGCGGGCGACATCGTCGTGTACGACGCCTCGCGGCTGTTTCCGCGTCCTTTGGTCGAATACGTCAGGCAGGGCGATCTTGCAGACGTCCGCTTCGTCGGTCGCGACACCGCCGTCGCCGACGAAAGCGCGCCCATCCGGTGGTCGCACAAATTCTCAGGGTCGACGTGCTATCTTCCCACGTGCGTAACCGAAGCCGATTACCTCGTGAACCTCGCAAACCTCAAAGGTCACAGCTACGGCATAACGCTCTGCGGCAAGAACCACTTCGGATCGTTTCTCAACGGAAACGAGCCTGCCGTCACCGAGCGCAACGGGGCTCTCCGCAACAACCCCAACGTGGAAAACTACCTCCACGAAGCCGCTCTTGCCGCCGCGGGATCGCCGTCGGGTGCAGTCTACGGAGCCGCAGTCGGCGCTTCGCCGGCCAACCTCGGCGTGCACGAGCACTGGAACAACGCGGCCGAGAAGCTTTACGGTCGCAATCTCGGTAGACCTGAGGGCATCGAGCTGGTGGCGAGGGAGTTCGGTGCTTCGGGGTAGGAGACGGGGTTGCGCGCCGGCTCGGAGCATTGATGCGCCAAATCGCCGTCGGGCGCCGTGCGCTCGTCCGGGGCGTCGCCGGGTGCTTTGCGGGGCCGTGTCGATATTGGCTAAAAGTGGTGGACCCCATGCCGGCGGAGCCCCTCGAAGCCCTAAAATCGCCGCTGTGAAGGGTTCCATAATGCATTACCGATGCAGGCGAATTCCTCGGCAAAGTTAACCCCTGATCATCGGCTCGTCGGTTCCTCGGTGCATGCGGAAGTCTTTCGTCTGCGCGTCCCGTCGGTGCCTTAAGGCTCGCCGAACGCTTTACGACGGCGATTTTTGGGCTTCGGGACGGCTTTTCCGCCGCTGAACCGCCGTCGGCATACGCCCGCGCCCCGGTTGACAGCGGAGCATGCGGCGTTTTCCATATACACTGCAAAGGGACTGTCCCAATGCGGCGTTGCTAAATCCGTAAGGCCCCTGGTTTTACGGTAGGTATCTGACTTTCTCGCCTGATGCAGAGGGCTGCTGCAGTAGTGCATCTTGCAACCGCATCTTGCGGAGCCTCTAAAATGCCAAGCGATAAATCCTCTAAAATGCCAAGGGGGCTTCCTCTAAAACGCCAACTGATCCGAACAGGGCGCGTTCTGCCTATGACACGCTGTCATATACGGAACGCTTCTTTTGTGTCATACTGAACCGGATACGGTGGGTGCATCCTGCGGGTGCGGGTTCTCTACAGACGGGAAAGCGATGTTCGGTACGCTTGCAGTGGTCTATCTGTTCCTCGGCGGTGCCGGGGCGGGAGCCATCGCGCTGTGTTCGCTGATCGATCTCGTTTGGGTGAAGCAGCCGTTCGGTACGGCGGCCTACGTTCCCGGGCCCTCGATCGATCCGCGCGGGCGTATCGTCGACTTCGGGTTCCTCGTCGGCCTTATCGCGCTCGTCATGGGCATTGTGAGCTTGCTGTTCGACCTCGGCCGCATCGACCGGGCGCTCGATCTGTTCTTGAGCCCGTCGCCAACGCTGTTGACTGTGGGGTCGTACGCGCTTGCGGCGTTGGCGCTCATCGGGGCATGTTTGGCGCTCGTGAGGTTTCTGTACCTTCCCGACGTGCCGCGCTCGGCAGTGGTGGTGCTCGAGGGTGCGGGGCTCGTCGTAGGCGTGGCGGTCATGCTGTACACGGGGCTTTTGCTGCAGACTATCGGGGGCGTTGCGTTTTGGGCGTCGCCCTTCGTGCCCGTGCTGTTCGTGCTGTCGTCGCTTTCGAGCGGCGCGGCGCTGCTGTTCGCGGTGGCGTGTTTCGTGGAGCAGGATTATGCGAGCGTGCGCATGCTGCGAGGCCTCGTGCGCGCTGACGCGGTGCTTATCGTGCTGGAAGCGGTGTGCGCGGCTGCGTTCGTCGCCTTAGCGGGCACGAGCGAGCATTCGGGTATTCGCGAATCGCTTTTCGCGCTTACCGAAGGAAGCGTTGCCGCCGTATGGTGGTTCGGTTTTGTTGCGTGCGGGCTTGCGGCTCCGCTGGTCATCGAGGCGGTAAGCGTGCGAAACCGGGCGGCGCAGGTGCTTCTCGGCATCGCCGCGGTACTCGTGCTCGTCGGAGCGTTCTGCCTGCGCTTCGGCATTGTCGAGGCAGGGGTGCATCGCGAGCTGGTATTGGAGCCAGCGACGGAAGAAACGTTTACCATTACCGATGAAATGTTCGGAACATGAGAGTGGGTTGTCGCATTTGAGGGATAAGGAAAACACCAACGCAGCGCTGTTCGAGATCAACGAGAAGAGCAGCATCCCCATCTGGCTGCAGCTGAAGAACCGGTTCATCTACCTTATCACGTCGGGGTATTACAAGCCGGGCGATCAGCTGCCCACGGTACGCGGTCTCGCAGCCGACGTCGAGGTGAACTACAACACGGTGAGCAAGGTGTACATGAGCCTCGAGCAGGACGGCTACATCGAATCGAAGCGCCGCCAGGGTGCATTCGTGCTCGACGTGAGCGATAAACCGGGCGTGAGCATCGCCTCGACCGCAGAGATCGTGACGATCGAGTATTTGAAACGCTGCAACGAGCTCGGTATGACGCTTGAGGATATAGAGGAGCAGTTCGGCATCTGCCTCGCGGATGCGAAGGCGAAACGAAACTAACGCTACCGCATGCGCAGGCATGCGTTGAGGAGGTATGCACGATGAATCGCAACAAGACTCAGCAAGCAGGTACGGTCTCGAGCCCGTCGTTTGCTCCCGAAGGGGGCCGGTCCGCCAATGATCCCCGCTTTGAATCGACCCGCCGACGCGCATCGAGAAACGGTGCCGTGGTGTTCGCCATCGTCATGTTCGCCGTGGCGTTTGCTCTCGTGCTGGTGATTGCACAGCTCGGTTTCGGCGGGATCGGCATTGCGGCGCTCATCGTGGCGGCGGTTGCGGGCTGGCTCGCTGCATCGTCGGTCCACATCGTGCTCGAGTGGGAGAAAGCGGTGGTGCTCAGGCTCGGCAAATTCAACCGCGTGGCAGGGCCTGGCGTCGTATTCACCATTCCCATCGTCGAGTTCTACACGCTGCGCATCGATCAGCGCGTGTCGGCCACGTACTTCGGTGCGGAAGAAACGCTCACGAGCGATCTCGTGCCCATCAACGTGGACGCGGTGCTGTTCTGGATGGTGTTCAGCCCGAAGAAGGCAACCGTCGAGGTCGAGGACTACTCGGCTGCGGTGGCATGGGTTGCCCAAACCGCCATGCGCAAGGCCATCGGACGCGCGACGGTGGCCGAGGTGGCCATGCGGCGCGATCAGCTCGACGAGGAGCTCAAAGGGGCCATCGAAGAGAAGCTGAGCCCCTGGGGTATCGACATCATCGATGTGGAGGTGCGCGACATCGTGGTGCCCAAGGAGCTGCAGGAGGCCATGTCGCTCGAGGCCATCGCCGAGCGGGAGAAGAACGCCCGCATGGTGCTCGCTGAAGCCGAGAGGGACATCTCCGATATGCTCGCCGATGCTTCCGGGGCATACAAAGACAATCCCGAGGCCATGAAGCTGCGCACGATGCACCTCGCTTACGAGAGCGTGAAGAAGTCGGGCGGCACGCTCGTGATCCCGAGCGCGTTCAGCGAGGGATTCACCGATGGGGCGGGGGAGAAGAGCGAGTAAGTAGGAAGGCGCTGATCGCCTGGAGGCTCTGCGTGATGTTCCTTCCGCTGACGATATGCCGCCGTAAGTCCAAAGTGCAATCGGGCTTTTTCGCAGATTGCAGCGCATCAATCAGATGGGACTCTATTTATTTAAACGAAATAAAGCACTGGATATGCTCCCGTGTAGCGCGATCATCTACGAAATAGAATAATTCTTTGTCATAGACTGTCATACTTTACTCTTGATAATCATAGTGACGTATGGCAGACTAGGACAAGAAGGATCGGCCGATTCTGATAGGGGGAATTGGGGATTAGTCGCTTCGCTAAGGCTCAGCCGCTAGAACCTGTTCTCAAAGCATTCTTTTCTACGAAGTTGGGAGGAGAAATGTCAGAAGCGAAAGGCTCGGCATGCACGTTAACGCGGAGGGGGTTTCTGAAGACAACCGGATTGGCTGCAGGTGCTGCCGCCGTTGCGGGTGGCGCGCAGCCCGTGTTGTACGCGTTAGCCGCTGATCAAAAAGCGGATGAAAGTCAATCCGAGGAAAAGGTGGTACCTGGTCGATGCTATTTTGGCGGGTGCTTTTCGTGTAACTACAACGTCACCGTGCGAGATGGGCGCGCAGTTAAGGTATCGCCTGATCCCGATGCATTATTTGGAAGAAGGCCATGCCTCAAGGGTTATTCCCTTCCGCAGTGGATGTATTCAAACGATCGCATCAAATATCCCATGAAGCGCGCTGGTGAGCGTGGGGAAAACAAATGGGAGCGTATAACTTGGGAAGAAGCCATCCAAACCATTACCGAAAAATGGAAAGGATACATCGAGCAGTACGGCGGCCAGTCAATACTTGTGAGCACGGGGTCGTCGGGTGCTCGTTTCAGCGTATCGGGATCCATGCGCCTTGACAACATTCTTCAGTTGACCAATATCGAGATGTGCGCGGACTGGGCTGTGTACCACGGGTTGCACCGTGTATACGGCAACCCTGCTCCGGGCACTATGACAGCTCCTGGAAACGAGCCGTTTGAAGAGGATATCTTCAACACGAAAACCGTTTTCATGTGGGGTAACAATCTGTCAGAGGCATACCCCCAACGCTGGCGCTACCTTGTGGAAGCGCAGGAAAAAGGAATGAGAATCGTTTCGATTGATCCCAACGAGACAACCATGGTAGCGCGGTCGGACGAATGGTATACCCTGCGCCCCGGCTCCGATCCTGCGTTGATGCTCTCGATGGTTCAAGAGATCATAGCCGAAGATCTGCAAGATGTCGCTTATCTGAAAAGCGACACCGTAGGCCCCTTCCTCGTTCGCGATGATACCAAAGAGTTTCTGCGCATGAGCGATCTCGGTGTCGAGCCTACCGAAGGTCCCGTTAATCCCATGACGGGTCAACCAACCACCATCGATCCACCGGTAGTGTGGGATACGTCCTCTGGAAAAGAAGTGTCATCGACTGAAGCGGTGGATCCCGAACTTGTGGGCTCATGGATTATCGAAGGTTTCAAGGTCACAACGGCTTACAGCCTCATGGTCGAAAGTGTTCAAGAATACAAGCCCGAAGCTGTTGCTGATATCATTGATATGCCTGCGGAAGATATACGCAGACTGGCCCGGTTGGCGGTTGATGGCCCTGTTTCCCATATGTTTGGTCTCGGGTCTCAAGCTTACGATAACGGGTTGCAGTTCGGGTCGGCTCTCGGACTTCTTCTCGCGGTGACCGGTATGGTGGGAAAACCTGGAGCCGGCGTGCAGGCAACTGCTTTCATCGGGTTGAGAAACGCCGCATTCTTATTTCCGACCGGCACGTTCACCACGAGCATCCCGGTACTTCAGCTTCCCGAGGTGATACAGACGGGCACGTTTAAGAACAAAGACTACCCCCCTGCGAAATCGTTGTGGATCAAGGGATCGGCTTTTGTGGGCGGGCGTCCCGATAAGAACAAGATCATTTCCGACGTTATCGACAAAATGGAATTCATCGTATGCCAAGACGTCGCATTCACTGATTCTGCCGTGTATGCTGATATCGTGCTTCCCGCCGCGCATTATTACGAAGTCGAAGACATCTACGGCTCGACCCTGTCCTACCATGTGCAGCACGGTCCAAAAATCGTCGAGCCTGCGTTCGAGGCTAAGCCCGATCTGCAAATCGCCAAGCTTCTCGCCGAAGGGTTGGGTTTGGGGCAGTACTTTGAAGGCGACGATGAATCATGGCTTCGCGAGCAGCTTGATACGCCTGCTTTGACGGCACAGGGAATCACACTTGATGCGCTTCGAGAAAAGAAGAATATGCGCTTCATGCCCGGTGGTGTGGCGTATGCGGACGGCGTTTATTCGACTCCTACGGGTAAAGTCGAATTCTATTGCGAAAAGCCCCTTCCGCGCGTTGACCTTGGACTTGAGTTGGATGTTGCCCCCGAGCGCCTCCCTCGGTTCTATCCGCCTTACGAAGCGTGGCCGGAAACCGAAGCTATGAAGAAGTATCCGCTCATCCTGATCCCCGAGCATTCGCGTGGACGATTCCATACGGGAGGATTCGATGGGGTTTGGTTGAACGAAATCGAGCCTGAGCCGATCGTGCGGATGAACATCGACGACGCCAAGGCACGAGGCATCGAAGAAGGCGACTACGTCGAAGTGTATAACGATCGAGGCAGGGGTGTTGCCAAGGCGCGGCTCTGTGCAGGCAAACGCCCCGGCATGATGACGTATCCAAAAGGGTTCCAGGGACGTCAATACAAATCAGGCGATCTCGCCTCCCTGTGCTCTTTACGCTGCGAGCCGTTCGCCGTGAACGCTTCGTTTGGCGATACTTGCGTTGAGGTACGTAAATGGGAAGGGGGGAACTAGCAATGGCTGCTCAGAGACTTGGATTTGTTGTTGACACAAAGCGCTGCATAGGATGCCACACCTGCGCAGTCTCGTGCAAAATGGAGAATAACATTCCCGATGGCATGTGGTGGAACCGCGTCATGACCGATGGCGGCGAAGGTATGGACTCGTTCGGCGGAACATACAAGGCGGCATCTCGGACGTTCATCACCATCGCATGCCAGCATTGCGATAATCCTGCATGTGTAAAAGTGTGCCCTGTGGGCGCTACCTACAAAGATCCTGAAACGGGAGCTGTGCGGCAGGACTTTGACAAGTGCATCGGTTGCCGCATGTGCATGGCAGCTTGCCCTTATACGGGTGTTCGGTCCTTTACGTGGGAAGATCCGACCTACTCGGTCGATTTTGCCATGGGGGAGGCGAGCGTGCCTGCTCATCAGAAGCATGTGGTCGAGAAGTGCACGATGTGCTACCACCGTATTGCCGAAGGTCAAAACCCACTTTGCGTCGACGGCTGTCCCGCGTATGCCCGATACTTCGGAGATCTCAACGATCCCGAATCGGAAGTATCACAGCTCGTAGCAACGCGAGAATACATGCAGCTCCTTCCAAGCGAAGGAACCAACCCCTCCGTCTACTACCTCGTCTAAGCAGAAAGGGAGATAACAAATGTCTGAGAACAACCAGGCGACACCGTCGTCAAAGGCTCCTGCTGCCAGGTTCGGGGGCAAAGGCATTAACGTCGCAATCGTCATTGCAGCCGCCGTGGCCATTGCCGGGATCGTGCTGTGGGGAATACAGCTTACGGGTGGCCTCGCGCAGACTGGGATGCGCAACCTCGATTCGTGGGGCCTTTACATTACGATGTTCATGTTTCTTGTAGGGCTATCTGCGGGTGGCCTCATCATCAGTTCGGTACCGAAGGCGTTGGGCATCAAAGGCTTCGGCGGCGTATCGAAGGTCGCCGTGTGGACATCGATCTGCTGCACGGTGCTCGCCATCGGCTTTGTGATCGTAGACCTTGGGCAGCCGTTGCGACTGTGGGAGCTCTTTGCCTACTCGAATCTTTCGTCTCCGCTTATGTGGGATATCATCGTACTTGCTGTGTACTTGATCCTGTCGATCGTTTACCTATGGGCGACGTTGCGTGCCGAGGCCGGCAAGGCCTCCCAAAAGGTTCTTCGCGTGATCTCGGTGATAGCGCTTGTGTGTGCCATTCTCGTCCACAGCGTGACCGCGTGGATTTTCTCGCTGAACGTTGGTCGCGAGATGTGGCATACGGCACTCATGGCTCCATGGTTTGTGTCTTCTGCGCTCGTGTGCGGCACCGCGCTCGTGCTCGTCGTTGTGATAGCGCTTCGCCGTGCGGGCTATATGGAGCTCGCGCAGGAGAACGTCGTGAAAATGGCGAAGATGCTCGGCGCATTCGTGTGCGTTGACCTCTACTTCTTCGCGTGCGATCTGCTCACCGAGGGTTTCCCCGGCGGTTCGGGTGCTGACGTTGTCGCAATGCTCACCACGGGTCCCCTCGCGCCGTTCTTCTGGGCAGAGATAGCGCTTAGCGTGTTCGCTGCTGTTGTCGCATTCGTACCGGCTCTGCGTCGCAATGGCCTGATAGTCGTGGCCTCCCTCGCGGCGGTTGTCGCCATCTTCTGCAAACGTGTGCAGCTGCTTGTCGGCGGCTTCCAGATCCCGAACCTCGACTACGCAGGTCCGATGTCAGGCTATACGGTTACCGATGCTTCGGGTACGCTCGGGCAGGCCTACCAGGGAATGGTGTACTGGCCGACTCCTTTGGAGCTAGGCATCGTGTTTGGCGTGATAGGTCTTGGTGCGCTGGTGCTTCTTCTGGGGCTCAAGTTCCTTCCGTTGAGGCCCGTGTCCGAATCCCACTAACCTCTCCGTTGGAAGGGCGTGCGGATGGCCCCAATGGGTCTTCGCACGCCCCTTTTGAGAACTGGATGTCGAAATGATACGCAAGACTCTCATTGCACTTGCAGTGTTCGTTCTTATCGGAACATGTGTTTTTGGCGCCGGGATGCTCGCCGACGGATCGGTGGGTATCCCGCAGGCGATAGCCGAGGACTCGCCGTGCCCAGCGACGAGGTGCGCTTCGGGCGAGTGTCATGGCTTCGAAGCCGTTCCCGAACCAGACGGTCTACACGAGATGACGTGTCCCGAGGCAACATGTACGTCAGCCGAGTGCCATGCGTGGGAAACGCTCGTCGACCGCTACTACCAGCCGTCCGATATGAGCCTGAACGTGTGGATTCTCGCACCTGTTGCGCTCGTCGTCGGTTTGATTCTGCTGGTAAGAAAGCTTTAGGGGGCATAGTGGATAAGAAACACATGATCATCGACGTTGTGGCGCTTCTTATATACTTGATAGTAGCTAATCCATCGCTTACTGGAATAGGGTTACACGAGTGGTTGGGTCTCGGAGTGCTGCTGGTTTTTTTCGTACACGGCATCGTGCATTTCGATTGGGTAGTCGAGGCGCTGCGAAACGTTATTTCTGGATCATGGGTGCGAACGGGTAACGTAATCCTTGACGCGTTCATCCTCGTCGCGTTCATGGTGGTTACGGTGTCGGGAATATGCATCTCAGGGGCCGTGCTGCCCGCGTTCGGGCTGTACGCGGACGGCTACTACTTCTGGGATCCGCTGCACTCGATAGCAGCCAAGGTACTGTTGGCGTTGCTGCTCGTGCACGTCGTCGTGCATTGGAAGTGGCTGTACAACTTCATTCGGAAGAAAAGCGAAGCCGTGCGAGCCGAAAACGACAACGAAGGGGGGACCGATGGCTGAATCTGAGAAGAACCAGGCCGAAGGCTGCACGTCCGCGGACCTGCGGACATGGGCTGTGGCCTACGAGCTCCTCGCGCTCTCCCTCCGCTACCCGACGCTTGAGCTCGCTGAAGCGGTCGCCTCCGGGGAGTGGGCCGAAGCCGCCGCCGAGGTCGCGGGCGCGCTCGGCCTCGTACTGCCCGACGGCTGGGACGAAGGCCTCGACGAGTACGCGGGCTGGAACCCGGAAGCCCTCCTGCACGCCCTGCGCGCCGAGGCAACCCGCCTGTTCGTGGGGGCGCCCGAGCCGGCTGTCAGCCCTTACGAGGGCGTGCAGCGCGCAGCCGACGACGGGGTGCAGGCGCTTTTGTTCGTGAACCCCCACTCCATGGCCGTCGAGCGCTTCATGAGGTCGTGCGGCCTCGGCCGCCCCGAGGGCACGAACGAGCCCTTGGACCGCGTCGATACGGAGCTCGAGTTCCTCCAGTACCTCTGCATGCTCGAGGCGGGCATGGCCGCCGCGCCCGGAAGTGCCGAGCCGCCCGCGAGATCGGAAACCGCAGGGGGCCCGGACACGCCCGCGGGCCGCGCGCTCGGCAACCCCGCGGGCTCATGGGCAGCCACCCATAAGCGCTTTCTCGAAGAGCACGCGCTCACCTGGATGCCTCGCTTTGCCGACAGGGTGGCCGAAGAGGCCCGCGAGCCGTTCTACCGGGTGGCTGCAGGGCTGCTGAAAGCCGTTCTCGAGAAGGCCTGATCGGTCGATGCCGGATTGCACGCACGCTGCATTGTTGTTCGGAAGACCTGCTCGCTTCGACGACACCGTAGTGGGTCTATGGGAGCTGCTGTCTCCCACGCGAACATCGGTGCTTGTCGAACAGACGTGTGTTGGCAAGTCGCTCTTTTCCGCAAAACCTTACATCACCCTTACAAACGTGGAGATCCTCTTTCGGTTCGGCTCACCTGTGCGTGGATTGCGCTTTCGGCCTCTATACTGTCGAAAACCCACCGCGACGGGTGTGCGGCAGATGCGCACCTTGACGAGAAAGGACGGCTTGTGGCCCGCGAACGTGTGCGATCGGTGCTGCGCATCATGGCGACCACGTGCCTCTGCCTCGTGCTCGTCTCGTTCTTCTCGGTACAAATGCGCTACAACGCTGCTCTTGTCGGATTGCTTCCGGTGCCGCAGGCAAACGCCTACGAGCCGGGGGAGGGCGAGCAACGGATGGCTCCCGGTAGTCGGGCAACCGTGCTCGCTTCTTACTGTAGCGAAGTCGTCGCCTCGAGTGATCCTCAGAACCCTTCGGGCCTCACCTCGACTGCCCTCACGTTCGACGATTCGTGGTTCGCACACGATTCGCGCACGTACAACCATGAGCTCGCCACAGCGTGCGCCGTTTTAAGCGCGATCGTCAATTCCGAATCGCAGTTCTACGGAAGCGTGGCGGGTTCGGTGCCCTATGCGGAAAAGACGCTCGGTGCCCTCGGGTTCGAAAACATCCGCACCGAATCCTTCGCGCTGCGCAGCCACGTGCTCGACCAGATCGGCGCGTTGTTCGCGGGCTCGCATGATGTCGCCGCCTACGCGTTCGCTTCGAAAACCCTCCCAGGGCAAAACGGCTCGCCCGACCAGACGCTCATTTTCGTCGGCGTGCGCGGCAGCTACGGCATCGAGTGGCTGAGCAACTTCAAGATGGTCGGCGAGGGCGAATCTGCGGAGGGCCGTGATCACCAAGGATTCAAGATGGCCGAAGCCGAGGTCATGGAGTCGCTGCAAGGCTATGCGAAGGAAATCGGCGCGGATCCCGAGCACACGAAAATCCTCGTCTCAGGACACAGCAGGGGAGGCGCGGTTGCGAACCTGCTCGCCGCCGACCTCGATAACGCGAGCGGCACCGAACGCGCGCTTGCCCCCGCCCAAGGCGTGTTCGCCTATACGTTCGCTTCGCCGAGTTCCACGCAGTGCGCCGACCGCGACAACGCTCTCTACGGCAACATCTTCAACGTGGCGAACGCTTCCGATATCGTGCCCACGTTGCCGTCTCTCTCATGGGGGTTCGGCCGCTACGGTACTACGGTTTCGCTTCCCGATGTGACCTGCGCAGATTTCTCGCCCCTGTACGAGGGGATGCAGCAGGCGTTTCGCACCAATACCGGTTTCGACAACCCGTGCGCAACAGCCGATCTCGAGAAGCTCGACGAGTTCGGTGCCGAGGTGGCCGAGGCCATCCCCTCGCTCGATTCTCTTATGAGTCCCATCGGCGTCGTGAACGCCGTGCAGACGGTCTCCCAACTCGACCTCGCATCCACGCTGTCGTCGCACTACCCCGATACCTATATCGCCTGGATGCAAAGCATCGACTCCGACGACCTCACGTTCTCGTAAGCGAAGGCTCCGGGGATCCAACGTTCACGTAAGCGTCCGTCTCGCCCCGTCCGTCGAAGCGTATCCGCACTCGGTTCGTTCCTCTTATCCACCATCGCGTCCCTTACCACCCGCCGCACTTCGCCCCAGCTTCACGCCCCTTCTTGCTCGTTTTCTGCTGGTTTGAGTGCGGGGCCGTTCGCGCGCGCCGCTCCCTGCTACCATGGGGCAACCAATCGCTACTTTGAGAAGGAACAACACCGACCATGGCAGATTACATCGAGGGCAAACGCCCGGTCATCGAGGCGCTGCGTACGCACGTGCCCATCAAACAGGTCCTGATCGCCGATAACCTCAACCGCGACGGCCTTGTAGAGGATATCCTGCGCAAGGCGAAAAAGGCCGGTGCGCAGGTGAAAACCGTTCGCCGCCGCGATCTCGACGAGAAGTCCGAGCGGGGGAGCCACCAGGGCGTCATGGCCGAAACCAAGCCCTACGAGTACTGCAACGTGCAAGCGATCCTCGACGCGGCAGCAGCGCATGCCGAAGAGCACGGAGGCGCTGCGCTCGTGATCCTGCTCGATCACATCACCGACGCAGGCAACCTCGGCGCCATCGCCCGTTCGGCCGAGGTGGTCGGCGCGAGCGGCATCGTCATCCCCAACAAGCGCAGTGCGCATGTGACGGCCGCTACCTACAAGAGCTCGGCAGGGGCCATCAGCCATCTCAGCGTGAGCCAGGTTGCGAACATCGCACAGACGATCGAGCGCCTGAAGGCCGAGGGATACTGGGTTGCGGGCGCAAGCGAGCATGCGAAGGAAGTCGTGTGGGATTCCAACCTCAAGGGCAAGATCGCGCTCGTGATGGGCAACGAGGGCGAAGGGCTCGCGCGGCTCACCCAACAATCATGCGACTTTCTCACGAAGCTTCCGCAGGCGGGCAACGTCGGCTCGCTCAACGTAGCCCAGGCGGCCACCGCCTGCATGTACGAATGGATGCGGCAAAACCGCTAGCTCGCATTCGGGGCGATGTATCATGGCAAAACAGCGCAGAAAAATTCTCATCATCGACGGCTACAACGTGCTTCGTTCGGGCAGCCGCTACAAGCAGATCGCCGGTCCCGATTACACCGATGATGCATTTAACCTCGCGCGCGAAACGCTCATCAACGACGTGGTGAGCTACGCGGGCCACGAATGGGGCGCGGTCATCGTGTTCGACGGCGCGAAAAACAAGTTTTCCACCGGCGAGGCCGAATCGGTCGGCGGCGTGCGCATCATGTTCTCGCCATCGGGCCAGTCGGCCGACAAGGTGATCGAAAAGCTCGCCCACGACGCTCGCGAACGCGGCGTCGAGGCGCTTGTGGTTACAAGCGATGCGACCATCCAGGATACGGTGTTCGGCGGCGGCATCGATCGCATGAGCGCGAACGATTTCAGCTGGGAGATGAACAATCTGCTCGTCGAAAACGAACTTGATGCCACTCCACGCGTTTCCAAAAAGAACACGGTGGCCGATCGCATCGATCCTTCCGTCCGCGCGAAGCTCGAAGCGCTGCGGGATACGGGAGCTTAAGCCGTTTTACTTTCATGTCCGAAAACGGCTAGCGTGCTTCGCCCGGGTGTGGTTTCATGGTCTCGAAGACCAATTGCGAAGGAAGCGTACATGGAACAGCAAGCCACGCCAGTCGCTCGGCAAAACCAAACGTTCGGTATTGATGCGGTCGAGGAGGTTCTCGCATCGGAGGGGAAAGCGGGCACGTCTCTTCCCGATGGCGATACCTGCTGGGAAGCCCTCGGCATGCACGATCCGCGTCTCGACGGGCTGTTTTTCGTCGGCGTGAGCACGACGGGCATCTACTGTCGCGCGGTCTGTTCGGCCAAGCGTCCGAAACGGGAGAACTGCACGTTTTATCGGACGGCCGCCGAAGCTGAGGCTGCGGGGTTTCGTCCCTGTCTCAAGTGCCGCCCCGAGTTGGCACCCGGGGTGCCCCTAGCGCCCGATACCGATCGCGCGGTCAGGCGGGCGGCGCTGCTCATCAAGGAGGGCGCCGGGTCGAACAAGGTCGCCGATATCGCTGCCGAACTTGGGCTCTCCGAGCGGCAGTTTCGCCGCCTGTTCGAGCGGGCGTTCGGTGTAACGCCCACGGAATATCGCACTACGTGCCGCTTGCTTTTGGCGAAAAGCCTCCTCACCGATACGGACCTTCCCATCACGCGGGTCGCGTACGCGTGTGGGTTCTCGTCGGTTCGCCGTTTCAACGATGCGTTCTCTGCGCGCTACCGCATGCCGCCAACGCGCTTCCGTGTCAAAGCGGCATACGGGAACGTCCGAGCCGATTCGGGCCCCATCGTGCTGCACGTGGGCTACCGGCCTCCGTTTCGCTTCGATCTGCTGCTCGATTTTCTGCGCATGCGCGCGATCGAGGGCGTTGAGGCGGTGAGCGAAAACGCATACCTGCGCACCGTCCGTCTCGACGCAGGTGCGTCGGACGGCGTTTCTCGTGGTGACTTCCCAGATCGTTTGCATGATGCCGCCGCTGCGAATGCTCCCTTGCACGGAGACGCTCGGGGCGTTTCACGCGAGGGTGCGGAGGCGGATGCTTCCTTGCACGACGATGCTCAGGGTGGTTCGCGTGGCGGCGACCGCAGCGGCGGCATGCGCATTGGCTGGATCAAGGTTGAAGATGAACCCGGTAAGAACCGCCTTTCCGTTACGGTGTCGCCTGAGCTGTTCGACGATCTTCCCCTCGTGCTCGCCCGCGTGCGACGGTTGTTCGACACCGATTGCCTGCCGACGTCCATCGAGAAGGGGCTCGAAGACTTTTACGCACGCGTCGCTCCCGAGAACCGCATAGCGGGCATACGGCTTCCGTGCTGTTTCGACGGATTCGAGATGGCGGTACGGGCCATCCTCGGCCAGCAGATTACGGTCAAGGCGGCCGGTACGCTCGCAGGACGGGTCGCGCGCGAATTCGGTCTGCCGGCACAGACGCCGTTCGACGAGCTCGGCGTCGCGTTTCCTTCCCCCATTGCGTTTTGCGCTTCTGATGCGGCAAACCGTCTCGGCGAGCTCGGCGTGATCAGGCAGCGCGCGCGTGCCATCTGCGCGCTCGCCGAAGCCGTATGTTCGGGTGACGTCGGACTCTGTCCTGGCTCCGACCTCGAAGCTGATGCGGCTGCGCTCAAAGCCATTCCCGGGATCGGCGATTGGACCGTGCAGTACCTGCTCATGCGCGCTTACGCTCACCCCGATGCGTTTCCGGCATCGGATCTCGGCGTGCTCGGCGCGTTCCCGGGTGCAAAGCCGCGCGAGGTGGCTGCGCTTTCCGAAGACTGGAGGCCGTGGCGCTCCTATGCCGTCATGTCGATCTGGTCGGCCCATGCCGAGAAGGCGGCACCTCGGCCAAGCGCAGCCTCCGAACCAGTATCTCCCTCATCCGGGTATCCTGAAACGGTACTGATCCACCCCCCTGCAACCTCCGAACCGGCGCCGCTTGCATCAGAGCATCCTGAAACGGTATCGCACGTATCCGAAAACCCCGAAACCGTACCGCCCGTTTCCAGCAAACCCGATCCCGGCCTGCCCGCATCCGAAAACCCTGAAACCGATAGGAGTTAACACCCATGGATTTCATCGACCTCTACGAATCTCCCTTGGGCACGATCACGCTGGCAAGCGACGGCGAGTCGCTTGTGGGCTTGTGGTTCGAACAACAGAAGTACGACAAAGCAACACTTGGCGCGTGCGAAGCGCGTCCCGATCTTCCGATTTTACGCGAGGCGCGCGCGTGGCTTGATGCGTACTTCGAAGGCAGGGATCCCGGTCCTATTCCCCAGGTAAAGCCGCGCGGTACGGAGTTCAGGCAGCGCGTATGGAAGCAGCTTGCCTCGATTCCCTACGGCAGTTTGACAACTTACGGAGAAATCGCCCAGCGAATCGCCGAAGAAACGGGGACCCGTGCATCGGCTCGCGCTGTCGGGGGAGGAGTGGGTCACAACCCCATTTCTATCATCCTGCCATGCCACCGTGTCGTCGGTGCGAGCGGAAGCCTTACCGGGTTCGGCGGCGGCCTGCCCCGAAAGATTGCCCTCCTCGAGCTCGAGGGCATCGACCTTTCGAAGCTGAGCGTTCCCACGAAAGGCACCGCCCTGTAAGCGTTGCCCTTGCCACTGCGGCTGCGGCTGCCGTTGTCGTCGCAGCCGCAGTGGCAAGGGCAACGCTTACAG